>PGXW01000005.1 GCA_002839355.1 Spirochaetae bacterium HGW-Spirochaetae-2
TCCAAAACAATATGCAAGAATTTGCTCTAGATTAGTTTGTGGGAATTCGACCGAGATTAATTGTAGAATTTCACTCCAGAATAATTCGCGAACCAACAGCATCATGTTGAACGGAAACAACTATATGGTGTTGCAACCCATGTATCCCCTGTTGATCCAACAGTTTGTCGATGATTACAAACTGATGGACGGTGTTGCACTCGATATCGGGGTAGGTCCCGGTTGGTTGGGCATGGAACTAGCCAAGATTACTGATATGAAGATTGTATTCTTGGATATCTCCTTGGTTTCCTTGCATGAGGCCAGAAGCAATTTCGAGATGTTGGAAGTCGACAATGCCGCGTCGTTTATTCAAGCGGATGTCCATGATATTCCTTTAGATGACAACTATGCCGATTTCATTATGAGCAGGGGGTCGATCTGGTTTTGGGAAAAGCCTGAGAAGGGGCTGCAGGAGATTTATCGTATCCTCAAGCCGGGAGGTGTTGCAATTGTTGGGGGAGGATTGGGCAGATACCTTCCCTTGAGTATGAGAAGCAGAATGCAAGTGGTGTTGCAACGTGGACTGGCAAAACGGATGGAGAGTCGACCCGATCTCCACACGTTTCAGAGCATAGTTGAGAAAGCACACTTGCCTGCATTTGAAATACGTACGGACGGGGACACCGGTACCGGCCGTTGGGTAGAGATACGCAAACCGCAAGGAGAGAAGGAACGATTATGAAGCGAAACAGGATTGATGTGAAAGTATTGGTAATCATGATGGTAGGATTTTTACTATTCGGCTGTGCCACTGTAGCGGCAAAAGGTACACGGGAGCAGGACCAGGGAAGGCAGGTGTCCGATATGCAGGCAACGCAACGGGAAACACCTGTTGGATCGAAGGAAATTGCCGATGAGTTGGGGCGTACGGTACTTGTCCCGGAAAACCCCCAAAGGGTACTGGCATTGACTTCCGCCGCAATGCAAGCCCTCTACAATATTGGAATTTCCCCCGTTGGGAAGGTCGAGGAGTTCAAGGTCTCCAAGGAGGGCGTTGCATTGCCATCTGTCGGATCAACCGCAAATATAAATATCGAGTCGGTGTATGCCCTGCGTCCAGATTTTATCATTGCAAGCAGCAGATTCCATGCGGCCCTCGACGAGTCGTTGGGCCAGACTGGAGCACCCGTCTATTATTTCGATCCCGACCGGGTAGGCGAGATTCCTGTGGTGGAGGTGACCACCTACATCGGAGCATTGTTGGGGAAGGAGGCGATTGCAGAGCAGTATGTACAGTCGGTGTTTGCCCTCGCCGAGGAATTGCAGGATTCCATCATGCAAGGGACCGGTATCAAAACAGGAATCATGATTCAGGACGGTGATACGATCACTGCTGCCCAAAGTGCCTCCTCGTATGGTTCGATGCTCGCTCTCCTTGGGATTGGGAATATCGTACCCGACAGTCTTCCTGGAGCCAAGAAGGCTTCGTTCGTACCTTTTGGTGTCGAGACAATCCTGGAACGGGACCCCGATATACTATTCATTATCGCTTCAAGCAATGATTTTGCAAGCAATAAGGCCTTGTTGGAGAAATTCGAGAATGATGCCCAATGGAAAAATTCCACTGCCGTAAGGAATGGTCGCGTGATAATCCTTCCATTCTCGGCCAATCCGAATCGTTCTACCGCCGAAGACATGCTGAGGATTACCGCCGATGCCATCGCGAAGAAGTTGGACTGATACGATATGGGTATTCCCTACATCCCCCAATGGACTACCACCTGTTGGTGTGGCGGTTGGTTTGTCCTTTGGGGGAGATGTACTTCCTATAGTGGATTGTCACGGGCTTTTCGTCAGGAACGATGTGAAGGAGCCATGGTTTGAATTTTCAGGATAGACCTCGGGAGGTTCTGCATGCCTATCGGTTGACGATGCTCATAACGACAACAGCAGTGTTGGCGGGTGTGGTATGTATCAGTCTCATGGTCGGTACGATCCGGTTTTCATTGGAGGAGGTGTTTGGATTGTTTCTTGGGAAGGATCAAGAAGGATTGATCCGCCAAATAATCCTGAACATCAGGCTACCACGGATTTTGACAGGATTGTTCGTTGGAATGAATCTTGCTGTTTCGGGGGTCCTTTTGCAGGGAATCATACGGAACCCCATGGCCTCGCCCAATATAATTGGAGTGAATGCCGGTGCCGGGCTTGCCGCGGTGGTCATCATGGCTTTATTCCCGGGACAAATCGGGGCCATACCTCCAGCCTCGTTTGTCGGGGCTTTGGGTGCCACGTTCTTGATTTATGTGCTTGCGAATACTTCGGGTGGGGGAGGGACTGTGTATATTGTCCTTGCAGGGATTGCCATATCCAATCTCATGAATGCGGTAACCTCTGCCCTGATGATGATCCACAGCGACATCCTTGAGGTCACATATTCCTGGCTTCTTGGCAGCCTCTCCGGAAGAAGTTGGACGGCAGTATCGTCTGTTTGGCCCTATAGTGCCGGTGCTCTTGCCGCCGCCTTGGCAATCAGTCCCAAAATGAATCTGTTCGGACTTGGCGATGAGGTTGCGATGAGTGTGGGACTTTCCGTACGATCATACCGTCTGTTCGCGATGCTGACTGCAGCTGTGCTTGCCGGTAGTGCGGTAAGTGTGTCGGGGACCATCGGATTCGTCGGTCTTATAGCTCCCCATACGGCAAGACTGTTGATAGGAAACGATCATCGGTATTCGGTTCCCTTGTCTGCATTGCTTGGGGCAATCCTACTTATCGCTTCGGATACAATAGCCCGAACAATTTTTCAGCCTGTGGAACTGTCGGTAGGAATTATCACCTCTATTTTTGGAGCTCCGTTCTTTCTTTTCTTGTTGTACAAGAGACGGAAGGATCTCCGTCGTTGATCGAATGGTTCTGTACAAGGGGAAATGATGCGCATGAAACTGATAACGGTATCCGGGCCTCCGTCATCCGGGAAGACTTCTGTGATTGTTCATTTGATTGCGGATCTGCGCCATCGTGCATCGCGTTGCGCCGTGGTAAAGTTCGATTGTTTGGCGACAGATGATGACGCCTTGTATGCATCCCATGGTATCGATGTACGGATCGGGCTTTCTGGGAATCTATGTCCAGATCATTTCTTCGTAAGTAATATCGATGACTGTTTTGCCTGGGGAAGACGATATGGCTATGATATCCTTTTCAGTGAAAGTGCCGGTCTTTGCAACAGGTGTTCGCCCCATATCGAGGGGTGTACCGCACTCTGTGTCATTGACAATCTCATGGGGGCTGGCGCACCGCGGAAGATTGGACCGATGCTCAAGACCGCTGATATTGTGGTAGTTACCAAAGGCGATGTAGTTTCGCAGGCTGAACGGGAAATCTTTGCCTTCAAGATCAGGCAAGCAAATCCCAGCTGCCTGATCCTCCACATCAATGGTCTTTCCGGCCAAGGTTCTGCATATCTCTCGGAGGTCCTGTTGCGCACGGGGGATATGCAAACACTGCAGGGAAAGGAACTGAGGGCAAGTCTGCCTTCCGCCCTATGTTCCTATTGTCTTGGAGAAACACGGATCGGGAAGGAGAAACAGAAAGGAAATGTAAGAAGGATGGAGTTGGATTGATTGAGGACTATAAAACGGATACTTGTACGGTAGAGGAACTCATTGCTTCACATCCCTATGTCCGGGAATTCTTTGCGATGAACAATCTGCCGATGGAAAATGGATATCGGACAATAGCGTCGTATTTCGCAACCTTGCCGTATACACTTCTGGAGGACTTGGGTACACAGCCACCTGTGTTGCTTGGGCGTTTCCATGCGTTCATGCGAGAAATGGCAAACATCAGGGAACGACAAGGTGTGGACATCAAATCGCTTACCATACGGGGAGGGCGGGACAAGCGAGGAAATGTTGAGGACATCGAACTGAGAATCGGACTTGGGGATCTGGTGAGTATCGTAGGGCCCACGGGTTCGGGAAAGAGCCGGTTGCTGGCCGATATCGAATGGATGGCTCAACGCGATACGCCCACCGGTCGCCAAATATTGGTAGACGATGAAATTCCTCCTGCGTCATGGCGGTTCTCTTCGGACCATAAGCTGGTGGCACAACTTTCTCAGAATATGAATTTTGTAATGGACGTCAGCGTGGCTGAATTCCTTGTGCTGCATGCGCAAAGCAGGATGATCGACCACTATGATCAAAAGATTGCTGAGATTATCCGTGCTGCCAACGGACTTTCAGGTGAAGCGTTTGAATTGGACGCTCCCCTCACTTCCTTGAGCGGAGGGCAAGCCAGGGCATTGATGGTGGCCGATACAGCGTTCCTCAGTGTATCTCCCATTGTATTGATCGACGAGATCGAGAATGCAGGCATTAACAGGACAAAGGCGCTGGCACTCTTGTCGGGGCAGAACAAGATGGTTCTTATCGCTACCCATGATCCGTTGCTTGCGTTGTCGGCACCGAAACGGATAGTTGTCTGCAATGGGGGTATCATGGCTGTCCTCGATACCTCGGATGAGGAAAGGCAGTGCTTGCGACAACTTCAAGCGATGGATGATATCCAGACGGTGTATCGCGACACGTTGCGAAGCGGTGATTCTCTTCGGATGTGTAGGGATAGAGCGTGTGGAGGATTTCATATTTAGTATATCCAGCGCTTCTTTATATTGTGGGTGCTGAGAAAAAAGAGCAGCCCGCTGAATAATACAAGGACCAGGAGGTTTGCTGCCACAGGTATGGAGGCCTCCGAGTTGACGGAGAATCTAAGCAGGTCGGACCCATAGGTCAAGGGAAGAATATAGGAGAGGGGGCGGATTATTGCAGGCAGGTTCCCAATCGGGATGAAAAGGCCACAGAGGAACATCATGGGAAAGCGAAAGAAATTGGAGAATGTCTGGGCTTCGAACACCTCGTTGACCGACACTGCAATGAACAAGCCAAGGAATGTGGAGGTGATGGCAATGAACAATACCGCAAGGCTGAGGATTCCCCAATGGATTCCCGATAGGTCTATCATGAAGGAGGCAAATAGTACCGGGATGAAAGCATTGATGATCCCGAACACTATGGCTCCAGTAGTCTTTGCCAGCATGAGCAGATTGAGACTGATTGGAGAGAGAAGCAACCGTTCAAACGAACGGCTCTTGCGTTCGAAAGTTATGGTCACCGAGAGCATCGAGGTTGTTCCGAACAATATGGAAAGAGCCATCACGCCGGGAAGGATCGCCCTGATATCCACCGCCTGTTCAGAGCGCAGGTAGAACATCAATGTCCAAGAGACTGGGAAAATGATTCCCCAGCTGATGTTTGGTGGTTTTAGATAATAATTTCGCATGTCTTTTTTCAATATACCCCAATAGGCGAGTGTATTGTCGATCATTTCCTTCCTTCCTTTTCCTTTTTGAGTCGAGCCAGTTCGATGCCGGTGATCTTCACAAACACCTCCTCCAATGAGGGACGGACGAGTCTTGCCTCCCGGACCTTGATGTTCCTGGCATCGAAGAAATGCATGAACGGCATGAGGTCCATGGGGACCTTGGATCGTAGGCTGATGGTATGGTCAGACTCTGGAGACATCGATACCATTGGGAATGCGTCCAATAATTCAGATTGCAAGTGTGTGCCGGAGGCTTCCAACCAGAACTGTAGGACATGTTCCTGCTGGGCCTCTGTGAGCAGGGCTTGGACAGTACTCACTTTAACGACACTCCCTCCGACGATGAATCCGATTCTGTCACAGAGACGTTCGGCATCCTCGATGTAGTGCGTGGTAAGAAAGATGGTTGTGCCTTGCTCATTCAGCGTTGCTATCAATTGCCGGATCTGACGTGCACTCTCGACGTCGATTCCCGTGGTCGGTTCATCCAAGAAGAGAATCCTTGGCTCATGGATTATTCCCGCTGCAATGGTGAGTTTGCGTTTCATTCCCTTCGAGTAGGCCTTGAATGGTCGGTTTCCGGTATCGTCGAGTGAGAATTGAGCAAGCAGTTCATGTGCCCGTTGTTCCCTCTTTCTCTTTTTCATGCCATAGAGGGAAGCACAGAAGACGAGATTCTCGAATCCGCCCATATCGTCGTAGAGATTGCTTTCATCAGGCACTATCCCGATGATTCCCTGGACTTTCTTGATATTCCTTACCCCATCCAATCCAGCGATGGTGATGGTTCCCTCGGAGGGTCTTGCCAATCCGGTGAGCATGTTGATGGTGGTTGTCTTTCCAGCCCCGTTCGGACCGAGGAACCCAAAAATCTCACCTTGTTCCACAAAGAAGTCGATTCCCTTGACTGCCTGGAAGTCCCCAAAGTTTTTTACCAGGTTGCGTGCTTCTATGATATGCATCTTCTGTTCTCCTCCCCTCGGCAACAATGGTACTGTTGTTCCACATGGTTGCAACCCCGCTTGCCCACCTGGGTTTGTGCAGCCGTGAGCAGTTCCATATAGATGCGCCTAAGCTTGTTCCGGATACCTTGTTTTATCCGCAAACGTCTTGCAGTTTTCGAGAGGTTTGTGCAATGTGAATCCATTTAAGTGTTTACTTAAACAAAATCATAATGCCCTGACATCCACTTGTCAAGTTCCAGAAAGGGGAATGTGGATGAGAATGATTCTTCACGTTCCGTGAGATAAATCTCCAGCTACTTCCCCAGCTTTCCCTTGGACAATATCCGCACGACTTGTTCGAGGTCTTCGCGTGTCTTGACGCTGGGTGGCTGGTAGTTGTACTTGGTCTGCACGACCTTGATGCGGTAGCCGTTCTCCATTGCCTTGAGCTGCTCGCCGGCACGGTGTGCGACCCGTCTCTATTTGCGACAATCGTCACTGATAAGATGATAGCCGGCTTCCTGCAAAATTACACAAGGGCCGGTCCAAAGCGACCGACATTCTCAAGACGAACAAGGGAGTCAAACTCGCGACCGAGCTGGTCGGCCTCTACGGCACATTCTTCCACCACGAGGGGGAGACCTCGGCGAAGTCGACGACTATTACGCACGGCTCCGTTCTTCATTTCCGGATCCAAACCGCAAACAACCCTATGTCCTCCGGGGAAAGAAGTACTGACCCCGCTTCTTGAACCATCATGTTCGAAGCTTACTGGACCGCCCATTGTTTTTAAATACATAGAAATGGATAATAATGTAACTAAATATACACCTGATAACCTCAATCCCCATCGTAATGTGATTAAGTGATCACAACAAGAAATACAACTATATATGGGTTAAAGAATAAATAAATTCCTCAAATTTTTTATAGACAAGTGACATGTTGTGTTTTATTATATCAGTAATTAAAATATCAATAACTGATATTTAAAAGGAGGAGTTTATGAAACGATTTGTACTCGTTCTCTTGTGCGTCTTAGTGGTCTTTGCCCCATCATTATTTGCACAAGGCCAAAAAGCGGCTTCCGAACCAGACGGAAGGACCGTCATTACATTCAGATCCTGGAGTCCTGTGGTGGCAACTACCGAGAAGATGATTGCTGCTTTTGAAGCGAAACACCCCAACATCAAGATTGATGCAACTATTTTCAACTATCCTGAATATATAGTTGATCTGCAGACAAGAGCCCAGTCCAATACCATGCCTGACATCATCGGTCTAGAACCTGGTGCTATGACCCAGCAATACCGGAAATATCTAATGCCGGTTCAGGATGTAGTGATTAAATATTGGGGCGAAAACTGGAAGGACAAGTTCCATCCGATTGGATTGGACCAAGCCCGGTTGGGAAATCCAAAAGGTGACGAGAACTTCTATGGATTACCTGTTTTGGTCCAGACGATCAATATGTGGTATACCATTCCTGTATTGGAGGAGGCCGGACTCGAACCTCCCAAGACGTACGATGATCTGTTGAAGATGCGCGATTATTTTAAGAACAAGGGAATTGCACCGATGATGGTTGGTGCGATCGATGGTTGGTTGCGTCGTGATATCTATATGCAGATTATTCATAACATTGCTCCGGGATCGATCTATCAAGCCGAAGAAGGTAAAGCCAAGTTTACCGACGCTCCATTCGTAGAAGCCATGCGGGTGTGGAAGCGATTGTTTGACGACAGGATTATCCAGGATGGAGCTCTTGGACTCAGCGCATACCCAGGGTCGCAGGAGTTGATTGAGGCTGGTAGAGCTGCGACATTCCCCATGGGTGCATGGTGGATGCAAATGGCAGGCAATCCGAATCCACCACCGCTTTCCCAAGGGTTGGTGGGCTACGCGCCAATGATTTTCCCCGATGTATCGGGTAACGGGCAATCGAAGGATCTCCTCGGGGGTATCGATGTCATGTTGGGAGTAACGAAGGCTGCCGTAGGTAAGGAGGAGGCAATCCAGGTCTTTGTGGATTTCATTGCTGGAGATGCTGCCCAAGCGCTAATCAATACGTTCAACGATATTCCTGCGATCAAAGGCATGGCTCCCGAAGACAAGTACTTCGAGTCAGACAATCAACGGGAAGTATGGCGAATCCTTTCCGAAGAATGGATGCCGAACGTGAAATATCCAAGACAGCTCAGAAGTCCTGAAATCATCCAAGCACTCGAAGATGCCTTGGCTGCGGTTGCAAGTGGCCAACTGACACCTGAAGCTGCGATGCAAAAGGTTCAAGCAGTCTGGAAACCACTATCATAGTCTTGCTTTGGCACGCGTTTGCGTTCGAAGTGGGGGTGGGGAAAATCTTTTCCCCATCCCAAGAATGTGACTCGGCAGGCACCATCTGGCAACCTGTATCCTAATCCCTGCATGTGAAACATACAGTCGACAAGGTGGGAAGATGAATAGTCAAAGAACCAATAGAGCTGTACAACAAGTCGGATTACTTTTTATTGCACCGGCGATGATTCTGTTTGTAGTGTATGTTTTATACCCGATCGGATATATCGTTCTGAACAGCCTGTATGAATGGGATGGCATCAATGAAAGGGTCTTTGTCGGAATCCAGAATTACCGGCATATGTTTTTCGAAGATGAAATATTTCTCATCTCATTGCGAAACGTGACTTATTGGATTTTCCTGACAATATTTCCCCAAATGTTCCTTGGTTTCATATTTGCCTATATCTTGAACCATGATATCGGGGGAAGGAATATTGCACGGGCAATCATCTACATGCCAGCAATTATATCTCCTGTTGTAATTGGTATCGTATGGCAACGTATTTTAAATCCATTTGGTGGGCTTCTCGCTGATCTAGGATACAAGACTGGTCTGACTTTTCTGGCTCAGCCCTATATCTCGGATCATAAAATGGCAATTTTCGCTGTTATCGCGGTAAATGTCTGGCAATGGACCGGTTGGTCAATGTTGCTGTATCTGGCAGGTTTACAGTCTATCAATGAAGAAATCTTCGAATCGACACGGATCGAGGGTGTCGGGAAGTGGCAGGAAATCCGATTCATCGTATGGCCTATGCTCAAGGGGACACACCTGACACTAATCCTATTGGGAGTCATTGGAGCTTTGCAAACTTTCGACTTGGTCTATTCGTTGACGAACGGTGGGCCGAACAATGCAAGTCAAATGCTTTCCACCTATATATTCCTACGGAGTTTCCGTTTGCAAGGAATGGGTTACGGGTCCGCAATGTCCGTGTTCACGTTGGTGTTGGCTCTTGTGTTGAGCCTTTTCCAGATTAAAGTGTTAGGCGCGAAATTTCAGGTTGCCGAGTAGGGAAGGGGTCATACATGCGATTCAATCAAAACCAATATCATATCAAGGTGCTGTATATCTGTGCGATTGTCGTTGCGACACTGCTTTGGCTGGTTCCGATAGCCATGATGCTCAGCGTCTCTCTCATGCCTCCTGATGTACGTTCTCCTTCGTTCGGTGGAATATTCCTGCCCCGATACTCAATGTACAACTACAATTTGATTTTCAACGAAGTGCCGATGTTCCGCTATTTCCTCAACAGTGTGGCAATAACTGTTCCTTCGGTACTGATGGTCACATTTTTTTCTTCACTTGCCGCATATGCATTCTCTCGGTTGCGTTTCTTTGGAAGAGATACGTGGTTCCTGTTCCTGTTGTTGACGCTTATGCTGCCAATTCCGACTTTGGTGATTCCATTGTTCCAGATCAGCAAGACATTGCACATGTACAACACGCATTGGGGCTTGATCCTTCCCTATACGGCTTTAGGTATTCCGTTCGCGGTAATCATATTTAAAAGCTATTTCTCCAGTTTTCCCACAGACCTTGAGAATGCCGCGAAGATAGATGGGTGTGGTCCTTGGAAAATCTATCGGAAAATCATGTTGCCATTGAGTACACCTTCCATGTCTGTTGTGATCATCTGGCAATCCATGAAATCCTGGAACGAATTCTTATTGGCGTTGGTTACGATTGATAAGAACAGTGTGAAACCATTGCCTTTGGTTCCGTTGATCTATAGCGGGCAATACATGTCTCGGCCAGGTGCCATGTTTGCTGTGCTTACAGTCATGACTATCCCTGTATTGGCTCTATATATCTTCATGCAAAGGTACTTTATGAGTGGAATGACTAGTGGTGCCTTAAAGGGGTGAGCAGATGAGTATTATGGGATTGGATATCGGCACCAGTGGGTGCAAGGTACTGGCAGTTTCGGAGGAAGGAAAGATATTGGCCCGAGCGGGGGCCGAATATCCTGTCGATTCACCTGACCAAGGGCGATTCGAGTTGGATCCAATTGAGGTATGGCACGAACTCAAATCTTGTATCCGTCAATGCAATGCACTCTGTAAGGATAATCCTGTGACCGCCTTATCCTTTTCGACACAGGGAGAGGCAGTGATTCCCGTGGATGCCATGATGCATCCTCTTGACAAGAGTCCGGTAAGTGCGGATATACGTGGTCTTGGTTATGTGGCTTCATTACGGTCGATACTGGATGAGCAACAAATTTTTAACCTAACCGGTCAAACATTTGATTCTATCCATTCGATATTCAAGATCAAATGGTGGATGGATCATCACAAGCGGGTCAGGGAAAATTGTTGGAAATATTGTTGTTTCGATACATTCATATTGTTGTGTTTGGGGCTACCTCCAGTTACCGACAGATCGATGGCTGCAAGGATGCTACTGTATGACGTGAAACGGAAGTCCTGGTCATCTACTTTACTTGGATTTGCTGGGATAACTGAGAACCAATTGCCAGAGATCATCGATTCTGGGAGTGTTATTGGTATCCTTTCGTGTGATGTAAGTCTTGACTTGGGTTTCACCGTTCGTCCTAAAGTTGTCTCGGGTGGTCATGATCAGCCATGTTCTGCATTTGGCAATGGTTTGATACGTAAAGGTGCAAGCTATTCGGTAGGTACCACAGAATGTATTTCAATAGTACAAAGCAAGGAACAAGCTCCTCACCTGGTGAGGTATCCGACATATCCACATGTGTGCCCAGGGTCCATGGTAACACTCGTTGGTAGCCAGACGGGCACTCGATTCTTTTCTTGGTTGGGTAGTGTTTTGTTTGCAGGTTACAATGGGGATATCTCATGCAAATTGGAGGATTTCTACAATCTGTTGCGTACGGTTCCTTCAGATCTAGAAACTTCAGTGCAAGTGATCCCTCACCTTTCCGGAGGAAGCAATCATTATGATAATCCCCACGCCAAAGCCCTCGTGTATGGGTTTACCTACAACTCGACACAACAAGAGTTACTCAAGGCGGTGATGGAAGGAATAACTTTCGAGCAATACTTAGGATTCATCAGATTCAAAGAATTGCATGGTTGTAGCGAGAATGATTGTGGATTGGTCGCCACTGGAGGTGGTGTCCGGTTTAAAAATTGGATATCGATGAAATCTGACATTTTCGCCTTACCGATCCAATTGATGTCGGTCCATGAAGCAGGTTGTATTGGATCGGCTATGCTAGCAGGATGGGGAACTGGGGTATTCGAATCCCTGGAACAAGCCGTCCGACAATGTGTGAAAAAAGAAATTATCGTTCGGCCGAATGATGGTTTGGCTCCTTATTACACTAAAAAGGTGAAACAGTATGATTTATTATACCAGTCAATCAAAGAATTGGCTCAAGAGGAGATAGTATGAAGCAACAGGTATCGGTAGTTCCGTTCGCAATGAAATCCCATGTGCTGTCCGTAGCGAAACAGTTGATGGAGTTGGGGATTAATCCGCTCACGCAAGGAAATATCAGTGAAAAGGATCCCTCATCTGGACTTATTGTGATTACACCCCATGATTTTTCTTATGCGGAGATGCAGGAGGAAGATCTGGTGGTCGTTGATACTGATGGCAATGTGGTGGAAGGGACGCGGGAACCATCGGCTGAGACGGCGGTTCATTGTACAGTGTATCGGGAACGTCCCCATATTCTAGGGGTTATCCATTCGGAACCGATCTATGCAAATGCATTCGGGATAATCGGAAAATCGATTGAACCGGTATTCGTGAACATGGCGATCGATGTTGGAGGGGCTGTTCCGGTCATGCCTTTCGCCGATAGTGGAAACAAGGATTTCGGCTACAAGATGCTCGGAATCATGGGAGATCGGAATGCGATTATCTGGGCTAACCATGGAATATTGGCTATGGGGAAGACACTCGATAAGGCTTTTCACTGTACGGTCACGGTAGAGCTCGGTGCAAAAATGTATCATCTCGCACTCTGTCATGGCGAACCGTATGTCATTCCTGAAAAAAAGATTGCTTCATTGATTGGGTGAAGCGGAAGAGGTTGTAATGAAACGTGGACCGTTGGGAATTGAAAACTTCGGTATACAAATGGAATCTGAAGCTACCGATGTACGAGGACTTTCAGACATAGAGCATCTGCAGATACTGTATGCATCGCATCTTATACACCAATGTGAGCAAGTCCTAACCGAGTTGCAGAAGAAAGGGTTGTTGTGGGGTGCACTGCATACCAGTTTTGGCATGGAGACTTCAGCATCTGCGGCACTGCAGGCTTTGGGGAAAAATTCCAGGATTAACTCCACCCATAGGGGGCACCATCATGTGTTGGCCAAAGGGTTGTTCTCCCTTATGGATGAAAACTGGAATCCATTGGAACCTGGTTCCGCCAAGGAGTTTGTGCCGGTTGTTGAGTTCTTGAACCAAACAATTGCAGAAATCTTGGGATTGAAGATAGGGTGTTGCAGTGGTCGTGGGGGCTCGATGCATTTATATGATCCTTCCGTTGGTGTCCATGGAACCAACGGGATCGTGGGAGGTGCAATCCCCTCGGCGGTTGGATTGGCTTTTGGAGCGAAACACCAGAAACGTGGGGAAATCATCATGAGTTTCTTTGGTGATGGGGCGTCCAACCAGGGGACTTTCCACGAATCGTGCAATCTTGCTGCAATCTATAAGCTTCCGATAATATTCTTTTTGGAAAACAATCAGTATGCTGTCGGAACCAAATCTCGTGATGTTTGTTCAGGATATTGTTTGGCCGCACGTGGGATCTCCTATGGCTTGCACGCGTACCAGGTGTACGCCGATGATCCGATAGCCATCCATATGGTTGTCAGGGAGGCTAGGCAGCACCTGCTTTCCGGTGGACCACCGGTTTTAATCGAAGCGGTTGGGTATCGTCCGGTCCATCACGACTCACCGTTACCCGGTAGCGCATATGGATATAGGACAAAAGAGGAAGAAGCGTATTGGGCGGTTAAAAGCGGGTATGAAATATACCCGAAATTACTGATGGATTTCGGGATTGTCAGGCAATCCCAATTGGATGGGATTGATGCCCATATTGCTTCTTTACTCGATCAAGCGATAACTCCTTTGGTTGGTAAAGAAAAGGATTCCATCGATGTGAAACTTTGGCCAGTGCAGGATGTGGAGACCCGTTCAGCCTTCTTCTTTGATAATCCAAACGTCGATCCTTTCGATCGTACGGTAAATAATGGTATGAGAAGTAGTGGGAAACAACTTGAGACATGCAATTATGTGTCGGATTTGGTTTGGAAATCGCAAGCGATGCGTGAAACATCGTATGTACAAGCTATTGCAAATGTGATCGGTCGATGGTTGGCGAAGGATTCCGAAGTCTATGTATGGGGTGAGGATGTCGCCAATTTCGGCCAAGGTCCATATGGAGCAACAAAGAACTTGATGCATGCTTTTCCAAACAGAGTGATCAATACTCCAATTTCGGAATCTGGTTTTGTCGGTATGGCATTGGGTGCCTGCATGATGGGACTCAAGCCTATTGTTGAAATCATGTTTCCCGATTTCTTGCTTGTAGCAGCGGACCAGTTGTTCAATCAGATAGGCAAAGCACGCTACATGTACGGCGGGGCTGTCGATTTGCCGATGGTTGTGCGAACAAGGATTGCAACAGGAACTGGTATGGGTCCACAACATAGCATGGATCCCACTGCATTGTTTTCATTGTTTCCCGGATGGCGCATTATTGCTCCATCAAATCCTGCCGATTATATCGGATTGTTCAACACTGCCATGCGAAGCAATGATCCGGTTTTGGTTTTAGAACACCAGCAATTGTATAGAGAGAAGGGTACCGTTCCTGAAAATATGTTGGATTATTGTATTCCCTTTGGTTCTGCAAAAGTAGTGTTGGAGGGTAGTGATGTGACATGTGTGGCATATGGTGGAATGGTACAAAAATTGCAAGCTGCCGCGTGCATTCTGAGTGAAAGTGTCGCTTTGGAAATTATCGACCTCCGTTCCCTGGATGCTCCGAGTATAGATTATGAAACGATTTGTGCCTCTGTCGGCAAGACAGGTTGGTTGTTGTTTTTTGAGGAGGCTCCCATGAGCCAAAGCATCGGTAAGCAGATTATCTATCATCTGCAGAATGGTACCGATTTGAAATTGAAGGGAAAGTCCCGGGTGGTGAGTTCCGTGGACGTCCCCATGCCGGTTTCCAGACCTTTGGAGTTCGATTGCATAACGAATGTCGACGATATTGTTCGATATTTCATGAATTGGAGATGATATGCGTATTCCTATGCCCCAAATCGGTGATTCACAGGACCCATATGAAGTGCTCGAGTGGTGTGCCCATACGGGTGATCTCGTGGAGGAAGGTATGGTACTTTGTACTGTCGAAGTCGGAAAGGCAACGGTGGATGTCGGTGCTCCTACTTCGGGGAGGTTGCAAACCATTTTCGTGAAAGAAGGGCAGGAGGTGATGCCGGGAACAGTTCTTTGCGAACTGTCTGCAAATCTGGCTTTCTAGGTCAATACTTCCATGAGTATTCTGTGCATGACAGTATGTATGACACTTATAGCCGCACCATATGACGGATTGGTTGTTTCTTCATCGTAAAATACAATGTCTTTCGGACCGCCGAGCCAAGAGCCTTCTTGCACGTTATGCTTGAAGGTTTGTTGGAGTTGGGCGTGCCATTGCTCTACAACCCAACCACCGATGTACAACGTGTGTAGATCGAAGATGTTCTCGATGGTAATGGTAGTATTCATCAGGAGCTCGAATACAAGCTGGCGTACTTCTTCCGACTGCTCTTCGGAAAGCCGTTTGTGCATTTCCCCAAGATCATCAAGGTCGATGTCGTAGGTTGTACTAATATGGTGCAGGATTGCTTTCGAAGATAAGAAGGATTCCAAGCATTGTTGCTTTCCGCAGTAACAGGGGAGTCCTGAAATCTTGGTGTAGCCAAGGATGGGAATGTGTCCGATCTCTCCGGCAAGGCCACGTTCTCCCTTTATATACACACCGTTGTTCATCACAGCCATACCTACACCGTCAGATATGTGAAGGAACGCGAAGTTCTTGGGGTGGGAATTGTCGGTTCTGATAATCGAATTCGCACGCGCAGTGATGTCGTGTTCGATGAAGACTTGCTTGATAAACGGTAAGGATTGTTGGAAAAAATGAAAGTCGACAGATCTGACGGAATGTACTTTGGGCGAGGTGATCCATATCAGGTTGTCCCGATCCAGCGCGCCGGTAAGGGCGAATACCAATGTGGTAATCGATTCCTCGGATTTATCCGCGTCTTCAAGCACTTGATAGAAAATATTCCGTACCAATCGATACAGGTTAATATTTGTCAGTTCTTCTTGGAGGATGTAGGCTTTCTTAAAGAGTATCCTTTTCCCCAAGTCGATGATAGTGCTGTTGATGGATGTGGGCGTGATTTCCAGACCCAGTATCAAGTGATCGGTGTCGGTAAATTTGTAAATGGTCGTTTTTGGACCCGGCCGGTACAGTTGCCGGTCGGGATCGTTGTCTTCCATAATTATACCGAACCTACTGAGATCGTTGATGATATCAGAGCATGAGGCCCAGGAAATCCTGGTGGTATCGTGTATGGTCCGTTTAGTCGTAAGATCATTCCTTATTGCGTTAAGTATGGTAAGATAGGTGTCGAAGCGCATCTTTTTTCTGGTAACGAGCAATGGCGTATCCTTTTTTTGTTCTGTATCTTTCAAGGTGTTCTTCCGGTCTTTTAGGATGGTATATCATACATTGATATATCGAACATGATATGGCAACTGGCTATACAAGTCAATCTTTCCGCTCAATATGGATTGAGGTCACAAAGAGTTTGAAGATTTTTCAAATCCAATGGAGAAGATCAAATCGTATGAAGTTATTTTTCAAGCAGTGCAGTAGGAAAAGCCTTTCCCCACGCACTTGGTGGCGGGTGGTCGCTTGAAAAGTGAGTAAGGAAGACGACGATGAATAATTTGGTGCCAGGTACCCTGCACTTGGCTCCCTCTTCAGCTTAACCCGAGAGGTCTCGCACCCGTAGACTCCCCTTTCAAGTAGCCAAAGGCGGTGCCAGGCACCGTCATCCACAGGAGCCTTTCGCATTCCCAAGGGTATCACCCTTGCGAAGACAATATCCGCATGACCTGTTCGAGGTCTTCGCGTGTCTTGACGCTGGGGGGCTGGTAGTTGTACTTGGTCTGCACGACCTTGATGCGGTAGCCGTTCTCCATGGCCTTGAGCTGCTCGAGCGACTCGGTGAGCGAGAGGGGCGTATTGGGCAACGTGACATACTTGAGCAGGAAATCCTTGCGGAAGCCGAACACGCCGATATGCTCGTGCATGGCATGGTATTCGCGGTTGCGGGGGTAGGGGATCGGCGCACGGGAGAAGAGCATGGCATTGCCCTCGATATCGACGACGACCTTGACCGCATTGGGATTGTCGATACGCGACTGGTCGGTAATGCGGTAGCAGCTGGTGGTCATGACCTGCTTCTTGTCGGTGACAAGGGCGATGATCACTTCGTCGATGATCTCGGGAATGAGCAGCGGTTCGTCGCCCTGGATATTCAGCACATAGTCGCAATGATAGGAGCGGACGACCTCGGCGATACGGTCGCTTCCGGTCATGTGCTCGGCAGAGGTCATGACGACCTTGCCGCCGAACGCAGTGACCGCATCGAAGACGCGCTGGTCGTCGGTGGCGACCAGCAGGTCGTCCAACAAGGTGGACAGCGAGGCGATCTCGTAGACACGCTGCACCATGGGCTTGCCGCAGATATCGCACAACGGTTTGCCGGGCAAGCGGGTCGAGTCGTAGCGGACAGGAATCACGCCCAGGATGGTTTTCTTCTTAGTCATGGTATCTGTGCATTCTCACGGTTTTTCCACGTTTGAGTCAATGCCCACATCTGTTCGATCTCCAGCTGCCGGTTGCGCGTAAAGGCACCGGGATCCCTGGAGCGCGTGTGGTAGCCGAAACCGAGGCGTTCCAACGTCCCGAGGTAGTACTTCGCGTTGGTCGGGTATATCTGGTTCTCGACAAGCGATAGACACCCGATAACATCCTGGATCCTCTGGGCCTTCTCCATGTCGGTGTGGAAGGCGCCCATGAGTGCCTGGTACAGTTCGGGGTGGAAGTTTGCCATGACCCCGGAGAATCCGTGGGCCCCTATGAGCAGGCTCTCCAGGAGCGTGGCGGAATTGGCGTTGAACAGCTTGAACTTTGTTCCTTGCATTGCGACAAGTTTCGCCTGCATCTGCTCCACTGAGCAGCTGGTGTCCTTGAGGAACTGGAAATCCCCGATATCCAACAACGAAGTGAGCACCTGGGGTGACAGCAACCGCTTATAGGGGTAGGGACACTCGTAGATTCCCAGGGGGAAGCCGGCAATGGAATCGGCCACCTCCTTCGCATTGCGCAGGAACGTCCGGTCATCCTCGTCTTCGGTGGCGAAGCGGTTGGAGATGAACACATAGGCGTCGATCCCTTCCTGGGCAATAGCGGCCGCCTCACGCTGTTGCGTCAAGATATCGTCGGCGGTATGGCCCGAGGCGATCAGGGACAGGCCTTTGGGCTTGTTCTTCACAATGAAGCGCAGCAGCTGAAGCTTCTCCTCGAAGGAGAGGAAGAATATCTCGCTGGATTGGCACAGGGCGAATATGCCGTCGACCTGGTGGTCGGCATACCACTGCAGCAACCCTTCCACCCCCGCATAGTCGATCCGGTTGTCGTCGGTGAAGGGGGTGATCATGGTGACATGGATGCCATTGGGGAGTGTCTTGTCCATCAGTGGGCCTCTTGCTGTGCCAGCATGATCCGCTCCACCTGCTCCAGGTCCTCCTGGGTGTCGACGCTGAGGGCGTTGTAGGGGAAGCGGGTCTTGACGATCTTGATAGCGTACCCATGTTCGAGCACGCGCATCTGTTCCAACGATTCGGTGGCCGCCAGCGGCGTCTCCTCGAGGGTGATATAGGTCATGAGGAAGTCCTTGGTATAGACGTAGATGCCGATATGCTCGTAGGCGGCGAAGCGCTGGGTGTAGCGGGGATAGGGGATCAGCGAACGGGAGAAGAGCAGGGCGAAGCCGTGGAGATTCGAGACGACCTTCACGACGTTCGGATTCTGCAAGGCCTGCTCGTCGTGGATCTCGTGGCAGCCGGTGACCATGACCAGCGACGGGTCGGCCAGCATCGCGGCGACGAACTCGTCGATGATCGCCGGCGTTATCAGCGGTTCGTCACCCTGGATGTTCACCACGATGTCGCAATCCATGTGGGCGGCGACCTGGGCTATCCGGTCGCTACCGGTCTTGTGGTCAACCGAGGTGAGGAAGGCCTCTCCTCCGAAGGCCTCGACCGCCGCGACGATGCGCTGGTCGTCGGTGGCCACCACGACCCTGTCCAATGTCGCAGCCTGCATGGCCTGTTCGTATACATGTTGGATCATGGGTTTGCCGCAGATCATCTTCAATGGTTTGCCCGGGAGCCGCGACGAGCCGTAGCGTGCGGGTATGATGCCGATAGTAGCCATATTCCTCATCTCCTCTCAAGTAAAACTGTTGTTGCGGGCCGCTTGCCGGATCGCGTGCATATCCATCGGTTCGATATCGGAGACAATGGACTCGCGCAATGCCTTGCCTGCGTCGGTCTGCTGCGGGTGGGAGATCATATCCAGCTGTACGCCCAGCATGGTGCAGACCTTGTGGGCCAGGATCGGCCAGATGACCCCGATATCCCCGATCACCGGCAGACTCGATTCGAGCCTGCTGAACGCCGACATCTCCATGCGGAAGGGAATCTTCGACATCTTGGTCTTGGGCAGGCCCTCGTCGATCGCCCGCTGGATATCGCCGCCGTGCTTGTCCATGTCCCACGCCTTCTTCAGGTTCTCGTCGAGATCGAAGCGGACCAGTGTCTTGCCCTGGAGGCTGTAGGTGCGCAGCCCGTTCCAGTTGGCCCAGATACCGTGCCCGGTATAGGTCTCGAACGGACCGTCGTGGATCTCCTGGGTCAACGCGACCGCCGATTCTATGATCACCTCGGCCGAGCCGAGCATGTCGGCGATGCGTGCGCTGCGTTCAGCTATGGAGATGCTGTCGCCGATTGCGATACCGACATATCCGCCTCCCACCAGTTGGGGAATGCTCACCAGCACGGGCAGGTGTTTCTTCGCTCCTATGCCGAGCATGGTGCGGTGGTCGCAGCCCCAGCCGGCGACCTCCTCGAAGGGTCTGCCGCAACTGCGTGCGATCTCGAGGACCGAGTTCGCGGCGGTTTCGGTGTACAGGCCCATGGGGTAGGCCATGTTCCCCGCTGCCTTGATGATTACCTGGCCCTCTGCCGCCTGGCAGATCGCAACGAGGCGTTCGTCGACGATCATCTCCTTGCGCAAGCGTTCCCACCGGTTCTCGTCCATGACGGTCAGTTCGAAGACATCACCGCGGGGGAGCGATCGGGCCGAAAGCAGGTCGGCGAGTTCGCTCCTGGAGACGACGATGCGCTTGACGCGGTCGAGCACGCCGCCCATCTCGTGGGCCACGACAGCCGAACTGGTCGTGACGCCGTCGATGATCCCCTTGTCCATCAGGTGGGCAATCAGGGTGGTGACCCCCTCGTGGATATTCGGACCGCTTCCCGTGGCCACCACGACCTTCCCGCCGTGTTCCTTGGTCTCTACGATCGATTTGACCGCCGTGTCGAGGAACTGTAGGGAATCGGGGCCGAGCATGGCGCGGTAGCTCTCTATATGTCGTTGCATCTCATGCATGGGTAATGCCTCCTGTATGGCTTGATCTCTATGCTATCCCATCATCCGGTGGGGGACGAACAGGACGATATCGGGAACGAAGGTGATCAGCATGAGCAGTGCCAGCAGCACCACGATCATGGGCAGTATCTCCTTGGTTATCTTCACGAACGGGGTGTTGGAGATGCCGGCGGTGATGAACAGCAGGAACCCGAAGGGCGGGGTGGACAGGCCGATCATCATGTTCAGGCAGATCAACACACCGAAGTGGACCATGTCTATGCCCAGCATCCGCACGATGGGTATCACCATGGGCAGGAACACGAACTGCAGTACCGCGGTGTCCAAGAACATGCCGAGGATCAGAAACAGGGTGTTTATCCCCAGCAGCAACAGGTACTTGTTGGTGGTCAGACCCAGCATGAACTGCGAGATCATGGCGGGGATATTCTCCTTGGCCACGATATAGGTGAATACGGCTGCCGCTCCGGTGAGGATCGTGATCTGTCCGGCGCCGATGATCGTGTCCTTCAGCGTCAGCAGCAGCGCCTTGAAGCCGAGGACCCGGTAGGCGAACAGGGCGACGATCAGCGCATAGAGGGCGGCGACGGCTCCCGCTTCGGTGGGGGTCATGACGCCGGTGTAGATTCCCACCAGCAGGATCACGGGAGTAAGGAGGGCGGGAAAGGCCTTCATGGAGAACTTGATGAATTCGACGAATGTGAATGTCTCGCCCCTGGGATAATCGCGTTTGCGCGCTATGTACCAGACGTAGATGCTCAGCACCAGGGCGAGCAGGATACCGGGCACCATGCCGCCGAGGAACAGGGCACCGACCGAGGTTCCCGAGAGCATGGCGTAGATGACGAAGGGGATGCTTGGGGGGAAGATCGGGCCGATGGTTGCCGATGCGGCGGTGATCGCGCAGCTGAACGGTTTGTCGTAGCCGTCCTTGACCATCGATTCGATCTCCATCTTGCCGATGCCCGCGGCGTCCGCGATAGCCGAGCCGGTCATGCCGCTGAAGATCAGCGATACGATCACGTTCACATACGCCAGGGCCCCGCGGCGTCTACCGATGAGGGCTTTGGAGAAGGTGAACATGGCGTCGGTCACCTTGCCCGAGTTCATCACGTTCGCGGTGAAGATGAACAGCGGTACGGCCATGAGCACATAGCCGGTGTACAGTGTTCCCATTGTCTGTCCGACGACCAGTCCGATATCGCCACCGGTGTAGAGCAGGTAGTAGACACCCGCGGCCAGCATGCCGTAGGTGACGGGTATGTTGAGCAGGAAGGTCAGCACCAGCATGCCGATCGGAATCCACAACGATAGGTCCATTACCGTACCTCCCCGGTCGTGTCGTGTTCGTGCGAGACAAGTGTCTGTATGGCTCTCAGGCAGTCGGTGACCATGTAGATGATCGAGAAGGTGACGAATACGATGAATGGGGCATATACGTAGCTGATGGGGACCTTGAGCACCGGGGTGGTCTTGATTCCCATGAACACGATAAAATCCAGGGCGGGGTAGAACAGGATGGCGAAGGCCACCAGGATGATGCCGTTGCCAGCCAGTTTCATGATCGCCTGGCCCCGTCGCCCGAAGCGGTCGTAGATGAGGCTGAACGATACGTGTTCGCGCCGCTTGCTCGCCGCGCATGCGCCGAACGCCACGGTCCAGATGAAGCCTATGACGGTGTACTCGTAGGTCCATTCGTACTGGTGGTTGAGGAAGTAGCGGGAGAAGATCTGCAGGCAGAAGGCAATGAACATGAACAGGAAGGCGGTGACCGGCAGGTAGATGCTTATGGTCTCTTCCAGTATATGGATCGCCGTGGCGAGCTTCTTGGACATAGTGATCTCCTCCCCTTGAACATGTCTTTTCTTGGGCCTATCGGACAGATGGACTGCGTTCTCGTCAGCTCAGATATAGGAATATCTTCGCTTCCTCGGTCTTGCCATCCGTCCGATCCGCTCCAAGTCAAGTTCATGTTCTCATTACGTGCTACTCGCTACTCGGCCATTTTCCTGATGCGGTCGAACAGGTCCATGTCCCAATCCTTGATGAAGTTTGTCTGCTGCAGGTAGTAGTCGTTCACCTGCTTCTTGAATGCTGCCACATCGGGAGTCGCGACGGTCAGGCCCTGCGAGCGGAAGAATGCGACCAGGCTGGCTTCCTTGCCTTTGACGATGTTGTTGTTGTACTCGATTCCCTCGACGAATGCCTGCTTGACCAGGGGTTGCAATTCGGGTCCGAGCGACTGCCAGAACTTTTCGTTGATCGCCGGCCATACGGTACCGATCTGGTGGTTCGTCAGTGCGATCGACTTGGTCACTTCATAGAACTTGCCCTCTTCGGTTGCTGTCAGCGGGTTGTCCTGTCCGTCGACCGTACCGGTTGCCAGTGCGGTGTACAGTTCGGAGAACGCCACGGGTGTCGGGTTCGCGCCCAGTGCCTTGCCCAGCATGAGCCATGCTTCGGAGTTCGGCATGCGCAGTTTCACACCCTTCAGGTCGGCGGGTGTCATGGCTGGTTTCGGGTTCTTCAGGTTGATCGTCCGCGAGCCGATGTAGTACGAGGCCAGGGGCCGTACGCCGACTTTCTGTGCCACGCTGTCGAACAGTTCCGTTCCGATTGGGCCGTTGAGCACCTTGTTCATGTGGTCCAGGTCCTTGAAGATGTAGCCTGCGCTGAACATGCTGGTCGAGGGCATGTACGTTGCCAGCCATGTGCCGTCCGTATAGCACATCGTCGCGTTGCCGCGGATGGTCGCGGGCAGTTCATCGTCCTGGCTGAACAGCGAGCTGGAGTCGTGGACTTCCAACGTCACCCTACCGCCGGTCAGTTCCTCCAGGCGTGGTTTCACATACTCCACCAATACCTTCGAGTGGGCTTCCTCGGTTACCGATGCTGTGGTGAATACGATGTTGAATTTCTGCTGCGCGCCACTCGGACTTTCGACTTTCCCTGCTGCGAACAGCAATGTCGGGAAAACGAGAAAAGCAACCATACATGCTAGCAAAATGTTCCTTTTCATACGGGTATCTCCTTTTTTCGTGCGCTTCGGACACAACTCGCGTGTCCGTCCTACACTTCGACGCTACCACCGCCAAGTGCCGCTGTCAACAAAAAAAGATACTTTTATGAAGATATTTTATAAAAGTCTAGATGCCTACGCCAAGCGGTGCCAGGGATGCAACGCTTGAAGGAGCTAGGCTCCTTCATGCCTGGCACCGCCTTTGGCTGGCTCCCTCTTGAAGTAGTGCTATCATAACTCCCATCTTCCTCCCTCTTTTTTTACACTTTCCATCACAATTCTTGCCAACTAGTTTGCATATAATGAGTAGCAGCGATTCTCCTTATCGGTACAACGAATGTAACGCATGTGTCATCTGAGTTGTTATGATAACTGAACTGTTTGCGAGGTAGACAATTGAGTAGATTCAATAGGGTATGTTATGGATTGTTGACCAATAACGGTCTGCAATCGGTCCAATATGGTTCTTATTGTATTCCCACTTTTTCTGTGGTATGGTTGCTCTTACGAATTGGCTATGTACTGGGAAGGGGTGTCAGGTATGATGGCGATGCAGCAAGATAAGACATATGGCAGTGAACGTATCGTTGCCAACGACCCCGAAGAGCGAGCTGATTTGTAGAAAGAAAGGTGACGGAGCCTAGTGCCCCAGTCACCTTTTGTGTATCGGTAGTGATCTGTTACAGATTCCTGTGTGGCCTTTCGACGTTCCGGCGTGAAAGTGTCCGCAGAGGAGGAACGTACTCCACTTCCTGGAAATTCTTCAAACGGAATTTCCTTCTGCTTGTGTGTGCCTCCCGAAAAACGACCCTATTTGATGAGTATTCTCTTTTTCAACTTGGCATGCAATTTCGTGTCGGGTTGTTTTGTCGTATCACCATTGTTCATTTTTTGAACATGGTGCCAAACGGTGCCAGGGATGCAACGCTTGAAGGAGCTAGGCTCCTTCATGCCTGGCACCGCCTTTGGCAGGGATTAACCAACCAGTAATCTCGGATGTCTTCTTCGACGCGAACGCCGCTACACACTGTTTAGATCGAAGTCCACTCAAGATAATGTTCAAGGCGACAAAATATATAACAATGCCAAATGAATATAGTTCAAGAGAATTACTAGTCCTCAACTACATCGACCAACACGCGGAAGCAACGCAGCGGGAGCTTTCCCAACACGTTGGTATGTCCCTCGGTGCGATTAATCTTCTCTTGAAGCGTTTTATCAAGAAGGGGTTCGTCAAGGTCGAGCGGCTTCAGCCCAATTCCGTCAAGTACTTCCTTACTCCTGCTGGCCTCGCCAACAAGATCGAGCGTACCTACGGGTACATGGTCAGGACCTTCACCGAGATCAACCGTCTCAGAAACAGGGTCGTCACTGTTGCCAATGCTGTTGCCCAGTCCAACAATGCAGATCACTTGTATTTCTTCGGTACGCAGGACGAGTTGCACGAGTTGATCCATGATCTTATCAGAACTGATAGGTTTATCGTTCGTGCTACGCTCTGCAGCAGTGTTGCTGTATTGAAGAAGGATAGCCAACAGCTCAACGGGAATCCTGTAATCATCTGGAACAAGGATATGGAAGAACGGCTTCGTGAGGCTGGTATTGAATGGGTGAATGTGATGGGGATGGTGTAGGGGAAATGACAAGGGTAATTAACGCATGAGAGAGAAAAGGATTTATCTTTCCTCACCGCACATGAGTGATGAAGGGTATGAGATGCAGTATATCAAGGAAGCTTTCGATACCAATTGGATTGCTCCATTGGGAGCCAATGTCGATGGTTTTGAACGTGAAATGGCTGCCTATATTGGTGTTACCGGTGCGGCAGCGTTGGTCTCTGGAACTTCTGCGTTGCATCTTGCGATAAAATTGTGTGGTGTAAAGCCTGGTGATGTTGTCCTCTGCAGTGATTTAACCTTTTCCGCGACGGTGAATCCTGTTTCCTATGAAGGTGGTGTTCAAGTCTTCATCGACTGTGAGACCGATACCTGGAATATGGATCCGAGAGCATTGGAGATAGCGCTCAAGAAGTATCCCCACGCTAAAGCTGTTATCGTTGCCCATCTCTATGGAACACCGGCAAAGATGGATGAAATCATCCAATTGTGCTCGGCATACAATGTTCCCATTATTGAGGATGCTGCCGAGAGCTTGGGTGCAACGTATAAGGGCAAGCAAACAGGGACGTTTGGGAAGTATGCGGCGTTGTCATTAGTTGTTTTGAAGAATGATACGAGCAGGAAATATACTGGAATAAGGTCTGAGAGGTCGAAAGCTGCATAAATATGCAGGAATCGAGGGATTTTGGGATATGAGGTTGGTTGGGCTGAAGCAGGGTGAGAGAGGGCAAGGATGAAGTTAGCCACACCAAGATTACAACGCAGAGCTGATTTGGGTGGTAGTGAACTTATGAACATAGGGTGGGAGTGTTGAGTTCCTGAGGGGGAGCTCTTTTGTATATACAAGGACAGGGTTCATGAAGAAGAGGATTTATCTCTCATCTCCGACCATGCATGGTTTGGAGATGAAATACATACAAGAAGCGTTTGACACCAACTGGGTAGCTCCTCTTGGCAAGAATGTGGATGAGTGGTGTAAAGTACTATAATTTAATAAGTAAGTTGCTTTCTCATATAGCAACTGTGAAAACTTGGAGTTGTTTGTAGATGGACTATGTTGAGTTGCTTGGCCAATCAAATCCTGAGAATCCAATTAGAAAAGCATTTGAAAATAAGACTGAATATTATTCGGATTTTCTAAAAACTATTACGGTTCTTCAAAAGTATTTGACTACGGCTCAGATGAATTCTCTTCTTCGACAAAAACTACAGCTTGGCAAGCAAAGTTTTAATGAGAATTCTTATTATGAAGCTGCTACAGAAGTCTCTGTAATTGCCAAGTTTGCTTCAATCCCTTTTTCAACATTTTTATATGAGACACCAACAATTGTTGGAACGAAAAAGAATCCAGAATGCACGATTGTTTCAGAAGGGGTTACGATTAATGTTGAGGCTAAATGCCCAAACTTAGATAATCTGATTCCATTCTCTAATTCAGAAAAGACACTTGTTTTTGATACTTATGGAAGACACCCAGATTATGAAGAATTATATCTTGATTTAAAAAGAGCTATTGAGGAACAAAATTCGAATGTCTCTGTCTTAAAAGAAAAACACAAAGACAACACATTGAAAGATTTCCTTGAAAGTGCTCATAGTAAGTTTCCTGAGGCAATAGATGATAACACTATCAATATTCTGGTTGTCTCCCTAGATAACTATTTCACATTCAACAAATGGTTTTCATATCTTTTTGGCTATCAAGGATTATTTCTAGAACTTCCTTTTGCTGATCCAGCTAATTATTCTCGAGTAGACGCAATAATTTTTTCAAATCTTCAATACAGACACAGGAATAACACATCAATAATGAATTCAGCATGGGATTTCGATGATGCCTTTACACTATTTTTTTCTAACGGGCATAGGCAACGATTAAAAGATGCAGCTTTTAATTTCACGCTGCAACATATCAAAAATTACACAGAAGAAATGAAACAATACAGGGAAAGTATTGAATATAAAGGCTTTCTTGCAGATGTTGATGATATGGAGAATGAATTCTTGATCCCCACTTTTATAAAAGAGCATTTGGAAAAACAGAAAAATGAATTCTATTGGGATTTTTCGCCCCAATAAAACTGTTGTTATTAGTCTGCAAGAAAGTTAAAGGAATTAATTTCTTGCTCAATGAAAGAATCCCATCTCAGATATGCAGAAACTACATTGACATGCAGTTTATCATCTTGAAACATCGGACAAATGTGCTAGGCACCCCGTACCTAGCTCCGTGTGTATATATTAAACGTTATAAGAAAAATAGATATGTGTTTTCACCTAGTCATGGAAGCTGCATAAATATGCAGGAATCGAGGGGTTTTGGGATATAGGGCTGGTTGAGTTGAAGCTGGATGAAAGAGAGCACGGAAGAGGTTAGTCACACCGAGATTTTGGCGCAGAGCCGGAATAGGTGGTGGGGAACTTATGAACATAGGGTGGGAGTGGGGAGTGTACCCTTTACTCATACTACTTGTTCAATCTGAGTTGTTAGTAATCAAGAGGATTTTATGGATCTTGGGATTAAAGATAAGAGTGTGCTTATTGTAGGTGCAAGCAGAGGAATTGGAAGGGAGATTGCTCTTTCCTTTGCTCGAGAAGGATGTAGAAACCTTATACTCATAGCTCGTACTGAGAAATTACTCTTAGAATTGGTCGATGAGTGTAAGTTTATTGGTAATGCAGACTTGGTTGAATCAAGATCTCATGATCTGATGAACGAAGATGCGAATATAGTTGCAGCCTCCTTGCTTGAATCATATGGCCACTTTGATATTGTAATCCAAAACATTGGGACATCGCTTACACCAAGAGATCCTCTTGCGAAATTTTTTGATTGGGAATACGCATTGAAATTAAACGCTGGAATTGCAATAGATATGAATAATATTCTTATCCCTCCGATGATTAAAGGTGGATGGGGAAGAGTGATTCATACATCATCCATCTCTGCAAAAATGCTGAGGGGTAATCCTTTGTATGCTAGTTCAAAGGCCTTCTTGAACAGTTATGTAATAACTACGGGTAGAGCAATAGCTTCAACAGGTGTTGTTATGTCTGCGGTAGAGCCTGGCGCAGTTGCATTTCCTGGCAGTTATTGGGATGTAGCCCAAGTAAACGACCTTGAGAAATGTGAAGATTTTTTACGCCATCACCAATCAATCGGTAGATTCGGTTCATGCAAAGAAATTGCTGATGTTGTTCTATTTCTTGCATCTAATCTATCCTCATTCATGCCAGGAGCAATTGTTCCCGTAGATGGCGCAAATATGTAACATCGAAGGAGAAGATGTGAAAAGATTATTTGATGTTATTTGTAGCGCATTAGGGTTAATTGTTTTATCTCCTCTTCTGTTGATTATTGCGATAATTATAGTTATTACCTCCCCGGGTGGTGTGTTCTTTAGAGGTGTTAGGGTTGGAAAAGAAGGAATTCCTTTTAAGATTTTCAAGTTTCGATCAATGGTCCCTAATGCTGAGGGTAACGGGAAATGGAATGTTGCAGAACAAGATCCTAGGGTTACTTCTATAGGTAGGATTCTTAGAAAAACTAAACTTGACGAACTTCCTCAACTTATTAATGTGCTTTTAGGCGACATGAGTTTGGTTGGACCACGGCCTGAGTTGCAGGTATATGTTGATATGTATACTGAATGTGAAAAGAAAATTTTAATGAATAGGCCTGGCATTACTGATTGGGCTTCATTAGTGAATATCTCTCAATATGTTGGTTTTTCAAACGCGTACGATCCTGATAGATACTATCTAGAGAAAGTAAGGCCGGTGAAACTGAAATTGCAACTTCACTATTATGAGAAACAATCATTTCTGGAAGATATTAGAATTTTATATTGGACCGTTTGGAAAGTGATTAGTAGATCAGAAAAGTTGCCGAAAGACATTATGAGCGTTTTGGCAGATGCATTCCCTACGGAGAGAGGCATTATTCATGGATAGCAAAAATTTAGCTTGGCTGATTAGACGTCATGGTATTGAGATGACTCATCTTTCTCAAGGTTCTCACATCGGTGCCATCCTTTCGGTCGCTGATATAATTGCGGTTTTATATGCATCTGTTGCAAATGTTGATTCCGAAAACCCGAAGATGGTGACTAGAGATCGAATAATTTTAAGTAAGGGACATGCAGGCGCGGCTATCTATGCAGCCTTGGCGGAAAGAGGCTTCTTTCCTGTTCCGGAACTAAAAACACATTATAAAAACGGGAGCAAGTTGTCTGGTCATGTCTCTCACAAAGGTGTTCCAGGTGTTGAGTTTTCAACTGGTTCTTTAGGGCATGGTTTATCTGTTGCTTCTGGGATGGCAATGGCTGCAAAATTAGATGGAAAACCTCAAACTGTATTCTGTGTATTGGGCGATGGAGAATGTGATGAAGGAGCTGTTTGGGAATGTGCCTTGACTTCTAATCATTTTAAGCTCGATAACTTAGTCGCAATTATTGATCATAATAAGATGCAGAGTCTCGATTATTGTGAGAACACAATCAGTCTCGAACCTCTGGCAGAGAAGTGGAAGGCCTTCGGATGGAATATTATAACTATCGATGGCCATAATCACAGCGAGTTACTCGAATCTCTACAGTATGCAAAGAATAATCGAAATGGAAGACCTACAATCGTAATTGCCAATACTATCAAAGGCAAAGGAATATCTTTCATGGAAAATAATATTCTTTGGCACTATAGGTTTCCGCATGAAGGCGAGGAATACGATCAATCATTGAAAGAATTAAATGTGATAAAACCAGATAATTGTATCGACCCCTATGTGAATCAAGAGGTCCAGATATGAGAGATACATTTGTAAGGACATTGATAGAAATTGCTAAGCAAGATAAAGATGTGTTACTCGTAACTGGAGACCTTGGGTTTGGCGTTCTTAAGCCCTATTGGGAACAACTTCCTGATCAGTTTATCAATATTGGTATTGATGAGCAAAATATGACAGGTTTTGCTGCAGGCCTTTCCCTAGAAGGAAAAACGGTATTTACTTACTCAATTGGGAATTTTCCAACCCTTAGATGTCTCGAACAAATTCGCAATGATTGTGCCTACCATAATGCCAATGTGAAAATTGTTTGTGTGGGTGGTGGTTTTGCATACGGGGCACTAGGAATGAGCCATCACGCCACAGAGGATTTGGGTGTGATGAGAGCTCTTCCAGGAGTCACAATATTTGCTCCAGCTGATTTAGCTGAAGCCGAAGCTTCAACTTGGGCAATCTATAAGCAGCCTGGCACTTGCTACCTTAGGCTAGGAAGAGGTGGAGAACCTAGATTGCATCTGAGTCCTCTAAATAAAGAAGACGTACTGAGTGCAATTAAGTGTAATGACGGAAAAGATGCAGTGATTTTCTCAACTGGTGCAATTGCTGACGAAGTTATTGAAGCGATTAGAGTACTTAATGAAAAAGGTATTAGTATTGCACATTATACTTTTCCTAGACTCAAGCCAATTGATGAAAAGACTATACGCGAATGTGCAGAGAAATATGCATATATGTTTACTGTTGAAGAGCATAACGTAATTGGGGGATTAGGGAGTGCTGTTGCTGAAATTGTTAGTGCAGTTGAGGTAGATAAGGGTAAATGTAAAGCGGTTGTCAAACGATTGGGGATTAAGGATGAATATTGTTCGATTGTAGGTAGTCAAAGGTATTTACGTAGTAAGGTAGGAATTGATGCTAAATCAATTTTTGAGGTTATCGTTGGAGTAATGAAGTGAGTTCAATTTTATATGTATGCCCTTCATTTGCTATAGATACCCCAGGTGATTTTATATATGACTTAATCAAAGAGTTCACTGATAATGGACACATATTAACCGTTATAATACCGACAGAGAGAAGAAATAATGAAAAAACACATATAGAAATATATTCAGGTTATCGGGTTGTTAAGATTTGGACTCTTAACTATCGAGGGAAAGTTAGCTTGCTGGAGAAAGGGTTTTCAACCTTGCTCATGGGATATCTTGTAAGAAAAGCACTCAGGAAATTCTGCAAAAAGGATGTGTTTGCTTTATCTATTTTTCAGACTTTACCCATAACTTATCGTCCAGCAATCAGGTATTTGAAATCAAAGAAATCTTTTATATATTTGTTACATAAAGATATTTTCCCTCAGAGTGCTATTGATTTAGGGATTTTCTCATCTCAGTCATTTTCATATCGATTATTTAGACTCATTGAAAAAAGATTATATAGTATTTGTGACATGATTGGTGTTATGACTGAGAAGAATGCTTCATACATTCTAGAACAAAATCCAGAACTAAATAAATCAAAAGTTGAGGTATGCCCTAACGCTTTGTTGCCTTTTCAAGAAAATTGTATCAGGAAAATGAAACTAGAGCAAAAAAAAATTAGAGAGAAATATGACATCCCTCATGATAAAGTTGTGTTTGTCTACGGTGGCAATATAAGTAGAGCACAAGGGATTTCATTTATTGAACAAGTTGTTAAAAATATTGATAGTATTGAAAAAACTTTTTTACTGTTTATTGGTAGTGGTAATGAATTCGTTAGGCTAAAAAGTATTATTGAGATAAATAACATATCTAATGCTATGATAATTAATTTTTTACCAAAAGCTGAATATGATCAGCTAGTTTCTGCATGTGATGTTGGGTTGGTTTTTTTAGATTATCGGTTTACTATCGCAAATATTCCATCTAGGACATTAGCTTACATAAATTTGGGTCTTCCTGTTGTTGCTGCTACTGATAACTTTACTGATTACCGTGATATTATTGAAGAAAACAAAATAGGCCTGTGGTCTCCCAGTAACGATATTGGTAAATTTCTTTCTAACATTGATTACTTCTCAAAAAATCCTGAGAGAATTATTGAATATGGAAGTAATGCTAGGGCATATTTACATTCTGCTGCTAATGTAAAGATTCCCTACAATATTATCATCAAGCATATATCTTTATGAGGAACAAATATTTATGTTTACAAGAGGGGTAATCCTAATCACTGGCGGTACCGGCTCCTTCGGCAATGCCGTGCTCGAACGTTTCCTGAATACCGATATTGCAGAGATTCGCATCTTCAGCCGTGACGAGAAGAAGCAGGACGACATGCGCCACTTCTACAAGAACGACAAGATCAAGTACTACATCGGCGATGTTCGGGACTACCGCAGCATCCGCGATGCCCTCAATGGCGTGGACTTCGTCTTTAGCGCCGCGGCCCTGAAACAGGTTCCCTCTTGTGAGTTCTTCCCCATGGAGGCAGTGAAGACCAATGTTGTCGGAACGGACAACGTACTGACCGCCTGCATCAATGCAGGGGTAAAGAAAGTCATCTGCCTCTCCACCGACAAGGCCGCCTATCCCATCAACGCCATGGGGACCAGCAAGGCGATGATGGAGAAGGTCTTTGTTGCAAAGTCCCGTACGGTGGCTGAAGACAAGACGCTCATCTGCGGAACAAGGTACGGCAACGTACTGTGTTCCCGAGGCTCGGTTGTTCCCCTGTTCGTGGAACAGATCAAGGCTGGCAAGCCCCTGACAGTAACTGACTCCTCCATGACCCGCTTCATCATGACCTTGGAAGAGGCAGTCGATCTGGTCCTCTATGCCTATGAGCATGCACATACCGGGGACATCTTGGTACAGAAGGCACCGGCAAGTACTATAGGCGACCTTGCCCAAGCGGTACGGGAGCTCTTCCATGCAGACAACGAGATTAGGACCATCGGTATTCGGCACGGGGAGAAGATGTATGAGACACTGCTCACCAATGAGGAGTGCGCTCATGCCATAGACCTAGGCAACTTCTACCGCGTACCTGCCGACAACCGTGACTTGAACTATGATAAGTACTTCACCGACGGAAACGGCAAGCGTACCACGCTCACCGAGTTCAACTCCGGCAATACGACACTGCTCACCGTGGGGCAGATCAAGGAGAAGCTGCTCACCCTGAAGTACATCCAGGACGAGTTGAAGGCATGGGAGAACCGCTAGCATGAGGATACTGGTAACCGGCTCAAACGGCTTCGTGGGGAAGAACCTCAGCGCCGAGCTGAGAAGCAAGGGGTACGAGGACCTGTACCTCTACGACCTTGACACCGACCCTGTATTGCTTGACTCCTATACCAAGGATTGTGAGTTCGTGTTCCATCTGGCCGGGGTGAACCGGCCGAAGGAACAGGAAGAGTTCATGCAGGGCAACTTTGGTTTCACCGATACCTTGCTTACCTCCTTGAAGAAGAACAACAATACCTGTCCTGTTCTCATCACCTCCTCCATCCAGGCTGAGCTGGACAACCCATACGGCAGGAGCAAGAAGGCAGGGGAAGACCTGCTCTTCAGCTATGGAGATGAGACAGGGGCTCTTGTATACGTTTACCGCCTTCCCAATGTGTTCGGCAAGTGGTGCCGGCCCAACTACAACAGTGCGGTTGCCACCTTCTGCCACAACATCGCAAGGGATTTGCCCATCAAGGTCAATGACCCTGGGGTGGTCATGAACTTGGTCTACATAGATGATGTGCTGGACAGTTTCATGAATGCTCTGAAAGGGGAAGTGCTCAAGGAAGATGTTTATTGCAAGGTTCCCACGGTTCATACCGTGAAGCTGGGAAGGATTGTGGAGCTCCTTGAGGGATTCAGGGAGAGCCGAAACAATCTATCAGTACCTAATATGGCTTCCAGTTTTGAGAAGGTGCTCTACAGCACCTACCTGAGTTATCTGCCGGAGGACCGGTTCAGCTATCCCCTGAAGATGAACAGTGACGACCGTGGGTCCTTCACCGAGATTATCAGGACTGCAGAGCGTGGCCAGTTTTCGGTGAACATCTCGAGGCCCGGCATCACCAAGGGGAACCACTGGCACCATACCAAGAACGAGAAATTCTTAGTGGTAAGCGGGAAGGGCCTGATCCAGTTCAGGAAGATTGGGACAGAGAAAGTAATAGACTACTATGTATCAGGCGAGAAGCTCGAGGTTGTGGACATACCCCCAGGCTATACTCACAACATCAGCAACCTGGGAGATACCGATCTGGTCACATTCATGTGGGCCAATGAGCCGTTCAATCCGAACAAGCCGGATACGATATTCGAGAAGGTGTGAATGTTATGGATAAGATGAAGGTGATGACAATCCTTGGGACAAGACCCGAGATCATACGGCTCAGTGCAGTCATACAGAAGTGTGACCAGTACTTCAACCACATCCTGGTCCATACGGGACAGAACTGGGACTATACGCTCAACCAGGTGTTCTTCGAGGATCTGGGGCTGCGTGCCCCTGATTACTATCTGGAGAGTGTGGGTAAGGACCTGGGAGAGACAATGGGCAACATCATTGCCAAGAGCTATGAGGTCATCCAGAAGGAAAAGCCCGATGCACTGCTCGTATTGGGTGATACCAACAGTGCCTTGTCTGCCATCAGCGCGAAGCGCCTGAAGGTTCCCATCTTCCATATGGAGGCAGGAAACCGCTGCTGGGACTGGAACGTGAGCGAGATGATCAACCGAAAGATTGTGGACCATATCAGTGACATCAACCTTCCGTACACAGAACACTCCAGAAGGTACCTGCTTTCCGAAGGGCTGGACGGCAAGACCATCTTTGTCACAGGCTCCCCGATGAGGGAAGTGCTGAACAACCATATGCAGAAGATCCAGGAAAGCGATGTATTAGAGAAGTTGCATCTCAAGAAGAACAACTACATCCTAGTCTCAGCCCACAGGGAAGAGAACATCGACAACGAGGAACATTTCCTTTCCCTGATGACTGCCATTAATGACATGGCTGAGACTTACCAGATGCCGGTCATCTACAGCACACACCCCAGGAGTAAGAAGTTCATTGAGCAGCGGAACTTCCAGTTCCATCCCCTGGTACAGAGTCTCAAGCCATTTGGGTTCCTGGACTACAACAAGCTACAGATGAATGCCTACTGTGTACTCTCTGACAGTGGAACCCTTAGCGAGGAGTCAGCAATGCTGGGCTTTGCAGGGGTGCTCATCAGGACCAGCACAGAACGGCCAGAGGTGCTGGATAAGGGAACTGTTGTGGTTGGAGGCATCACCACAAAAGACATCTCCCAGGCCTTGGAGATGGCAGTCTCCATGCGGGACAACCAAGAGAAGACGGAGATGCCGGACGATTACCATGACACCAATGTATCGGTGAAGGTGGTTAAGCTTATACAGAGTTATGCGAAGATTGTGAATGAGACGGTGTGGAATTGGAGGAAGTAATAGATTTATGTATATTCAAGATAAATTGCTATCTATATGTATAACATCATATAACAGAGTCAATGAATTGAAGAGATGTATTGAGAGCATACGGACCAAATATCCTATAGATATTGAAATTGTGATTAGTGAAGATCATTCTGAGCAAAGGGAAATAATTCGCAGTTTAATTGAGGAATTAAAGAAGGAAACAACAATTGAATTGAGATTTTATAGTAATAATGTGAATTTAGGTTATGATATGAACCTCTATCAATTAATTGCTTTAGCTAAAGGGAAATATATTCTTTTTCTTAGTGATGATGATTCTTTGGTTGAGAATTCCTTAGATAAATATATTGAAATATTGAAAAGCGATGAATATAATTTAATCTTTACTCCATTTATCGAAGGAACAGTTATAAAGAGATACTATAGGTCAGATTTTCCAATTATAAAGGGAGTTGAAAGCATTAATCAGTTCGTTTATGATTCGATTCTATTCTCAGGACTAACCTTTAGAAGAGAAAATATTGCAAATATTGAAGCTAATAGATTTCTAAATTGTAACTATTTTCAAGTTTATTTATTCATGTACTCAATGTTACTTTATAATTCAAACTATTTTAATATTCCAATGATTCAATGTAATGGAGATGGGGAGAATGCATTTGGTAAAGCCACCTCTTCGATTGGAAATGATCTGCTCGCAGATAGAAAATCTATTTATTCAAATCTCGAATTTCACAAGGGATTAATTAAAGTAATCGAAATTTTTGAAAAAGATTTTTCTATTGAGATTAAGAAATCCTTTGGAAAAGAATACTCTCTCCGGGCATTTTCTGGAATGGCTTTTGCGAGAAAGCAAAGTATCTCAACGTATATTCGATATTGGAAAAAGCTGATCAATTTAGATATCTCTTTTTCCTCAATCCTTTATCTTTATCATTTTTTACTTCTGATTTTTGGTTATCAAATATCTAGTTTATTGATAAACATACCCAAGAAAATTCTTGTTAATTATAGATCAAAGTGTTGTGAGTAATAATCAATTGGAAAGAAAAATTGCTGCAGGAATTGTACTTTATAATCCGGATATTTCCCGATTGCAGCAGAATGTTGAAACTATAGTTCCTCAAGTCGAAAAACTATATATTATTGATAATAATTCAAAAAATATTGAACAAGTAGAACACACTCTCAAAGATTATAAGAAAATTATATTTCTTAGGAATTTTGAAAACCTTGGAATCGCTCAAGCCTTGAATCAGATTAGTCTAAAAGCATATCAAGCTGGCTTTGAATGGTTATTAACACTGGACCAAGATACTGTTTGTCCTCATGATTTAGTTGCGAGTTATATTCCATATATTGATGATGATTTTGTAGGAATAATATGTCCTCAATTCAAGATTGTAGGACAGAAGACAAAGCTAGTAGATAAGGAAACAATACCTTTGGAGACTGTTGAATTATGTATTACTAGTGCGAGTCTTACACGTCTTTTGGTTTGGGATTTTATTGAAGGATATAATAATTGGTTGTTTATAGATGGTGTAGATTATGACTATTGTATTAGAGTGCGTAGAGCAGGATATAAAATTCTCCGTGTTAATCATGCTGTGATTGATCATCAGGTAGGTGATCCTGAGTTAATAAAATTGCCTTTTGGGCTGTCAATAAAGATTTATAATCACTCCGATTTTCGTAATTATTATATAGTGAGAAATAATATATATTTATTGAAAACGTATTGGAAAGAGCTACATGGTTTTGGGTGGGTATTCAGATTGATATATTTTGAAATTCTTAAAATTCTATTTGAGAAAAATAAAATAAAAACAATCAAGTCGATTCTTAAAGGTTTAAGAGACGGGTTTTTCAATTTATGTTGATTCATTGATTAGAAGCTGGTTTCCTGCAAATAATCTTTGTATTAAGATGGAAAATGAAATTCTATTTTAGGTTTATGCTATTACCATTAACCTGCCTGCTCGCTATCTCCAGTCAAATAACTAAAATTGTAAGGTGATTTATGAAAGGCCTATTTCTTGTTTACTCAAAGATAGATTATAAAAATCCTACAGGAATAGAAAAAAAAATCATATCACAAATCAAAGTTTTTAATAAATCAGGAATTGAATGTGAACCCTATGTACTTGGAAATAGAAATCTTTCAATATTACAGCGTGTTCTATTTATCCTTCCCTATACGAGAGGAAGAATCTGTTGGAAGTATGAATCAATATTTAAAGATATTGATTTTATATATTTTCGTAGGGGTGCAACTTTTTGTCAAGAAATGCGAAACTTTTTTAAAGAAATTAAGCAAAGGAATCCGAACATAAAGATAATTCTTGAGATTCCCAGTTACCCTTATGATAAAGAGATTAATAGTATCGGTACTAAAGCTTTATTATTCAAAGAGAAATTTAATAGAAAGCATTTGAAAGGATTAATTGATTGTATTGCAGTTGCAAGTCACATAAATTACGATAGAATTTGGGGTGTCAGAGCACTTTCATTCATTAATGGAATCGATATTGGAGCAATTAAACCTCGAAATATTAATATTAAATCAAGCTGTCTAAATTTACTATGTATTGGAATTTTCTCACCTTGGCATGGATACGAACGCATTATATATGGATTAAAGGAGTATTATTGTTCAGACCAACAGCATGAGGTGATTTTACATTTTGTTGGCGATGGACCAGAGAAATTTCGATATGAAGATTTAGCTAGGAAATTTAATCTTACAGATTATGTTGTATTTCATGGAAAATTAAACCATCGTGCTCTTGATGAGATATATAATTATTGTGATGTTGCAATAGCTTCTCTTGGCATGTACAAATTGGATATTAACGTTCAAAATTCTTTAAAGACAAGAGAATATTTAGCTAAGGGAATGCCGATTGTAACGGGATGCCCGATTGACTATACTTTATTACATAACCTTAAGTATATCTATGAAGTGTCAAATGACGATTCGCCTATTAATATCAGTGGAATAGTTGATTTTTTCATAAATATAAAATCACAAAAATCTATTTATGAAATATCTGATGAAATTAGAGAGTATGCAAAAAAATATGCTGATATCGAGTTGTCGTTTAAACCAGTTATTGAATATCTAAAGGAATCGGATGAATATATTCATTAACTATAATAGTATGATCGGTGCCTCTATTGTTGCATTTTTTTCAATAGCTCCGTTGAAATATTTTTTTAATAGTTTATTTCCGGATAGGGTTTCGACACTATTAATTGGTTCCATTTGTTACATACCGATGTTAGTAGCCTTTACTCTAAGAAAGAAAAATATTCCGTTTAGATTTTTGGGATTGTTTGCGTTTGTTTCTATTACATTTTTAATTTCTCTTATTTTACATCCAGAATACTCCGATTATTATTCATCACCAATAGGATTTAATGCAGCTGTATTAACATTTTCTTCGTCAATTTTTGGGTATTTATTTGTTGAGATTTCCGATGATTCAGTAGAATTTGGGAAATGTATATATATTGCTGCTATTTTAAATTTTATTTTTTATCTTTGGTTAGTTATTGGATTTCTCCCGACTAGGATTTGGATTACAATAGATTCCACTGGGAGGCAACATGCCTCTTATTATAGTATGTCTTTTAGCTATGGGATGTTGTTTCCTGTTTTAGTTTTTTTGAAAGAATGGATTGTGAAACGGAACCTTATTGATTTAATCGGTGCAATAACTGGGCTTATAAGCATAGTATTATTTGGATCTCGTGGAGCCTTATTATGTTTAATAATTTTTGGTGTACTATATTGGATATTTATCTTGGGGGTAAAAAGAAAAATTATAATTTTTTTTACGTTACTTATATTTCTTATATTCATTGCATTCATTTGGAAAGATATCTTGGAATATTTGGCGGCTTTATTCCCTACATCAAGAACTTTGGAATTGTTATCAGGGGGGCTCCTGTATATTAATGATCGCAACAGTATTTGGATAGAAGCTATCGAGTATATCTTAAAGAATCCGTTTGGATATGGTCCAATGGCAGATCAGTACTTATTAGGTGAATATTCTCATAATGTTGTAATAGAATTGATGATAACTTTTGGGGTGATTCCTGGAATAGCGTTGCTTATATTTTTTATGATAAAATCGATGCATATTCTAACAAATCCTATAGAAAAGGAAAATAAACTGATATTTATGATATTCTTTTCTATAGTAGTTGGGAAATTATTGTTTTCAAGTTCTTTTTGGTACGAAACATATTTATGGACATGTATAGCACTATTTCATAAATATCGTAAGCGCCATTCAATTGCCAATATGAAACACCCCTCCTATCGATCTATGATCTTATAAAGGGAAGTGACGGTAATAATTGGCTGAACCGGCTTTGTTTTATTAAAGATTTCTCGTTAGGGTAAATCTTAATAGTCGTACCTAATTTCATCAATGATGAAGACATCGGTTTATTTAATCCGGTCTTAATTGGAGGCTTCTGAACAACCCCTGTTTTCAGGTTGAAGGTATTTCAGCCTGTTTCTACACCAAAACCAAGCGAATATTACTGTAGCCAAACAGCCACAAAAAAGAGACAAAAAGATCCTTTACGATCTTTTTCAGGTTCATTGCCAGGATAACCATGGCAATGGTGCTTCCACTGGTACTGTCCAGCTTGGCCCTTACCCTATCGAGTGTATATGTACGCTTCGCAACCCCAAAGACCCCTTCAATCGGAATCCTGTCAATCTCATCCTGTCGTGATTCCCTGAGCAGTGCCCTATACGCTTCCTTGTCCTTGGGAGGCCTTCCAAGCGGAGGGCCTCCAAGGCGGATGCCAAGCTTCTTGCAGTAGCTGAGATTCTCTCTGGTCCGGTAGATCTTGTCAGCATGGACCGAGACCGGATAATAGCCGAATCTTCTCTTGTATTCTCCAATGTGCTCTTTGAGCTTGCCACCTTCATTATATGGTTCCCATTCCAGGGTTTCCAGAAAAGTATAGCCATCTGCCTTCGACACTGATATCTTTGCACCAAACTCCACAGGGGCCGTCACCTTCCCCCTGATGATGGGACGGACATGGGGCTGGGAGATGCTGACAATCCTGTTCTCAATCTTGTGCTTGCGCTGGGAGAACATCTCCTGTTGCTGGCGATATGTCCAGCATCAATGAATGCTCTAAGCACCAATGTGGCTCTGATATGCAAGCCGCTATAGGCGTTGCTCAGATGGAGAAGTTGCCTCAGTTCATCGAGATGAGAAAGGCCAATTTCAAGGCTTGGTCGGAAGGTTTTGCCAGATTCGAGAAATATTTCATCCTGCCGTATGCCACCGAGCATTCAGATCCTTCTTGGTTTGCGTATCCTGTCTCTGTCAGGGAGAATGCTCCATTTACAAGGACCGAACTGACCAACCATCTGGCGATGAAAGGAATTGAGACAAGGAATCTGTTTGCAGGCAACATCACCAAGCAGCCTGCATATCTGGATATCGAGAAGCGAGTAGTGGGATCTTTGGAGAACACTGATTTTGCAATGAACAACACCTTCTTCTTGGGGACTTTCCCGGGTATGAAGTCGGAAATGATACACTACTCGCTTGAAGCAATTGCGGATTTTCTTAAGGACGTTCTGAATACTTGAAATATGATGTCTATTATTACAAAGACAGAGTATGGCCGAGAATTTTTCTGGAGTATTTGAAGTGAGGAGAATGATATGAAAGGAATCATCCTAGCCGGCGGAGCTGGTACCCGTCTCTATCCCTTGACCATGGTGACCAGCAAACAGCTGCTTCCCATATATGACAAGCCGATGATCTATTATCCCTTGTCCACCCTGATGCTTGCAGGCATCAAGGATATCCTCATTATCTCCACACCCGATGATACCCCTCGCTTTGAGCATCTCCTGGGTGACGGTAGCCAGTTCGGCATCAATCTCTCCTACAAGGTCCAACCATCCCCGGATGGGCTTGCCCAGGCTTTCTTGCTGGGAGAAGAATTCATTGGCTCGGATACCTGTGCCATGGTTCTGGGAGACAACATCTTCTACGGCAATGGATTTTCTCCCTTGCTCAGGAAAGCGGTGGCTGACGCGGATTTGGGGAAGGCCACCGTGTTCGGATACTACGTGCAAGATCCCGAGCGCTTCGGGGTCGTCGAGTTCGATGATTCGGGCAATGTCGTATCTGTTGAGGAGAAGCCGAAGCAACCGAAGAGCAACTACGCCATCACCGGTCTGTACTTCTATGACCAGCGGGTGGTAGAGCTCGCCAAGCAGGTGAAACCTTCGGTACGGGGGGAGCTTGAGATCACCGACCTAAACAGGTTGTATCTGGAAGAGGGGGACCTGAAGGTCCAGTTGCTCGGCCGAGGGTTTGCCTGGCTGGACACAGGTACCATGGAAAGCTTGGTTGATGCAGCGGATTTCGTGCGCATGATCGAGAAACGGCAGGGCATCAAGATCTCAGCCCCTGAGGAAATTGCCTATAGGAATGAATGGATCAATCGTGAGAAACTGTTGGAAAGTGCCTCTCGTTATGGAAAGAGTCCCTACGGGGAACATCTGAAACAGGTTGCGGAAGGCAAGATTCACTATTAGGATGGTGTCATGACGATTCTTATCACAGGAGCCAAGGGGCAGCTTGGCAATGAGCTTTGCAAGATACTGGGGGAAGGTGCCTCCGAACGGGGGAATCTTCCCCCGTTGTGTGATGGGTGCACCGTAATTGGTGTCGATGTCGATGAGCTGGACATCACCTCATCCGATGCCGTCGATGCTTTTTTCTCCACCCAGAAACCGAATCTTGTCTTCAACTGTGCAGCCATGACCAATGTGGATGGCTGCGAAGGCAACGAAGATGCCGCCTATCTGGTGAATGCCATCGGGCCCAGGAATCTCGCACTTGCCTGCGAGAGGCATGATGCTCGTTTGTTGCACGTCTCCACTGACTACGTGTTCGCAGGGGATGGTTCGAAGCCCTATGTGGAGACCGATGAGCCAGCACCCAATACTGCCTATGGGCGGACCAAGCTTGCAGGTGAGCGATTCGTGCTTGATAACTGCAAAGACAGCTGCATCTGCCGCACAGCCTGGCTCTACGGGTATGTGGGAAACAACTTCGTGAAGACGATGATCCGTCTTGCCAGGCAAAACGGTTTTCTTACCGTAGTCGATGACCAGGTGGGCAATCCCACCAGCGTCGTCGACTTAGCTTGGCAAATGGTGCTGCTGGCAGCCTCACAGGAGACCGGTATCTTCCATTGCACCTGCAACGGGGAGGAAGTGAGCTGGAATGCCTTTGCCAAGAGGATTGTGGCTAAGGCAGGACTTGATGTTGAGGTGAAAGCCTGCACTACGGCTGAGTTCCCCAGACCAGCAAAGAGACCTGCCTATTCGGCATTAGAGAACAAGCATCTGAGAGATACCATTGGTGACAGCATGCGTGACTGGGAGGAAGCCCTGGACAGCTTTCTTGAGCATTACCTTGAACAGGAGGATCAGCAATGAGCAAGACATACCTCGTGACCGGAGGGGCAGGGTTCATCGGTTCAAACTTCATCCACTACCTGCTGGATAAGCATCAGGACATTCTTATCGTCAACGTGGACAAGCTGACCTATGCGGGCAACCTTGAGAACCTGAAGTCGGTCATGGACGACAGTCGGCACGTATTCGTGCAGGCCGACATCTGTGATTCAGAGGCCATGCAAAGACTGTTTCAAGAGTACACCATAGACTATGTGGTTAACTTCGCAGCAGAGAGCCATGTTGATCGCTCCATAACCGATCCCGACGTCTTCGTCAGAACGAACGTCATGGGGACGCTGAACCTGCTGAACCTTGCCAAGGATGTATGGAAGACAGGGGAAGACTGCTACAGAAATGGGGTGAAGTTCCAGCAGGTCTCCACCGACGAGGTGTACGGCTCATTGGGGCCGGAAGGATTCTTCACCGAGACCACCCCTCTTGATCCCCACAGCCCGTACTCGGCAAGCAAGGCCTCGGCTGATTTGTTGGTGAAGGCGTATGCCGACACCTACAAGCTCCCGGTGACCATCACCCGCTGCTCGAACAACTACGGGCCGTACCAGTTTCCTGAGAAGCTCATCCCGCTGATGATCAACAACTGCCTGAACAAGAAGAACCTTCCCGTCTATGGGGATGGGATGCAGATCCGTGACTGGTTGTATGTGGAGGACCACTGCAAGGCGATAGACCTGGTGCTGGAGAAGGGAAGGCCAGGAGAGGTGTACAATGTGGGAGGCCACAACGAACAGCCCAACATAGCCATCGTGAAGAGCATCATCGCCTATGTGTCTAAGAAGGTCGACCCGAGCATTGACGAGAGTCTCACCAAGCATGTGACCGACCGGAAGGGTCATGACAGGCGCTACGGCATAGACCCGGCGAAGATACGCGACGAGCTTGGGTGGGAGCCGGAGACTATGTTCGAAGAGGGCATCCGAAAGACGATAGACTGGTATCTTGCGAACAGGGCTTGGATGGAGCATGTGACCAGCGGTTCCTACCAGAACTACTACCAAGAGATGTACGGAAGCAGATAAGGGAATACAATGGGACAGTTCACATTCACCAAGACCGATATAGAAGGGGTGCTCATCATCGAACCGAAAGTATTCGGTGATGAACGCGGCTACTTCATGGAAACATACAACAAGGCGGACTTTTACAAGGCCGGCATCACCTGTGAGTTCGTGCAGGACAACCAGAGCAAGTCCAGAAAGGGAGTACTCAGGGGCCTTCATTTCCAGAAGCAGTTCCCGCAGGCGAAGCTGGTACGGGTGACCAAGGGCGAGGTGTACGATGTGGCCGTGGACATCCGAAAAGGAAGCCCCACCTACGGCAAGTACGTGGGTGTGGTGCTGACAGCGGATAAGAAGAACCAGCTCTTCATCCCCAGGGGCTTCGCCCACGGTTTTCTGGTGCTCTCAGAGGAAGCCGAGTTCGTCTACAAGTGTGACGAGTTCTACCACCCCGAGGATGAGGGAGGCATCAGGTGGGAAGATCCAACAATCGGGATAGAGTGGCCGGAGGTTGGGGTGGAATACTGTTTGAGTGAGAAGGATAAGAATACTGAATTTTTAAGGCTGTATTAAGAAAATCGAAAATATCAAATTATAAAAATACTAACAGTCAAGTAATTTAATAGTCAAGCTAAATTCTGCTCGGGAGAAATAAGACGCGAGTAGTAATATGAAGTGTCCCACTAAAAAGAGAGAGAAAGGAGACAAAAAAATATCCCATGGGAATCGTGTTATCATTGGTTTACCACTAAATCAAGATAAACAGGGAGATACCATGGGACGTAGACAGCTTACACTGGAAAAGCACTGTAGGGGAAGTCATTTCACTTGGGGTGAAAGGCTGAAGCTCCAATATTACTATGCCGGCAGCAATGGATACAGGAAGGAACGCAGGCCTACAGTGCTGGGCAAGATATTCCAGAAGAGCAGAAAAACTATCAGCAGAGAGCTGAGGAGGGGGATGGTGGAGCATGTGCTCTCTGAAATCCCATTTTCTCGGATTGAGTACAATGCAGAGCATGCCCAGATCGATGCAGAGGAGAAGATGAAATACAAGGGACCGCTGCCCAAGTCAGGCAAACATTATACGCTTGTGCAGAAGATATCTGAACTGATCCTGGAGAAACAATACAGCCCCTATGCTGTGCTGATGAAGCTGGACGAAAAAGGCCTCTGGCCAGAAGGCTTGAGGATCTGTGAGAAGACCTTGTACAACTGGATAGAAGCTGGGGATATCCCTGGGGTAACGATCGAGGACTTGCCGAGAAAAGGCAAGATGAAGCGCAGGAAAGGCCATGGGGGCAAGAAAAAACATGCCAACGTGGAATTTGCCGCCAGGTCCATAGAGGACCGCCCCAAGGAGGTTCTCAAGCGTCTGAAGGCTGGTCACTGGGAAGGGGACACGGTGTACAGCTCGAAGAATGGGCAAAGGGAATGCCTGCTGACGCTTGTGGAACGAAAGTCAAGGATGGAGCTGATAGTCAAGATACCTGACAGGACGGCAAAGTCGGTGAAGAAGGGTCTCGACTGGATAGAGAAGCAGTTCGGCAGCCGCCTCTTCCGTAAGATTTTCCTGTCGATTACGTTCGACAATGGGGTCGAGTTCTCCGATGTCCTGGGCCTTGAGAACTCCGTGCTGACCAGGAGCAGGAGGACTGTGTTATATTTCGCTCATCCCTACTGTTCCTCGGAACGTGGAACTAACGAGAACCATAATGGAATCATAAGAAGATTCCTTCCCAAGGGTACTGATTTTGCTGATATCAAGGCTAAGAGCATAAGGAAAATACAGGACTGGATGAATACCTACCCAAGGAAGATTCTCAATGGCTCTACTCCTTTAAGAGTATTCAAAGAAGAATTCGAACTAGAAGATCTTAGCATCAAGCTATTGGAGGCATGTTAATGAAGAAAACAAAGAATCAATTAAGCGGACATTCTACTTTACAAGAAACCCTCGGGAGAAATAAGATGATAAATGTTATTGGTCTAGGTTACATCGGTTTACCCACTGCCTTAATGCTCTCTACTTATGGAAATGAAGTAGTTGGTACCGATAGTAATGTAAACCTAGTGAATGAATTGAATGCAGGAAGAACTACCTTTAAAGAAGAGGGTCTTGATGCATTATTTGAAGAAGCTATTAGTAAGGGAATTATCTTTACTACGGAGTATCAGAAAACTGATACCTATATTGTTGCAGTCCCTACCCCCTATGACAAACGTAACAAGAAAATCGACCCTGCTTATGTTATAGCAGCAGTTGAAAATGTCCTAGAAGTTTGCCCAAAAGGTGCTTGTATTGTTATTGAGTCGACTGTGTCACCAGGGACAATCGATAGATATATTCGTCCCTTAATTGAATCAAAGAATTTTATTATTGGTGAAGATATCCATCTGGTTCATGCCCCCGAAAGGATAATACCTGGGAATATGGTTTACGAGTTGCTACATAATTCTAGAACCATCGGAGCTGACAATCATGAAGTAGCAACACAGATCAAGGCTTTGTACTCAACCTTCTGTCAAAGCGAGATAGTTACAACTACCATCAGGACGGCAGAGATGACCAAGGTGGTGGAAAACACCTTCCGTGATATCAACATTGCCTATGCCAATGAACTTACAAAGATTTGTAGAAGAGAAGGTATGGATGTGTATGAGATAATTCGGATTGCAAATAAACACCCGCGTGTAAACATACTTTCCCCTGGTCCTGGAGTGGGTGGTCATTGCATCTCCGTTGATCCTTGGTTTCTGGTTGGGGATTTTCCAGATCTTGCCAATCTTATATGGCAAGCACGGAAGATTAATGACTCTATGCCTGAGTTTGTCTTGGAACGGATTCACCACATCATGAAAGATCAATCCATCACAGACGTTGGTAGGGTGGGGTTGTACGGACTCACGTACAAAGAAGATGTTGATGATGTGCGAGAGAGCCCGACGCTTCAATTGCTCGACTGTATGACCAGACATCTCTCATCCGGTCTTAAAGTATATGATCCATGGGTCAAACGCGATATTGTAGCAAACCAATATCATGATTTTGATGCTTTCCTCCAAGATGTCGATATGGTTGTTATAATGGTATCTCATACAGAATTGAGAGAGAATATGACAAAATTGCAAAATAAGGTAGTTCTTGATACCAGAAAGGTATGTGAGCTACCCAATACCTATAGGTTGTAGAATGAAAACAGTAATGCTTGTATTTGGAACACGTCCTGAGGCAATCAAGATGTGTCCTTTGGTGAACGAGTTAAAGAAACGAGAGGGAATCAAGACCGTTGTTTGTGTCACTGGACAGCACAGGGAGATGTTAGATCAGGTATTGGAAGCTTTCGCTGTTGTTCCTGATTATGATTTATCCATCATGCTTCCCAAGCAGACATTATTTGACATCACTACGAATATCCTAAACAAGATAAAGGAAGTATTGGAAGAGGTTACTCCTGATGTTGTCTTGGTTCATGGTGATACCTCCACCACCTTTGTGACTGCCCTTGCCTGTTTCTATCTTCAAATTCCTATTGGGCATGTTGAAGCAGGGCTAAGAACACATAATATCTTCTCTCCCTATCCAGAGGAGTTCAATAGACAAGCTGTAAGTATTATTTCTAAGTATAATTTTTCTCCCACTGAACTTTCCAAACAGAATCTTCTCAAAGAAGGTAAAAGTCCAAATTCTATCTATGTAACAGGTAATACTGCAATTGATGCATTGAAAACTACAGTTAGGAAGGACTATTCTCACCCTCAATTGGATTGGGCTAAGGGTAGTCGTCTGATTCTCATTACCGCACATCGTAGAGAGAACCTTGGACAACCTATGCATAATATGTTTAAGGCAATCCGTAGGATAATAGATGAGCACGACGATGTGAAAGCAATCTATCCTATCCATTTCAATCCTGCAGTACGACAGGCTGCAAATGAAGAGTTAGGTGATTGTGATAGGATTAGGATCATCGAACCTCTCGATGTATTGGATTTCCATAACTTTTTAGCAAGGTCCTATATGATTCTAACCGATAGTGGAGGTATCCAGGAAGAAGCACCTTCGCTTGGTAAGCCTGTATTGGTCATGAGAGATACAACTGAGCGACCAGAAGGGATAGAAGCAGGAACACTAAAGCTTGTGGGAACTACAGAAGAAGTAATTTATGAGAATTTCAAATTACTCTTGAACGATGAAGAAGCATACAAAGCAATGAGTCAGGCAAGCAACCCGTATGGTGATGGATTTGCATGTAAGAGGATTGCTTCTATAATACAGAATTCCCTCTAAGGATTCGAAGCAATGATGCAGATAAACTTTGTGATTAATTATACTGGATTTGCTGGAGGAACTGGGACCCTATCCATCCATCTTTCAAAATACCTTCTTGATAAAGGTCACAATGTTTATTTTTTGTACAGAAAAATTGATGATATAGATAACTATAATAAACTAAAGAAGTATGGAGTAAACTTATTAAAGTTTGAAAAAAATAGTATCACTGACCAATCGTTCATTCACTTTGATTCCAAGTTCTTTTTCATTTCTTATAGTTTTATTCAATATATTGAAATGGTTATGCTTACACAGAGTCGTAAGAATATTACTAATTTGCTTTATATTGTTCATCCGAGTAATGGAATTCCAAAAAATAAAATCGGTAGATTAATCTATCGATATTTGTTTTCAAGCGTCATCGCAAGAATGAACTCAAACGGCTTGTTACTATTGATGGACAATTATTGTAGACAGAGCTACTGTGAATTATATAGAGGTAAAACTATAGGAACCGATAATGTACTTTTATTACCATATGCGATAAGCGATGCAACATCAATTGTATTCGAAAAAAGTGATGATACTAATATTCGGTTACTAACTATCGCTCGTGCAGAATTCCCTTTTAAGGGATATATTTTTGGACTTATTAAACAAATAGTAATTCTTTCTACTGAAAACCCCACAATCAAGCTCCAAATAATTGCTTCTGGAGAGCAAGAGAGAGATTTGCAAGCAGAGATCGATAAAATACCTACAGATTTTAGAAACTGCGTTGAATTTGTCGGAAGGGTTCCTTATGAGAAGCTTGCTGATTATTTCAAATCTACAGATTTATACATCGGTATGGGCACAACTGTTCTTGACGCGGCAAATCATGGTATCCCTGCCTTAGTAGTGAATTCTTATACTTATGAGTCCGAAACATTTGGCTACTTCTCAGATAATCCCACCGAATTAGCTGCAATGAATGGAGACACCGTACATACTGATGTTTTTATTAGGGAGTTTATTCGCAAATCTCCCAAAGAACGTGAAGCTCTTGGTAAAGCTAGCTATGAAGCTCTTAAGGCTCATTACAGTGATAGGTTTTTTTTAAAAAAATTGTTTGAAATATTTGAGAAGTCATCAAGCATAGAATTATCCCTTAAAGAAAGAATCGGGATAAAACTTTTATTGGTGTATTATAAATTGAGAGGTACACTCAAAGGTTTTATCAAGTGATTATAAAGTTTATAACACGTGGGCAATCCTCAATCGGGTACCTCGCTTTCTTTGAAGACTCCGATATCGGTTTCTCTATCAAGAGAATCTATTATACCTATGAAGTTCCTTTGGGAACGAGACGAGGCTTCCATGCACATAAAGAATTACAGCAGATAGCGTGGTGTCCTTACGGCGATATTACTTTCATTATTGATGATGGGCACTCAAAGAAAGAAGTGAGGTTAAATAATCCTTCTGAAGGATTGCTAATTCAGCAGGGTATTTGGCACGAAATGATATGGAATAAAGAGAACTCGGTTCTTTGTGTCGCGGCTTCAGATTATTATGATGAGAATGATTATATCAGAGATTACGATGAATTTATCAGATTGGTAAAAGAAGGCTATTGGAATGAACCAGAAGAACATTAAATTCAATGTCCTAGACCGCATATACGAAAAATATGCTCAAGAATTCTCAGAAGCTTCAGGAAGAGTCCTGAAGTCTGCTTGGTATATATTGGGAAACGAAGTTGCTTCGTTTGAAAAAGCATTTTCTCAGTATTGTGGTACAAATAGATGTGTGGGTTTAAACTCCGGATTGGATGCTTTGGTTCTTGCAATCAGGGCACTAGGTATTGGTGTAGGAGATGAGGTAATTGTCCCCGCTAATACATATATAGCAACTGTTCTGGGGATAACAGAGAATGGAGCTACTCCGAGATTTGTGGAACCTGATAAATACTACAATTTGGACCCCTATAAAATCGAAGCAAGTATAACACCAAAGACAAAAGCTATTTTACCAGTACATCTTTATGGTCAGGCATGCCAGATGGATAGAATCATGGAAATCGCTGAGAAGCATGGGTTATTCGTTATTGAAGATTGTGCACAATCACATGCGTCACATTATAACAAGAAAATGACAGGCTCTTTTGGAGATATCGGCTGTTTTAGTTTTTACCCAACAAAGAACTTAGGCGCTTTTGGGGATGCAGGGGCTATTGTTACAAATAATGATGATTTAGCTGAAAAGGTTTCTATGTTGAGAAATTATGGTAGTAAGGTTAAATATTATAATGAAATAGAAGGGGTCAATTCTAGACTTGATGAAATTCAGGCTGCATTGTTGTGTGTTAAGCTAACTCACCTAGATGAATTAACAGAAGAAAGGAAAAAGATTGCAAATAGATATATCCAGGGAATTAAAAATGATTCCATCATTTTGCCACAGACAGCAGCTGGAGCAGATCATGTCTATCATCTCTTCGTGATTCGTACAGAAAAGAGAGATGCATTACAGGACTATCTGAAGAATGTGGGAGTCCAAACTCAAATCCATTATCCTGTTCCACCGCATTTGGCAGGATGTTACCAGCATCTTGGGTATAAAAAAGGTGATTTCCCAATAACAGAACAATTTGCAGCCGAGAGTCTTAGTCTTCCTCTATATAATGGTATGACAGATGAGGAAATCGATTATGTCATAGATGCTGTTAATAAGTTCTAATCAATATAATGTCAAAAACTCATAATAGATTTCGTTTACTCATAGAAAACTTCTTTGCCTATGGATTAATAAATGTTCTCAATAAGATTATCCCATTATTACTTCTACCGGTAATTACCAGGTTGTTGACCGATCCTGCAGATTTTGGCCGTTTTGATATGTTCAACACCTTGGTGAGTTTTGGGTCAGCTCTGGCCGGTTTGGGAATGTATGATGCAATGTTTCGGGAGTTTTTTGAAAAAAATGATCCATTATATAAGAAGCAAGTCACATCGAGTGCTTTGAGTATTGTTCTCTGTTCTTCCATCATAATTGCATCAATTCTAATTCTTTTCAAAAAGCCTCTTTCAATGCTTGTTTTGGGAGGAGATAAATATCAGCTGATCGTTGTTTTTGCCGCAGTTGGAGTTATCTTCCATGCTCTTCAATCGATTATTGCCGCTCCCACAAGAATGCAGAATAAGAGAAAAATTTATATTTATTCTGGATTGATGAATTCAGGCATCTATTATGCATTTGCAATTATTCTCATCTACTACGGGTATCGTTATTATGGATTAATATATTCGAATCTTATATCTATATTTCTTCTGATTCTATTTTTCTATTTGCTCAATAGAGCACATTTTTCTTTACATGATTCAAATAGATCAATTCGTTCAGAGTTGTTGAGGATAGGAATTCCCCTAGTTCCAACTTTTATTATCTATTGGGTTTTTCATTCAATGGATCGGATAATGATTTCAAATATGCTAGGGATGGATCAGGTTGGAATTTATTCTATCGGAGCTAGAGTTGCATCAATTAGCCAATTTATATATGCCGCATTTGCTGGTGGGTGGCAATACTTTGCTTTTTCTACCATGAAGGATTCAGATCAAGTATCGCTGAATTCGAGAGTCTTCGAGATTTTAGGAATAATCTCAATCCTTACATTGTTTGGGATATCTTTTTTCGACGATTTTATTTTCAACACATTATTTACAGGGGAATATACCAAAGGAGTAATAGTCTTCCCATATCTTTTTATCTCACCTCTTTTACTCATGCTTTTCCAAGTTGCCGGTAATCAATTTTTAGTAGTAAAAAAAAGCTATATAATTACAGGAAGTTTACTTGTTGGAGCAAGTCTTAATATTCTCTTAAATTTCATACTGATTAAGATCTATGGGGTCAAAGGGGCCGCGCTCTCTACGTTATTAGGATATTTCATTTCTCTACTTATCATTATGATAGTAACCAAGAAGCAATTGCTTATGGTGTATTCGAAAAAACTGATACTTTCAGTTGTATTCGCACTGCTATTCCTAGGGTTACAATTTTTCAATTTTGCTACTGTTTCCAGTGTTGCTTCTATTCTATTTGTACTTCTCATATTGGTTTTATATAGAAAAGACTTAATCCAAATAGTATGGAATATGAGAAGGAAGTCATAATTATCTGAGTTCTACTATCAGGTTATTTGGAGGTTGCCATATGAAAGGAATAATTCTAGCTGGAGGGAAAGGAACGCGGCTCTATCCCATGACAAAAGCTATCTCAAAACAGTTGCTTCCTATTTATGATAAACCTCTCATCTATTATCCTTTATCTGTTCTAATGCTAGCAAGTATTAGGGAAATACTAATTATTTCTACCCCAGAGGATACTCCAGTATATGAGAAATTACTTGGTGATGGATCTCAAATAGGAATTAATATTTCCTATAAGATCCAAGATACCCCTCGAGGACTCGCTGATGCTTTCATCCTTGGAGAAGATTTTATTGGTGAGGATGATGTTTGTCTGATTCTTGGTGATAATGTGTTTTACGGACAGTCATTAACCATGTCATTAGAACAGGCAAAAAAGAATTTGCCTCAAGCTACCATTTTTGGGTATCCAGTAAATGATCCCCGTTCGTTTGGAGTCGTTGCATTTGATAATAATCAGCGAGTGATTTCCATCGAGGAAAAGCCGCAACACCCAAAATCAAAGTTCGCAGTTCCAGGACTCTATTTCTATGACAATCGCGTTATCGAGATAGCTAAGCAGGTTAAGCCTTCGGCAAGAGGAGAAATAGAGATAACCTCGGTGAATAATGCATATTTAGAAATGGGCGAGCTCCATGTAGAACTACTTGGACGTGGTATGGCTTGGTTGGATACCGGTAATCCAGAGGGGATGCTTAAAGCTGCAGAATATGTAGAGGCTGTACAATCCCGACAGGGCTTTTATATCTCTTGTATCGAGGAGATTGCTTGGAGACGTGGATTCATCACTACCGAACAATTACGACAAATAGGAGAAGGATTGGAGATGACCGAGTATGGGAAATATATCTTATCACTCGTTGAAGAACTGAATGGTTTGTGAGGACGCTATGAGTAAAAAACTAGGACAGACAGATTCTCGTGTTCTTCTGGTTACCGGAGGAGCAGGATTCATCGGAAGCAATTTTATAACCTATATCCTCCAGAAACATCCAGAGGATACTATCATCAATCTGGATGTACTCACCTATGCAGGAAATCTGGAGAATTTGAAGGGTGTAGAAGGAGATCCTAGGTACACATTCATAAAAGGTGATATCAGGGACCGAGATATGGTTAGAGGTCTCTTTAAGACATATCCGATTACCCATGTGGTCAACTTTGCAGCAGAAAGTCATGTGGATCGCAGTATTGTGGATCCCGACATTTTTCTTACCACCAACATCATAGGCACCGAAGTTCTGCTTGATGAGGCAAAACGAGCCTGGAAAATATATCCAGAAGATAAGTACAGTAAAGAATACAAAGAGGGAGTCAGATTTCACCAAGTCTCCACTGATGAAGTCTATGGAGCACTTGGTAAAGAGGGACTGTTTGTAGAGTCCATGCCCTTGTTACCCAATAGTCCATATTCTGCATCGAAAGCCAGTGCAGACCTGATTGTCCGTTCCTATCAGAAAACATTCGGCTTGCCGGTCACTGTTTCTCGATGCTCAAATAATTATGGTGCTTACCAATTTCCAGAGAAGCTTATTCCACTTATGATCAACAACTGCATAAACGACAGGAGCCTTCCCGTTTATGGTGATGGTATGCAGATTCGAGATTGGTTGCATGTCATAGACCATTGCTCTGCCATTGATGCCATCTTGGAAAAAGGGGAGACTGGTGATATATACAACATAGGTGGAAACAATGAGAAAGCCAATATTGAGATTGTAAAGCTCATCATCAAAACACTCGGTAAGTCAGAGGAACTCATCACCTACGTGAAGGATCGTCCTGGACATGATAGACGATATGCCATTGATAACACCAAAATCACATCCCAACTTGGATGGAAGCCGACTTATACCTTTGAACAAGGAATGAAAGAAACCATCCAATGGTACCTAGACAACCAGAAGTGGATTGAGCGGGTTGTGAGTGGGGATTATCAGGGGTATTATGAGAGGATGTACTGCTAAAAAGCTAAGTGTTTAACCCAAATCAAGGTGTTTAACAAATTTTGCTGGGATTCCCATTACCAAACAATTTGGTTTAACATCTTTGGTAACAATAGATCCCGCAGCAACAATGCTTCCTTCCCCAATTAGTATCCTTGGTAAAATATTAGCTCCAGCACCAATCGAAACATTATTACTGATAGTTGGCCCTTTAATTCCTGAATCATCATATCCTTTTCTACCAATATTGTTATCATTAGTTGTAGATACTTGGATGCTGATAAATACATCATCGCCAATAATCATATTTCCAGTAATATGTGTATTGTCCATGATTTTGGTACGATTTCCGATTGATGTATTATAATTAATAGTTACATAACGGGAAATTATGCAATTGCATCCAATTTTACATTGTTCTCGAATTGATGCTCCATCTCCAATCAGAGTGCCCTCTCCAATGAGTACATCTGTATAAATTATTGAATGAGTAGAAATTACACAATCATTTCCAATCTCCACTGTTTTATATTCTTCAAGTGGCTTCCTTGCTACAGCTTTGGCACCCTTTGGGAGTCGTCCGATAATCGAACCTTCCATTATTTCGACATTGTCTCCGATTATCACTCCTGGATAAATAACAGAAAAGTCTCTAATTGTTACATTCTTTCCAATTTTTACACCATCATGAATAATTGCATTTTTTGATATTTGTGACATTGTATATACTCCAATCTATTAATGGATTGTACTATATCTAGAATAGAATTCCAGTATTGTGTTGAATAATATTGGTACTATTTTTTTGTTATCACATAAAAGGAACCTTATATGAGAAACATCGGCATAACAGGAACCGGCTACTATCTTCCCTCGAAAGTGGTAACCAACAAAGAACTTGAGAAAACAATCGACACCACCGATGAGTGGATATTCTCTAAGGTCGGTGTCAAGGAAAGGCGGATAGCGTCAAATCAGGAAGCAACCAGTGATCTCGCCCTGTATGCTGCCCAGAATGCCATCAGGGATGCAGGTATTCATGCTGAAGATGTTGATTTGATTGTTTTGGCGACTTCCAGTCCCGATATGATCCAGCCCCCGACAGCATCTATTGTACAGGGTAAGTTAGGAGCTTACAACGCTGCGGCCTTTGATGTTGGGGCTGTTTGTGCAGGCTTTGTGTATGCCATCTCTGTTGGATATTCGATGATGGTTGCCGAGCAATCTTATAAACATGTTCTGGTAGTCGGAGCAGAGACATACTCACGAATCATGGACTGGCAGGATAGGTCGACTTGCGTATTCTTCGGAGACGGCGCAGGTGCTTGCATTCTTTCGGAAGTCTCTGAGGGTAAGGGTATTATGACCAAGTACTTGATGACTGAAGGTCAGGGATCTTCGGTCATTCAATTCCTTGCAGGGGGATCCAGATATCCTGCAACCCATGAAACCTTGGACAAGAACATGCATCGTTTCCAGATGGAAGGGAAGGCTGTGTGGGATTTCGCCACCAGGGTTATGCCGTTTGCGGTTAGAAAGGTAGTCAAGGATGCAGGTCTATCCATTGAAGACATAGATTGGATTTTTCCTCACCAAGCTAACATAAACATCATCCAGAAGTGCTTCAAGGATCTTGGAGTTCCCATGGAAAAAACCTATACCACCATAGCGCAGTATGCCAACACCTCGGGAGCCTCGGTGATTATCACATTAGCAGAGGCTTCGAAAAAAGGTTTATTAAAAAAAGGTGATAAAATCGTACTGGTAGGTTTCGGTGGAGGGCTTTCCTACGGGGCGATGCTGTTGGAATGGGAATAGTTGTAATCAAATGAGAAAAATTGCTTTGGTAACAGGTGGCTCTCGAGGAATCGGGAAAGCCATTGTAGATGTTCTTTCTGAAGAATTCGATGTGTATTACACGTATCGTAGTACGTCTTCTGAAATTGCAAAGTTCGAGTCAAAATATATTCACCCGTTGAAAGCTGATTCTCATGACTATGAGGCAATTCAAAGGGTCGTTGCTGAAATCTTGCAGCATGGTACAATTTCAATATTGATAAATAATGCTGGCATAACAAAAGACAAGACTTGCCGAAATATGACCAAGGAAGAGTGGGATGATGTGATCTCAATCAACCTGAATGCAGCGTTTTATTATACCCAAGCATGTTTGCGACCAATGATTGATGGTGGTTGGGGCAGGATAGTAAACATCTCCTCCATCATCGGACTTTCTGGAGGATTTGGGCAATCAAATTATGCAGCTGCAAAAGCCGGTTTGATCGGATTTTCGAAGTCTCTTGCTTTAGAATTAGCGACAAAGAACATTACTGTCAATGCAATAGCTCCGGGTTATATCCAAACCGATATGACAAAGCAGATTCCAGAAGGCATTATGACTTCTTTGCTTGAAAAAATACCGATGCATAGGTTCGGAACCGTAACAGAAGTCGCCTCTCTTGTTCGTTATCTAGTCTCTAAAGATTCTTCATATATCACAGGTCAGGTATTCAATGTGAGTGGTGGACTATGATGCACTACGATCTAGAAAAGCAACACTCAAAGGGTAAGCTTCATGCAATAGAGAGGCTTAGCTTGCTTCTTGATGAGGGCTCATTCCAAGAGATTGGTTCAAGAGTTCAACATTCCTGCAGCCTCTTCGGCATGGATCAAAAGAAACTTCCCTATGACGGTGTCATTACTGGATTTGGAAAGATTCATGGGCGTCCTGTTGCCGTCTACTCCCAGGACTTTTCAGTAATGGGAGGGACTTTGGGTGAGATGCATGGCAAGAAGATTGCCCGTATTCTCCAGTTGGCTATTGACTGCAAATGTCCTGTTATCGGAATCAACGACAGTGGAGGGGCCCGTATTCAAGAAGGGATACACTCTCTTGCTGGCTATGGGGACATCTTTAGACTCAATACTCTCGCTTCAGGATATATACCCCAAATATCAGTGATTGTTGGTCCTTGTGCTGGAGGTGCTGTCTACTCACCAGGTATTACGGACTTTGTCTTCATGGTTGATTCCATCAGTCACATGTTTGTAACCGGGCCCAATGTAGTGAAAAAGGTCTTATATCAGGACATTGATAAGGAAGCATTAGGTGGTTCATCTATGCATGCCTCAGTCAGTGGGGTGTGCCATTTTAGGACAACGAACGAAGAATCTTGTTTTGGGAAAGTAAGAAGTCTCCTTTCGTATTTGCCTCAAAGCTGGGATGAGCAGAGTTCTGTAATCAGAAAAATTCAGCAGGATTCTGAAATCAGAATTGAATCAAGTGCTTTTCTAAAAATTCCCCATAATCCGAAGGTTTCTTATGATGTTCGGGAAGTAGTTAAAGCAGTAGTTGACGATAAATCCTTTTTGGAAATATCAGAGGATTTTGCAAAGAATTTGGTCATTGGATTTGCTGGTATTGCTGGATCTACCGTTGGTGTTGTTGCCAACCAGACGAAGGTTCTTGCCGGAGTGTTGGATTGTGATGCCAGTGATAAGGCCAGTAGATTCATCCGTTTCTGTGATGCATTCAACATACCTCTTCTTACATTCGTAGATGTACCTGGTTTTCTCCCAGGTCTTGAGCAGGAACGAAAGGGCATTATCAGACATGGTGCGAAATTGTTGTTCGCGTATGCTGAGTCCACTGTTCCCAAGATTACCATCATTCTTCGTAAGGCCTATGGCGGAGCTTATATTGCAATGTGTTCCAAGCACCTTGGATCAGATTTTGTCTATTCCTGGGATACCGGGGAGATTGCAGTCATGGGAGCTGAAGGGGCGGTAGAGATTCTGTTCAAGAGTGAGTTGCAGAATGCTCCCAATCCAAAAGAGCTGATTGAGAAGCTCGAAAAGGAATACGCAGATACGTTTGTGAACCCGACCATCGCTGCAGAGAGTGGTATCGTTGATGAAATTATTGAGCCCGATCAGACAAGAAAGGTAATCATCCAATCCTTGATTCAGCTTCAGAGAAAGGAACAACAGATTCTCAAGAAAAAACATGGGAATATTCCGTTATAGGATTTTGAAATAGGCAATGTAGACAGCATCGCAATTTTCGGCATTTCCAGCATTTGAATTTTCCGGATTGGAAAAGACATGGTTTTCCCGCCTTTTGGAAAAAGGTACTTTTTAAACGTAATTGAATTTTCGGGGTTGTCGGTTACCGGGTAGCCTCGGAAGCTGAGGAAGTGTTTTCATCCTCCTCAGTTCTGGGAGCCTTTTCGTCTATGGACAGCAGGGTCCCACGACCGTAGAGGATGTTGATAATCTGCAGTACCTTGAAGTCGTCCCCGATCAAATGGCGTGGCCAATCCTCTAGATGATGATGGGTCGTGACAAAAGTGGCGCGGATCTTCTTCTTGGTCTTCGGACTGAGATGATCGTCGATCCTGGTCCTGAGCAATGTAGACAGCATCGCAATTTTCGGCATTTTGAGCATTCCAATTTTCCGGATTGGAAAAGACATGGTTTTCCCACCTTTTGAAAAAAGGTACTTTTTAAACGTAACTGAATTTTCGGGGTTGATGATTACCGATGTAGACAGCATCGCAATTTTCGGCATTTTGAGCATTCCAATTTTCCGGATTGGAAAAGACATGGTTTTCCCGCCTTTTGGAAAAAGGTACTTTTTAAACGTAAGTGAATTTTCGGGGTTGTCGGTTACCGGGTAGTCTCGGAAGATGAGGAAGTGTTTTCTTCCTCCTCAATTCTGGGAGCCTTCTCGTCGATGGACAGCAGGGTCCCGCGACCGTAGAGGATATTGATGATCTGCAGCACCTTGAAGTCGTCACCGATCAAATGGCGCGGCCAATCTTCAAGATGATGATGGGTCGTGGCAAAAGTGGCGCGGATCTTCTTTTTGGTCTTCGGACTGAGATGATCGTCGATCCTGGTTCTGAGCAACACATAGAGGCTGTCAAGCAGATCGGCATCATGGATGTTCATGCAGGCGAAATCGTCGATGATCAAACACTCCACCTTGGTGAGTATCCGATACAGGGTATTGCTGGAGGGAAGTCTCCCATGGGTTTGCAGCACCTCCATCAGATGATGGAAATCGATGAAACGCGCCGATTTTCCCTCTGTAGAGAGCATCGCAATTTTCGGCATTTTGAGCATTCCAATTTTCCGGATTGGAAAAGACATGGTTTTCACGCCTTTTGGGAAAAGGTACTTTTTAAACGTAAGTGAATTTTCGGGGTTGTCGGCTATCGGGGAGCCTCGGAAGCTGAGGAAGTGGTTTCATCTTCCTCAATTCTGGGAGCCTTCTCGTCGATGGACAGCAGGGTCCCGCGACCGTAGAGGATGTTGATGATCTGCAGCACCTTGAAGTCATCACCGATCAAATGGCGCGGCCAGTCTTCCAAATGATGATGAGTCGTGACAAAAGTGGCGCGGATCTTCTTTTTGGTCTTCGGGCTGAGATGATCGTCGATCCTGGTCCTGAGCAACACATAGAGGCTGTCAAGCAGATCGGCATCGTGGATGTTCATGCAGGCGAAATCATCGATGATCAAACACTCCACCTTGGTGAGTATCCTGTACAGGGTGTTGCTGGAGGGAAGTCTCCCATGGGTCTGCAGCACCTCCATCAGATGATGAAAATCGATGAAGCGCGCCAATTTCCCCTCCCTGCACAATCGGTCGCCCAATCCGACGGCGACCTTCTCCTTACCACAATCGGGAGGACCGTAGAGAACAAGATTCGGTTTTCTGTTCCTGTCGATGAGACAATCGAGCGTCATGAACGTATCATACACCTCCTTGTCCGTCTTTGACAGACAGGATGCATCAAAATCCGAGAGGGTGGGGTGATCGGGATACCCGGGAAGAAACGCCTCCTCCAGAAGCTTGTTTACGTTGTCATTTTCCTTGGCGGCAACCGCACCGATGATGGAATCGGCGATCTCTTCCTGCAGCTCAGGATGAGATTCAAAGAGGTTTGCAAGAATGCCTCCAAGATAGCGATTGTTGAAAGACGCGATATCCTGCAGTACCTGCTTGGTAAACGGGTCACGCATAGATCAGCTTCCAGTCAACCGAGATCTTCTGCGGCAGGTTGCCACCAAGCCATCGGGAAATGTTGGTATGGATCCGCTTGGAGCGTTTTTGTTTGATCTTTCCTGAATGCCTGCTGTGACAATACTGATGCCGGACATGAACGGGCAAGTCACGCTTTCCCAGGATGACCAGCTTGCCGTCGAAGTAGCCGAAGATGGTGTCCTCAAGGTCGATTATCTTGCCCTCGATCCCGGCAAAGCGCATATCGACATTGAATACCCTGCCACGGAAGGCAACGCATCCGTCCTTGGAGACCTTGGCTGTGGTATCCTCAAGATAGGGAATCCGGGGGAGTGGATTCAGGTTCTCTGAACCAAGGCGATCGTACGGAATTTCCATGGTGGTCATGTGCTCCTGGTGGTTCACTTCATCACACCATTGTATGGCCTGCTCATTCAGATCGATCAGCGAGTGACCTGTCTTCTTGGGAAGCATGGGCATGAAGCCTTCTTTAAAATATTTCACGACTCGCTCGACTTTCCCTTTTTGTTGAGGTCTCCTTATCCTACAAAGAGTTATGTCGAATCCGACATGGTCAGCGAAGGCGGTGAACTCGGGAATCAACATCCGTTCGAGCGAGTTGCCTCCCTTCGTGGTAAGACAGCGGTTCACGATCTGGGGCATGTTGTCAAAGAGCACTTCCTTGGTGCTGCCACCGTAATACGCGAAGGCGTTCTCGATGCATCTGATCAAGGTCATCGTGGTCATCTCGGTTACGAATTCGACATACCGCATCCGTGAGTAGCCGAGGATCATGAAGAACGCATAGATGGGCCGTTCAATACCATCGATGGTTGCAGAGAACCCTTTGAACGAAGCCCAGTCAGCCTGGGCTTGCTGGCCGGGGGATGTTTCATACCGGATGGCTGCCATGTCCAGATCGTATTTGATTTTTCTCACGGCTTTGGTAACCGTCGACAATGACAGACAGGCACCGAGTCTTATGAGAAGCTGGAATATGGATGTGGCTTGCATATCTCCGCGCTGGAGTTGTTCCTTGATGAAAGTCTGGTACGGGGTGATCAACAGATTTCCCGGCGTGGAAGTCCTGCGGTAAATATCCCGATCCTCGCACCTGCTGAGCACATTCGTGATCGTATCGGGGTGTACGTGGTATTTCTCGGCCAGCGCCTGTTTAGTGAATAGCCCTGTTTCATAGTCGCTACGGATGAGCGGTGCGTCTGATGTGATCAAGGGTGGCTCCTATTCCAAATCACATTATTGAAAAATATGATTTGTGTAACATATCAAGATTGTTGTTCAGAAGGATTCTGCTGTCAATGGATATCGACCCTGAAGCAAAAACAAGTGAAAAAGCCCATACGGATATTCTGGAAAAAGATATCGGGAAGGCTATCACAATATTGCGTAAAAGCTATCAACTTTCCATTTCAGCTTTCTCCATGAGAACAGGGTATTCCAGGGTCCATATCAGCGAGGTGGAATCAGGCAAGAGAAAAGCAACCGATGAATTGATAAGCGTCATACGGAATGTTTTTCATCTTGATTCTAATTGGCCTTTCTCTGAGGAACGGCCCGGTGACCCAGATGGTAACAAACTTCATCGGAAATTCAGTGAACAAGAAGAACTGAGCAGCATCAAGGCCGTTGCAGAGAGGTTGGTGGACTTGAGAAAGGAACTGCATATCAACCAGAAGGATTTCGCAAAGCTGACAGGAATTTCAGTGGCTATCATCGAGGATGTTGTGTATGGCCGTAGGAAGTTGACCTTGAGGATGGCTCAGCGAATAGAGGACGCCTGCGGTATCGGTACTGAATGGTTGTTGCATGGGGATGAGGACGCGAAGTATCTTCCGTGTGGACAAAGAATGACCAGTTTCTTGAAAAAACATCCAGAAGCCAGAAAGCTTGTGTGGGAGATGATGGAGGAAAAAGGGTTTTGACACATCTCCTTCCGTTTGAAGATTGGGTGTGTGGGATCAAGGATAGCTCCTTCGTCAGCAGTGGTTTTGAATCAATGCTTTACTATTTTGGCGTTTCAAAGTATATTTTTATGGAGATTTAGGCATTTGTCAATCAAAAAGAGGGTTGAAAACAAGGAGATAGAACACTCACCGGACAATACGGTCTGCGAGACGATTGTGCTGTTGAGAAACAGGCTTCAGCTTTCTAAAGCCGATTTTGCAAAAAGGATCGGCTACTCTCTCGCCCATTTGCGCAGGGTTGAAAAGGGAGAGAGCCTTCCGACGATGGAAATGATTGAATCCATCATCAAGGAGTTTCAACTGAATCCTACATGGCCGTTTCTTGATGAGGGAGAGGACCTCTTTACAGAAACATCCAGGCTGCAGGCTGATGAGGTTTCATCATCTGCCGGTAGCAGGTTGGTACAATGGCGTAAGGGAAAAGGAATCCAGCAAAAGGAACTGGCGGCTATAGCGGGAATTTCTCTTCCCAACCTGGTGGAAGTTGAATTCGGACGCAGAAGGATGACGACTCGATTTGCAAAGAAGATCGAGGACGCATGCGCTATAAGTGCATCTTGGTTACTGTATGGAGATGAGCAATCGAAGGAGAATCCCTGTGGGGACAAGATGATTGAATTTCTCAGAAAGACACCAGAAGCCAGAAAGCTTGTGTGGGAGATGATGGAGCGCGAAGACGATTGACGCGCCTTATTTTTTGGCTTATAATATCAATATTCTGAACAATAAGAATAACAATATTAATAAAAAGAACAATAACAAAAATGGAGGAAATTTGCTTATGGACGACCTGAATTCCTTGTTGAAAACCGCAATCGATGAGACCTCGCATGTACGGGAAGGGGAGACCTTCCTGGTGAAGGATCTGTTCAAGGGATACGAGTGGAACCGTATTCCCAAGGGGGACCGACTCATGCTGGGCTCGATGTTCCTCAGCTATATCGGCACACATAACTGCAAGGTTACCGTTGCCGACAAAGGGGCCTCAGGGCAGCAACGGTATCAGAAGCATTGATTAGGGGATTACACGTTGGGATGGTGTGGATCTGGTGATTTGAATCGCGTATCGGATGAATATGTAGTACAATTAGGCAGTATCAAACTGATTGCAAGTGAAGCGTTAGCATGTGGGCCGCATGAGGCATCCCATAGATTTCGATTTTTGTGGTAGTATTGTAAGAGAGGGAAGGTGAAGACCCTGATATGATTGAGAAACTTGTTGCTGAGGCTACAGAATGTGATTTTAATCGCTCATTCGATGCGATGATCACCGACTCACGAAAGGAAGATTACAGCTTCACCTTGCTCAAGGCAACGTACCTTGAAAAGACAGGCAACCATTTTGCGTCCTCTGATTACCTATCCTTCGGACTTGCTGATAAGGATGGATTTCTCACCAATGCAGGCAAACTGATGGCTGACCAGTATATCGTACGCAATTCGCGAATATTCTGCACCCGTTGGAATGGACTCGACAAAGGTTCCATCTTCGATGATGCTTTGGACGACAAAGAGTATGAAGGCAACCTGATCAGTCTGCTACGCAACAGCAGTGAGTTCGTGCGAAACAACTCCAAGGTTCGCTTCGTGAAGGAATCCCAGTCTCGTGTGGACAAACCCGATTATGCCGATCGGGCGGTTACTGAGGCTCTTGTGAACGCATTGATACATCGTGATTACATACTGCTGGGCAGCGAGATCCATATCGACATGTTCGATGATCGGCTTGAGATCCAAAGCCCCGGAGGCATGTATGACGGTCGGGCGATCCAGGATCGTGATATCCACACCATCGCTTCTGCCAGACGCAACCCGGTGATCGCGGATCTGTTCCACCGCATGAAATTCATGGAAAGACGTGGCAGTGGATTGACGAAGATCCTCAGCGAGACAGCGAAGCTCCCCGGTTATGAAGATCGTATGAAGCCTGAGTTTTTCTCCACACCTTCGGACTTCCGGGTGGTGCTGAAGAATGTGAATTACTCTGCTATGGCCAGTACCGCGCAAGTTACCGCGCAAGTTACCGCGCAAGTTACCGCGCAAGATGATCGAATGAAAACGCTTATCGAGTTTTGCTCAATACCTCGGTCAAGAGATGAAATGCAGGCATCCATAGGGATTGAGCATCGTGAATACTTCAGAAAAGCATTTCTCAAACCACTCCTTGAATCGGGGAAATTGCAGATGACTTTTCCTGATAAACCAAGCAGCCCCAATCAAAAATATGTAGCTGCTGAAGCGTAGCTTTCTGGCTTTATTGGGACGGTCAATGAAAAAAGGTCGTACTGTTGCAATTAATGTGTTGCTTACGGTGAGAGCCCACCCAACAGCTGTATCCAATCTCGCCTGACGTACAACATCCTGATGATTGTGATTGTCCTTGCATCCTCATTGACGGTGTAGAACAGCATATAGTTCTTTACTTTTGCATGCCGTATCCCACGGTGCGCGATATACTCGTCGTGGGAAAGGGGGAATAGATACGGATTCTCTGCGAGAACTGCAGTTTCCTTTTCAATGTCATCAAGGAGTCTCTCTGCAGCCAATGGAGCTTTGAGCATATCGGCGATGTATATGATGGCATGAACCAGATCATCCTTCGCCAGCGATGTCCACTGTACTTCGTACATCACTTTTTCAGAGATCTTCGGATATCGGCGATCACCTTGTTCGCTGGTTCGACCTGAGCGGCATCCCGAGCCTTCAATCCTTCGTCAAGGAGGTTGTACAGTTCCTTTTTACCGGTGAGCATCTCATAAGTTTCAATGCTCATCACTGCCAGGTCTCCCTTTCCGTTTTTTGTGATGAACACCGGCTCGAGGTATTGGTGACAGATTTCGGATATCTCAGAGTATTTGTTTCTCAGGTCGGCGCTAGGACGAATGGTTGGCATATGCGGAACCTCCATATATCATAATACTATCGCTTTTATGATATGGGTGCAAGCCTTCTCTGCTTTGTACAGAGGGTGCTGTGATACCAGTAGAGCATATACAGATTTTAACGAAAGGGTTGCAGAATCCATCAATTTGGTATAGGAACTATCTCTGAGCGTGCAATGGAAGTTTAACCCACATGCTTTACTACAACCAGAAGAAGGGGAGTGTAAGACTCATGGTAACACCTACACCCAAGAAACGCAAAACCACAGCAATCATCGACGAATCCCGCATGGATCAGATCAAGGCTTTCGTGCAAGGTGCCGTCTATTGCTATTGCAATGTCGCAGACCAGGGATCGAAGTTCTCGGCGCGAGACCTGTTCGGTGCATATGACAGCCTGTGGAGTGCAACTCCATTGAAGGCATTGCATCAATGGCATACGGATAACGATGCTGACGACCCGGCAGGGATGGCGGGAAAGGACCTTGGATGGATCCTGCTCGATGTACTCGATAGTGATGTCCGCCTGTTCCGCAAGAGCAAGGAAGTCGTCAATGTCTATGAATGGCTGCCCTCTGAGGGAGTGTGAGTCTGATCAGATCAGGATGGAAGCCCCCCAGGTTGAGTCCAATTTTCTTGCCAAGACCATCATAGGGGACTTTTACTTGAAATTGAGTAAAAGTCTATACACGCTTCAGATCGCCCTTCTCATCATATCAGGCGGGACAATCCCGCACTCGGGACAGCCGATGCTAGAGGTTGTCCCCATACTGTCCCAAGAGGCAACTCGTGCCAACACAATATATAAGCGAGGCTTTGGGACAGTGGGACAAGAACTCATATAACAAGAGTTTTATTGATGGAAGAGGGGGTGGATGCAACACGAGCACCCGTATACACGCGTATACATTTATAGGGTGTAGTGTCCTATCTGTCCAGCTGTCCCAGCAGCGGGTGAACACAACTGGCGTTCACAACACAACTTTTTCCCTTATATTCAAAATCGATTTCCCTTGGAGGGAAGAACCGGCCTGCAGGCGCATACCCGCGTTAGCATATATAAGGGAAAGTTGTGCAGTTGTGTCACTTGTGATCACAAGGGGATGATGTCGTATCCGTCGATTGGACTGGGTGAGACACTTTAGCGCAAAATTGAGCCAAAGTATCGCCTTCATGATTTTCTCATCGTGAAGATCTTTGAAGAGCTGTACGGACCCGGTTCGTATCCACTTTGCCGGTGGCCGAAGAGGTTCTTGGGAACCAGCGACTCTCTGGGGAACAGCACGTCGATTGTTCCCGTGTTCTTGCCATGGCAATGGGTACATGCGCGATAACACGCCATGTGTCGTTGCCGAATCTACAATTACGGAGGATTTGTTCTTATGTTCCTGAAATATCATGTGTCATCAATACCAATACTATATGGAGAGAAGACCAGCGTGGCATGCCCGTATATGCATATTCACGCGTATAGGGGTTTTTCGGCTCTTGGGTACAGTTTTCGGAACAACAAGAGTTTTGAAAAGCTGGTCCTATCAGCGTGAACGCTCCAGACTCAGGCGCGGAGACTCCAACGACGTCATCGCAATCCTTGCCATCATCTTGTATGATTTGGGGAAGATGCGAAAATATCTTACAGAAATGATTGTACATGCATGCTAAAATGATGTAATGTATATAGCATGAAAGTACAAAAAGAGTTGGTGAAAGCCGATGATGATGAGAAGATTCTCCATATGGCCGAAACACACCAGGGGATGATCACGAGTACCCAGGTTACGGAGGCTGGTATTCCAAGACGGTGTCTCTCCTCCATGGTTCACAATGGATTGCTTGTCCGAGTCGAGCGGGGTGTATATACCCTCCCGGAAACTTGGGAGGATGAGTTGTTTATTCTTCAATGGAGGTTCTCGAGGGGAATCTTTTCCCATGAGACTGCACTGTATCTTCATGCCATGACCGATCGAACTCCATCACGATATACCATGACGTTTCCCTTCGGATACAATCCTGGCAATGTTCTCAAACGAGGTGTGGTAGCCAAAGTGGCCAACGAAGAAACGTATCCGTTGGGAATCATGACGCTAGCCTCACCAAGTGGGAACTCTCTCAAGGTATACAATATAGAACGTACCCTCTGTGATATGGTCAGGACCCGTCACAAGGCCGATATCCAGGTGGTGAACCAGGCGATGAGGATGTATGCCGGTTCACGGGAGAAGGACATTGGGCGCCTCATGGATTATGCGCAAAGGCTTCGGGTGAAGCCGAAGATCCTCACGTATATGGAGATTCTGCTATGATTACCAACAATCCCATGCAATTGAAAGCACGGATCAAGAACCTTGCAGCCGAAAAGCACCTGCCAGCCCAAATCGTTCTGCAAAATTATCTGATGGAACGCTTGTTGGAACGACTGTCCCTTTCCAGCTACAGGGAGAATTTCATCATCAAGGGAGGATTCCTGATTGCAGTCATGGTCGGGCTCGAATCACGATCAACCATGGATCTTGATGCAACCATAAAGGGCTTCACACTGAATCATGAATCTATCAGAACCGTATTTGAACATGTCTGCGCCATACAAGTGGATGATGATGTGACATTCTCAGTCAATCGAGTTGCTGATATTCGGGAAACCGATGATTATCCTGGGATTCGTGTCAGTCTAATTGCCAGCTATCCACCTTTACGGGTTCCCCTTTCAGTTGATGTGACGACAGGCGACAAGATTACACCATGCGAAATCGAGTATTCATTTCCGCTGTTGTTTGATGATCGTACCATTTCGATGATGGCATACAATCTGGAGACCATATTAGCTGAGAAGTTGGAAACGATACTTTCTAGGAACATTGCCAACACCAGACCAAGAGATTTCTATGATGTATACCTTCTGTATTCCTTACGATGGGGAGACTGTGATCTGTCGCTTCTGAGCTCTGCTTTAGAAAGGACAGCCGCCAAGAGGGGAAGCATTTCACTTCTGACTGATTATCAAACCATTATGACCAATATACGAGAAAACCCTCGTATGCATGATTTCTGGGCGAACTATCAGAAAGATTTCGATTATGCGAGAGAGATCAGTTTTGAGGAAACCTGTGATACCGTGTTGATTATCATGCAAGCTTTGAAGTTTGAATATTCCCGCTAGATACCTTTGTACGGACTGAAAGGAACAAGAATTAGCTCGTTCCAAGCTTGTTCCAGAACTCGTTCCACGAGAAATCGACGAAATTCCACCCTGGAATGCAGATTTTCAAGATTTTGGAACAATGGAACAAGAATATACCAAAAAGACTTTTATGAGGAGAGCAGAGAGAAAAGGAAGGACGGATACGCCTATACGCACGCGTATAATATATAGGGATTCCTTGTTCTGCTTGTTCCTTCGTTCCATCATGGGACGGGTTGCTCCTTGATTTTGGGAATTTCTCAAAATCGACTTGCATCCGCGCGGAAGGTGACGGTCGTGACAGTCTTATCCAGGACTCCGCATTAGGGGATTTTTTAGAGAAAAAAATAGCCTATAGGGGGTTTTTTAAGGATAGACCATCACGACCGTCACCCGATGAAAAATATCTGCTTAGAATCAGGATGCCTTTTCATGAAGCAGCTGCCGGAGTGATATTTCTGGAATCGACCTGCACTGACTTGCACATTGCCAAAGTGTGCAGGTCGAGAAGGTCATAGAGAGAACTTCGCATTAAGGGGGATTTTTGGAAAAAATAACCTATAGGGGGTTTTAGGAATAGAGTTTCACGACCTGCACCGCCATGATACAGCCAAAAATCTGAAGGATCAGCCCATCTTTGGAAAGTACCCTACTGAACTGTAGCGCATTATGACCACCAAGCCTATGGAAACGGAAAAAGCATAAGTAAGAGGCAACAAGGGGACAATCTATCCCCCTGTTGTTATTCAAAAGCCTTACTTTCCATTTCACGATGTCAAAAATAATGGTAAAATAAGTAGAAGGCGGTGATAAAATTGGCAACACTAATTGCAGCAGAATACAAACAATTTGAAGATATAAAGCACACTACTGAAAACGGCATAGAGTTTTGGTATGCCCGTGAACTTGCTAGTGTCCTTGATTATACCCAATGGCGTAATTTCACAAAGGTAATTGATAAGGCGATGTTGTCCTGTCAGAACAGCGGTTTTGAATGTGCAGACCATTTTCTTGAGGCCAGAAAAATCGTGGAGGCAGGTGCAACCTCTAAGCCGATAAATGATTTTGAGCTTTCACGCTATGCCTGCTATCTTATCGTACAAAACGGCGATCCACGCAAAGAGCCTATTGCTCTCGGTCAAACCTATTTTGCTATACAAACCCGCAGACAGGAAATAGCTGATCGGTTCAATGAGCTTGACGAGGATAATAAACGCCTTGTTATCCGTGGCGAGGTCACAAGTTGGAACACTATGCTTGTGGAAGCAGCACATAAAGCGGGCATCACCGACCAGTTGGAATATGCTCAGTTCAAAATGCAGGCTACATGGGATTGTATGGCGGCTTGACCGCCGCAGATATTCACAGACGGAAAAAACTCAAAACAAGTGAAAAGATTCTCGACCACATGGGCAGTGAAGAACTCGGTGCAAACCTGTTCCGCATTACCCAGACCGAGGCAAAACTCCGACGTGAACAGCCGCAAGGACTGGAAACGGCAAGTGGCATGCATTACCAAGTCGGACAGACTGTTCGTGAAGCTATCGCAAAAAACGAGGGTACAATGCCGGAGAATTTACCCACTCCTGAAAAGAGCATTTCAGAAATTGGCAAGGAACAGCTTAAAAAGCTGAAAGAGAAAAAAGAGCCACCTATGCTTGATGAATAGCACATCCTTACGATTTTGCTGACCTCAGCAAAATCGCAATACTGAAAGAAAGCAATTGCGTTTAATCCGCTTGTAGAAACGAGCCTATGTCCAGTCATTGGCAGATACAAATGAATACACAAACACCAAGGGGGAATCTGGCAACAGGTGTGAATGTCAAGGAGTTTTTTCCTTCCGGTAAAAACATCTTACCGCTCACAAACAGGTTCCCCCTTGGTGTCTCAGCTGCACAATCCTTTTCCTGGGTAGATGATCGGTGATGCATCTGATCAAGTTCCCAGAAAGTGTGGTGGCGCGGCTGTGAAAATCACCTGGGACAAGAGCCTCCCTGAGAGGCAACATCTCAGGTGTGCAGTATCAGTTGGCCGTCCACTTGCGCACATCCTGCTTGAGCCAGGTGGTGTACGCATCAAGTGCGATCTTGCCCTCACGCACCTTCTGCAGTCGCCTCTTTGCCTCGTCGCGCCAGGTTGAGAACTCGGCCTCACTCATCGTACCCCGTCTCTGACGGGCATAGAAGGTCTTGTAAGCGGAGTTGTAGGCCTTCAGGGCGCCATCTCCTTCCAACAGCCGTGAGAAGGATTGCTTGGGCCCGATGACATCACAGGGGGCGCTCTCCCCCGGCGCGATGCGAGTGCAGTACTCGATGGTGGTCTTCTCTGCAATGAAATAACGGCTGCAGTGTCGGCAGCGCTTGACCGAGGTGCTCTCACCTGCCATCAGGCGCACCTCGAGGGCCACCAGGTGAGCGAAGTCATTGACTTCATATTCATTGAACAGCGCGACCTCATCGCTTTGTTTGGCTTTATCGATCTCACCCTTCAGGTATCGATCCAGCTCTCCATTCAACTCGACGGCATCCCCATCCAGTTCCCTGAAAGCTTTTGCATAGTCCTTTCTTTCCCCAGTCCCCTCTTGCCATTCGAGGATCTCCTCGGGACGCTGGACGTAACTCTCGACCGAGAGGATCTCGCGCCGGGGTCTGCTCCACGAGAATCGTTCAGTGAAGATGAGGTCGCTTGAGATGCCGCTTGTGTTGAATACCTGGCGGTAGAGGCGGCAGCGCTCGTCGATGGTCAGTTTGGAAAAACGTGCGACCGAGGCGTCCAGGATCCAATACAGCCAGAGCCTGAGCTGCTTCTGCAGGCGTACCAGGTGCACATGGCCTCCAATCAGGGCTTTCATATCCCGCTTCTCATAGATGCGGTATTGGGCCTCAAGCAGCTCCTGTCGAGGCTTGATGCGCCCCCGGGCAATACCACAGTGGAAGACGGGGTCAGTCAGGTGTATGGCTGCCTTCAGATACTGCTCCTTGGTAAAGTCGATACCGCGGTGGATCAGCAATGCGTTCAGGTAGTCGATGAGCATCGTGGACAGGCTGTCCAGGTACGAGTCGTTTCCCAGCAGGGGATGCACCTCACGCGCCCGATCACACAGCTCTCTTGCAAGCACCGATTGGATTCCATCTCCGATGCACGCGGCACTTGCCTTGTCGATGCGGCTTTCGAAGAAGGAGGTGAAGGACTGCTGGAACGGTGCGAGATCGGCCTCGACAAAATCGAACAGCGCCTGGTGGTCGCCGCTTTGAAGCACCACATCCCCGTAGGGCGTACAAGCAGAGTACCCCGTCTGTTGCGGCCTGATCAGCAGCATACACTTCTCCCCCAATCCATAATATTTACTGGAGGAATGCTCCTCCTTGTCCCGAATGTAGCGTGAAGAGGGGGAGTCTGTCAAGAAAAATCGAATGTAGAGAGAAGTAAAAGTAAAAATGGTACTTTTGACTATTGACCCGCTATTCCGGTCCTGCTATAGTAAAGTCGTAAGCTGAAAAATCTATACACAACTCATGACATTAACAAGGAGGACCCGTACATGAACCTACAGTATTGCCCGTCGGTTTGGACGGCCAAGATGGAACTCAGGTCCCTGCAGGATGAGCTCGAGGGGTGCGTGGGACGCAGGTCCCCCAATCCCATGGGCATGCGCATGGGAGGCGGCACCCACGGAGATCCGACCGGAAGCGCTGCAATCAGGCGCGAGGGATTGAGACGAAGGATCGATGGAATGATCGAGCGCTGCGAGACGATCATCGACCGCGCCGAGGATGAACTGGAGATGATAGCGGATGCGGAGTTCCGCGCCCTGCTCAGATGGCGCCATTTCTTTCACCGCTCGTGGCGAGATATCGCCAGCGAGTATCCCAACCGCCCCTCGGCCGATGCGATCAAGAAACGCTACCAGCGCTTTTGCACCGAGTACGGCGTCGAGGTCAACGATGAGGAGGTCCGCTTGGGAACCTTCGTGAAGGAGGCATATGCCTATGGAGCCTCGTGAGTATTGCGAGCTGTTCTTCGGTCCGCTGTCGCCCGATGACAACATCACCCTTTCCTGGCTCGTCGGCAAGCGTTGCCGCAGCAAACGATTCAAACGGAAAGATCTGGATGCGTTCGTCGAAAAGGCTCTGAAGCTGGGAGAGCAGCATAACACCTTCTACAGCTGCGCTCCGACGAATCTGCCATTGGAGAGCACCGCCAGGGGATCGAACGAGCAGGTGACGGCCATGTTGGCCTTCCATTTCGACATCGACCTGCTCAGCCTGGCCGCCCACGTCAAGCGCGAGCTGCCTGAGAGTGAGGAGGAGATCAAGGCCTTCGTAAACGAGGTGCTGCCTAAGCCGACGGCGATCATCTTCAGTGGCCACGGAATGCACCTCATCTACATCCTCGCCGTACCGATATGCATCACCGACGAGGCATCGCGCAGGCGTGCGATCGAGTTGCAGCAGGCGTTTTTCCGTTATGTGAGCACCAAGGCATCGGAGCGTGGCTGGAAGATCGACAACTGCAGCGACCTTGCCAGGATGCTGCGCTTTCCCGGTACGATGAACCTCAAGGACAGTGAGCACCCGGTGCGCTGTGAGATCCGCGAGATGGACGGGCATCTGTACACCTTGGAGGAGCTGAAGCCCTTCTTGGTGTTCGCTGATGTCAAAGAAGCCCCTGCTACCTCGCCAGTGCCTCAGAAGGGTGAAAAGGTGTACCCTGATGCTCTTGAGGCTTCTCGCATCTATGAGGGGTGTGTGGTCATCAGGGATCTGATGGAGCACCCTGAGAAGCAGACCGAGCCGCTGTGGAAAGCATCATTGGACAACCTCTGCCTGGCATCGGATGGAGTACAGGCGTGCCACGAGTTCAGCCAAGGCTATGGCGGCTATTCGTTCGAGGAGACCGAGCGCAAGATCGCCCATGCCCTAAAGAGCCGCAAGCCGTGCACGTGTGAGCATTTTCGCACACTCGGTGCCGACTGCCCCGAAGGCGGTTGTGGCGTCAAGGCTCCCGTCGTATTCGCCCTTCCCACCGCTTGGGATCGGATCCAGAGCTTGCTTATGCAAGAGAAGCTGGATCCAGCGCAGTTGCTTGAGGGAGACAATATGGAGTTGCTTGCGATCGCCAAGGACCGGTATCCCACCGAGTACGCCTATCTGAAGATGAAGCTGAAGAAAGCCGGATTTGGTCTGCGCGATATCGAGCGGGCGGTAAAGCAGACTAGGGCGCTCCTATACCAAGCGACCGCCGAGGATGATTTCATAGATGAACCCAACGAGATCGCTCTTGATGGCCTGGACCTTGGTGGGATGATGGATCCCCCGAGCTACCATGTGAGTATGGAAGGGGGTGTGATATCGTTCCATAAGGAGGATGGTGAAACCCTGAGTGGCGTGCTGTGCAGCCGTCCGGTCGTGATCACGCGCATCATGGAGAATGTCGATACCGGCTGTGAGCGCATGGAGCTCGCATTCTGGCGTAGTGGCCGCATCAAGCACCTGGTCGCCCAGCGCTCCGAGCTGCTGAACAAGAACTCGCTGGTCAAGTACGCGGATACCGGACTGCCGGTGACCTCGGACAACCATGAGGGGATGGTACGGTATTTCAATGCCTTCGAGGTTGCCAACCAAGAGGTGATCCCGGTATCCCGCAGCTTGGGTCGCATCGGGTGGCTCTCCGGCTTCAAGGAATTCTATCCCTGTCATTATCAGGGGCAGATCGTATTCGAGGATGCCGACCAGGACCTGATCAAGGCGATCGGTGAGCAAGGCGACTACGACCTATGGAAACAGACGGCGTTGAAGCTCAGGGAGAACCCCATCTCCCGGGCGATGTTGAATGCTGCGGCGGCCTCGGTGCTGCTTGAGCCCTTGAAGCTGAGGATCTTCATCCTGCACAGCTGGTTCTCATCGCGTAGCGGCAAGACGGCCGCCTTGAAGTTCGCACTCTCCTTCTGGGGGGATCCGATGAAGATGATCGGCAACTTCAACAGTACTGCTGTCGGCTTGGAACGTCGTGCTGGCATGCTCAAGCACCTGCCGCTGGGAATCGATGAGCTGCAGCAGATGGCACGAAATCTCACCCCGGCGATGGCGGTCTACCAGTTGGGAAACGGTCAGGGCAAGACCCGGGGCATGAAGAACGGGGGATTGCAGGAGACATTAACCTGGCGAAACAGCATCATGACCACCGGCGAAGAGCCTCTGAGCAGCGAGAATTCCATGGACGGGGTGATCAGCCGTGCGATCGAGCTCTACGGGGCCCCGATCGACGACCCCGAGTTCGGCCGCATGGTGCACCAAGTGAGTGAAGCCAATTATGGATTCGCCGGAAAGATCTACATCAGGCATCTGATCGACCACGTGATCTCTCAGAAGGGAAAACTGGAATCCGACTACCATGATTTGCGAGCCCGGCTCAAGGAGGCTTTCGATGCCAAGGATCTGGGCGAAGCAGGGGTGCACCTGGACAGTGTCGCTGTCATGTGTCTTGCCGATCTGTATGGTGCACAGTGCCTCTATGGCGAAGCAACATTCCCGATTGAGACGATCATCAAGGATGTGATCGATATGGGAGTGGCGGTGCTGGTGAATGTGAAGGAGCAGGAAAAGGAAGACAGTATCGAACGGGCATGGAGCTTCGTACAGGGGTGGGTGGCCTCCAACCGCAACTGCTTCAAGCCCCATGCCACCCCACGGTATGGAAAACTGGAGAGGGATGGGGTGTACATCACCATCAACATCCTCAGGGAGGCTATGGAAAGGGCCGGGTATTCGTATGCCAAATGCGTCAGGGGCTTTGTGGATCGGGATCACCTGAAACTCTTCCAGGACGGATCGAAAAAGGGCACGCACCAGTGTCAGAAAAAGATCAACGGCGTGAACAACCGAGTGGTGTGTGCCAACATCGAGGTGGGTGATGTCGAGGATGATTGCTCGGAATTTCTCGAGGCGGGTGAGAGCTTTTTCACCCGCAAACGGATGGGGTAACGAAGTAACACCGAATTTTCACATATACCCATGCTATAGGAGAAAAAAAAGATGAGGGGTGCCACACGCCACGCCACAGGTGGAAATTGGCGGGTGGGAGTATACTTCTTTATTTCCCTATACGAGCATATCGATTATACGTTACTTATGTTACCTATAGGATACCATCAGTATAATTGCTTTCAATAGAATTACATGGACAAGGTAACGTTGTGGTAGCATACCAGCCTTTCAGAGTTACCTTTTTGGGGATTTGGGCGGCCTGAGCCCCGGTGGCGGAACTCGTGTGGTTTCAGCCCGACTCGGCACGCCATCCGATCCGTCACACGACAAAGGCCTTTCCCTGCGGGTAACACCCGATGGTACCGCTGGGGAGGCCTTTTACGTTACGCCTCGGGGCGCGGACTAATCAACACACACATCAACAGGAGACAGACACACTATGTTCATCAAGGCATTCAACAAGGATTTGAAAGGGTATGGAGGGTTTCAGTTCGCGGTGGGGGAAACCTACACCACAGAACAGGAGCACCCCTGGGATTGGTTCCATTACGGGGATAAGGCGAGCACGACGCTGTGCTTTTATCACAAGCCGGACTCGCGCTTTTGTGAGGTGCAGCCGCTGGGCAAGATCTACAAGATGCGCCAGCGCGATTGCATCCGTATCACCGCCCATAGCAGCAACTCGCTCAAGATCGTCAGGGAGCTGAGCCGCGACGAGGTATACGCCATGCTGTTACAGGAGAATTGCCCGTGGTGGCTCACCAACTGCCTGATGCCGCCCTTCGAGGTGATGGCACAGTATGGCAACCGCATACGCGGCAAGTGGGTGATCAGGGAGATCATCAAGGATCGTGACGATTTCACCCTCGAGCAGAAATATGCACTGCTTCCCAAGAAATACCATGCCAAGGCCCGCTACCACGACATGACGTTGTCCATTATCAAGCAGCACCAGCAGCGAGCCGGGGCGTGATCACTAAACGTAGCAGGCTGCAGAACTCACAAATGACCGGGAGGTAAAAAAGGATATGTACATCAAGGCATTCGATAAGGATCTGAGGGGGAGCGAGAGCTTCCAGTTTGAGGTGGGCAAGACCTACACGACCAAAGCCGACAATCCGGTGGTGTGGTTCCATTATGGGGACAAGGCGACCACGGCATTATGCTTCTATCCCAAGGAAGACACACGATTTTGCATCGTCGAGCCGTTGGGGAGGACGCATACGCGGTATCATCACCGATGTGTCACGGTGAAAAGCTTTGCCACCGATGCCATCAGGATCGTGAGGGAACTCTCCCATGACGAGGTGTGCCGCTTGCTTTTTGAGGAGCATTGCCCGTGGTGGCTTGCCAATTACCTGAAACCGCCATTCGAGGTGATGGCAAAGTACGGTAACAGTCTACGCGGAGAACTTGCAGTTAGCGAGATTCTCACTAAGCGCAGCGATCTTACGGTGGACCAGCATCTGGCTTTGCTTCCGAAGAAGCATCATCTGACTGTGTACAAATATCACTATAGGAAGACAATAGCCATGCAAAAGCTGCAATGCGCAGAGCAGCCGGCACAACCGACAGCAAACAGTGTGGGGGTGGGGGCCCCCTAGGGGGGTCTGCATCTCTGGGGGGGTATGCGCCTTACAACGGGCAGCTCCCCTCACGCGAAAAAACGGCGAATTCGAACGGGGGTATACCCCCCTTACTATTACAGATGAAGGAGGCCCTGGATGGCCAAGGACGGAACGAACCGCGGTGGTGCCCAGATCGGCGCCGGTCGCAAACCCAAGGCGCTCGCCGAGAAGATTGCTAACGGCAATCCCGGGGGCAGGAAATTGAAGATATTGGATCTGAGCAAGGATGCGACGGATCTGGAGGGCTCTGACATGCCTCCGGTGAGGGATTTTATGAAGGAGGCCCAGCGCAGCGGCCTGGATTTGTGTGCCGAGGAGGTGTTCACCGAGACCTACCTGTGGCTGAAGAAACTGGGGTGCGAGGATCTGATATCTAGGCGGATGCTCGAGGAGTACTCCATGTCGGTGGCACGCTGGATCCAGTGCGAGATGGCCATCAGCCAGTTCGGCTTTCTGGCAAAGCACCCCACCACCGGTGCTGCGATCCCCAGTCCGTATGTCGCCATGTCCCATGCCTTCATGAAGCAGATCAACCAGAGCTGGTATCACATCTACCAGATCGTGAAGGAGAACTGCACCAGGACGATCCCGAGCAACAATCCCCAGGACGACATCATGGAGCGATTGCTCACTTATAATCCACGAAGGTGATTATCATGCTGGTCCTCCCCCGATATTCTCCTGATGGACCAACGGTCTGTGGTATCGGGTGAAGCGGGGGAGGGGGACTTGCAATTATAGCAAAGCTGAGCGATCAATGCACACTACACGGAGGATGCATATGGATGAGATGAACCGTAAGAGAGTCGAGGTCCTCAGGAAGCAATACCCAAGCGGGTGTATAGTAGAGCTGGTGAGCCTAGACGATGAGCACGCACCTCCCAAGGGTACCAAGGGTAAAGTAATCCACGTGGATGACATCGGTACTATCCACATTACATGGGAAACCGGTTCGACATTGGGAGTGGTACCGGGGGTCGACATGGTGAAACGCCTGGACGAAGAAATACCTACGAAATAGTGTATCTTATTTGCATATATACACTTGCTATATATCCTTCTTTGAGTGATTACTACAGTACGAAGAAAAACACACCAAAGAGAGGTAGACGGCATGGACAAGACAACACGGTTCGGAATCGAGATAGAGATGACAGGCATCACCCGCAAGGACGCAGCCCTGGCTGCCCAGACGGTCCTCGGTGGCACTCTAGCCTACGGTGGCTCCTACTACGACACCTACGAACTGAAGACCTTCGATGGCCGCACATGGAAGTTCAC
>PGXW01000075.1 GCA_002839355.1 Spirochaetae bacterium HGW-Spirochaetae-2
AGCTATGCCGCTGGGGCACGTGCTGGCGATATTGATCGCACTCCAGTTCTGCCCATCGGTGCTTCGATACACCGATGCTGATGAGAGGGTGACATAGCTGACCTGGATATAGACACCGTTTCCGTATGCGATGCGTGAGTTCATGAAATCGTTATTGTAGGATGGGAATGGATGGGCACAGGTGAAACCTGCGGCTGTCCACCCACTTCCGTTGGTCGAGCGTTTCCAATCGGAGGCCCCGCCGCCATACACATGTGCATAGAAGTATCCATTGGCGAAGAACAGGTTGTCGTAAGCTTCGCTGGACAGCTCGCTCCACGACGTGCCGTTCGCACCACCGGAGAGCACGCGGCGTTGGACCGAGCCCGAACAGATCGCCAGGAAGATACCGTTGCCGAATGCCAGACCGAGGGAAGATGGATAGGCGGTGCTCAGCGAATAGGATGAGACCGAACCCACGTTCCCGGTGGGAAATGACTTGAGCGTCGAGCCCCACGCGACTACCATCCTGCCGTTTCCCGAAGCCAAAAATGGCGTTGCAGGAGAGGTCGAGCTGATGCCCGATACCCGTCCGGTCGTGCAACTGCCTGGGTCATACAAGGTGCCGCTGAGTACTTGGCGCACCGTGACCGTCTTGCCCGCGACCGTCGCATGATCGAGCGTACGGCTCTCGTAGTCGGTCCAGGTGCCCCCTCCATCGAGCGAGTACTGCTTCTTGCCTGCAACCTCAGCACCTGTGGAGGTGATTTTCGCAAGGTAGTTGACTCCTCCAAGTTTTAGAGGAGACTGGGTGTATGCAGGCAGGGAAGGGACGGTGAAAGCGGTTCCCGCATTTGCCGTGGTAATCTGCTGGCTGAGCAGGCTGCGGTCCTGATCACGCTCGCCAGAAGAGGTGATATGCAGCACGTTCTCGAAGACGGTGGATACAGAGCCACCTTCCACCTTGGTGGCCATGAACGAGCCGCCCTTGTGCACAACCGCGTTGGGCGTGACCTGGGCGATGAGGTCCCCCATCACCGTCCCCAAGTCCCAATAGGGAGTGGAGGACAACGAGCCGTTGAATGATTCACCGGTACGTACCTCGTTGACGGTGCGCAGCACATCAGCATCAAGTCGTTCGATGCGGGTCTCCGAGAGATCGGCGTTGCGGATGACCGTACCGACGAACTCGCTGGTGCCGTCGCTGTTGATGATGAATCCCGAATTCCCATCCCCGATCGCATGCTTTCCCATCGAGCGGATGCGTCCGGTATCAATGATCTGCAGATCCTGAGTGGAAAGCACATCGATATTCGCCGACTGCGCATACAGGGTACGATAGTACGCGTACAGTGCGGTGGAGGTGACGGGAATATTCGCCCCACCGAGGAGCACCGCGTTGCCGCATGTGCTCATCGCCTCAGGATATTGGGCTGCGTTCTGGCTGGTGATGGGAATCCACGAACCGCTGGCGAACACCTGGGGTACATAGTCGTCTCCCGTCTGCAGCACATAGCAATCCCCTTCGATCGCATCGCTGATGGTCCCGGGACCCCCCAGGATCCCGTAGCTCTTGGTGTACTCGGTCACATCGTTGGCCGAGAGGGTGAGTGTACGTATCATCGTCTCGGTACTACCCAGACGGGTATAAGAC
>PGXW01000076.1 GCA_002839355.1 Spirochaetae bacterium HGW-Spirochaetae-2
AGGGTGTTGTTGGTCTCAAAGTCGGCATGGGGGTTGAGCAGGGTGCCAAAAGTCCATACCTCGTCGGCTGCAAAATAGGGGCTTGTGGCATAACTCCTGACACCGCTGGGTTCCCCTCCTTTCACTGTAACCCTGAAGTTCCCCGTGGCTGTCAGGTCACCGGCCGGGTCAAACTTCAGTTCATAAGTCACAGGGTCATAGCTGACAGTGCCCGGAAGCTCCGAATAGCTGTTGTCCAGGTTCTTCTGCTCCAGCTTTATCCAGCCGCTGATATCCCCGGAGGTGTCCAGGAGTTCATCAAATCTGACCCTGATAACCACATTGCGTTCCACATAATCCTGCCCCCCGGCGGGATAATGGCTGATAATCTCCGGTGGTGTGGAATCACTGGGAGTTGCCGAGACATACGACGATAAGGCTGACTCCAGGCCGTACCTGTCTGCAGATGCTATCTTGTAATAGTATGTGATACCATCCTTTATCCCGTTATGGGTATAACCGGTACCGGTAACGGGTGTGGTATTGACCTTGCCGTAAGGCCCGTCCGGACCGGTGGCGGCGTAAAGGTAATATCCCGCCAGGTCAGGTGTGTTATCATTGAAGGGGTCATTGGGTTCGCCGGTAACGGCATCCCAAGTCAGATCCAGCTTATGGCCCGTACCCGGGTTAGCTGCATTTAATCCGGTTGGTGTGGCCGGGGCCCGGTTGGGGATGGCCATCACTTCAGCGGAATAATCTGAGCTGTTGTCCGCTATGTCATAAGAAGTGATTTTATAATAATACCGGTAAAACTCGGTAAGTCCTGTATCAGAATAGGTATTCTGGGCGACAGTGGCACAAAGGCCATATGACCCTTTTCCCCCGCCGCTGTCCACCGCCCGGTATACTTTATACCCGGACAGGTCCCATTCCGTATTGGCATTCCAGTCAGCCTGCAGGCTTGTCCCGGTCCTGAGGTTGGTGACGACCACATTTGACGGCACAGCAGGAGGAGTAATGTTGTTGATGGTAACTTCGGCGGTCTCATTCCCGCCATATATTTTTACCGGGCCGCCTTCCAGGGTGACAAACTCCGATGCGCTGCCCAGCCTGAGCCTGACTGTCCTGCCCTCATCGGCAGGGTCGGCAATATCATAAACCAGGGCATAATATTTATCGCTTGTGTCAATTACCATGTTCAGGCCGGAAAAGGTGGCTTTCCCGGTTCCGTCAAAGGCGGCCTGGGCCAGCACGCTGCCTGTCAGGTCACCCGAGGCATTGGAGTTGTAAAGCCTGACATCGGTTATGCTGGAATGGGCCGCTGTCCCTGTCTGGTATACCGTGAAGCCTGTAATGGTATTAGTATTGTTGTTTTTGCTGTTGGCGTAACTGGATATTTTAAGCCTGGCCATCTTAACACCGGAAGTGCCGGGGTTAACATTGGCCGGGGCCATGCTGGTGAGCTGGACTTCGGCAAAATCCGAGACCCATTTGACAGCATTGTTGATTAGGGTATTACGCGCCGTGGCATCCTGCCAGTTGTTCCAGTAAAAACCGATTAACACCAGCCGCCTGCGGGAACTTCCTTCCCAGGCGCTGAGAACATACTGGGGGG
>PGXW01000006.1:0-29845 GCA_002839355.1 Spirochaetae bacterium HGW-Spirochaetae-2
ACCCGTTCCCATCCCGAACACGGAAGTCAAGACCTCTCGCGCCAATGGTACTGCGTTCGTCGCGGGAGAGTAGGTAGCCGCCGGGCCTTTTTTTGTTTTTTTTATTCTATCGAATTCCCTTGCGCAACACGCGCAACTTTCTTATCCTATCCATATGATCATAAAAGTGGAAAAACCGACTTTGCGACGTAAGGACATGGACGCCGTATTGCAAACCATGGCCGACGAACAGATCGGACCAGGTGAGCAGACGAAAACCTTCATAGCACTATTGCAGGAAACTCTCGGGACATCAGGATATGCTGTTGCACTACGCGATATCATCGATGCATTGACATATGCATTGAAAGGTTTGGCGTTGCCGGCGGATGCTGTTGTCGGAATTTCCGCGCTCTCTCCGAACATATACGAAACGGTGGTGGCCTCGGTAGGCTGCCGGACAAAAATCTTCGATATCGATACCGAGACCGGAACCCTTTCCTTCGATGCACTCAAGGATCATGGGACGGACAACATATCGGCGCTCATCCTGTACGAACCGTATGGAAATATTCCTTCGAATGGTGACTGGAAGAGTCTGGGAATTCCAATAATCGAAGACATCACCGAATCGTTGGGTAGTGTGTATGGTGAACGGACAGCAGGTGGTATCGGCGATATCGTCGTATGTGCCTTCGAGGAATATTGTACGGTCTCGACAGCAGGCGGCGCAGCCATTTCCACTTCGGATATGGAGATCGCCGCCCGAATCGAAACCGCATTGCAACCAATCCTTCAGTATATTGAACTCCCCGGCATGAATGCCGCACTGGGAGTGGTTCAACTTGCCCAAATGCAGAAGAACCTGTCCCGGAGAAAGGTGGTGTACGATAGGTATAGGCAATCGCTCATGAAGACGCGTCACCAACTGTTCGGGGTAAAGGATATCGATTTTTCGATCAACGGACACGGTTTTGTGGTCGTACTCGATTCCAAACCAGCAGATGTGCGGCAATTCGCGCTACGGTATGAAGTGGCGACCACGATGGCGTTCACAGATACCGTCATTTCAGATCAGCTGGATCGGTTCGACCTGTTCCCGCAGGCGATTCCTTGTGTCTCACGTGCGATCCGATTCCCCCTTTATCCTTTTCTTTCCAACCAACAGATACAACAGATTGAAAAGGTGATCAGTCATCTACCCTAGCAGGAGGCTTCCATGAAACAGGTCGTTCCAAGGCTTCTCAGAAGAATCGTTATTCTGGCAAATAAAAACAAGCCTGAAGCGGAGTCTTTTGTTCAGGATATCCACGCCTATTTGACCAAACGGAACATAGACAACGATATCGTCTTCACGCTCGACGCCGATGAGGAGATACACCTGCATCCTGACACGGATCTGGCGATAATCCTGGGAGGCGACGGTACCGTCCTCTCCTGTGCACGGTTGTTGCATCCATACGGCATTCCCATGCTTGCTGTGAATCTGGGTACATTCGGATTCATAACTGAAGTGTGCAAGGATGAGTGGAAGGAAGCTTTCGAGATGTATGAGGCTGGCCTTTCCGCCGTATCCAGGAGACTCATGGTACGTGTTTCGGTCAATAGGAACGATGAGAAGGTCTTCCAAGCCCATGGCTTGAACGAGATGACCTTGGCTGCCTCCGGGATATCGAAAATGGTTTCCTTGGATCTGCATATCAATGGAACCAATGTTGCGAGGATCCGCAGTGACGGTATCATTGTCGCGACTCCCACGGGATCCACGGGGTATAGCCTTGCAGCCGGTGGTCCAATCATGGATGTGGATTTGGATGCCCTTATCATCAACCCGGTGTGTCCCTTCACATTGTCGAACAGACCTTTGGTGATTGCCGGGGAAGATGTGGTGAATATCGTGGTCAGGGAAAAGCAGAAGACCCAAATATCCTTGACTGTAGATGGACAAGTATTCTTCCCATTGCAGGAGGGCGATCGCGTGACCGTCGAGAAGGCACGGTCGAAAGCACTGCTGGTGGTTTCTCCCGAGCGTAATTATTATGAAGTCATCCGTGATAAACTGAACTGGTCTGGAGGCATGCATGCTTGAAAGCCTTGATATCCGCAACTTGGCCCTCATTGAAGATATCCACATTGATTTCCAACCTGGTTTCAACGTGCTTACCGGCGAAACCGGTGCCGGAAAATCGATCATCCTGGGAGCACTCGGTTTGCTGTTGGGAGAAAAGGCCGATGGTTCCATCGTGCGTACAGGTGCTGCCGAAGCCTCGGTTTCCGCCGTAGTCTCCGTCGAGCGTACCAACCCGTTGCTCCACTGGCTGGAGGAAAGGGATATCGAGCCGGATGAAGGATCGATTCTGATCCATCGGGTCGTAAAGAATAGCGGAAGGGGTTCCATACTCGTCCAATCCGTTCCCATGACTCGGGCGGATCTTACGGTGATTTCAGATGCCCTTTTCGATATGCATGGCCAACATGAGCACCAGTCCCTACTCAACAGCGATCGTCAAAGAAGGGTCTTGGACAGTTATGGAGAAATCGCACCGTATAGTGAAGCATATGCGAAAGTATACAGGGAACTGGAGAACCTGCAACTCCAGCGCAGCAAGCTCCAGGAGGACCTTGCGAGTGCCGGCCGGGAAGAGGATTACCTCCGTTTCGTTTCGGAGGAGTTGCAACGGGCCCAACTCAAGACGGAAGAAGACACCGAGTTGGAAGATGAAATACGCATCTTGAGCCAATATGAGATTATCCATGAGAACCTGGAACTGGTGTATGACAATTTGAAGAATTCGACCGGTGAAGGGGCGATAGCAGCCTTGGGACAGGCCTTGCAGTCTTGCAGGCGTGCGACCAAGGCCGATCCTTCCCTCGATGAGATTGACCAACGCCTGGAAAGCCTGTTGCTGGAAACGCAGGATATCGCGGAATCGATCAGGGACAGGCTTTCCTCCATGAGCTTCTCACAATCACGGTTGGATGAGTTGCAGTCACGGTTGTCCCAACTGCAACGACTGAAGAAGAAGTACGGCCCATCCTTGGATGCGGTCATCGCATTCCGTGATCAAACGTTGGATAAGCTTGCCCAACTCACAGAACATGACGGGCAATTGGGAGAACTGGAGAAAGAGATCCTTGCATTGGAACAGGTTGTGGCAAAGGCTGCGGGAATACTGACCAAACGGAGGGAGGAATCCGCCAAACGGCTGCAGGAACAGATAGCCGCACGATTGGTCCATCTCGGCATGCCGCACGTGGTGTTCTCCATAGATATACAACCAAGGACGAGGACCATACATGGAGCCGACCAAGTCGATTTCCTCTTCTCGGCAAACCTTGGAGAACCCAAGAGGAGTCTCAAGGAAATCGCTTCTGGAGGAGAATTGTCCCGTGTGATGCTCGCAGTGAAGACAGTGCTTGCCGAAGCGGACGACGTCGAGACCCTGGTGTTCGACGAAGTCGATGCGGGAATCGGCGGTTCGGTAGCGATAGCGGTCGGACAGCAGATGGCTGAATTGGCGAAGAGCAGGCAAGTGATAGCCATAACGCATCTTGCCTCGATTGCCGCAAAAGCCGGCTGCCATCTTGTTGTCAGCAAGGAGACTTCGGGCGGCAGGACCTACACGCGTATCGAAGAGGTGGTCGACGAGTCCCGCGTCAAAGAGATTGCACGGATGCTCAGTGGAAAAGGGCAGGACGAGACTGCGCTCGCCCATGCCCGGTCCCTTATGCGATAACCGGCTTGCCGTCGGGTGAAAAGTTCAACGCCACATGCAGGTGTTCAATCACATCCTTGGTGAGCGGTGTCTGGTATGTCGGGCGCAACGGGCCCAGGATATGGATATACAAAGCTTCCTGCGCATAAGTGATCGAAGGTTGGATACCTTGAGTCCTGGCGACATTGAGCAGTTCGAGCAGATAGGAGCCCCGCTCATAAGAGAATCCCTGCCGCCGGATATCGGTTGCCACCCTGTTGATCTCGGTGGAGAAGATATGCCGCACGATATCGTGTTCGTTTTGTCGTCCCTTCCGTTTGATGAATTCCAACAAATGGGAGATACTGTCGCGCTTCTGCTGCCAGGGGAGGGTGTTCGGTGTGGTGAACAGGGACCGCAATGCCCGCAAGCATGTTCCCATATTCTCCACATACAACTTCTCGGAAGGAGCCGAGCGGCCGTTTCTGACCAACAGTGAATAATGGCGGATATCGGTAGCGATATGTTCCAGCTCCTCGTCGCCGATGCGACTCAAGGAACGGTCTATCCAGATATATGCATCGTCAAGAATCCGTGGTGGAATGTGTGTGGTGGAGAACTCATGTTTGCACGATTGTCCGGTCGCTGTATCGGTGATATGCATCATCACTTCGTATCCATTCTCAGGCAGTACGTCGACAATCATATGCAGGCTGTCCTGCCTCAGGGTCCTGGTGTCCAGCAATTCGAATGTGAATTCGTTGTTTCCAATCGATTTGTACGCGGTCAACCGGTATTTCCCATATACGGTCACAATATCTTCGGGACGGGCGAAATTCTGGTTCATAAGGAAATAGGCACCCGCCTCGGCTTCACCACCGACATTCGAGACAAACGATTTGGCTATCGTCTGCCCTGAACCGTCATGCTTCCTGTTGCTTTTCGCCTTTGCGAGGATAGGCAGGACCAATCCCAACAGGTCCGTATCGGAGAATCTTTGGTACAGGTCGATCGCACGTACCGCATAGTGGATATTTTGACGTGGTTCGATCCCCGATATATCGCTGAAGAACCAACCGCAGGAAGTGAATATGTACTGTTTGAACCGTTGTCCCTCAAGTAGTTCGGCCAACTTGCGGTAATCTTCCACCGATACGCCGGACTTTTTTTCCCATTCCTGGATGAACGACTGCACATCGGCAAAACCACCGAGGACTTCACTGTATCCGTGTAGGAGCCTCTGGGGGTCGACTTGATGGTGGAACAGGTCCGATACCTCACGGTTGAAGATCGAGTCGATCTCGGTTCCGAGCAGATCGAAGGCCTCCCGCAACGGACTTCTCCACGCCTGGTTCCAACCTTCCTCGCCACCGGTATGGCAGCCGCAATCCTTGTACCAACGGGAAACCCCGTGCGAACAACTCCAGCTGGTTCCCTTCCCGTCCTCCCCATGCTGCAGGATCGCACCGAGGCGGGCGGGATGTTTTTCGAGGAATGTCGCATAATTGGTGAGGTTGAAGGTTTTGCCATCGTGGACTTTTCGGATAAGGGCGGCCAAGGCCATGTCGCCATACGGTTCGTGATGCCCATATATCTCGCCATCCGTGGCAGTGTGGATCAAGGCAGGGGAATCCTTCCGTCCAAGTTCCTCCAAGGTCCGGTACATGCCATCGGCATCCCTGAGCATGTGGCCGAAACTGATCGAAGAGGCCAGTTCCGGGTGGTAGAAGAATGCTGAAAGTTTTCCACCTTGTGCCCCCTCCAGGATATAGGCCTGTTGGTAGGGTACATCGTTTCCATGCACCGGCTTCCATGTTCCGTCGGCGTTTTCGATCTTCTTGCATTGCCAGGGAGAAAGGACGACAAATTGTATGCCCGCAGTCGCCAGCAGATCGATCGTGTGGGAATCTATCGCCGTCTCCGGCAGCCACATGCCTTCGGGAGCGCGGTTGAAGCGGCGGGTGAAATCGTCAATGCCCCAAAGGATCTGTGTCTGCGCATCGGTCGGTGAAGCCAACGGCAAGATCGTATGGTTGTATGCCTGGGCCATGGCATTGCCATGACCGAGACGCTCCAAGCTCTTCTTGTCCGCATCAAGAATCTTCCGGTACGTCTCCGGATGGTGCTTTTCCATCCAGATGAGCAGCGTCGGTCCGAAATTATACGAAATGTACTCGTAGTTGTTCACGATATCGCGCACATGCCCGTATCCGTCCAAATACCTGCTGAAGGCGTTGGCCCGATAGCAGTCGTCGTATATCCGTTCGTTCCAATCCTGATAGGGTTTCGCAGAAGGTTGCTTGGGTATGATTTCGACCAGGGGATTCTCCCGTGGCGGTTGGTAGAAGTGTCCGTGGAAGATCAAGTCGGTCAATGTATGTATTTGTAATTCCATGCTCATATACTACCATGAAACGACATGTGTTTGTAATGGGGGCGGGATGGCCCGAACCGGTTGTGTTGACTATTTGTTCCGATTTCTCTACGATTGAATCGCTTGTAATCTATACGGGCAACATTTTCGGAACGCAGGGGAGCGATATTCATGATCACACCGAACATTGATGCCTTGTCCCTCGTCGAATTGCGTTATATCGCACGCAAGCAAGGAATAGACGATGCCGAGGTGCTTGACCGGGAAGATCTCCTGGAAGCATTGCAAGAGATGTATGAGGAAATGGAAAGCAACATTTCCGGTGACGGCAGCGTCTCATCGCCCTTTACCCAGCAACGGTTCATGAACACCCTCGTGGCCCATGATTCCAACGACACCATGGGGACACTCCCAGGAGTGCAATGTTTGCCGGAAGGATACTCCGAGACACGGATACACCTGTTGCTGAAGAACCCGTATTGGGCACATGCCTTTTGGAGTGTCTGCAGTACCGATATCATGAAGTTGGAGCAATCGTCCGCTTCGTTTTCCTTCTTCCTGCGGGTGTCCATCCATGGAGCCTCCGAGCGGAACCTGGAAGCCGACAGTTTCGATGTCGACGTAAGTCGAACCGATACGAGTTGGAACATCAATCTTCCCGAACGGGGTAGGGTCTATTCGGTTTCCCTCCACTACAAGGATACCGAGGGCAATACAGGACGTCTTTGTGTTTCGGATACGGTTGAGACACCGAAAAGCTATTGGTTGGATCATGTGGATGCACTCGGTAAGGATGAACGCCAGTTCTCCCTGCTTTTTTCATCCTTGGTTTCCAAAGGTGGCAATATGGTTGAGAACCCATTGCTCCGGGAAGTGGTTGAGCTTCTGGATGAAAGGTTGGGAGGTTGACAATGGCTCGGAATTCCATAGGATTGATTCTCAATGCCCACATGCCGTATGTCAGGCATCCCGAATACCCCAGGTTCCTCGAGGAGGACTGGTTGTTCGAGGCGATAGGCGAAACCTACCTTCCCTTGTTGCGCATGTTGCGGAGATTGCGGGATGAAGGTGTTCCCTTCCGGATCACCATGTCGTTCTCTCCGACCCTTTGTTCGATGCTCTCGGATCCCATACTGCAGGGACGTTTCACCGATTATCTCCGGTTGCACCAGGAATTGGGGGAACGTGAGATCGTTCGGTGCCAACGGGAAGACCAAGAATGTATTCCCTTGGCAAAAATGTATTTGAATTCCATCAACACGAACCTCCAGGAGTATTTTGAGACCTACCAGTGCAATATACTCACCGGGTTTAGGGATTTGGAGGAATCGGGACATGTCGACCTGATAACAACCGCAGCTACCCATGCCTATCTTCCCTTGTACAGTGAATATCCATCGGCGATAAACGCCCAGATCGAGTTGGCGGTACAATCGCATATCAATCACTTCAAGCGTCGTCCAAAAGGGTTCTGGCTACCCGAGTGTGGGTATTTCCCCGGTTTGGAAGACTACTTGCAAAAGGAAGAACTTGCATTCTTCCAATTGGCGGCCCAGTCGCTTATCCTCGCGGACCAGCCGGTTGAACGGGGAAACTATGCTCCGGTGGCTTGTCCGAACGGCGTATTCGGATTTGCCCGCGATTTCCATCTGACCAATCTCGTGTGGTCGAACACCGAAGGCTATCCCACCGATTCCAATTATCGCGAATTCTACAGGGACATCGGGTACGACTTGCCACTGGAATATATCAGGCAATACATCCATGCCCCCGAGGTACGGGTATTCACCGGCTTCAAGTATTATGCGATTACCGGAAAAGGTAACGACAAGCGCTTCTACCATCCCGAGCGTGCTGCCCGGAAAGTACAGGAGCATGCCGCAAACTTCTTGTATTCGGTCCACCAGAAGGGAGAGAAGGTTGCTCCGCTTCTGGACAGGGAACCCTTCTATACGCTTGCATTCGATGCCGAACTGTTCGGTCACTGGTGGTTCGAGGGAATCGATTGGTTGGAAGCGGTGTTGCGTAACGCAGCCAAATCCAACGATGTGGTGTTCGAGACACAACTCGATTACCTGAAACGTTACCCCGAGTCCCAGGTCTTGCAACCATCGCTTTCCAGTTGGGGCGAGGGTGGGTATTCCGATGTATGGACCGATGGTGTGAATGTCTGGATCTATCGACATCTGCACAAGGCCATAGAAAGGATGGAGGAATTGGCGATCCGGTTCCCCGACCAGAGTTCACTCAAGCAGCGGTTCCTGAACCAGGCTGCGCGTGAAGTCCTGCTGGCCATGGCCTCGGACTGGCCGTTTATTATCCACAACGGAACATCTTCCTCCTATGCGGAGAAGCGGTTGCGTGATCATCTTGGCAATTTCAATGTCGTGTATGAGAACATGTGCAAGAACGCGGTGAATACCGAATGGCTGGTGAAATCGGAAAAGAGGGACATTGTGTTTCCCGATATCGATTACAATATGTTCAATCTGAACAGCCGCCGAAACAGGTACAACGGCTGACCACTTTCTCAAAAATTCGCTCTATCGTACAGTACTGGAGTACAACGAGCCTTCCCTAGCGAAGGCTTCTTCCCCATTCTGCCAAGACCGTGGCGGCTGTTTCCTGGTCCAAGGTATCATAGAGTACCGGATTCGATTTCGCCTCGTCGAGATAATCATTGTCCTTATCCCAATCGTCGATAGGGTCGGTGATGAAGCATCCATCCTCGTCAATGCATACAATCCAGTCGTAGCCACCCTTCTTGGAACGCCTTCCATAGTACTTCCTTGCCATTTCTCTCTCAAGCATTTCAGTCTCCTGACAGTACAGTAAACGCTTTTTGTCAATTCGACAACTGGCAGGTTTATCGAATTAATAATTACAAATTTCACATAAAGTGTAAATAAAAAACGACTACTGGACAACAGATGTATAGCATTTGTTTGCAATGCAAAGGAAAGGACGCTGTTATAGGCCTTTTCGCGGTTGTCCCGGGGTGGTGGACAGGGTATAGTTTGTGGTAAAGAGTGGTAAAAATTCCCAGATAGGGACACTTTTTAAAAGGGATGGTGGGAAATGCTTACGGGCGAGTATCGAAACACGATAGATGAAAAGGGCCGTATACTCATTCCATCCAAGCTGCGTTCGGCGCTTGGAGACCAGAACACCCTTATCATCACACGTGCAGTCGAGCCTTGCCTCTGGCTCATGTTGCCCCCATTTTTCGAAAACCTCCGTGGAAAAATCATGGATGGTCCCGGGGCCATGTTCGATGCGAACCTCCGGTTGCTGCAGAGGCGCATCATAGCACCTGCCATGGAATGCGAAATCGACAAATCCGGCAGATTGCTCATTCCTCCCCAACTTCGCGATGGTGTGGGACTTGCAGTCAAGGAAGAGTCGGTCCTGCTTGGAATCAGCACCTACCTTGAATTGTGGAGTGTGGCCGCATACGATCGTTTCCTTTCCGACAGCGAGCCCTCGTTCAATGCGGCTTCGCAGAGTTTGAGCGTTCTGTTGCAAGATGGAGGACATTGATATGGAATATGTCCACCAACCGGTCCTGGCCAACGAAGTCTTGGAACAACTGGTGCCTTTCGGCGCTCATCCGCTTATGATCGATTGCACGTTGGGTGAGGGTGGCCATACCTCCCTTTTCCTAAAGAAGTATCCCGACCTGCGGGTAATCGGATTGGACCGTGACCACACCATCATTGAAAAGGCAAAACACCGCATGGCGGAATTCGGCGACCGTTTTGCGGCCGTCAACACATGGTTCGACGAGTTCCTCGCATCGTATGCGGGTGAGGCACCCTCCATCGTCCTGTTCGACCTTGGCATCTCCGTATACCACTACGAGGAATCGGGCCGTGGTTTCAGTTTCGGACGAAGCGAGGAGCTCGATATGCGCCTCGATCCCGATGCTCCCTTCTCGGTGGCCGATATCGTCAATACATTTACTGAACAACGCATCGCCGATATCATCTACACCTTCGGTGAGGAACGGTACTCCAGGCGTATAGCTGCGGCGATCTGCACATACCGGAAAACCCAACCCATAACCCGTTCCGACGAACTCGCGGGAATTATCCGACAGTCGGTACCCTCCTCGTATCGGTACGGACGGATCCATCCCGCCACAAGGTCGTTCCAAGCATTGAGAATAGCAGTCAACGGAGAGCTGGAACGAATCGTTCCCGCAGTGGACAAGGCTATCGAGTTGTTGGTTCCCCAAGGAAGGGTAGGAGTCATCAGTTTCCATTCCCTGGAAGACCGTCCGGTGAAATACCTGCTGCGCAAGCGGGCGGATGGATGTGTCTGCCCCCCGCAGGCACCACGTTGCACATGCGGCGGCAAGCCGTCGATCAAGATCATCACCAAAAAGCCGATCGCACCCACCGATGACGAGTGCAGGCAGAATCCACCGTCGAGAAGCGCCAAACTACGCGTCGCCGAAAAGCTGGAGGTGACTGCATGAACATGTCCGATCGGGGTATCTTCCAGGCCCAAGACATAAGTGTGAGGGAAAAGACTTTGGCTATCGTCATGTTGGTGGTCATATTCGCCTCATGTGTGGTTCCGGTTTCCCAGGCGGCCAGGAACAGGGAACTGACGATGAGCTTGTCCCGAATCGAATCCGAGTCCGTTCTGATAGAGGAGCGCCAGCGGGTCGTCGCATCCCGCATCGCACAGGCACAATTGCCTGAAATGACCATGAGGCAGTCGGTTCTCAAGGGATTGTCCCTCGAGAAAATCGTGTTCGAAGAAGCCAAGATCGTGGTAGTTGGGGAATAGGACCATGCAGCAGATAACGTGTACAAAAGTTGCCCAGATGGCTGAAGGAACGATTCTCGGGCAGGAGCCTTTCCAGAAAATCTCTTCCATAACCATCGATTCCCGCAAAGTGGTCAAAGGATCGCTTTTCGTGGCGTTGTCGGGTCAGTTGACCGATGGCCACGACTATGTCCTCGAGGCTTTCCACTCGGGAGCCAGTGCCGCATTGGTATCTTCCCGCCATGCCCATCGCATCAAGGCCAGGATCGAAGACCACGGCAAAGCCCTGATCATAGTCGATGATCCGTTGACAGCCCTGCAACGAATGGCGGCCAAGCATGTCGCATCCCATTCCGATGTGAAGCGTATCGGGATCACTGGTAGTTGCGGAAAGACCACGACCAAAGAGATGGTCGCCTCCATTCTCTCTTGTTTGGGAAAAACAGCGAAGACACCCGGAAACTTCAACTCGGAGATCGGGCTTCCGATTTCCGTGTTCGAGATCGAGTCGGATACGGCGTTCGGTGTCTTCGAGATGGGTGTCGACCATGTCGGTGAAATGGATCGGATGCTCGGCATCTGGAAGCCCGAAGTCGCAGTCATCACCAATATCGGATTGTCGCATGTCGGCAAGATGGGCAGCATGCAGGTCATAGCCAAAGAGAAGAGCAAACTGTTCCACAAGGATATCGACGCCGCGTTCATCGCCGAAAACAGTGCTTGGACGAGTTATATCAAGCGGGTACGTAATATCGATCCGCTTCCGTTCGGAATAGTCGGAACGGAGGGTGTCGAGGGTATAGAATCCTTGGGCCTGCATGGATGGAAGATTTCCTACAGGAGAAAGCCGATCCACCTCCGTGCGGTAGGCAAGCACAATCTCATGGACGCACTTGCCGCCATCTCGGTGGCACAGACCTTTGGAGCCTCCCTTGGCGAGATTGTGGAAGGCTTGGAGAGCTTTTCCTCGGTACCGGGAAGAAGCAGGATCGTGGACGGATCGGTGACGATCATCGAGGATTGGTACAACGCAAGTGTCGATTCCACGAGTACCATCCTAGACTACATGGGCTCTCTTCCCTGGAACGGTAGGAAATTGGCTGTGCTCGGTTCCATGAAGGAGCTGGGAGTCGCAACCGAGGATGCCCATAGGCAAGTGGCGCGCAAATTGCTCGCATGTGGGCTCGATGATGTGTATCTGTACGGAAAGGAGATGGAAAGCGCTTGGCTCGAAATGCAGCGGTTGGGTTTCGATCGGCATGTGTTTTTCACCGATGATTACGAGGCACTCCAACAGCGGATGATCCAGGATACCAAAAAAGGTGATCTTGTGCTGCTCAAGGGTTCGAGGGCAATGGCGATGGAACGGTTGGTTCCAGTCATTTCATCCATAGCGTGACAGGAGATATGTCCATGCAACAAATGACCATGCTCAATTCCCTTGCCGCACTATTGGTTTCATGGATATTCTCCATGGTCCTGGGATACCTGTACATCCGCAAGATGCGGACAGCCGGATTGAGCCAACCCATCAACCCCGATGGACCGAAGACACATTTCGCCAAGGCCGGGACTCCGACTGCGGGCGGCTTGTTCTTTCTGGTCGGAATCACTGCGGCCGTCCTGTTGTTCGGCAACATCAAACACCCCTACACCTATATCCCACTGGCCGCGATGTGGGCATTCGCATTGGTGGGATTGTTCGACGATGTCGCGAAAATTGCGAAAAAACAGTCGGTCGGGTTGAGGACTTCGAGGAAATTGGCGATGCAGGTGCTCGTGGCCGCATTGATACTTTTCCTGCAATCGAAAGTCTCTGGATTGCAATCGACGGTGGTCAGCCACCCCTGGATTCCCTCCCTTTCCTGGGATATCGGTGTCTGGTACCCGATCGCTTTCCTCTTCTATATGGTGACCTTTGTGAACGCGGTGAATATTTCGGACGGTCTCGACGGCCTGGCCGCGGGAGTTTCCTTCGGACCACTGCTCCTGTTGAGTATCCTGGCGGTCTTATTCGGAACGGGATTGCACGTGGACTACATCCAAGCTCCGATTCATGAAGGGGGTATGGACCTGTTTGTGGTACTCGCCGCCAGTGTCGGCGGATTGCTCGCATTCCTGTGGTACAACGGCCCGAAGGCACAGGTGTTCATGGGTGATGTCGGCAGTCATGCGATCGGCGCCCTGTTGGCGATCAGCGCATTGTTGATGAAAGTCGAGTTGATCATTATTGTCGCCTCGGCAGTATTCCTTTTGGAGTGCTTCTCTTCGCTTGTCCAGATCATCTCCATCCGCAGTTGCAACAAGCGGGTGTTCGCGATGGCTCCGCTGCATCACCATTTTGAGAAAAAGGGGGTATCGGAAAGTAGGATAGTCAACAGATTCCAAATCGTGAGCGCGATCGCCACAGTCGTCGCAGCAGTGTTGTTCATGGTGAAGTATCTGTAAACCTATCGTACCGTACAAACGGCTATGATGAAGACCTATACGTATGATGATTCCAACCTGAAGGTATTCAAGGAAACAGAGCGTGTTTCATTGAGTCCCTTCATGTTCATCTGCATCATAATCGCCCTGGTGGGCTATGGTCTGCTTACCCTCTATTCGGCTTCGTACGACGAAGCGCTCCGCAACGGACTCCCACCATCATACTACTTCATCCGGCAAACAGTGTTCGCCCTGTTGGGTTTTGTGGCGTTGGTGGTGATCCGGTTCATCCCTTTGGTCTGGATACGCAAGGCAATCCCGTTGTTCCTCATCTTTTCCCTGTTGCTCATGGTCCTCACCTTGGCGACTCCTTTCGGTATCCAGCGGTTGGGCGCCAAGCGGTGGCTGCAGATCGGTCCGCTCCCGTCGTTCCAGCCTTCGGAGCTGTTGAAGGTTTCGGTAATCCTGTACCTTTCCCATATCCTCTCGAAGCCAAAAGACGAGTTGGGCTCGGATTGGGTCACCCTGTTGGTTTCCGCAATCGTCGTGCTGCTCTCGGCCTTGTTGATCGTCCTGCAGCGCGACTATTCGACAACGCTGGTGTTCCTGCTCGTGGCTCTGGCCCTGTTGCTCGCCGGCGGAATCCGACTCAGATACCTGGGTCTGTTTTCTGTCGGGATCGGAATCCCCGCCATCATCTTCCTGTTGATCGAACCGTATCGGATCAGGCGGGTCGTGAGCTTCCTCTTTCCATCGATCGATCCCACCGGTTTGAATTGGCAGGTCTTGAATTCATTGAAAGCGATAACCGCCGGAGGACTGTTCGGGAAGGGTCTGGGCAACGGCACCTACAAGTTGGGAACGATTCCCGAAGTCCAGAGTGATTTCATCTTCGCTTCATTGGCAGAGGAGATGGGGTTCGTAGGCATACTGGTATTCTTCATATTTTTCGCGGGATTCGCGATCCTCGGCTTCCGTACAGCCAACCACCATCTGGCCCGGTCGCGAAAATTCACCGCATTGGCATCATTCGGTCTCACATTCATGATCGTGTGGCAAGCCTTGGTGAACCTGGCGGTCGTGACCTCGTTGCTGCCACCCACCGGCATTCCGCTCCCGTTCTTTTCCCAGGGAGGGACAAACCTCTTCATGGTCCTCTGCGAATGCGGCTTGTTGTACAAGTTCATGGTCGCGGATGAGAAGGAGATGGAACGCAATGGATAATGCCTATTCGCACGGATTCGATTACGATGCCTACCGGAGTTCACACCGTACGTTCAAGACAGACGGGTATCCGTTCGAACTGGTGGTCGACAGCAGCCGGGATTCCGAGGAACGGCCAGGTCGTACACGCCTGCAACGGAGCCTGGTCGTATTGGTTGTCCTGGGTATCGTGGTGGCTCTGGGTTGGTATTCCTTGCGTTTTATTCCCCTGTTCGATATCGAACGGGTTTCGTTCACCGTAACCGGTGGTTTTGTCACAGTCCCCCTCAAGGCGGGGGAGCTGGCGAACAAGACTGTCGGAACTTCGTTGATGTCGGGATCGCCGGCCGCCCTGGAGCGTGCGCTCGCCGCTCTTCCGATCGTGCGTGAAGTGCGGGTGAGGCGTTCGTTGTTCTCGACACTGGATGTGCATCTGCACATTGCTTCCCCCTCGGTATTCATAGCCATGGTCACCCCCGACGATACCATAGGTTCGATACATATGGTGCGGGATGGGAGCTTGCGGGAAATTGATTTCCAGGATTTCAAGCTGTTTGGAAACAATACCTTCGTAATCGAGGTCTCCCCACAATACGGCAGCCATCTGGTCAAATACGGTATCGACCAAGCCATGGAAAATGTCGTGTCGTTGGCATCCGACATGGGTATGGACGAGGACGGCAGATACCGGATCGTCGGAAGGATCCGATATGAGGAAAACTTGGGGAAGGCCTTTGGCAATATGGTCATGGACCTTCCCGCGTACAATAGCAAACTGTATATTCGTGAACCGGTCTCCGAATCACGGTTGCACGATGCGGTTCGATTGATTAGACTGGAGCATGAGTTGGACACTACACGCAATATTGCCCTTATCGGGCAGTTGAGGTATGATTTGTATGCTCAGTCGCTGGTAAGCCGGCAATGATTGCCAAACGAAGCGAGAGGAGAGGGGCCATGCAATGGCCACTTTCCCGAGCGAGTGCAGGCAACGTAAGGATCCATACCTCGCCCCTTTTGGCGGCAAGGGCGGCGAAGTCTCTCGGATCCGGCTCGTGTACTGGGGTAGTGGGGCCTTTCATTCGGAGGTAAAACGGTGGGCGCGGATAAAATCATGATGGGTCTGGATATCGGTAGCTCCTGGGTACGTGCCGTAATCGGTACGGTGGGCGGAGATGGAACCGTCATGGTCGACAGCATGTGCGAACGTCCTTCGGAAGGGGTTCGTGGAGGCGCCATTGTCAATATCGAGCAAACCATCAAGTCGATCACCTCGGTGATCTCCGAAGCCGAACTCCAAGCCGGCGCGGATATTCAACAGATAATCATCGGAGTTGGTGGTGACCATATCGAAGGCATCCCCTCGCAAGGTGTCGTGGGGATCAATGCCAAGGACCAGGAGATAAAGCGAGAGGATATCTTCAGGTCGCTTGAAGTGGCCAGGGCTTTCGAACTGCCATTGGATAGGGAAATCCTCCACACGCTCGTGCAGGATTTCCGTGTCGATGGGCGCAATGGAATAAAGGATCCGATCGATATGCTCGGGCACAGGTTGGAAAGCAGGGTTCTTGTTGTGACTGCCTCCTCCTCGGTTTGCCAGAACGAACGCAAATGTATCCAACGGGCGGGATTCCAGGTGCAACGGTTGGTTGCGCAACAACTTGCCGATGCCGAAGCAGTCCTGAGCCTTGAGGAGAAGGAGATGGGGACGCTCCTGATCAATATCGGTGGTGGTACCACCAACATGGTCGTCTACTCGAACGGTGCTCCGGTGTTCACCGGGGGAGTGAATCTGGGTGGTTCGCATGTGACGAACGATATCGCCTTCATTCTCAACAAGCCGAAGGTAGTCGCCGAGCAGGTGAAGTGCGAATATGGCAACTGCCATATCCCTTCGGTTGCGGAGGACGACATGATGCTTATCCCACAGATCGGTGGCATGCCCTCCATCAAAATGCCCAAGAAGGAATTGAGCAAGATAATCGAACCCCGCATGGCCGAGATATTCTCTCTTCTGCAAGTCGAGCTGGAAAAGAAGCAGATTCGCGGTTCCTTCGGGGGCGGAGTGGTGCTGGTGGGTGGAGGAGCCCTGTTGTCGGGTGCCACCGAATTGGCGTCCGAAATCTTCCGGTTGCCCGCACGGATCGGGTTTCCCGAAGCGCTGCACGGATTGGACCGCTCCTATATCAATCCCCGCTACACCACGACACTCGGGTTGGTCATGACGGAAGCGAAGCGGATCAGGGACCAGTATGCGTCCGGCGGGACAAAAGTCGAACACAACAAGACATCCGGTACGTTCGGCAAGAAGGTGCGCGGGTTTTTTCGGACAATATTCTAAGAGAACTAAGCGATAGATACGCTGGAGGATACCGTCGATGGACTTTGATATGCTTGAAGATTTGCTGCAAAATGAACAGACTCCACCAACCGACATCAAAGTAGTGGGTATTGGGGGTGCTGGTGGTAATGCGATCAACCGTATGATTGCCAGCGGCCTGAAAAAAGTGACCTTCGTTGCCATGAATACCGATATCCAGGCCCTGCAGCGTTCCAACGCGACGATCCGCATGCCCTTGGGACGCCAATTGACGGGTGGCCTCGGAGCCGGTGGTGTTCCCGATGTCGGGGAGAAGGCCGCGCAGGAGTCCCGTGAGGAGATCAAGAAACTGCTGACCGGTACCGACATGGTGTTCATCACCGCCGGAATGGGCGGAGGTACAGGTACGGGAGGTGCGGCGGTGGTCGCGGAGGTTTCCCGTGAAGTCAACGCGCTTACCGTTGCTGTGGTGACCACTCCGTTCGCCTTCGAGGGAAAGAAGAAGCTGCAGTTGGCTTTGGCTGGAATAGAGAAGCTGCGCAAGCAGGTCGATACCCTGATACTCATTCCGAACCAATACCTGCTGAAGGTGGTCGAGAACAATACACCGATCAAGAAGGCCTTCCTGCTTGCCGACGATGTGTTGCGTCAGGGTGTGCAGGGAATCAGCGAGCTGATCACAGAACCGGGCGAGATCAATATCGATTTTGCCGATGTGAAGACCGTCATGAAAGGACGGGGCGATGCTCTCATGGGCATTGGGATCGGTGAAGGATCCACGCGGGCGGTGGATGCGGCCCGCGCGGCCATCAACAATCCGTTGTTGGAGAATGCCAGTATCGACGGCGCGAAATCGGTGTTGGTGAACCTGGCGGGAGGCGACGGACTCACCTTGCAGGAATACCAGGATGTCGTGGAACTCATTACGGAGAATTGTGCCGAGGATGCGTTGATCATCGCTGGACAAGCCTACAATCCCGAGTTGGGCGAGAAGATCAAGGTCACGGTGGTCGCAACCGGATTCGAGCACTCGGACAATGTGCTGGATGAGCAGATCGAGGTGATCGACTACAAGCGCCGGAAGATGGAAGGTCCGGTCGTCCAGCCGAAAAACGGCGAATCGCATCGCGAACATGAAACTCCCCGCAGCACGGTGGAAAGCCAACCCGATACGATAACCGTGAACCGTTGGCAGGATCTCCAGCAGCAGTTGGGAAACCGCCAACAATCGAACGACTATAGTTTTCCGGCTGTCTTGCGCTACCAGCGGGGAGAAGAAGAGGACGCTTGAGCACCATGACCGGTGTCGACACTTCCCTCCTTGAGGATTACAAGGATTACCTGTACATAGAGCGCAGGGTAAGCCCTGCGACTGTGGCAGTGTATGCGGCGGAGGCAAATCGGTACCTCCTGTACCTTCGGGAGAAGAAAGCCGAGGTCGACACGGTGCTAAGCACCACGATCATGGAGTTCCTCGTGCATCGTTCGATCCACGACCACGTCGCCCAACGTACCCAATCCAGGAATATCAGTGCCTTGCGATCATTCCATCTGTTCCTCATGGACAGTGGGATACGCCCGGACAATCCGGTCGATCTCCTGGAGATGCCCAAGACTCCGTTGGTTCTTCCCACCAGTGTCTCGTCCAATGCTGTCGACGATCTGCTGGCCGTCATAGATGTGTCCGATCCATCCGGTCTCGGTGTCCGGGATAGGGCGATGTTCGAGCTCACCTATTCCTGCGGTTTGCGTGTATCGGAGGTCTGTTCACTTACCATGGCCGATTACCGGGAGGAGGAAAGGATTCTCCACGTCATAGGGAAAGGCGACAAGGAACGGTGGGTACCTGTGGGAGATTATGCGGCGGAGGCTTTGCAGACCTATATCGGGAACGTACGGCCCCTGTTGATGGGAGCTCATATCCATGAGAAGACCCTATTCCTCGGAAGGCGCGGAAAACCCCTGACCAGGGCATTGGTTTGGAAACGGTTCAAGGAATACTGTGGCATGGCTGGAATAGACGCCAAGGTGCATACGTTGCGCCATTCGTTCGCATCGCATCTTTTGCGTGGCGGTGCCGACCTGAGGACAGTGCAGGAATTGCTCGGGCATAGCGATATCCGGACCACCCAAATATACACCCACGCCGACACCGAAGACTTGCTGCAGGTGTATCGGCGATTCCATCCCGATGGAGAACCCGATTCCGTATAGAAGCAAAAACGGTACTTTTCGCATCTATTGGGTATGAACAATCTAGAAAAAACAATCGCTGTCTCCTGTGTCCCCAATCTTCCTTTTCCAGTCCAACTGGAATTGATCGCCTCGCCATTGGAAATCAAGGATATCCTCTCTGTGGATGTGTGGGGTTTCCTTGGAACGTCCACTCCCCGGGGCAACTCGAATGGAGATTTCCAGTCCTACCGCAACCGGTTCGAATCGTTCATGCGGTGGCTCGATGCACCACATCACCATGTCGTCACGGTTTTCGACGAGCACTATCCCTTGTTGCTGCGCGAAACCGACGATCCTCCCTTGTTCCTCACATACCGGGGAACTTTGGATTCGAGTGGTCGGTTCCTCTCTGTGGTAGGCACACGGACCGCAAGCGAACGGGCACTGCAAGCGGCATTTGCCCTCGGATTGGAGTGTGCGGACTGGGAACTGACCACCGTCTCCGGTTTTGCCCGCGGAATCGACCAGGCCGTGCATCAGGGGACTTTGGCACTGCATGCTCCGACTTGGGCCATATTGGGTTCGGGCTTGGCAGGCCTGGAGGCACTTCCCCGTACGCTGGTCGAAGGATTTGTCGATCGTGGAGGAACTTTTCTCAGCGAGTTCCATCCGCAGGCTGCGCCATTGCCCTGGAGATTCCCTATCCGCAACCGTATCATCGCCGGTATTTCCATGGCGACGGTAATCGTCCAGGCTCCGCTGAGATCGGGAGCCCTCATTACGGCCGACCATGCCTTGCGTCAGGGCAGGGATGTACTCGTACATCGAAGCGGCCTCGAAGGCCCGGCGGGAGCGGGTAGCCGCATATTATGCGAAGCGGGAGCACCGGTGGTCGAATGGCTGGGAGAAATTCTGGGAACGTGTGGCATGGAACATGCGAACGGTCGCAAGGCTGTCCGTAGCGTTGCGGATACGGACGGGGAGCGGTATCGCTTTGGAGCGTGCCACCATGTGCTTTCCGAATATGTCACATTGTAACGGGACTATCCACCATGATATACTTTCCCTATGGAAACCGATCAGAAGAATACCGATCATATAGAAGCATACGTTTCCTATTTGCTGGAGGTTCGACACGTCAGCGACCTAACGGCAATTTCCTATCGGCATGACCTGGCCCTGTTCAATTCCTTCTTGGACGAACGGGGTATCGGAATCCTTGCGGTGACTCCCATGGATGCCCGGAGGTACGGTGCGTCCATGATTCGGGGGAAAGACTACAAGCCGGCTACCGTGAACCGCATGCTCTCCACACTCCGGGGATTCTATCGTCACCTGGTGAAGAACGGACAATGCCAGACCAACCCGTTCAGCCGTATCGAAGGTTCACCACGGTTTCGCCGACTCCCGGAAGTGATCGGCCGCCAGGAGATCGAGCGCTTGCTCTCCATCCCGTTCCATAATTTTTCGGGTCTGCGCGATACGGTCATGTTCCATCTGTTCTATTCGACCGGGTGTCGTTTGTCGGAATTGCTCGCGGTGAATGTCGGGGACCTGGAATTGGATGATGAACGGTTGTTGGTGCATGGCAAGGGAAACCGTCAACGCTATGTATTCTTGAATCCCGGAACAAAGGCATTGGTCATACACTACCTGGACCAAAGGGCTGTGTTCCTGTCCGAGCACGGGGCAACAACCGGTTCCGATTCACACGCATTGCTCCTGGGATCTCGTGGAAAACGGTTGTCGGCGTCCAGTGTCCATAGTATCTTTGAGAAGTATCGGAGACTGCTGGGCTTGCGTACTCGGTTCACACCGCACATGTTGCGCCACAGCTTTGCCACACACCTTTTGGACAACGATTCGGGAATCCGGATTGTCCAGGAACTGTTGGGGCATGCTTCGATTTCGACTACGCAGATATACACGCACGTTACAAGGGAACGGCTTCGATCTGTGTATGAACACAGTCATCCGCATGGAAGGAAAAAGAAATGGAAATCAGAGGAACGACAATAGTAGCAGTGAGAAGGGAAGGGCATGTGGCAATTGCCGGTGATGGCCAGGTCACCGCCGGCGATGCGATACTCAAGGGAAATGCTCGGAAGGTCCGTCGCATGATGGATGGGAAGGTCCTGTCCGGATTTGCGGGAGCCACAGCCGATGCCTTCACACTGTATGAAGTCATAGAGAAGAAACTCAAGGAATACCATGGGGATCTCACCCGTGCGGCTGTTGAGATGGCAAAGGAATGGCGGATGGACCGGAATCTCCGCAAATTGGAGGCAATGCTGTTGGTTGCTGATTCCAGCAAGACCTTTCTCATCAGTGGGATGGGTGATGTGATCGAACCGGAACACGATGTGATCGCGATCGGTTCGGGGGGCAACTACGCGTTGGCCGCGGCCCGGGCCTACCTGGACTGCTCGGACTTCCCGGCGGAAGTCATTGCGAGGAAGTCTCTGGAGATCGCCAGCGATATCTGCGTCTACACGAACAAGTCCATACTTGTCGAATGTCTGTAGGAGTTCATATGAAATTGGATGAAATGACACCCGCCGAGATTGTGCGGGAATTGGATAAATATATTATCGGACAGCGTGATGCGAAACGGACTGTAGCTGTGGCGTTGCGCAACAGGACACGGCGAAAACGGCTTCCCGAGACGATGCGTGACGAAGTCTCGCCGAAAAACATCATTATGATCGGACCTACGGGTGTCGGAAAGACCGAGATTGCCCGTCGGATCGCGAAACTTGCCAATACACCGTTCATCAAGGTCGAAGCCACCAAATATACCGAGGTCGGGTATGTCGGGCGCGATGTCGAATCCATGGTACGGGACCTGATGGGCACCGCGGTACAAATGACCAAGAAGGAACTCGCCGAATTGCGGAGGGCCCAAGTCGAGCAGCAGGTTGAGGAACGTCTGTTGGATCTGCTGCTTCCCAGCGAGTCGGCACCCAAGAACCAGACTGTGTCATCGGATTCCACGGCCTTGGCCGATGCGACGAAAACAACACGGGAGAAGTTCAGGCAATTTTTAGCGGAAGGTCGGTTCGAGGATCGGGAAGTCGAGATAACCGTGCATGGCAAACCTGCCGCGCAGGGTGTGGAACTGCTAGCCGGAGGTAATCTTGAGGATCTGGAGAATACGATCCAGAGCCTCGGAAGTATTTTCGGAGGAAAGGGCAAGAAACGGAAGGTCCCTATTCGGCGGGCCCGCGAAATACTGACCGAGGAAGAGACCGAGCGGAGCGTGGACCAGGAGCAGGTTGTCGAGATAGCGAAGGAACGTGTCGAACAGATGGGAATTATCTTTATCGACGAGATCGACAAGGTCGCTGGCAACAGGGGTGGCCATAGCGGACCGGATGTCTCGCGGGAAGGTGTCCAACGGGACATCCTGCCGATAGTCGAGGGAAGCAAAGTAAGCACCAAGTGGGGTATCGTGGACACCACGCATATCCTTTTCATTGCGGCCGGAGCTTTCCATGTCTCCAAACCGAGCGACCTCATTCCCGAATTGCAGGGAAGGTTCCCGCTGCGTGTCGAATTGAACGAACTGACCAGCGACGATTTCCTTAGGATCCTTCAGGAGCCGGAGAATGCGATTATCAAGCAGTATATCGCGCTCATGGAGACCGAGGATGTAAACCTGGTCTTCACTGAAGAAGCTATGGAACGGATCAGCCACATTGCCTACTCGGTCAACTCGAATACCGAGAATATCGGGGCCAGAAGGCTCTATACCATCATGGAGCGCCTGTTGGAGGACATTTCCTTCAATGCTTCCGACATGGCTGGACAGACTATCGAAATAAATGAAGCCTATGTTGACAAGCGACTTTCCAGTATACTGGAAAACGAGGATTTGAGCAGATACATCTTGTAGTTGAAATTCTGGTGGAGGGTAGGTGTCCATGAAATACATCACGATCGTCGCGAAAGACTTCGAGGAGGCTGTGCGCAAGGCTCGTGAACATTACGGGCCGGCACTACGTATACATAGCAGACGAGATGTGATGGCACGTGGAGGGTTCCTTTGGATGGGAAAGCGTACCCATGTCGAGTTGACCTGTTATCTTGCCGATTCACTCAAGGCCGAGGAGCCGATCGTAACGGATACCCCCATGGCAAAGGAAGCCGAGCTGGAACAGCCAGTACCCCAGGAGGTCGAAGTATCGGCTGGGGAACCCGCGGAGGTCGAGGTTCAGCCGGAAACAATTCCCGAAGTGCCAAAGGAGAGTTCCCGGCATGAGAAGTTGCTTGCCCATGCGAAGGAATTGCTGGTTGCGAATGATTTTTCCGACACCTTCACCGTCGAAGCCTTGGGCTTGCTGAAAACATCGTTGGACGAATCGCCCGATGAGGAGCTTTCGGTCGAGGAATTCGAACTCATGGTCGTCGACAAGATCGTCTCATTGGTTCGGATAGACCACGGTACCCAGTTGCACCCTCCAAGGATTTTTGTCCTTCTTGGGCCTACCGGAGTAGGAAAGACCACGACTATCGCGAAGATCGCAGCACTCTACGGGTTGCAACAGCTCCCCGAATACCAACGTGTGGTACACATGATCACGATCGATTCGTTCCGGGTCGGAGCGTTCGAGCAATTGAACGCTTTCGGAAATTCGTTGGGGATCACGGTGGACAAGGTCTCGAATGAGGAAGAGTTCTACCGGGCCTTGGATTCCGCTTCTGCGGCAGACCTGATACTGGTGGATACGATTGGAAAAAGCCCTCGGGACAAGGATCTTGCGGTAAAGATGAAAGCATTGCTCTCGGTGCCGAATCGGGAAGACTGCGGTTTTTTCCTGGCGATTTCTGGGGCCATGAAATCACAGGATGTGGCCCGTTCGATCGACCAGTACGCTTCGTTCGGACTGTCCAGTATCGTTGTGACCAAGCTGGATGAGACGGAGTCGATAGGGAATGTGTTGAGCGTATGCCATCAACGGCAAATGCCAATACTCTTCTTCACCGACGGCCAGCGTGTCCCGAAGGATATCCACAAGGCCTCTGCTTCGACCATGCTGGGGCAACTGAAGGGGTTTACCCTCGATTTTGGAAACCTCTGGGTCAATCAGGTCGGGCCTATTCAGGTAGAGGAGCCCCAACTGGAAGAATGATGCGTTCCATGCTGTCCGACACAAGCTTCCCTTGCCGCACCATGTCGGCAATGATGGATCCTATGGCGGGAGCTGCGATATTGCTGCCCCAGATTGTTGCCCCGGTGGGATTGGCCACACCGATATAGATGATATACTTGGGGTTGTCGGCCGGTACGATCGCCAATGTGCTGGCAAGGAATGTATTTGCCCCATACGCACCGGTGGTGGGATCCGCGATCTGCGCAGTCCCCGTCTTTGCCGCCACCAGCACCCCTTCGACCGCTGTACGCGTCGCCGTACCTCCTGGCCGGGTAGCCTCCACCATCCCCGAAAGTATCGTGTCCGCAACCCTTGCATCGAAGACCTGTGTGTTGGCGACGGTCGGTTCCCCCGTGATGAGGGTTGTTCCCGCATGGTCCACTACGGATTCGACGATGTATGGATGCAAGAGTGTTCCTTGGTTCGCGATTGCGGTCGCAGCAGTTGCCAACTGCAATGCGGTGACACCCAATTCCTGTCCGAAGGACATGGTGGCCTTGGTTCTTCCGGACCATGTCTCGACCCTGCTCACGAGACCGCCGATGGTTCCGGGCATGCCGGTTTTCCATACGGACCCGAATCCCAAATCGGTGATTGTCTTTCGGAAGAGCACGTCATCCGTCTGCAACGCCCAATGCGCGACGGCTCCGTTGCAGGAATATTTGAGCATGGTTTCGGGAGTGATCGTTCCATGCGGGGAGACGCAGTTTATCGTCGTCTCGGAACCGTTCGGCATGGTGAACGTATAGGAACCGTCACAATGGAACGGTTGGTCGAAATCAGCTTGCCCGGCCGCAAGCTCCGCGGCCAACGAGAATATCTTGAATACCGAACCGGGTTCATACATGGATGTGACCACCCGGTTTTGCCGTTGCTCCGGTTCCGAATCCTGGTAGCGGTTCGGATCGTACCACGGGAATGTGGTGGCAGCGAGGATTGCTCCCGTGTCGGCTCCCATGATGATCCCGACGATACTGTCCGGATAGTGTTCCCTGTCTATCGCCACTGCCTGGGTATCGAGAAGGTACTGCAGGTCCAAGTCCAACGTGAGGGCAATGGTATTCCCATAAGAAATCGATGTGCCTACTTCGGGATAGGGGGAGAGCAGCTGCTCATAGGCAAGTTCCAGACCTTCGATACCACGGTTTTCGGTGTTTGTGAAGCCCACGACTTGCGCCGCATGGAAATGTTGGGGAAAAAGCCGGCCATACCGTTTTTCCAGGATGACGCCAGGCAGCTTCTTTTCCTGGATGAGTGCGGAAACCTGACCATGCTCACTTTCATCGAGTCTCCGCTTGACCAGGAAGTAGAGGGAGTTCCTGGAAGCCTCCTGTACGATGGTCTGCGGATCCACGGAGAGGATCGGGCCAAGCGTTTGTGCGGTTGCCTGCAAGTCGGGAACCTGCCGAAGCAGCAATGCACATGCGTAATAGGGTGTTTCCATGGCCAACAGCCGGCCATTGGTATCGGTGATGGTACCCCGTACGATTCTCGTCGAGACCTGTGGGTCGCTATACTCTCCCGCCGGATTTCCAGTGATGATCGCTACCCAGAATATACGTAACAAAATGGCCAACGCAACAAATGCGGTGATACTATAGAGCAAAAGAGAAAGCCTGCGTTTTTCTCTGGATACCATGGTCCAAATATAGTAATATGTAACAGCATCATTGTCGAGAGCAGGTGGGATTCATGAGCTACAGGGACAAGAACAGTTACGATGACATGGGACGTGTCGGCGGATCGAGACGACAGGGAAATGAGCGTATGGACAAGAAGAGCCTGCGTATCATTGTTACGGTCGTGATCGTCGGCGTCTTGTTGTGCGTCGGTGTCATCGCACTTTGGTTGATGTACTTCTCGTCCACGGAGCAACCGGCAACGGTCGCAAGCAACCCCATGGTTGTCGAACCTGTACAGGTTCCGAAGGGGCCGGCTACCCAAGGCGAACCTGAGGGATCCACCCCAGTGTCCACCGACTCGAACAGCGCTGGTGCAGTGGCCGCGACCAACCTGACCAGAACGGGTACCACCGGGATAGAGACACCGACCCCGGCGAGAACAGCCACCCCTACCGCGGCATCGCGATCCGTATGGTACGTGGAACATACGGTCCAGGAATCGGAGACATTGGACAGCTTGTCGGAGACCTATGGTGTTTCGAAGGAAACGATTCTCAGTGTCAATGCCATCAAGAACCTGTCCGCCATAAGACCTGGCGTGGTGTTGCGCATCCCCGACCGCAATGGCCAGCTCTATACGGTGCAATCGGGTGATTCGCTCTCGATCATAACCAACCGCTTCAATCCTACCCTTGGCTGGAAAACCCTGCAGGAGATCAACGCCTTGCGGTCGGAAGTCATTTTTCCCGGCCAGAAGCTCTTCATTCCGAGTGCCGAAGTCGACGATGACGGATCGCTGGCCGCCTATGACCGGTTCGTCAGGCCCGCAACGGGGCGGATCACCGGCTTGTACGGACAGACTGTCGTGTACGGGACCTCCGAAGCGATCGTAGTGTTGCAAGGAATATGGATAGAGGGTCCTGTCGGAACGGAGGTGACCGCCTCGGGTACCGGAGTTGTTGTCGACGCCGGCAATGTGCCCGACGGCATGGGCCGATTCGTAGTATTGTCGCATGAGAACGGGTACAAGACGACGTACGCCCACCTGGACCAGATATCCGTGAAGGTAGGGGACCAGGTCAAGCAGGGGGGACTTGTGGGAACACTGGGTAACAGTGGCACAATCGGTCGCAATGCCCTCTACTTCTCAATCGAACAAGAGGGCACGGCGCTCAATCCCGCAAACTTCTTCTAGAAATCCCTATTCGTTTCGACCGTGGCATTGCTTGAATTTCTTGCCGCTGCCACAAGGGCAGGGCTCGTTGCGTCCGACCTTGGCCGTTGTCCTGCGGATCTGTACAGCACCTTGGCCCGGTTGTGATCCTTGCATCCGTGCCGGATTTCCTCCAGCGGCGAATGCGGATACACCGCCATGGGATTCGACGACTTTTCCAGCGATTGGTTGGCGACGTTGTTCCCTGGCGTCCGAACTCTGGATCTTTACCCTGACCATAAGCACGGCGATATAATTCCGGATCTCACCGATCATGGTGTCGAAGATATCGAAACCTTCTAGTTTGTATTCGAGCAAGGGATTCTTCTGGGCATATGTCCGCAAATAGACTGCCTCGCGAAGCGCTTCCAACTGGTCGAGATGGTCCTGCCAATGCTGGTCTATCTGACGCAAATACTGGAACCGAAGGAAATCGTTGAATGGCTTCACGCCTGTGAGTGCGATCTTTTCCTCGATATGTCGTTTCACAGCATCGAATACAACCGCCTCCAACTGATCCTTGCCAAGCCCTTGTATCTCGTTTTCGGTGACATCCGGTGCGTAATGGAAGCGTGCTTCCATGGCTTCCTTCAGCAGTGCGAGCGTCTTCGGAGCATCCTTTTCGGAATAGTCGAGTGAGGCGATGATTTCGGAAACGATATCCTTGCAGGATTCGAGTCCCCGTTCGATCAGATTTTCAGCCAGCAGGATGGCGTCGCGTTGCGAGTAGAGATAGTTCCTCTGCTCATTGAGGACGTCGTCGTATTCAAGCAGATGTTTTCTGATCTCGAAGTTCTGTTCCTCAACCTTCATCTGCGCCTTCTCGATTGCCCGGCTCACCATGGTGTGTTCAATCGGTTCGGCTCCCATGCCGATTTTTCCAAGCATATTCCTAACCGATTCCTTTGCGAACAGACGCATGAGCGTGTCGTCGAGCGACAGGAAGAAGCGGGAGGCACCCGGGTCTCCTTGACGACCGGAACGACCACGCAACTGGTTGTCGATACGCCTTGATTCATGTCGTTCGGTACCAAGGATATACAGGCCGCCAAGGGATTTCACTTCGTCATAATCGGCTTTCCATTGGGCATAGACCTTGGTTTTTGCCGCCTGGTATTCTTCGGGGGAGGCCTCCGATCCGCAAACGGCGCGGACACGGGCATCGAGCGATCCGCCGAGCTTGATATCGGTTCCACGGCCGGCCATGTTCGTCGCGATGGTCACCGCATTCTTCGCTCCCGCATCCTCGATGATCATTGCTTCCCGTGCGTGGTTCTTCGCGTTCAATACTTCATGTCGGATTCCCCGACGTTTGAGCATGGCCGACAGGATCTCCGATTTCTCGATCGAAACCGTACCGACCAGAATCGGTTGTCCGGTTGCATGGACCGCTTCGATCTCGCCGCATATCGCAGCCAACTTGTATTCTTCGTTCAAATACACCAGGTCCTGCATATCTTTCCGAACCACCGGAAGATGGGTTGGAATCACCACAACATCCAGATTGTATATCTTTTGGAATTCTGGTGCTTCGGTATCTGCTGTTCCCGTCATGCCCGAGATCTTGTCGTACATGCGGAAGAAGTTCTGGAATGTGATGGTGGCGAGGGTCTTGTTCTGTACCTCCACCCGGATTCCTTCCTTCGCTTCGATCGCCTGATGCAATCCGTCGCTATAGCGGCGGCCATGGAGGACGCGGCCGGTGAACTCGTCGACGATCTCGACCTTCTTGTCCGCGACAACATAATCGACATCCTTGTGGAACAGGACATGGGCTTTCATCGCCTGGGTCATGTAATGGACGAATTCGAAATTCTCTCCCTCGTACAGGGACCCCGAGATGATCCTGTTCTTCTGCAGGAGTGCCTCTATCGCAGTAAGTCCCTGATTGGTGAATGTTACCCGTTTCTGCTTTTCGTCGACTTGGAAATCACCTTCGACATCATCGGGATAATCTCCGCTTTGTGGATCACGCTCGCATTCCACGAGGGCATGGACTATGGTGTTGGCCGCACGGATCTTCAATGTGTCGTCCGCGGCTTGTCCGCTGATGATCAATGGGGTACGTGCCTCATCGATAAGGATCGAGTCGATTTCATCGACGATACAGTAATGGTGCATCGGCTGGATCTTTTCCCGGGCATCCCATTTCATATTGTCGCGCAGGTAATCGAACCCGAACTCGTTGTTCGTTCCATAGGTGATATCGCATGCGTAGGCAAGCCTACGTGCCTCGTTGTCGATGTCGCTGACTATGCTGCCGACCGTCAACCCGAGGAATTTGTAGATCGGTCCCATCCATTCGGAGTCACGTTTCGCCAGATAGTCGTTCACCGTGACGATATGGACACCTTTACCTTCCAATGCGTTCAGATAGGCTGCGGGGACACAGGTCAAGGTCTTGCCTTCACCGGTTTTCATTTCAAGGATACTGCCTTGGTGCAGGACCACGGCACCCATGACCTGTTCATCGTAGTGGCGTTCATGCAGGACGCGGTCGGCCGCCTCCCGGGCCAGTGCGAAGGCCTTGGGCAGGATGCTATCCAGCGGTTCGCCCGATTGGACACGGTTTCTCAATTCCGAAGTGACCTCCGGAAATTGCGCATCGTCAAGGCCTTTTGCCCATTCGGCTTGTGCGTTGACCATTTCGACAATGGGTGCAAGACGTTTTATGTCTTTTTCCTGTTTCGTTCCGAACAATCGGTGCATAAGGCTTTTTGCCATGGGAAGTCCTCTATATCACATGAATTTGCTTCATAAAGTATAACAATAATGATTGCGAGTGTATATCGCCTTCATATAGACTGTGCTAGTGATCTGTAACAGCATAAACTTGTGGCTGAGCTTGGAGCGGATCGGACGGAGGGCAAGGACAAGGAAGCGAAGATATGAAAGGTTCCTTCGGTCA
>PGXW01000006.1:29878-106897 GCA_002839355.1 Spirochaetae bacterium HGW-Spirochaetae-2
CCCTTTCCCCTCGCTTCGTTTGGCAATCCAGATATCTGAGCTGACACGAACGAAGCCCATCTGTTCGATAGGCCCAAGAAAAGTAAAGATTAGGATGTTGCAGATCACAAGAGAGTCACACATACCAAGGAGCATGCATGTGAAAGTCTGTTTCACTGGTGGGGGAACCGGAGGCCATGTGTTTCCCGCATTTGCCGTAGATGAAAAGCTTGCAGAGATACTTCACATGGACGGCGACCGGTACGAACGGTTCTGGATAGGCAGCGGATTGCAATCCGAGCGGAGTTGGGTCGAAGGTGCGGGAATCGCCTACATTGAGATCAAGTCGGGAAAATTACGTCGTTACCTCTCCTGGCGCCTGTTTCCGGATATTGTCGGTGTGGCGGTCGGTTTTTTCCAGTCGTTGGCAATCCTTCGCAGGGAGCGGCCGGATGTCCTCTTTTCCAAGGGAGGGTATGTATCGGTTCCGCCGGTGTTGGCTGCGAGGATGCTGCGAATCCCGGCTGTTACCCATGAATCGGATGCGATTCCCGGATTGGCAACGAAGATCAACGCGCATTTCGTGCAAGCGGTGTGTACGCCCTTCGCCGAGGCAAGTACGGCCTTTTCTCGAAAACTTCGCACCAAGACGGTTTGCACAGGAGTGCCCTCCCGCCTATGCCGCACACGCTCGGATGCTGCGAGAGGACGCCAGGCATTCGGAATTCCCCCCGGGATTCCTGTTGTCGTTGTATTGGGTGGTAGCCAAGGGGCTTTGCAGATCAACAATCTGGTATGGGAAAAGCTCGACGAGCTTGTCGAGCTTGGCGCGGTGGTGCATCAGACTGGGGAAAAGACTTTCCGTCCGATTGTCAGGGAAGGGTACCATGCAGTACCGTTCATCGCCGACGGCCTGGAGGATATCTTGGCCGCCGCAACGGTGGTGGTTTCACGCTCCGGTGCCACGGCATTGGCCGATTATCTGGAAATGGGACTTCCCATGGTGTTGATTCCGCTGGGAAACCGGGCATCCCGGGGAGACCAGATGGAAAATGCCAGGCGGTTGGGGACGGTCGGTGCGGCTGTGGTGTTGGAAGGACCGGAAATTTGCGGTGAACAGTTGGTTTCAGTCGTGAGGAATTTGATTTCCCATGATATAGTGCGCAGTAGTATGGTTGGAAAAATGATTCCTTTGCGTGCGGAGGATCCTGCGGGAAAAATCGCGGGAGTTGTTCTCCAGACGGCAGATGGAACGAACAAGAGGAGATGCTGACATGGCAGAGTGGGGATTTGCTCTCGGACCGTATGTGTTCAATATCGTCGATGTGGTGATTGTGGTGGTCGCGTTTCTGGCAGCGGTTGTCGGTACTGTGCGTGGATTCGCGATGGAATTCTCCTCGCGTGCGGGATTTCTGGTCGGCTTCGTCGTCGCGCTGGTCTTCGCCCGTCTTGGAGCATCCCTGGTATCCGATACCTTCGACTTGCCGATACTCTGGTCGACATTGATTGCATTCATTGTTTTCTTTATTATCGGATATGTACTGATGATGATGGTCGGCTCGTTGCTCGACCGGACACTCGACGCCATGGGGCTGGACTGGTTGGACCGGCTTTTGGGCATGGTTCTCGGAGTAGTCGAGGTGGTGGTCGTGGTTGCCTTTATCGTCTACCTGCTCGAATTGCAGAACGTGGTCAACTTGGATGCATATCTCGACCCCAGCGTCATAACCTCTCGGTTCATTAGGCCGTTGACCCCTAAGGGACTAGAATTGGTAAAAGGATTGATATAGATGTTCGAAGCCCTCATGCCGTATCGAAAGGAATCGTCCACACTCTTGTCCCAACAGATAGCGGCACAGGTCTTTCCGCAAGCGATACTGTTCTCCGGAGCGCGATATGGAGGAAGGTTGACCCTTGCCATGGAAACCGCGCGGGTCCTCTCGTGTCAAGACGACGGAGCCGGTTGGTGCACCTGCACCTCCTGCAAGCAATTCGCCACGTATGGCATGTCCAATGTCGTCGTCGTCGGTACGCGTGATCACAAGAGCCGCATCGAGGCAGCCCTCGTGAACTTCGCTGAGCTCCGTACCGAGGAATCCCGGCGCCAGTTGGTACGGACCATGCGCATCATGCTTTTGCAATACCATGGGGCATTGCTCGAGAGTGCTGACCAGAAAGGCTCCAGCGCCTTCGATGCCGCTTCGAATGTCGACGAGGCGTTGATGGAGATCGAGTCGGCATCCCCTGGGGATTTTCCCCGGCTCGCCGAAATGATACGATCGGTATTGAAACCGTTGTACGCCCAATTCAAACGGACGGTGACGTTGTCTATCGGACAGGTACGTTCCTTGCAGGAATGGACCATGCAGACCAGTTTTGGCAATGTCCCGCGCTTCATAATCCTGGAAGGTGTCGAGCAAAGCAACGAGGGGGCCCGAAACAGCCTGCTGAAACTGCTGGAGGAACCACCTGAGCACACCTTTGTCATGCTGATCAGCGAATATCCGGCACGATTGTTGCCGACGATCCTTTCCAGGTTGCAACGGCATCACGTCCGGCCTTTCAGCGAAGAGGAGAAGAACCTGCTGCTCTCGACGGTATTTTTCGCCGATGGAGCGAAGTACAGGAACCTCGAGGAGTATATGCTCGAACGGTCCGGGGTTCCATGCAAACAGATCACCGCCCAAGGTGTCATGTTTGTCCAAAGCATCCTTGAGAAGAGGGTCTTGCCTCGTGAGCAGCTCGATGTCCTCTGTGATGAGCTTGACGAACCGATTCGGCTTGAGTACTTTCTCAAGGAAATCCAAACCATTGTGAGACAACGGTTTTTGGAAGGGGCGTTGACCGACAGGGAAGCCTCCCGCTTGGTATCCATCGCCGGGGAAGCCGAGCAGAAGGCTTCGGTATTCAACCAGAGCAGGAAACTGCTTGTCGAGTCGCTTCATTACCGGCTGTTGGAAGTAAGATGAACAATTTCATTCGCCGGGCATTCAACAAGATAGAGAAACTCAGTACAGATGAAATCAAGACGTTGGTGCGATACCAAGCCTCGGAGAATGAATTGTTGGGCAAGGTCCTGCAGAAGATCGATCTTGGCGTGGTCGTCACCAATGGATTTGGGAGGGTACTCACCTGCAATGACGAGGTCAAGCGTTTGTTGCCGTTGTCCCGGCAATTGACCGAGGGTACCAGTCTGCGTTACGTGCTGGCCGACCATGATGTTGCCAATTTCATGTTGGGAGCGATCGACCAGATAACCGACAAGCAGGAAATAGAACACGAGTTCCATTTCCAGCGGGGAGAGTGGGTCAGGACAATCTGGATCGGTGGATCCTCCTTTGTCAGCGATCTCGATCCGGTGTTCCACCAGGACAACGGAAAGCGTTTCCTTTTTATCGTCAGGGATGTTTCGGAAGCCAAACGGCAGGAAGCCAAGCTGCATCGGTCGGAGAGCCTCGCTTCCTTGACCACGGTGGCGGCAGGAGTTGCCCACGAGATAAAGAATCCGCTTGCTTCGATCGGCATCCATCTCCAATTGTTGGGGAAGGCGTTCCAACGCAAGAAGAGCCTGACCTTGGACGATGCCTCCAGGTATCTCGATGTGATCGACGAGGAGATCGAACGGCTCAACAGCATTGTCGTGGATTTCCTGTTCGCGGTACGTCCCATGGATGTCCATCTCAGGTTGGAGAACCTCAACAGGATAGTCGATGATGTCTGCAATTTCGTCAGTTACGAACTATCCGAACACAAGATTTCCGTCAACAGGCAGTTGGGGGAATTTTTGCCCAAACTGCGGATAGATGAAAACCTGATGAAACAGGCGTTGCTCAATATCATCAAGAACGCCATGAATGCGATGGAGACCCATGGGGGAGCCCTGACGGTAACCACCAAGCTGGCAGGCGATTCCGTGGTATTGACAATTGCCGACACCGGTACCGGAATGGACGAGGCGACCCTGTCGAAGATTTTCGAACCCTATTTCACAACGAAGGCCTCGGGTTCGGGGCTAGGCCTCACCATGGTGTTCAAGGTTGTCAAGGAGCACAAGGGGGAGATATCCGTCTCTTCCAAAAGTGGTGTGGGGACTTCCTTCACCATAACTTTGCCGGTTCCCACTTCGGAACGATTGGCTTTGGAGGCGGCCCAACGTGATGCATAGGACTATACTTATCGCAGATGATGAGAAGAATATCCGCAATGGATTGCAGATCGCCTTGGAAGACGAGGGGTATACCGTCCTGTTGGCTTCGGATGGCGAGGAAGCCTGGAACCTGATCACCTCCAACAATGTCGACCTGTTGCTCACCGATCTTCGCATGCCGGGTATGAACGGGCAGGAGCTCCTCAAGCGGGTATCCTCTTCGTATCCGATGATGCCGGTGGTTATCCTGACCGGACACGGGACAATCGAGTCGGCGGTCGAGGCCATGCGCAACGGGGCGGTCGACTTCATGACAAAACCGTTGAATCTCGACCGGCTCTTCATGTTGATCAGGCGGGCATTCAGCAATCTCGACCTCTACGACCAGAACGCCGCGTTGAAAAAGGAATTGGCGGAGCTGAAGCGCCAAAGCGGATACAACAAGATCATCGGAAAAAGCGAGCGCATGTCGCGCCTTATGGATACGGTTCGGCAAGTCGCCGATGCGACCGCGAGCGTCCTGGTCACCGGAGAAAGCGGTGTGGGAAAGGAATTGGTGGCCGATGCGCTGCACCAGCTGTCCAGCAGGTCCAACGGTCCGTTCATCAAGGTGAGTTGTGCCTCGTTCGCGGAAACCTTGCTGGAAGACGAGTTGTTCGGTCATGAGAAGGGTGCGTTCAGCGGAGCGGTCTCCGCGAGGAAGGGCCGTTTCGAGCTGGCGCACGGAGGGACCCTGTTCCTTGACGAGATCGGGGAGATCAGCTTGTCGACCCAGGTCAAGTTGTTGCGTGTGCTGCAGGAAAGGCAATTCGAACGCCTCGGAAGCGAAAAGACACTGACGGTCGACGTGAGGCTGGTGGCGGCAACGAATAGGGACCTTATGGTGGAAGTCGAAGCGGGGAGGTTCCGGGAAGACCTCTACTATAGGCTGAACGTCATCCATCTGGAGGTTCCTCCGTTGCGGGATCGCAAGGAAGACATTCCTTTGTTGATGTCCCACTTCCTGGAGATGTACAACGAGCGGAACAAACGTCAGGTGGAGGGGTTCTCGACACGTGCGAAAGCCGCCATGCTTGCCTACAATTGGCCGGGAAATATCAGGGAATTGGGCAACTGTGTCGAAAGTACCGTCGTGCTTGCATCGAATGCAATAATCGATTTGGATGACCTGCCCGCGAATGTACGTAATGCGAGCTCGGAGGAGAGGGTGGTCATACCTGTGGGGACGACCATGGACCAGGCCGAGAAGGCCTTGATACTGGCGACCATAGCCAGTTGCGGTGGAAACAAGTCGAAGGCGGCCGACATGCTCGGGCTCGCCCGCAAGACGTTGCATCGGAAAGTACAGGAATACAAGCTTGGAGACGAAGTATCGCGACGGCCAGCTCGAAATGGCATTGCTGGTCATGCGTGCCTACAGGGAAGATGCGATTGCGGCCATAGAGGCCGGGACAGGAATCGGCAAATCCTTCGCGTATCTGGTTCCGGCCCTCTTTTGGGCCTTGGAGCATCCCGAGGACAGGACGGTGGTCGCAACTTCCACAATAAATTTGCAGAAACAACTGTACGACAAGGATATCGTACAGCTGTTCGCACTGTTGGAGACATCCTGTCCGGTCGCCCTGGTCATGGGACGGAGCAATTACCTGTGCTTGCACAGGTTGGAGGAACGAGCCGATGAGATGCCGTTGCTGGCCCACGATCCGTTGAGTGAGCTTGGATCGCTGGTGGCATGGAGTATCGGGACGGAAACGGGTCTCAGGACCGATTTTCCCGGCAAGTTGCGTGGGGAATTGTGGTCCGAGGTCTGCAGCGATGCCGATTTGTGCCTGGGATACCGCTGTTCCTACGCCCGGGACTGCTTCTTCATGAAATCACGCAAGAAGGCTGCCGAAGCGAGATTGTTGATCAGCAACCACCACCTGCTATTCACCGATGCACGCTCCCGCATGATCGACGAACTCGATTATGGCGATGAGGCGGTGCTTCCCTCGTTCCACCGGCTGATAATCGATGAGGCGCACAATATCGAGAAGAATGCCACCGACTATTTCACCACAACCTACAGCGGCTACGATGTGATGCGTTCCATCGGGAGACTTTCGCATCAACGGCGGGGCTCCAAGGCACTGGTGGAGGATTTGGCTCCCTATGCACCCGATCCCGCTTTGCCGGGAGAGATCCTGGGAGTGATTTCCCTGCTCGGCGAATCGATCGGCTATGTGGATACGTACCTGGTCGGATTGATGCAGAAGATCAAGTCGATGAGCCTGTTGATCCAACCACAAATGAAGCCGCAGTTGGGCGATTTCATCCGCTTGGCCAAGGCTGTCGTGGAATATGCCGGCCAGTTGGGGCTATTGGTGAACAGGTTGCTCGAGGACGGGAAGATCCCCGAGGAGCTTGAGCACCGTGGTCGCGAATTGTCGGTCCATGTGAAACGGATCCGTAGCGGCGCAAATGCCTTGGCACAGTTCTTGGATGTGGACAATTGGACCGAGGACGTGCATTGGTTCGAGTCGGTCGAGTTCGGAAAAGGTTCGCGGGGGGTGAAGGTACACATTTCTCCGCTGTCGGTGGCATCTTCTTTGCGGGAATCGATGTTCAGCCGACTCGAGACGGTGGTGTGTACCAGCGCCACATTGGACCTGAACGACAATTTTTCCTATTGGGGCTCGAGGATAGGACTACCGTTGGAGACTTCGAGGAACTACCTTACTGCGGTGCACCATTCGCCGTTCGATTTCAAGAGCCGGTTGTTGTTGCTGACTCCCGAGGACGCCCCGGTCTTTTCGGAGAAGGAACCGGAGACGTTCTTCACCTATTGTACCCAGACGATCCGCGATGCGATCTTTGCCTCGGGCGGTGGTGCGTTGGTCCTGTTCACATCGTATTCCATGCTGTTGCGTGTGGCGAACGATTTGGCGGCTGATATCCAGAAGGCGGGCATCACCATGCTTCGGCAAGGTGAGGAGGACCGGTTCCACTTGCTCAGGAGGTTCACGGACGACAAGGATAGCGTGCTGTTTGCGACCGATTCGTTCTGGGAGGGAGTCGATGCGCCGGGTGAGACCTTGCGGATGGTAATTATCGTGAAACTGCCGTTCAGGGTGCCGACCGATCCGGTTTTCCGGGCACGTCAGGAATCGCTTGACCAGGACGGCAAGGGAGGATTCTTCAAGCTGGCCCTCCCGGAAGCGACCATGAAGCTCAAGCAGGGATTCGGAAGGTTGCTGCGCAATACCTTGGATAGCGGTATCGTTCTGATCCTGGACAGCCGGGTGGTGAACAAGCAGTATGGCCGATGGATGTTGCAGGCTCTACCCGAATCGTACCATCCGGAGACAACCAGCGAGGGAATCCCTGGGAAAATCGAGGCGTTCCTGTACAGTTGAGGGCGCCGGAATGCGAAAAAGGGACTTGACACACCAGGTGTGACAAGCCCCCTCTCGTACAACAAGGAACAGCTTAGTCGATTATTGCAAGGATGTCGGACATGTGAAGGATAAGGTATTCCTCACCATCGGTCTTGACTGAAGTGCCTGCGTACTTGTCGTACATGACGCGGTCGCCTTTCTTCACCTTGATGGTCTCGTCATCGCCAATCTCGAGTACGTGTGCGATCTGTGTCTTTTCCTGTGCGGTTTGTGGGATGAAGATACCACCGGCAGTCTTCTCCTGGATCTGCTCCATCTTGACAAGTACTCTGTCTCCCATCGGTTTGATAGTCATAAGTTCCTCCTGTATGCTGTATTCTCTGTTTTATTGGATATTGATATGAAATCCTATTGCAATATACGCACAAAGAAGCATGCGGTCAAGCAATCGCGCAAAATACATTCGTATCATTCGAACACTGCCGATTTATCTCCGGGAAGCACTTTCCGATAGAAAAATCTCTGTGTATATTGTGTGTGTGAAAGGGGAGCGAACGGTGAAGCAGACAACAGACCAGCGATATAGGAAAGCGCTCAACATCTGCTCGGCAAACTTGTCCGGGGAGCAGGGAAAAGATCCGCTTGAAAGTGCGGTATGCTTTTTCAGGATGGGTGTGGTCTTGAGTAGACTCGGAGAGCTTGGTGGCGCGATCCGTTGCTTCAACGACGCCTTCCTCTTGCGGGACCTTTCGGATGAATTGCAGGATTCGCACGATTGGCGTGAATTCCACGATGTACAGATGGCGATATATATTCTTGGAAAAAGACGGAAGGCAATAGCTTCCCTTGCAGAGGGTGACATGGTGCATGATTTGATCAAGCATCGCTGGCAACAACTGCAGTTGGAAATCAAAGAGTCGGAGATTCCCTTTCTGGGAAAAGATTTGCACTCTTGGTTCCAGACTGTGCATATAGATTTCCCCTGGGAATTGGAAGAACTCGATGAGTTTGATGGTGGTCAAAATGGCCACTTCGATGAAGTTGACCTGCTCGAGTGTGTCAGAATTACCCAGTAACGGTGGTCTTTTTGGAAGCTGTGTCATTTTGACACAGCCTTTTTCTGGTTTTTGGGACACCTGGCCGGTATGTCCTATTTGTAAGAATTATAAAAAAATCCTCCAAGTCTAATAGATATATGTAATTGATTGATTTTATCAGTTATGTACAGCATGTTGGCATGAATCTTGCATCATAGATGACAGGAGGACCTACCATGATCCAGAACGCCAAAGTGTTGAACGAAAACGACCAGTTCGATGACGAGAACATCCTCTCCATGTACTTGAAAGAAATTAACCGCATACCACTTCTCACCCGTGAGGAAGAAGATACATTGGCAAGAAAATCCGCAGCAGGGGATGAGTTTGCCAGAAAACGGATGATAGAATCCAATTTGCGGTTTGTCGTGAATGTTGCCAAAAAATACCAGAACCAAGGAATGCCTCTGATCGATTTGATCAACGAAGGTAATATAGGGCTCATAAATGCCCTTGAAAAATATGATGTCGACCGTGGATACCACTTTATCAGTTACGCGGTCTGGTGGATCCGTCAGGCCATACTCAAAGCGATATGCGAGAAGTCCAGGACGGTCAGGCTTCCGTTGAACCGGGCCAACGAATTGGTCCAGATCCAGAAGATGCAGCGGAAGCTGATGCACGATACCGGGGATGATCCGACAATGGAAGAAATTGGAGAAGCCATGAATATGGATCCCCAATTGGTCGGTGACCTGCTCGCAATCAGCCGGGATATGGTGAGCCTCGACGCTCCGGTCTATGGCGATCCCTCGAATTCTACAGTCGGAGATTTTATCGAAGACAATTACCGTTCCGCCGAGGATGCGTTGATGGAGAAGTCCTTGCGAGACGACATCAATGAAGCGCTTGAGACACTCAGCGACAAGGAACGGGAAATCATCGAGATGCGGTTCGGTCTGAATGGAGCGATACCGATGTCCCTCAAGGAGATCGGCGAATTGTACAATCTGACCAAGGAACGCATCCGACAGATCGAGAAGAAAGCGATCGAGCGGATGAAGCAACCGACGCGCCTGAAAGCGCTTGAATCATATACGGCTTAACCGCCCCGGAAACCCTCCTTGCATTGACAGGGAGGGTTTTCTCATATAAATTGATAACCACGAATTGATTGCCAAACGAAGCGAGGGGAAAGGGGCCATGCAATGGCCACTCTTCCGAGCGAGTGCAGGCAACGTAAGGTTCCATACCCAGCCCCTTGGGGCGGAAAAGGAGGCGAAGCCTCCTTGGTCCAGGGCTTGCCTTGGGGGGTGTTGATACCTTTCATTATAAAAACTCAAATTAGAGGGGGGATTTCCATACATGGCAAACGCAAAGACGAAGTATGTGTATTTCTTTGGGGAAGGAAAAGCCGAAGGAACGGCGGCTATGAAAAGCCTGCTGGGCGGCAAGGGGGCGAATCTTGCGGACATGATGTCGATAGGGCTTCCTGTTCCTCCGGGATTCACGATCAGCACGGAAGCTTGTGCCTATTATAGTGCAAACAATAGTGAATATCCTGCAGGCTTGCGTGAGGAAGTCCTGGAACATTTGCACCACTTGGAGAAAGTCATGGGTGCGAAGCTGGGGGACAGCGAGAATCCTTTGCTTGTTTCGGTCCGTTCCGGCGCAGCCCAATCCATGCCTGGGATGATGGACACCGTCCTCAACCTCGGTATGACTCCCGATTCGGCCAAAGCCTTGGCGAAAAAGACTGGAAACCCCCGTTTTGCATGGGATAGTTACCGACGTTTCATGCAGATGTTCGGAGATGTCGTGATGGGCGTTCCCCACGATGATTTCGAACATGCCTTGCAATCGGTCAAGACGGAACGGAACCGTGAGTTCGATACCGATTTGGACGTCGACGACCTGCAGGAAGTGATCAAGCGCTATCGTGCCTTGTACAAGAAGAATATCGGCGAGGATTTCCCGACCGACCCGATCGATCAGTTGTTCAAATCCATCAATGCCGTCTTCGGCTCGTGGAACAACGAGCGGGCGATCAAATACCGGCAGATGAACGATATCCGTGGATTGTTGGGCACCGCTGTCAATGTACAGTCGATGGTCTTCGGCAACATGGGTGCCACCAGTGGCACTGGTGTCGCCTTTACCCGTGACCCCTCCACCGGAGAGAACAAGTTCTATGGCGAGTATCTCATGAATGCCCAGGGCGAGGATGTTGTCGCGGGTATCCGTACTCCATTGACAATCGATACGCTCAGGAAGGTCAACGAGAAGGTATATGACCAGTTGGTCGGTATCCGCGATCTGCTTGAGAAACATTACAAGGATATGCAGGATATCGAGTTCACCATTCAGGAAGGTACGTTGTACATGTTGCAGACCCGCAATGGCAAACGTACTATCTTCAGCTGGCTCCGCTCGCAGGTGGAGATGGTCGAGGAAGGACTCATTTCCAAGGAGACCGCAGTAGCCCGTGTTCCCGCAGGTGAATTCAACAAGTTGTTCGCTCCTGTATTGGACAGCGAGGACATTGCGAAGCGAAGCATTGTCGAGGTTGCCAAGGGATTGAATGCAAGTCCCGGCGGTGCATGCGGACAAGTGTATTTCTCCGCCGACAAGGCAGAGGAGATGGCTGCCCTTGGCAAGGACGTGATTCTTGCCCGGATCGAGACCAGCCCCGAGGATATCGGTGGCATGGCTGTAGCCAAGGGTGTCATAACGACCCGTGGCGGTATGACCAGCCACGCGGCGGTCGTTGCCCGTGGTATGGGTTGCCCGTGTGTTTCCGGTGCCGGCGATATCGTGATCAATTATGCGAAGGGAACGCTGACCGTACAGGGCGAGATAGTGAAGGAAGGCGATTATATTTCGATCGACGGTTTTACCGGACAGGTCTTCAATGCCAAGATTCCCGTCAAACCTTCCGAAATTGTCCAGGTCCTCAATGGTGTGATGAAACCCGAGCATTCCCTGTTGTTCCAGAACTACAACACATTCATGAGCTATGCGGATGAAATCAGGACCTTGAAGGTCCGTACCAATGCCGACACACCGACCGATGCGCAGATGGCAGTCAAGCTGGGTGCCGAGGGAATCGGACTCTGCCGTACAGAGCACATGTTCTTCGGAGGCCAACGGATCATCAGCGTTAGAAAGATGATTCTGGCAAACAACAAGATCGAACGTGAACGTGCGCTCGCCGAGTTGTTGCCGATGCAGCGCAGCGACTTCGAAGAAATCTTCGCGGCCCTCAATGGCCTGCCGGCTACCGTACGTCTCCTCGATCCTCCTTTGCACGAGTTCTTGCCGAATGACCACACGAGCCGACATGAAATGGCACTGCAGTTGAATATCTCGGTTGATGAGATTGCCCAGAAGACCGCACAGCTGCACGAGTTCAATCCGATGCTCGGATTCCGTGGTTGCCGTTTGGCGATCATTTTCCCCGAAATCCTCCACATGCAGGTACGTGCGATTATCGAAGCAGCCTTGAATGTTGCCGAGAAGGGTATCGAGGTACATCCTGAGATCATGATCCCGCTTGTCGGACACTACAAGGAATTCGAATACACCAAGAAGCATGCGATCGAGACAATCGAAAAAGTCTTCGCGGAACGCGGCAAGAAGGTCGAGTACAAGATTGGAACCATGATCGAGGTTCCACGTGCAGCCATTACCGCCGACGAGATCGCGAAATCGGCTGAGTTCTTCAGTTTCGGCACCAACGACCTCACACAGATGACCTGTGGATTCTCCCGCGACGACGCGGCCAGCTTCCTCGGTCCCTATGTGAACGATACCGACAAGGGCTTCTATGAGTACGACCCGTTCGCTACGATCGATATCGACGGAGTGGGCAAGTTGGTCAGCATGGCCTCCGAACTCGGACGCTCGGTGAACCCCAAGATCAAACTCGGTATCTGTGGTGAGCATGGCGGAGATCCCAAGACCATCGCATTCTGCCAGAAGGTCGGTTTGGATTATGTTTCCTGTTCCCCATTCCGTGTGCCGGTCGCACGACTTGCCGCGGCACAAGCTGTGATCAACAAATAGCCGTAATTACAACTATTGCATCTTAGGAGGCCGGTTCGAACGAACCGGCCTCTATCAATTTTCCGAATATGTATGGTAGAATACTCGTTTGGAGGTGTGCCATGCGAACTCGCAAACGAATGTTTTCCGTTTCTCTTCTGGTGCTGTTAGTGGTGTGCCTGCTTTTGATACTGTTCACATCATGTGTCGGTTTCTCGTTCAGGACACCGGGGAAGCGTCCTTTCAAGGTCAAAACCCATGTGGTGAAAATCTCAGTATCGCACGCCGAAGTGCAAGACATGGAGTTGATCGGGACAGAGCCTTCGTGGATAGGACCTTTGTTGATCGCCTCGAGGGATACGGAAGTACCCATGGCGTAGTCTGGACTTTACGTTGAGCGTACCTATCCCGAATAACAGATGGCTGCTACCAATCGCTAGAGCCGACACACATACTTGTAACAGTATTCGTTGTGGTCGTTTATGATTCCCGCGGCTTGCAAATGCGAGTATATCGTGATGGACCCCAGAAATGAGCAGCCCCGTTTTTTCAGCTCGCGACTGATTTCATCGGACAATGCATTGCGTGCAGGCATATCCGTTCCATCCGCATGGCCGGGATACTCGACTGTCTTGCCATCGGTGAACGACCAGATGAAGGTATCGAACGATCCGAATTCCCGTTGTATTTCCATAAATACCCGTGCATTCTTGATGATCGCCTCGATTTTCTTGCGGGAGTGTATTATTCCCCCACACTCCATGAGCCGTTGAATATCCAGCTCCCCGTAGGAGGCGATTCTTTCGTAATCGAACCGGTCGAAAGCCGAGCGCATCGCGTCGCGTTTCTTAAGTATTGTCAGCCAACTGAGTCCACATTGCATGACTTCGAGAGCCAAATATTCAAAGTGGATCCTGTCGTCGTGCACTGGATCTCCCCATTCGGCATCATGATAGGCAATAAGCAACGGACTGTCCCCAGTCCACCCACATCTATGCATGGTCAACTCCCTGCGTGTTGTTTTCCAACGGCTTCGACCGATTGTCGTGCATCTACACGATAGCCTTGAAATCCTGCGTATTGAATGCTTCCCTATCGAATTCATCCAACGAATTCGCGACCAGGACCGAGGTCGTCATGTCGCCGGCCACATTGGTCATGGTCCTGAACATGTCGACGATGAAATCGACACCAGCCACCAGACCGACCGCCTCGACAGGCAATCCGACCGTTGTCAGGGTGATGACGGTGAAAGCCGTGGCTCCCATTGGTACCGCCGCACTTCCCAGACTTGCAAGAACCGATACGATGACGATCAGCACATACTGGGAGAGGCTAAGGTCGATGCCGAACGCATTAGCGGCAAACACCGCTACCATGGCTGGAAAGATTCCGCCACAGGCATCCATGTTCATGACTGCACCGAGCGGGCCGACAAAGTTGGCAACACGGGAATTCACTTTCAATCTGTCGGTCATGGTACTGATGGTCATGGTCAACGATCCAAGGCTGGAGCGGCTGGAGAATGCCAGCAGCAGGGCAGGGCTGGCGGCACGATAGAACCGTATGGGATTCACCTTGGCCACCGAGGTAAGCAGTCCCCCGTACACCACACCCAATTGCACCAGGCAGGCGACCACCATGGCTACGACAAAGATACCAAGTGAAAGCAACGCCGACATTCCGGTGCTCGACAGCCAGTAGGTGGTAAGGCCGAGCACGCCGTAGGGGGTGAGTTTCAACACGATCTTGGTCAGTTGCATGACAATTTGCAGGAAGCTTTCCAGGATATCTTGGAACGGTTTGACTGCCTCGGGCTTCTTGGTCTTCACCATGATTGCGGATACTCCGATGAAGATGGAGAACACCACCAACGGGATCATGTTTGTCTCGGCGGCGGATTTGACGAAGTTCGATGGGATGAAATTCCTGAATTGGGCGAACAGGTTGGTCACTGTACTGGCTTCCCGGGCAGCAAGATCCCCGATGGCCATTCCTGTACCGACAGAGAATATGTTGCCGACCAACAACCCGATGATTCCGGCAACTGTAGCGGTGAACAGGAAGATTCCGATAGTCCTGACACCCATTTGCTTCAGTTCGGAGGTATTGCTGAGTTTTATCAGGCCGGCGATTATGCTTGTCGGCACCAACGGAATGATCAGCATGCGCAGCAAATCGACATATCCGAAGCCGACCAGGGATACCCATCGGCGTACTTCCTGGTTGACGGTCTTCTCGGCAAGGAAGAACAATGCCAATCCGAATGCTGCTCCAAGCAGCAGGGCGATCAGTACCCGGATGGAAAAGGACAGGTGCATCTTGCTCTTGAGCAATACCAAGAAACCTATCAAGGCGACAAATCCGAGCATCCACAGAATCACTTGCATACATACCTCCAAATTCTATAGCTGATAAAATCTATAGATATACTATGATATAGCTGAATGTCCCACTGAAGTCAAGAACGTTCAGTGATTATCTTTTACAATAACGGTTGATGTGTGCTCAGTACAATAGAAATTTTTACGTATCCTAAAGTTCTCTGGTTGGAACGCCCACCCCAAATGTTTGGCCAAAGGCAGATTACTATGATTATACCTATTTGTTGTCAAATTTGATAACCTTATGAAGAAAAACTTGATATCCAAAGCGATGCTATTATAATAAAAATTGTAATTCAACTTTGCCATTACCAAGGGGATCTGTCATATTAATTCGAAGAAGTAATCAAAGTACTGCATCGCTGGAGACGACCGCACTACCGCTAAAGGAATGCCTTGCAAAAGTCGTGGTAGATGATAATTGTAAAGCCTTTCCAGGTATTGATGTTGAGACTCACTGTACAATCGTCGGATTGGTTGCGAAGGAGCTAGTTGATAGAATTCCTCCTATTGTCAGGGAAGCATTGTTCCCTAAAGGTGTCGAACTGATTGCCGCTGTACACGACATAGGAAAAGTGAATCCACATTTCCAAAAAAAATTGCACAGGCTCCTGCCTTTCTCTGTGCCCAACAGTGACGCTGCCCTGAAATATGCCAAACCAGAGCTTGAAAAGAATATCGGGATGCATGGTGGGGTCAGCCAAGTCGCCTTGGATGGCGTTGGTCCTTTCATTCCTGAGATAGCGGGAATGCATCACGGATCATCTCCCGATGGGCTCTTTCTCCTTCCGGAAGACGCTTTGCTTGGAGGAGCTGTCTGGCAGAAGGCTAGGATGGAATTGGTTGCACATCTGAAAGAATATTTCCAAACGGATTGGCCGACAATTAATAACAACACCCAAGCTGCAGTGATTGCAGGTCTGACAACTGTTGCGGATTGGATTGGATCCGGCCCCATTTTCGAGCAACTGTCAATCATCGATCCGGTGCAATTTAAAACCAATGTTCGTGCTGCTGTCGACCGTGCAGGATTCATATCTCCGATACTGAACAGAGGCCTCTCTTTTGAAGCAGTATTTCCTCCCTTCTCAGCAAGACCGATACAAAGTGCCTTATATGAAAGTGTTCAGGGTCCTGGCGTTTATATTCTTGAAGCTTTGATGGGATCGGGCAAGACTGAGGCGGCCCTCTATGCAGCATATCGGATGATGGAGTCTGGCCAAGCGAATGGCATTTACTTCGCATTGCCCACAAGGATTACATCCGAGAGGATCCAAGTAAGGATGAATAGATTCCTCAATGCAATACTCTCACCCGAGGATAGTCACAAGTCGCTTCTTGCACATGGGTCGGCTTGGATGACCGACTCCGATATGGGAGAGAATGCACGCCCTGGGTATGATTGGTTCGATTCTCGGAAGCGAAAACTCTTGGCACCCTTTGCAGTGGGTACGATTGACCAGGCCTTAATGGCAGTGATGAACGTCAGGCACGGATTTGTACGTACCTTCGGCTTGGCGGGCAAGGTCGTGATTCTCGATGAGGTCCATACCTATGATGCCTATACGGGAACCATCATGGACAACCTCATCAGGGCCTTGCGTGAAATGGGTTCGACCGTGATCCTTTTGAGCGCAACCCTAACGGCAGAACGAAAACTGCATTTCCTGACCGATGGATACGAAAAACCAGAAAATATCTTGTTGTCACATTACCCACTTGTTTCCAAATCGATCGTCGGGCAAAGCATCGAATATTCGCCGTCCGTGGAACAGTCGCAACACAACGTGCAAATTTCACTAATAAACGATGAAGACGATCTATTGGAGACCGTCCGAGCAAAAGCCTTGGCAGGGGAGTATGTGCTTTGGATAGAGAATACCGTCCAAGAAGCCCAAATGGCTTTCAAATCGTTTGCCAGTTGGGGCTATGCGAATGACGTCCAAGTGGGTTTGATCCATTCAAGATTTCCTATGACCAGACGGAGTGAACTTGAATCCTATTGGGTCGAAGCGTACGGAAAAGAGGGCATATCCAAACGCAAAGGTATTGGGAGGGTACTTGTTGGCACACAAGTATTGGAGCAATCCTTAGACCTTGATGCCGATCTCTTGATTACCCGGATTGCTCCGATGGATATGATTTTGCAACGGATTGGCAGGCTGTGGCGGCATCGTGAGATAGATGGAATTCGACCGAATGGAGCCAACAGGCATGCGATCATACTCGCTCCGAATCTGGAATATTCATTGAAGAATCCACTGTGGGCATTCGGTCCAAGTGGCAGGGTATATGCCCCTTATGTTTTGGTCAGAAGTTTGCTTGTTCTCCAGGGAACCGACACAATAACTGTCCCCTCCGATATGCGGACACTCATTGAAGAGACATACCGTGAACGGATTGAAATGCTATCTCCTATGAACGAAGCGAAGCATGAAGTCGTCAAAAATCGGGAGACTCTTAAAAGCTTCGCCAACAACAGCATGACGATAATAGGAAAGGCCGCATCCGACACGATTGTGACCCGCTATTCAGAACTGGCGACGTGCGATGTGCTGTTATTACGGGACGGTTCGGATCTTGCACATGGATTGTTGGCACTAATCGATGGAGAGATTCTCCAAGTGCCGGGTTCAGCAAGTCTTGACTTACTTCAAAAAAAACAATTGGCCAAAGCCTGTATGCTTCGGATGATCACCGTACCCACCTATCTTGCTCCCGATCCAGTAAGCGCACAGGAACTTGTCAGTTTGCGACCCTTCCTCTATGTCTCGGATAGTGAGGAAGAGCGTCTTAGAGTCGCCGTACTGCATCCTAGTGGACGTATCCATGGCTTGTCAGGTAGGGAGGCGAATGAAAAATTTGAGTTGGAGTATTCTTCTTTGCTTGGATATGCAACGAAAAAAAAGGAGGGCCTATGAATAATAGGTTCAATCTGGTGGATGAACCGTGGATACCTGTCGTCGACCATCCGAGGGTATCACTATTTGAATTGTTCAGTAATCCTGCGTTGAAGGCAATCGGTGGCAATGCTGTTCAAAAACTAGCTTTGCTAAAGCTGTTTTTGGCAATTGCACAAAGAGCCTATACTCCAATCGATGACCAAGACTGGCAAAATCTCGACAGTCTGGGATTGGCAGCAAAGTGTTTGGAATATCTGAACAATCACAAGGATTTTTTCTGGTTGTATGGTAACAAGCCGTTTCTCCAAAAGCATGATCTGGAGGAGCGGAATACCAATAATGGAGACCCAATACCGGTAAGTATCCTTGGAAGGGACTACATGCCTGACTTGGCATCCGAGAACGATTCGATTCTGTTCGAATCCCAGAAAGAGCATTCGCTCTCAGACGCAGAGAAGGCAGTCTTTATCGTCACTTTGATGAACTATAGCCTCGGTGGCAAACGTGTGGCAAAGGGCGTCTCGCCCTGGACAGACGGTTATACAGGGAAAACGACCTCTGCAAAAGGTGCTCCAAGTATAGGCAACTACGAGGGGTACTTGAATTCCCACCTTCTAGGTGAATCCATCCTGGATACCATCTGGTTGAACCTGTTCACAAGGGATAAACTGGAAAAGTATCCTCAATGGAAGGATGACAATCTCATCCCTCCATGGGAAGAAATGCCCGCTGGCGAGGATGATCGAATAGCACGAAGGTTGAAGGGTAGTTTCATGTCAACACTCTGTGCCCTGAGCCGATTTGTGTTGCTTCAGGATGATGGAATCATCTATGTCGAGGGATTGCAGTACCCGTCCCACAAAGACGGTTGGCGCGAACCTTTCATGACCTACACTTCCGATGGGAAAATACTTTGGTGCAATCCTGCGAAGAAACCATGGAGAAACCTTACCGCTTTACTCAGTACCGCTTTCAATGTGAGCAATTCAGCCTTTGATTGCCCACAAATCAGTCTGTTCCTCTTACGTGCACGTAAAGTAAGGAAAACAATCGGTATCTGGTCTGGAGGATTGAAGGTACGTACCACCGCTGGAGACACGTCTGTCAAACAAACCGATGACTATATCGATACCGAAATATTCCTAAGGACAGATGACTTGGGTGATCCATGGTTTGCTAGCCTTGAGAATGAGATGCAAGCACTCGACCAACTCTCCAAATCACTTTGGATCGCCGTGAACAGATATTATGAAGAATTGGGCAGCAAGCGGAATCCTGTCATCGACAAGGCACTTGAGATGTTCTGGGAACTATGCGAGCGACAGGCACAGACTCTTGTGTATATTTGCGATGATGCACAGCAGAGACATCGTTTGCGGCTCACATTCGCAGACTATGCGAATCAAGCCTATAACAAATATTGTCCGAATGATTCAGCTAGGCAGATGAGTGCGTGGGTACGGCATGCACCATACATTCTCAACTATATCGCTAAGAAATCAGAGGAGGTGCAACTTGCCAACTGATAGGAGCGTCAACTTTGTCAATTATGTGATCAAAGAAGTCACTGATGACAGGGGAAAGGGCTTTGGAGCAAAATTGCGTAAAGCCGATAATGAGAACACGGAATATCAAAGCTGGGAAATTTTGTCGAGATGGGTGAATCTCGAATGGGAAAGCGACAGGAAGGCCTTCGCTTTGATAGGGGCAAGTATAGCGAGGGTAAAACCTGTCGCGGATGGAAAACTCTCCATTGGTGAAGCGCTGCGTATGGTTCACCTGAAGGACAAGGATATCGGGGACCTGGAAAAATCCTCCTCGGCACTTCGCTTGAGACGCATCCTTGCGTGTAAGGAAAAGGATGAGCTCATGGATATCCTCAAACCTGTTGTCAGGTATGTGGAATCGAGTGGTCTTCTTCTGCAACAAGCCCGATTGCTTGATGAAATCCTGTGGTTCAACAACGATGAGAGCCGTGAAAGGACCAGGGCAAAGTGGGCACGGGATTTCTTCAGAAAAAAGGAGGAATCATGATTGCTTCCGTAGTATCACTGGATAGGCAGGCTATACAATCGTTGAAGATTGCCGACCCATATACAATACACAAATTCGTATACAGTCTGTTTCCAGGCAACCGACGTCAATTTCTTTATTATGACCAAGGAGGAGATTTGCGTTTCAAGCGGATACTGTTGGTGTCCCAGGAACAACCCCTTGTCCCGGAAATTGGAAAGATAGAATCAAAGTTCATCCCTGATAGTTTCCTTGACCACCAACGGTACGCATTCCAAGTCTTGCTGAATCCGGTGGAACAGCCATCTGGAAGCAATAGAAAGGTGCCTGTTGTCAATAAGGAATCATTACGCGTTTGGTTTTCGCGACGTCAAGAGTCATGGGGTTTTACCACAGACATTGATATGCTCGAAATATTCAATATGGGGGTTCAGATATCCCGAAAAAATGGAATGGACGTAACCCACAACATGGCGGAGTTCCGAGGAATCCTCGATGTGGCTGACCGTGAATGCTTTATCCACAGTTTCACCGATGGCATTGGAAGGGGAAAGGCATTTGGTTTCGGATTATTGCAATTACGACCACTAAAAATAATTAAAAGGAGAAATTGTCATGGACAATACGTACAAAGGTAAGAAATTAGAGTTTCATATACTGCAGAGTTTTCCAGTCACCTGTTTGAACAGGGATGATGTCGGAGCCCCAAAGACAGCGATAGTGGGAGGTGTCACACGAGCTCGTGTCAGCAGCCAGGCTTGGAAAAGACAAGTCCGGTTGGCAATGCATGATTTCGGAATCAAGCTTGCCGTGCGGACGAAATTCGTGGAAGACAAGATAGCCCGTCTCTGTATTGAGGATGGGGCGAACGAAGAGGTTGCGAAGGAAATCTCCAATGTGATTGCGGCTTTACTTACCAAGGACACCTTGCATTTCTTTACTGATACCGAGGCGAGAGCACTCGCTACATATGCGCAGGGTGTTGGTTATGATAAGCAGAAAGTTAAGGATAAGGAAGTTTCAAAATGTCAAAGGGAAGCTCTGGGCAAGAGCCTTCAAAACCTTGAAGGTTTGGATATTGCCTTGTTTGGTAGGATGGTAGCGCAAGCGACCGACTTGAATATCGAGGCGGCTGCATCGTTCTCCCATGCGATCTCAACTCACAAGGCAACCTCCGAGGTCGAATTCTTTACCGCCTTGGATGATGAAAAGCCTGAAGCGATGGCCGATTCCGGTTCCTCGCATATGGGTAGTCTTGAATTTAATTCTGCTACGTATTACCGCTATGTAAGTCTTGATCTCGGGCAACTGGTGAATACCCTTGGAGGTGACGAGCAGCTTGACAAGGCAATCGACGCTTTCGTCAAGGCTCTCTATGTAGCTGTCCCCTATGCGAGGCAGGCAACCCAATCGGGAAGCAACCTATGGGACTATGCACGTGTTTCGGTGAGAAGAGGTCAGCGAGTCCAGGCATCGTTTGACGACCCTGTAAAGGCAAAGGGTGAAGGATTCTTGAAACCCAGCATTGAAGCCTTGGATTCATTCCTGGACAAGAGGGAGAAGCTCTCAGGCTCACTGTATGGCAAGATTGCTGAATTCCGGTGGGGCGTTGATGAGAATTTCAGTATTGATGGCCTGATTGAAGGTATCCAGAAATCAATAAGAGGATGAAATGGGTATGAGATATCTCCTGTTATGGTTGGAAGGGCCGTTGCAGTCCTGGGGTTTTGATTCGAAGTTTGGAAGACGAGAGAGTCTGAGGTTCCCAACAAAGTCTGGTATATTCGGCATGTTCCTCGCTGCCCTTGGTGCACAGGGACCACAAATCGACCTTCTGAATAAGTTGGCTGCTTTCAAGCAGACAGTGATTTCCTGCGTTCCTCGAAAACCTTGGAAGAAGAATGATCTGGATACTGATGTGAGGTTGCAGTCCAATCCTTTCTTGATGGATTTCCAAATGGTAGGAAGCGGGTACGATGAAAAAGATCCGTGGCAGAAGATGCTGATTCCAAAAAAGAGTGATGGTAATCCAGCTGTCGGAGGTGGATCGAAGATGACCTACCGATACTATCTACAGGATGCAAGGTTCGCCGTTATTCAAGAGTTGGATAACGTAATGGCTGATACCATTGCAAGTGCACTTCAGTCTCCCGTATTTGACGTATCCCTCGGTAGGAAAAACTGCGTTCCGACTGATTTCATCTATCGGGGTACATTCGGTTCATTCGAAGAAGCCTCTACCATGGCTGAATCACTGATGGGTGAAAAAGACCTGGAAGTATCGTTCACGGTTAAAGATGAGGAGGTCGAAGGTGACCGGATAGTTCTACATGACGTGCCACTACAGTTTGGGCAGTTCAAGAAATATCGGGACCGTACGGTGACCATAATTCAAAATGATTGACTCGACAGGAATTGGAAAGCGGCTATTCATAAAGGTCCAACGGAACAACCTCCCACAAGTTTGCGACAAATATCCGTTTATCTACTTGGAACGTGGAAGGTTGGAGATTGATGACAGCAGCGTGAAGTGGATCGATTCGGATGGCAATCTGGTACGGCTCCCTGTAGCTACAATCAATTGTTTGCTGCTGGGACCAGGAACAAGTGTGACTCATGAAGCGGTAAAGGTCCTGGCGGCTGCCAACTGTGGTGTCTGTTGGGTCGGTGAGGACAGCCTGTTGTTTTATGCAGTAGGCCAGAGTCCTACCGCAGATACGAGGAACATGCGTAAGCAAATTGAACTGGCAGCTCATGATAAAAAAAGGTTGGAAGTTGCCAGAAGGATGTTTTTGAAACGGTTCCCCGAGGAAGAAGTAATTACCAAGACTCTTAATGAACTTATGGGAATGGAGGGGAAACGGGTGCGAGCCTCGTATGATGAGTATGCACAGAAATATAAAGTCGGGTGGGGTGGCCGCTCATATGTTCCAGGGAAGTTTGAGATGAGTGATTTGACCAACAGCATACTAACGTCGGCAAATGCTGCGTTGTATGGAATCCTCACATCAGCTATCTACTCTATGGGCTTTTCTCCACACATCGGATTCGTTCACTCTGGAAGTCCGCTGCCTTTCGTCTACGATATGGCCGATTTGTATAAGGAGGTACTCTGTATTGACCTTGCTTTCTCATTGACTGTGGAAATGTGCGGACAATACAACAAGTACAAGGTTGCTGAAGAGTTTCGTACCAGGGTTATCGAAATGGACTTATTGAAAAGAATCGGAGACGATATCAGAACCGTATTAGGAATATAAGCATGGTTGTAGTTATTGCGAATGACTTACCACCAGCAGTGAGAGGTCGAATGAAGCTCTGGTTTGTCGAAGCGAGGGCAAATGTATTTGTCTCAGGAATCAAGGATGCTGTTGCTGATCGGGTCATTACCTATTTGTTCCAAAGTTGTAGAAATAATTCAGGCTTGTTGGTGTTCCAGAAAATTTCCACCCCGCCTTATTATAAAATTTGGGGTATGGGCGATACCAAACATAAAATATCGATAATCGATGGATTACAACTGGTTTTTGAAAAATTAGAGAAGGATAACAACCACTAGATATAGAGTAGTGATTAAAGGTATAACACTAATTGTCAGTATATTCCCCGCGTCTGCGGGGGTGTTTCCCGAAGAGGAACTTGAAGATTACACTGGGAAAAATATTCCCCGCGTCTGCGGGGGTGTTTCCGCTGGCACGTTATCACTCACGGGGAATGGGTGATATTCCCCGCGTCTGCGGGGGTGTTTCTGGACAAGCCAAGTGGTTTGCAGACTATACTGTATATTCCCCGCGTCTGCGGGGGTGTTTCTCTTATACCTTCCATTAAAGATACACGCATCACATATTCCCCGCGTCTGCGGGGGTGTTTCCGGAAGTATCAAGCAAGACCGATGGGAGAAAGAATATTCCCCGCGTCTGCGGGGGTGTTTCCTGGGGAGTGACCCCCATCTGCTTGAAGATGTCATATTCCCCGCGTCTGCGGGGGTGTTTCCCACTATGTACCCCCTCAACCATTATCACAACAATATTCCCCGCGTCTGCGGGAGTGTTTCTTGTTTCCAATGATTGCATGCGGATATGTAACAATATTCCCCGCATCTGCGGGGGTGTTTCTCATCTTCCCCGGAGATTGTAGTTACCCATCTTATATTCCCCGCGTCTGCGGGGGTGTTTCTGCACAAAATGCAATAACGGCATTACAGGCCGAATATTCCCCGCATCCGCGGAAGTGTTTCCTACGGCTGGGACCAACGAGGCGACTGCTGTCAGTATTCCCCGCATCCGCGGGGGTGTTTCCCACCTCGAGTTTGCTCCTCCCAAGGAGGTGTCATATTCCCCGCGTCTGCGGGGGTGTTTCCGCATCCCAGGTGCAGTATAGCGGAGGCAAGGAATATTCCCCGCGTCTGCGGGGGTGTTTCCAAGCTTGCCGGTGGTGTGATGACCATCGAGAAATATTCCCCGCGTCTGTGGGGGTGTTACTGCGTTCCTTGCATTCATCAGGACACGGGTTGTATATTCCCCGCGTCTGCGGGGGTGTTTCCTCGCCGGATGCCACAAGGTCCCTGATTGACGGATATTCCCCGCGTCTGCGGGGGTGTTTCCTCCTCCCATCCTACGTGACCATCGAACAGACAATATTCCCCGCGTCTGCGGGGGTGTTTCCGGCATGGCCTCCAAGTTCCCGTCCACATCGTCATATTCCCCGCGTCTGCGGGGGTGTTTCCCTGTCGGGCTGGCAACTCAGGCGACGCGAGAGATATTCCCCGCGTCTGCGGGAGTGTTTCCTTTAAAAAGGGGAGTGCTATGGAACAGAAGTGATATTCCCCGCGTCTGCGGGGGTGTTTCTCCACCGGTGGTTCACTGCAGCTTGTTTCTTTCATATTCCCCGCGTCTGCGGGGGTGTTTCCCAGATGAGCGAGTCCGATTCCGTGACGCTCAAATATTCCCCGCGTCTGCGGGGGTGTTTCTCGTAGAAGATGGGTTCCTTCATTTCAATCGGTATATTCCCCGCGTCTGCGGGGGTGTTTCTCATACGCCAAGCGGGAACCAGCATCATGATGCATATTCCCCGCGTCTGCGGGGGTGTTTCTCATCGTACAGGAAAGTATCAGAAGATTGAAAAGTATTCCCCGCATCCGCGGGGGTGTTTCCCTATCCTGGTTGTGATGAAGAAATGGACACTTGCAACAGTCGTCCCTTAGAATCTACCTTCTTGTCAGTCAAAATGACAAGGAGACCAACCGGATACTGTTGAAAATGCCTCAGATAGAGTATAGCAAGAACATGTGGAGAGAGAAGCACCATTGCTGGGATCATATCGAATTTGGATGATGGAGAAAGCCCTTTTGATTTGGTCCCGTGAGGTGCCCAGTGATTCGCAGCTTTCCTGCAACTATATTCTATGATGCGAAATCTGGCAGTTGTTATAGACCTAGCATCAGTGTGGCAGTGGTGAAATAGATAATCAGTCCGGTGATATCCACCATGGTGGTGATTGCAGGGCTTGCCACGACCGCCGGATCCATTTTTGCCTTGTCGACCAATAACGGAAGTATTGCTCCGATTAGTGTCGCGGATACAACTTGGATCGACAATGCCACTGCAATTGCTCCTGCAATATTCATCAAAGAAAACCCATCGGGGATTACGGTATTTCTTGATAGGAACAAAACTCGGATAAAGGCAAGAATTCCGATTACGATGGAGATGAGCAGGCTCACCCGCAATTCCTTCCACAATACCAAGAACAAGTCTTTTCCCTTGATAGTTCCGATGGCGAGCGATCTGATAACGATAGTTGCCGCTTGACTTCCGGTATTGCCTCCCGTATCCATAAGCATCGGCATATAGAGGGCAAGAATTACGAGACTGGAAAGAGTCTCCTCGAACTTATGGAGAACAAAACCAGACAATAGGCCGATGAATGCAAGGATCACAACCCAGACAATCCGATTGGAAAAGTGTCGCACGACGGGAACTGAAAGATAATTTTCATTGGCATGGGTTCCGGATATGGCCATGAATTTTTCGATATCTTCGTTGTACTCCGAATCAAGAGCGTCGAATGCATCATCATGGGTAATGATACCTAATAGCACCCCATCCTTATCGACAACCGGAAGGGAGATAACGTCGTACTTTGCAATTTTTCTTGTTGCCGATTCGCGGGAATCGGTGGCATGCGCATATACAAGATCTTCTATCATGAAGTTCTTCACCTGCATGGAGGGAGGAGCCAAGATGAGATCCTTCAATGTGATGGAACCTATTAGCTTATGTTGCAGGTCTATGATGTAGATATCATAGAGTGCCTCAATGCCAGTGGCCATGCTTCGAAGATAATCGATTGTCTGGGCTGCTGTCAGATTGTCCGGCACACAGAGATATTCGCTGGTCATCAGTGAACCGGCGGTCTTCTCCTTGTAAGCGGACAATTCCTGAATATTTTGCCGTACTTTGTCAGCAAGCGATTCAAGAAGGTTCTTTGACAATTCCTCTGGTAGTTTTTTAATGAGGTCGACCCTGTCGTCATGATACATATGGGTAATCAGACTCGCTCGATCCTTGCTGTTCATGTTCTTGAATATTTCCACCTGAAGCGAAAATTCAAAATATGAAAACACATCAGCCATTACCATAAGTGGAAGGGTCTTGAGAATTTGTGTATTTTTCTTTAGCGGAAGATTACTTACTATCTCGGCAATAGTGGCTGGGTGAAGCGTGCGGGATTCAAATTTAAGTAGTTTGGGGTTATTTTGAATGAGGATCTTCAGTTCTTCCCGATCCATGGCAACCTCCTTGGAGAATGGGGGTATGCGCTCACACTAATTCAAGAAGACTGTATTGTCTACTCGAAAAGAACATGACGTACTAACGTCGTGCAGCGCTTATCCGTATCCGTTTTTATCTTTGAAAACTTCCTATCTGAGTCGTATTGGATTGTAATTAACTTTATCTCATCCTCCCAAGCACATGCAGGAAATCAATTGGAATCATATACATTGTTGTTGATGCATTTCACTTTCTTAAGCCTTCGGTGGGATTCGAACTTGATGTGACCAATTTGTGACCAAAGTGTGACCAAAAGACGGTCTGAACGGGTAATAAAAAAGCCCAGAACCTCAATTCTGGACTAATGTATAGGTCAAATAATTACTTTTCCGAAGCCAAAAGTGGGATTCGAACCCACGACCTGCGCATTACGAGTGCGCTGCTCTACCCCTGAGCCATTTTGGCACGTCCTTGGACCGGTATACACTAGCGGAATTCATCGCAAAATGCAAGACCTGAGGGGTTTTTGTTCACATTGCGGTACTTGACCAAAGCTAGGATACCATCTACTTTATACCGACGAAGATAGTGGCCTGTAAACTGTAATCCTTTACTTTCCTTCGGTCTAGGCGGTGTGTGGCGGAGTTCGTGTCGAATCAGATATCTTGGTATCCGATTCTCCTTGGTCTATCCACTCTCCGCTTCCACTCGAAGTCAACTGACAAGTCTTAAGTTTTACAGACCAATAGCCTTCGATTGGAGTGCCTTCTGGACAAGAAATTTACCCGGCATTTGCCGGAATCCTCGGTCCCCGAGGAACGGGTCGTAGCAATAAGAATCAAAAACAATCGTAGTGTACGGGCCGGAGCCCCATGGTCTCCCGAAGTCGCCGACTTTTATATGGAAATGTATCCTGATATGATGGAATATGGCTATTCCCTCGATGAAATAGTAAATATGTTCGATGGAGACGATTGGGAATGAAGGTTCTCGGTATAGAAACCTCTTGCGATGAATGTTCGGTTGCGGTCGTAGAAGACGGCAAGCACATTCTGAGCAATGTCGTTGCTACACAGATCGCATTGCATACCCCATATCAGGGCGTAGTCCCCGAAATCGCATCCCGACTCCATACAGAGTGGATATCGCAAGTTGTCCAATCGGCACTCGACCAGGCATCCATGACCGTCAAGGATGTGGATGCCGTGGCTGTGACCAACAGGCCGGGCCTACTCGGTGCGTTGTTGGTGGGAGTGAATTTCGCGAAAGGCTTCGCCGCCACCCTGGATGTCCCCTTTATCGGAATCGACCACATACGGGCGCACCTGTATGCGTCGCAAATAGAACAACCGTTGGAATATCCGTATCTTGGCGTGCTTGTCTCGGGAGGCCATACGGTGATATGCAAAGTGAACAGCTATGACGAGATAGAGGTCATGGGAACGACGGTTGACGATGCGATCGGTGAAGCTTTCGACAAGGTTGCCAAGCATCATGGATTCGGGTATCCCGGTGGAGTGATCATCGACAGGCTTGCCCAACAGGGAGATCCCTTGGCCTTCCTGTTTCCCGGACCGTCGTTGCAGAAGGGGGACCACCCCTACGACATCTCCTACTCCGGTTTGAAAACCGCTGTGATAAACCAATTGGACCAATTCTGGAACGGTACCTCACCCAAGACGCCGGAAAACATAGCCGCATCATTCCAACGAACAGCAGTCGGCATACTCATGAAGCGTGTTCGCAAGGCGCTGGAGGATACCGGCCTGACACGGTTGGCCGCTGGCGGGGGAGTCGCTGCCAACAGCTTGCTGCGCAGCGAATTGAAGAAACTGGAAGGAATCGAAGTGGCCTTTCCGTCGATGAAGCTCTGTACCGACAACGGGGCAATGGTCGCCGGTTTGGCCTACCGCTACCTGGCCGACGGCATCAGTTCCCCTTTGGATACCACCGCTTCGGCTCGGGTCACCGCATTCAAGAAATCCTATCCGTAAGGAGAGACTATGAAAACGTTCGATTTGGATTCGGCAATCAGAAAAATCCATGATTTCCCCCGCTCTGGCATCTTGTTCTACGACATCACCAGCATCCTCACGAATCCGGAAGCCTTTCAGTACTGCATCGACCAGATGGTGGAGATATACAAGGACAAGCATGTAGATGCCATCGCTTGTGTCGAGGCGAGGGGTTTCGTGATCGCAGCACCGTTTGCCTATAAGATGGGGCTGCCACTCATTCTCGTCAGGAAGAAGGGCAAGCTTCCCGGCAAGACCCGAGAGAGGAAATACAACCTTGAATACGGGCAGGATTTCGTGTCGATCCATGAGAGCGATGTGACAGCCGGATCAAGGATACTGCTGGTCGACGATTTGATCGCCACCGGTGGAACCATCAAGGCCGCAGCCGATCTTATCGAGGAAATGGACGGGATCGTCGCCGGAGTATTCGGTGTCATAGGATTGCCATTTCTCGATTATCAGAAAGTGTTGCCCAACTACGAGATCCAAACGCTGATCACCTACGATAGCGAATGATTTTCCCGGAAGGGTTGACAAAGCGCCTTGTTTTCTATAGATTCAAGCAGGATTTGATATGTTGGGATGTAGTGTAATGGTAACACTGCAGATTCTGGTTCTGCCTTTAGGGGTTCGAATCCCTTCATCCCAGTCCATTACAAAGGTCCCTTCGTCTATCGGCTAGGACGGGAGATTCTCAGTCTTCAAAGAGGGGTTCGATTCCCCTAGGGACTAAAGCTTGCCAGCCCAACGGGCTGGCATTTTTCTGCGATAGCAAGTACTATCGTGTATAGAAAAGGATCCGTTATGATAACAGCATCAAACATTTCACTCGCTTTCGGGACACAAGTGTTGTTCAAGGAAGTTAACATTAAATTTACGCCCGGCAACTGCTATGGCGTTATCGGTGCCAACGGTGCCGGAAAATCCACCTTCCTGAAAATCCTCTCTGGCGAGATCGAATCGGATACGGGCGAAGTCATCATTACTCCGGGAGAGCGGATCGCCGTGCTCAAACAGGACCACTTCGCATTCAATGAACATACCGTGCTCGAAACGGTCATCATGGGATATGACCGGCTATACGAAGTCATGACCGAACGTGACCGTATCTACGCCAAGGAGAATTTCACCGAGGAGGACGGCTTGAAAGCCGCAGAGCTCGAAGGTGAATTCGCCGAGATGGGCGGATGGGAAGCCGAGTCGGAGGCCGGAGTCATGCTCAATGGACTTGGCATCTCGGACGACCTGTTGCAGAGCAAGATGGGTGACATCGAAGACAACATCAAGGTGCGCGTGCTGCTTGCACAGGCATTGTTCGGAAACCCCGACATCCTGTTGCTCGACGAACCTACAAACCACCTGGACCTCGAGTCGATCCATTGGTTGGAGAACTTCCTCGCCGATTTCAAGAATACCGTCATAGTCGTGTCGCACGATAGGCACTTTTTGAATTCGGTCTGTACCCACGTTGCGGATATCGACTACGGCAAGATCCTCCTGTATGTCGGTAACTACGACTTCTGGTACCTGTCCAGCCAACTTGCCTCGAAGCAGATGAAGGACGAGAAGCGCCGACGGGAAGACAAGATCGCCGAACTGAAGGAATTTATCCAACGATTCAGCTCGAACCTCTCCAAGGCACGGCAGGCCACCAGCAGGAAGAAACTGATCGACAAATTGACCATCGACGACATCAAGCCCTCCACACGAAGGTTCCCCTATGTTGCATTCAAGCCTGAACGCGAGCCTGGCCGCAATATCCTCGAGGTCAAGGGTCTTACCAAGATCATCGACGGCGAGAAGGTCTTGGACAATTTCTCGCTCATGGTGAACAATGGCGACAAGATAGCATTTGTCGGGCCGAACCATTATGCCAAGACAGTTTTCTTTGAAATAATCACCGGCCGTATGAAAGCCGACAGCGGCACCTTCGAATGGGGTGTCACCACCAAACAGAGTTACTTCCCGAAGGACAACTCCTCGTATTTCTCCGAACATCTGGGAATCACCGACTGGTTGCGCCAGTACTCGGTTGAAAAGGACGATACGTTCATACGTTCCTTCCTGGGACGCATGTTGTTTTCCGGCGACGAATCGCTGAAGGACTGCACGGTGCTCAGCGGTGGAGAGAAGGTCCGTTGTGTCTTGGCCAGGATCATGCTGGAACAGGGCAACGTCCTTATCCTGGACGAACCGACCAGCCATCTGGACCTTGAGGCGATCACCAGTTTGAACGATGGACTCATCGATTTTACCGGTGTGCTGCTGTTCAATAGCCACGACCACCAGTTTGTCGATACGATTGCGAACCGTATCGTGGAATTCGCACCGGACGGCAATGTGATTGACCGGATGATGAAACTTGAGGAATACCTGCAGAATGACGATATCAGGGCTCTGAGGGATTCCTTCTACCACGGCCATAACGGAGTGCAGATCTGACAGGGAGGAAGCATATGTTGCTGGTAGTCGATATTGGAAATACCAATGTAGTCATGGCGATGCACAACGGGACCGCCTGGGTTGCCGATTGGCGCATCTACAGCGACCAGAAGAAAACCAGCGACGAATACTTTGTTATCGTCGAGCGCATGGTAAGCCACGGGGGATTCTCTCCTTCGGATATAGACCGCGCGGTGATCTGTTCGGTCGTGCCCAATCTCACCAGATCCTTCCACAAGGTCGTCAAGACCCTCGGCGGTATCGAACCCATGATGGTCAGCCATGACACGGCCGTCGGATTGAACCATGACAGCATTCCCCCCGAGTTGGGCTTCGACCTGCTTGCGAATGCTGTCGCGGGACACCGCATGTTTCCCGACGAGACCTGTGTGATCCTCGATTTTGGAACCGCGCTCACCTTGACCACGGTTTCGGACAAGGGCGATGTTCTCGGGGCTGCGATAGCCCCCGGACTGGTGACCGCGGTGAACTCACTGTTCCACAATACGGCCCAAATACCCCAAGTGCAACTGAAGCTGCCTGAACATGCTGTCGGGCGTGACTCCGACGAAGCTATCCGTAGCGGCATCATGTATGGCTATGCCGGTCTGGTGAAGGAATTGATCAGTCGGACAGAGCAGGAATTGGGTGTTTCGGTGAAGGTCGTGGCAACCGGCGGATTGTCCAGGACAATAGCTCCATTGATCGGTCGGATCGACCGGTTGGAGCCGCTGCATACATTGGAAGGGCTCAGGATCATGGCGGATGCCAAGTCCTGAGACCAATAATTATCGAACGGGTGCCGATACCTGTACAGTAATTTTCAGATCACAAACTTTCCACTTTTCATGATCTGCACCTGCTCGCCTGCGCGTGTGGACGCGGTGATATCCATATCCGGTGAGCCGATCATGAAATCGGTGTGCACCAATGAATTGTTGCATCCGGCTTCCAGCAGCTTTTCGTCTGTCGACAATTGTTCGGCATTGGCCAGGCAACTGGGATATCCGGCGCCAAGGGCAAGATGGCAGGACGCGTTCTCATCGAACAGGATCGAATGGAAAATCCTGTTGGAACGGGCGATCGGAGAATCCTCTCCGACCAGGGCAACCTCCCCGAGATACCGTGCGCCTTCATCGGTATCGAGGAAACGGTCCATGATCTGTTGACCGACCCGGGCTTTGCACGATACAACCTTGCCATCCTTGAATTCCAATTCCACATCCTCAACCAACGAATCCATGACAGAGACGGGACGTGTGGTCACCACATGACCTTGCACGAGAAGCCTGTTCGGCGTGGTAAACACCTCTTCGGTAGGAATATTGGCCATGAACCAGGAACCGTTGGGTAGGGGATCGCCACCACCCATCCACCGGTGCGCTTCGGTGAAGCCGATGGTCAAATCGGTTTTCGTGCTGGTGAAATGCAGAGTCGATATCTTCAGGTTGTTCAAGAACAGACTTCTTTCCAGGAGCATCCCGGCATGCTGTTTCCATGCAGCCGCGGGGTCGTCCGTATCCAGCCGAAGGATCGGGGCCAGGACATGCCAGAACTCTTCGACTGTAGCATCGGGCCCAAGCACCGATTTCGCCCAGATCGGACCAGGTGCGCATACGACACACCAGGGATGTTCGTTGCGCATCCGGCTTTGCCGATACAATGCTCCCGACCTGCCGATTGCACTTTTGTAAGCCGATAGCTTTTGTGCATCGGCATCCTCCAGCCACTGCCTGTCCTCGGTGTTGTCGATACGGACATATGCCCAGTCCTTCACCATCATCTCATAGTCGACCAGCTTTGCAAAATCGGGTACGGCTCCAAGTTGCTCCGGATTCTGTGCATCGATGCGTTTGCGTACCAACTTGAGATCATCGATCTGGATATCCACCAACAGAGCACCGCATCCGTATGCGATTTCTGCGATTTTCTGTGCGAACCAATAGTTCTCCGCGCCTGTCTTTATCTGTAGGCATTGCCCGCCATAGAGTCCGACACCAGTATGTACAATCAAGGCTGCGTAGTCTTCGACCATTTGTCCAATAGTTTTCATATTCACCTCAAAAATTTCCTGAATGTAGGAATTTACGTTAGAAATACTCCATTTTGCATGAAGAAAATTTCAGATCCATCGTCCAGGCGGGCTGAAACCTGTAGGTCTGCAGTACCTATGGGGACCCTGGCCCGTAGCGTGCTGACATTGCAGCCGGTCTGTTCCTGCAATTCCATTTCGTCCGCATAGGTATCCAAGGCTTCCAGGTGGTACGTTTCACCCATGCCAATGGTAATCGAGCTGGTAAGGTTCTCGTCGAATCCACCATAGCCGAAATGATGGGCGAGGGTACCCAAATGGGAATGTTCGTCGACCAGCGACAATTCCCCCAGCTTGGCACTGCCGCTGTCCATCGACAAGGCGAGGGCCAACAATTCTTTTCCCCTGTCGGCATCGAAATCCACAATGGTTCCCTGTGAAAGCTCGAAGCTGGCCCCTTCCACCATGCCACCCAGCAGCCGGAAGGGACGGGATGCCTTGACAACGCCCCGACCTTGCAACCGTTCGACCAGCATGCTGACACGTTCCAATGGAAGCAGGGGCAGGAATGTACGCCCGCTGCCGAGTCTGCGTACTCCACCGCGCCAACGTGATTGCTCGACAGCCGAGACGGAAAAATCGGTACCATTGTCGGACCGCATGTGCCAGGATACCACGTCGTGCCGGTTCAGCAGCGACAACCGGTGGTCTATCCACGTGACCTGGTCCTGCCATGCACGAAGCGGATTGGGCGTATCGAGTTTGAATACCGGGCCAAGTGCTTTCCAGAGGTCTTCCTCGGAGGTTTTCTTTCCCAGGATCCTTCGCGCCCATACCGGACCGGGAACCGGTACGACAGCCCACGGTGCGACCTGCTTGTCCAATTGGGGAGGGGCCAGGTTGCCGACCTTCTGGAGCAATCCCATATTCTGGACAATATCAACAGGATCGGCAGTGAAATCCCAATCGCGGTCCTCAGTATCGTCCAGACGAAGCAATGCGGCACCTGTCGGAGGAGCCAGCGACTGTTCGTGGATTACTGGAGTCACCTCGAGCACATCACCAGGGACACCGTCCTCGATCACAACGATATGGACAGGTTGCAGGGTCGTTTCACTGGCGATTTGCGCCAATTCCCGGGCAAAATCAAGATGCGAAGGGTTTGTATTGATAGACAGGGAATCCCCTTGTTGGATGCGAACAGCCACTCGTAGCAGGATTTCCATATAGGTAGAACGATAATCCATATTCCTCCCAAACTGTAATGGAACCATAGATTCACAGTGTACAATATATCCGGTGGAAAGACCAAGCAGTCTGCCAATAGAATAGGAAATTTGGCATGGGCTCTTGACCATCGGTCCACTTTCCGTTATTAATATGTTCCATACGAAACCGAAGCGTGCGCCTGTGGTATAGTGGTATTACCTCAGCCTTCCAAGCTGAAGAGGCGGGTTCGATTCCCGTCGGGCGCTTTACCGGGAGCCTGGCACAGCCAGGTTTTTTCATGTCCAACCGGGGAATCCCCCCAGGACGCTTGCAGCAGGATGGAGGCAGTCGCCTCCTGCAAGTGAATCCGATAGACTGCCGACAATACAAGAGGTGTACAATGGGAGTTCGTGGAGAAGTGTATTCAACGAAACTTGTTACCAATGACAGGACGTATTTCTTCAATGTGAAGGAAAATGTCTATGGTGATTTGTTTCTCAATATTGTGGAAAGCAAGGGAATGGAAGGGGGCTCGGGGAAATTCATCCGCCAGTCCATCCTGGTGTATCAAGAGGATCTCGGGGAATTTGTCCAAGAGTTCCAGAAGACGCTCGATTTCCTCAAGCAGACCGCAAAGAAGTAAAGAAGTAAAAAATACCAATACCCTGGGGCAAGTGTCAGGGTATCGGTCCAACGCTGAAAGAACTCGCCCCCGAATCACCACAAGTCCCATCCCATTCAATATCTGAACGTCAGACGCTGGATGGGGCTTGGCCCGAACGTACGGCAAGCTTCCAAATGGGCTTTTGTCGGGTAGCCCTTATGACCGGCGTATCCCCACTGCGGATACCTCTTATCCATCAACACCATCAAATTGTCACGTGCAGTCTTGGCCAGGATCGAAGCGGCCATTATCTCGAATACGGAATCGTCACCTTTCACCACCGCCTGGCAGGGTAGTGCAAACCGGGGAGTCTTGTTTCCATCGACCAGGATGAGGTCGACATGAACTCCGCTGCGTTCGATTTTCGCAAACGCCCGTTGCATGGCATGCAACGTCGCTTGCAGGATATTCACAGAATCGATTTCCGCTCTACTCGACCATGCGACCGCCCAAGCCAGCGAGCGTTGCTTTATGACAGTTTCGGCCGCCTCCCGGCGCTTCTGCGATAGCTTCTTGGAATCCGCGAGTATCTCGAAGGGGAAGTCTTTCGGCAACACGACTGCAGCGGCACACACCGGACCTGCGATCGGTCCCCGTCCAGCTTCATCGATTCCACATATGTTGACCATGGTTGCGATAGTAGTGTGCCCAGATGCAATTTGTCAATTCCAGACAGGTGTGGTATACTCGCCCTCGTGGACGACTGGTCTCTCGTCTCGTATGCAGCGGGAGTATCCGGTCGCGTTTATTGTTCAAGCAAGTGGGAGATCCGGTTGTTCCTCAAAAGCCTAGAATTATATGGATTCAAATCGTTCGCCGACAAGACCCGTCTGGAATTCGCAGATGGGACAACGTCGTTGCTCGGACCCAACGGATGCGGCAAGAGCAACATCGTGGATGCCATCAAATGGGTGCTCGGCGAACAATCCACCAAAACCCTCCGTGCGGGAAAAATGGAAGATGTGATCTTCAATGGCACCGAAACGCGCAAACCGTTGAATGTCGCGGAGGTAACGCTGGTCGTGAGCAACGAAGCGGGCCTGTTGCCGACAGAACATACCGAGGTGGAGATCAAACGCCGGTTGTTCCGTAGCGGGGAAAGTGAGTTCTACATAAACCGCAACCCTGTCCGCCTCAAGGATATCCGGGAATTGTTCTTCGACACCGGGGTCGGGAAATCGGCCTACTCGATACTCGAACAAGGCAAGATAGACCAGATTTTGAGCCATAAGCCCGAGGACCGGAGATACATCTTCGAGGAAGCCGCCGGAATCACCCGCTACAAGCTCAGAAGCTTGGAGGCGGCCCGGAAACTCGAACGAACCGAGGAGAACATCGAACAGGTCGATACCCTGCTGGGTGAGATCAAGCGGCAATACGACTCGCGCAAGGCACAGGCGGCCAAGGCTGCCCGATACCGCGAGCTCGAGAAAGAACAGTCCGTCATGGAAGTCGATGTGCAGTTGTCCACGGTCAAGTCGTTCCTGTTGCTCATAGATTCCAGAAAGGAACAACTCGCGAAATCCCAAGCGGCATACGATCAGCTCAAGGATGATATCGCATTTCAGACCCAACAGATGGAGGACGAGCAGAGCGAGATCCGCCACCATGCCGAAACGCGGGTGAATATACAGACAAGGATACAACGGCTGGAGGAACAGCTCAACGGCAAGCGGGACCAGTTGGAATTGCTCCAACAACGGTACCGCGATTTCCTGCGCAGCAAGGACGAGGCCGATTCACGCGCTTCGCAGATACTGGAACGGATCGAGCGGGACGAGGAGGAACTCGAAACGCAACGCGACCATGCCCAGGTGCTCTCCGATATGATCAAGGAACTCGCTGAAAAGATCACCCAACATGAAACGCAGATGACAGGTACACAAAATCTCATCAAGGACCATGACCGGGAGATCGGGGAACGCGAGGCGGCGATCTTGGCCGAGGAGGAAATCCAGAAGGACCTCGGGCTGCAGTTGCAGGAGCTTACGGACAGGATAGTCGTCGAATTGGATGCGAAGATCAGTGAGAGCGGGTATTCGACCCAAGCACGCAAGAAAGCCGAGACAGCCTTCTCCGAGCGTTTGGAACGGATCAAGGTTGCCCTTGTGGAACGGAAGGAATTCGGGAAGAAGCTCCAGGCGATGGTCGATTCCAGGGCTACAGACCCAAAGAGCGCCATGCAGGACTGGCAGCGGTTCCTCGACGAGCTGGCACGTTCGGTCGATGCCCTTTCCGAGCTGTTCGCCGCGTATGGGAAGAGCCTCCCCAGTTTTATAGACGATCTGCTTGCTCCCGAAGGCATCATCACAAAAAAGCATGCGATCGACAAGGATATGGCCGATTCCAGGACAAAGACATCCACACACCGGCAGTCGATCTCCACCTTGCGCGAGGAGAATCGCGGTTTGGCCGAATTGCTCGAGCAGTACAGGGAGCGGTTGACGCAACTGAAGGTTTCGTTGGGTGAGCACACCGCCCGAAGCGCGAGCACGAAGTCATTGATAGAGAATCTCGAGAAGAATGCCACCGAACAGCGCTATCTGCATGGGGATGCCGTCCGCGATGCCCAAGTCGCCCAACAGCGGGTCGAAGAGGCGATCGAGCAGATGGCGGTTGTCAGGGACGACCAGCAACGCATCCACGATGAGAAGGATTCGCTCGAAGGGCAACTTGTCGAGATTATCGAGGTCATAGAACGCGAGAACGAACGGATCAGCGGAGAGCGGCAGAAGATCAACCAGCGGTATTCCGAATTGAACGAATTGCGCGGCACCATAGACAAGTATACCTTCCACATCGAGTCGATACACGAACAGATCCAAGGTGTCTACCGGAACTTCTTCGATACCTATGGCAAGAGCCTGAAGGAATTCGACGACCGCCTCGGTGAGGAAATCGGAGATATCGCCCAGTTGCGCGAGCGCCTGGCGCAGGTCAAGAAACAGATCCAGGGCATGGGCTACATCAACCACATGGCCGAAGAGGAGTTCGCCGAAATCAAGGAACGGTACGATTTCTTGACCCGGCAGATGGACGACCTGGTGAAGGCCAAGAACGACCTGGCACGGGTTATCGAGGAGATCAAGAAGCGTTCGGAGGAGATGTTCCTCGATTCCTACCAAAAGATACGGGTGAATTTCCAACAGATGTTCCATCGCATGTTCGGTGGCGGTCGTGCCGAGTTGCGGCTGCTCGATCCGGAGAATATCCTGGAGTGCGGCATAGATATACTTGCCCAGCCCCCCGGCAAGAAATTGGACCGGTTGGCGCCGCTTTCGGGTGGTGAGAAATCGTTGACCGCTGTCGCGCTGCTGTTTGCGACCTACAAGGTGAAACCTTCCCCGTTCTGTATCCTCGACGAGATCGACGCCGCATTGGATGACAGGAATATCGGCTATTTCCTGAGTGTCCTGGAGGATTTCAGCACATCCTCCCAGTTCATCATCATCACACACAACAAGCATACCGTCATGGGTTCGCAGACGTTGCTGGGGGTCACCATGCAGGAGCGGGGTGTGTCGAAGGCGATCAGCTATCGCATGGGATGGGAGGCCGACCAGGAGGTTATCCATGACATGCAGGTTGACACTGGCTCAGAAAATACAGTATAAATCTTTACCGTAACGCAGATAGATTTGGATGGATAATGTTTGATTCAATAAGCGAGAAATTTACTGGGATCGTCAGGTCGTTCAGCGGCAAGGCGAAAATCACCGAGAAAAATATTCAGGATGCAGTCGAAGAGATCAAGATTGCGCTGCTTGAGGCAGACGTAAATCTTCGTGTCGTCAGACGTTTTATCAATCGGACCATGGAAGAGGCTACCGGTGAGAAGGTGCTCAAATCCATCGATCCGGGCCAGCAGTTCATCAAGATCGTCTATGACAAGATGGTGCAATTGCTTGGTGACGAAGAGAGCCAGCACTTGAACCTGAAGGGGCCGGACACCACCAGTGTCATCCTCATGATGGGCTTGCAGGGTTCCGGAAAGACGACTACCGCTGCGAAATTGGCCGCAAGATTGAAGAAGCAGGGAAGAAGACCCCTTTTGGTAGCCGCGGACCTTGTCCGGCCGGCCGCCGTGTTGCAGCTCCAGGTCCTTGGTGAAAAGATCGATGTTCCCGTATACGCCGAAGACTCCAAGGATCCCGTATCGGTTGCGCGCAATGCGTTGGCAAAGGCAAAGCGGGACCAATTCGACATTCTGATCGTCGACACGTCGGGACGCATGCACCTGGACGAGACCATGATGGACGAGATCAAACGGATCCACCAGGCGGTTTCTCCCGACGAGACTCTGTTCGTCGCCGATGCGATGACTGGCCAGAATGCCGTCACCATCGCACAGGAATTCGAAGAGAAGGTCGGAATCTCCGGCGTCATATTGAGCAAGTTCGATTCCGACACACGTGGTGGTGCAGCCCTTTCGTTGCGTTCCATTGTCGGAAAGCCGATCAAATTCATCGGTGTCGGGGAAAAGGTGGAGGATCTCGATCCTTTCTACCCGGAGCGTATCGCTTCCCGTATCCTCGGCATGGGCGACGTCGTCTCATTGGTGGAGAAAGCCCAGGAGACCATCGACCAGGCTGAGGCTGAACGGATGCAGGAGAAGATGAGCAAGAACACCTTCGACCTGCAGGATTATCTCGACCAGCTCGACCGCATGGACAAGATGGGTTCCATCGACAAGATCATCGACATGATCCCCGGAGCGAAGGGGACTGTCAGTGAAGACGACATAGATACTGCGGAAATGAATCGGGAAAAGGCAATCATCCAGTCTATGACCTATGCGGAACGCACGAATTACCGTATACTGGGTCCGACGAGACGGAAACGGATCGCACGGGGCAGCGGAACATCGGTGAACGATGTGAACCGGATGCTGAAGAAATTTGAGAAGATGCGGCTTACCATGAAGAAGTTCGCAAAAAATAAAAAATACCAAGCTTCAATGTTGAAACACATGGGTATGTAATTGCGTTGAGCAGGAGGAAGTTGTGAGTACGAGTATTAGGCTGAAGAGGTTCGGATCGAAAAAGAGACCATACTATCGTTTGGTGGTCATCGATTCCCAGGCAGCACGGGACAGCCGTTCGATTGAAGAAGTCGGACAATATCATCCCATCGAGGCTGAAGACAAGCAGGTTGTTCTCAAAGAGGATCGCATCAAGGACTGGATTGCAAAAGGCGCACAGCCTTCCGCGACAGTCAAGAAGATCCTAAACAAACACCACATCACACTGAACAGAACTCTTCAAGATTAATCGGAGGGTTTTGTCGTGGAAAAGGATCTAGTGGAATACATTGCGAAATCGCTCGTGGACCAACCCGACGAAGTGGTGGTGAATGTGATCGAGGGTGAGCAATCGACCATCCTCGAGCTCAAGGTAGCCGCCGACGACGTCGGAAAGGTAATCGGCAAGCAGGGGCGGATAGCCAATGCGGTGCGCGTCATCCTCAGTGCTTCGGCAGCAAAGGGTGGAAAGCATGTGCAATTGGAAATTCTCGACTGATGGAATATCTTGCTACGGGGGTCCTCAAAGGCCCCCACGGTGTACAAGGGTTCGTCAAGGTGCATTCCTACTCGCAGGAATACGGGCATCTCGTTTTGTTGCGTTCCGTTTCCTTGCGTAAGGACGGCACACAACGGGAACTGAAGATAGAGTCCGTCAAGTCCTCAGGAAAGGAGCTCCTCGTCAAGTTCGAGGGAATCGACACTCCTGAGGTAGCCCGGACATACAATGGCTGGGAAATCTGGGTTCCGCGGCAATCGGCCGCGAATCTGGAGGATGGCGAATACTATGTGGCCGATTTGGCCGCCTGTAGTCTGCGTGTGGCCGAAAGGATAGTGGGAAAAGTGGTTGGTGTGGTCGAGGGTCCCCAGGCTCTGTTGCTTGAGGTCGAATCGGCGGCGGACCAGAGGCGGTATCTTGTGCCCTTCATGGGACAATATATCGGAGACGTCGATATGGAGAAGAAGGAGTTGGAACTGCTGGTTCCGGAATTGCTCGCATGAATTTCGATATCGTCACATTGTTTCCCGAAATTGTGGAATCCTTCTTCACAAGTTCGATCATGGCCAAGAGCGTCCAGGCCGGATCGGTCTCCTACAACCTGGTGAATTTCCGGGACTGGGCGCAGGACAAGCACAAGACTTGTGACGATTCCCCATACGGTGGTGGAGCCGGCATGGTGATAAAACCCGAACCGCTGGGACGGGCTTTGGATGCCATCGGGGCGAAGCATAAGCGGGTGGTGTATCCGACCCCGAGCGGCAAGCCTTTCACGCAGGAGTATGCGCGCGAGTTGAGCCGTGAGGAGGATCTGGTCATTATCTGTGGTCGATACGAGGGTATTGACCAAAGAATCATTGACCTGTATGTTGATGACGAGATTTGCATAGGCGACTATGTGATTTCGTCTGGCGAAGTTGCCGCGTTGGTTGTTGTCGATGCGGTCTATCGCCTGCTGGAAGGTGTGATCAGCGGGGAATCGCTGGTTGAGGAGAGTTTCACCGACGGATTGTTGGAATATCCTCACTACACGAGACCTGAAACCTATTGCGGAATTAACGTTCCTACGATATTATTGTCGGGTCATCACGCACGCATCAACCAGTGGCGTTTACGGAAACGGTTGGAAAAGACCCTGTTGAACCGTCCTGAACTGTTGGACAATGCCGAGCTGGACGAATTTGCGAAACGAATAGTAACTGAATTGAAACCATATGTTGCGAAGGGGACTGAAAAAGATGGATGTGATCAAGGCGATTGAGTCGGAGCAGATGAAAGAAAACGCGGAGAATTTCCACGTTGGAGATACGGTGAAAGTGTATTTCACCATTAAGGAAGGCGACAAGGAACGCGTACAGGTTTACGAAGGATTGGTGATCGCATTCAAGAATGGCGGCATCCGCAAAACCTTCACCGTGCGTAAGAATTCCTATGGTGTTGGTGTGGAGAGAATTTTCCCACTCCATTCACCTCGGATCGAGAAAGTCGAAGTCACTCGCCGTGGTCGGGTCAGAAGAGCAAAGCTCTACTACATCCGCACCAAGATCGGCAAGGCTGCGAAAGTACCCGAACTCATCATCAAGAAGAGATAAGGGAATTTCTCTGTTGCTTCGGAAAGGGACGGTCGCCAAGCGCTACCGTCCTTTTGTTGTGTCCGGACATGATCAGGTCCACAACCATGGGGTGGCATGAATACACGACCCGTACCGGTCGAGCGGGAGAAGCAGCCGGTGCGGCGTACCTGGAAGGGAAGGGCTACGAGATACTGGCCAGGAACTACCGGACCGCCGATAGTGAACTGGACATCGTGGCGTTCGATCCGAGGGACCGTACCTTGGTGTGTGTCGAGGTGAAGACCTGGAGACGACCCTATTTTCCGATGGATGACTTGCGGTATGCGATTCCTCCGGGCAAATACCATAGGTTGCGCAGGGGATTGGCGCAGTTCATTGCATCTCAATTACAATTGCAGTATGATTTCATTCGTATCGATGTGCTATTGCACTATGGCGAGCAGACTGTCCATATCGAAGGGGAAGCTTAATGAACAACGGTCCTGAGAGTAAGAATACCGATAAGAACCCGAGCAGGTCGGCCAAACGGAATGAGAACCGGCGCAAACGCCGTCGACAGAACAAACAGGCTCCGAAGAGTCTCAAGGCCGAGGTGGCGAACCAGCAGAAGGCCGAGCAGGTCCAGTCGGAACGCAAGAAGCGCATCGACAAGCAAATGGCCCCGATTGTGGTTCCGCGGGTGCAGGAGCCGATTCCCACCTGTGCCATCTGTGGGAAACCCATCGACGCGATTGCCCAGGCGATTTGTGGGCCTGAGCCCGAGGCGTTCAACCATTTCGACTGCGTATTGCGTAAGATCGCCGACGACGAACGGATATTGCCGACGCAGAAGGTTTCCTATATCGGCAAGGGAGTCTTTGCGATTGTGGAGACCGATGCCGAGGGACATTTTGTGTTTGTGAAACGCATCCCCTATGAAAGTCCCGAGGTATTCCAATCCATGAAGCGTTTCGTGGAGGACCACAAGCGATGATCAACCTGGAAGGAAATCCGATACGGGCGATGTTGCCGGGTACATTCGACCCTCCGACGAACGGGCATTTGAATCTGATCGAGCGGTCGGCGAGGCTGTTCGGACATCTGGATATCGTTGTCGCCGACAATACAAGCAAAAAATGTCTCTTTACCGGTGAGGAACGTATGGCGATGCTGCGTGAGATCCTCGAGCCGTTCCCCAATGTACGAGTCGTTTCATGGAACGGACTGGTAGTAGACTATGCGAGGAAAGAAGGTATCAATGTCATGATTCGCGGAGTCCGGGCACTGGTCGATTTCGGATACGAGTTCGAATTGGCGATGACCAACAAGCAGCTCTACCCGAATCTTGAAGTGTTGTTCATGCCTACGGACCCGAATTATTTTGTCCTCAGATCGTCGGCGATCAAGGAGATGGCCGCCTTCGGAGCAGATATCAGTACCATGGTGCCAAAGTCTGTGGCCGAAAAGCTCAGAAGCAGGGTCAAGTTGTTGACATAATCATTTGTTTTCGTTATTCTCACAAAAGCACATTTACGATTGAAGAGGTTAAAATATGGCGGTACCTAAACATAAGACTTCGAAGGCGAGCGCAGCCTCCAGAAAAACGGCTAACATGCGTCTTGCGACTCCCACACTTTGTGTGTGTGGAACCTGCGGCAACCTGGTGGTTCCCCATCGCGTTTGCCCAAAATGCGGTTTTTACCGTGGAAAACAGATCATTGATCAGGAAAAGATGGCATAGGCGTTTGCTGAGTCATAGAAATCAGGAGGATAAATCATGGATGCAAATACAGTATTTGATAAGCTGAAGAGCTTGATCGCTGAAAAGTTGGAAATTGAAGACAGCAAGATTACTCTTGATTCTTCGTTCCGCAAGGACCTTGGTGCCGACAGTCTCGATACCTATGAGTTGGTGTATGCGATTGAAGAAGAGTTGGGCGTATCGATTCCCGATGAAAAAGCCAACGAATTCGAAACAGTGCGCGACGCTGTTGATTTCCTGGCAAAATTGTTGAAATAGTACGTCTCCTTATATGTCTGTTTTTCCTAAGACAGTATCGTATGGCAAAGCTCCTGAAATCTCTTCGGAGAGAAAGCGGGAGCTTTCTTTGTTTCAAAAGCAAGCGGATATCAAATTCAAGAATCCCGAGCTTCTGAACCTGGCTTTCTGCCACCGTTCCTTCGCAAACGAAAGCACCACCGATGTCGACAACAACGAGCGTCTCGAATTCCTCGGGGACAGTGTGTTGGGGCTGATCGTTGCCGATTGGCTGTTCATACACTTGCCCGATTCGGACGAGGGCGACTTTTCCAGGATCAAGTCCTTTGTGGTCAGCGAGGAGAGTCTCGCTTCGATCGCGAAGAAACTGCGTGTGGACAACTTCATACTGATTGGGAAAGGCGAGGAGTTTTCAGGCGGCAGGAACAAGAAGGCGTTGCTCGCCGACTGCATGGAAGCAATTTTCGGCGCATATTTCCTCGATTCCGGCTATAAGGCGGCCACGGACCTGGTCCAAAGGTTGCTTGTTCCGGAAATCAAGGTCGTACTCGCCAACAAGCACAGGAAAGACTACAAGACACTGCTGCAGGAACATGTGCAAAAGATGTACAAGACCTATCCACGCTATGAAGTGGCGAAGAAGACCGGACCGGAACATGACAACACCTTCTGGGTAAAGGTCATGGTCCAGAAGAAGGTCTTCGGCCCGGCCCCCGGAAACAACAAGAAAGAGGGTGAACAGGCCGCGGCGAAAATCGCCTACGAGGAATTGGTCGGCGAATAGGCGTCAGTGTTCTATCCGCTGCCTATAGAAGTTCATGGCGATAGCCTTGAGCGTGTCTGCCTCGTTCTCTGTCGGATCATCCAAGACAGTATTGAGCAACTCCTTGAGTACCAGACCCATGACAGGCCCCTTGGGTATACCCAGATTGGCAAGATCGTTCCCATCGATCGCCAGGTCCTTGAAGGACAGTGCCGAACCGGCATCCAGTACCTGTTTGATGCGTTTCTCGAATTCGATCAGATGCCCGGGTGAGACAAACCCGTGGATAGCGACCTGGTCGGCCAGACGCAACGCGAACAGATCGTCGATGGCTTCGAGCCCGACACGGCTGACGAACCGGCGTACGGCACCATCGGTCCAATCCGGCGTGTAATGGAACATATGGTTGCCGATCAGGTTCGACACAACCGATTTCTCTTCGTTGGAACATTTCAGCCGCTGCAGGATATCCTCGGCCATCCGTTGGGAATGGGCTTCATGGTGATAGAAGGTGACTTCCCCGTCGGCTTGTATCATCCTGGTGGGAACTTTTCCTATATCGTGCAGAAGGGCGGCAAGCCGCACCAGGGGCTTGGATCTTGGAGCTGCGTCGCAACTGTGGATGCCGTGCATCATCACATCATACAAATGGGCTCCCTTCTGCTGTACCCCATATCCCGCCGCCAATTCGGGCAATAGCACCTCCAGCGCACCACAATCGTGCATCGCCAACAATCCAACGGAGGGCTTTTCCGATTCGAGGATCTTGAACAACTCGGTGTGGACGCGTTCTCCCGAGACCATGACCAGGTCCTTCGATAGCGATCGCATGGCTTCCATCGTCCGGGGGTGGATGGAAAAGACCAGTTGGGCTGCGAACCTGCAAGCACGGAGGATCCTCAACGCATCTTCCTCGAAGCGCTGGTGCGGCTCGCCGATAGCCCTGATGGTCTTATTCCCAAGATCATCCAGGCCGCCATGCATATCGACCACTTCACCGGTGGAGGCGTTGGCAGCCAATGCGTTGATCGTAAAATCGCGCCGCTGCAAATCGTCCTCCAGCGAGCGTACGAATACCACCTTCTCGGGGTGCCTGTGGTCGCCGTAGGTGCCGTCTGTCCTGAATGTGGTGACTTCGTACGAGTTGCCCTTGAACAGGACCGTGACGGTCCCATGTTTGATTCCGGTGGGGATCACGGTCCTGAACAGACGCATGACCTGGGATGGCAACGCATCGGTTGCGAAGTCGAAATCGTTGGTGGGCCGGTGGAGGAAATGATCCCGTACGGCGCCGCCGACAATGAATATCGAAAACCCTGCCTCGACGAAATGGGATGCGAATTGTTTGATGGACGGGGAAATCGTAAAATTATTCATGGCGCAATGCTACCGGCGCTACGATACTATTGTCAATACAGATTGAATATAACGGGCAAAATGTCTATAGTTGACCCTATGCTCGCCAGTGGTACCGCCATTGGCCTGCCTTATTCATTTTGTGTAGGAGTTCCAGCAATGTTCAATCCGGTCGATCCGAAAACAGATTTTCCCAAGATGGAAGAAAAAATCCAGAAGTTCTGGGAAGACAACGATATCTATCGCAAATCGGTGGAGTATAGGAGTGCGGACAACGAGTATGTCTTCTACGACGGTCCTCCGTTCGCAACCGGTCTTCCACACTTCGGACACCTCGTTCCCGGTACCATCAAAGATTTGTATCCCCGTTACCAGACCATGAAGGGAAAGCGGGTCAACAGGCGTTTCGGTTGGGATTGCCACGGGTTGCCCGTCGAGTATGAAATCGAGAAATCATTGAATATCAGCGGACACAAGGCAGTGGAGGAGTATGGGGTCGCCAAATTCAACGAGCAATGCCGCTCCATTGTGCTCCGCTATACAGCCGAGTGGAAAGCCACCATCAACCGCATGGGCCGTTGGGTCGACTTCGAACATGGATACCGGACCATGGATACCGACTACATGGAATCGATCTGGTGGGTATTCAAGACACTGTACGAACGGGGCATGATCTACGAAGGGTACAATATCCTGCCGTACAGTCCCGCATTGGCCACCCCATTGTCCAATTTCGAGGTGAATCTCGGAGGATACCAGGATGTCGTCGACCAGGCGGTGACCGTGCGGTTCAAGGTGGACGGTACCGACGATACCTATTTCCTCGCTTGGACGACCACGCCCTGGACGCTTCCGTCCAACCTGGCATTGGCGCTCGGACCCAAGATCGACTATGTGAAAGTAAAGGATCTTGCCGAACAGGTGTACTATATCCTTGGAAAGGACCGGCTCAAGAACTACTACCAGGATCCGGCCACCTATGAGATCGTGGAGACCTACAAGGGTTCGGAACTTGCCGGTATGCGCTACGAACCGTTGTTCCCCTTCTTTGGCCACTTGAAGAAGGAGGGTGCGTTCCTGACTGTGGTGGGCGACTATGTGACCGTCGAGGACGGTTGCGGAATCGTCCATACCGCACCTGGTTTCGGCGAGGACGACTACCAGGTCCTCAAGGGGACTGGAATTCCTGTGGTTTGTCCGATCGACGACGATTGCCGGTTCACCAGCGAGGTGCCCCTGTTCGAAGGTGTGTTCGTCAAGGATGCCGATTCGGCGATCATCAAATGGTTGAAGGAGAACGGGAAGCTGGTGAAGCGTGAGAATTACCTGCACAGCTATCCCTTCTGCTACCGCACCCACAAGCCGTTGATCTATCGGGCCATGGCTTGCTGGTATGTCGATGTGACAAAACTCAAAAGTTCCATGCTTGCGGCCAACGACCAGATCACCTGGATGCCCGGACACCTGAAGAACGGTCGTTTCGGCAAATGGCTCGAAGGGGCCCGCGACTGGGCGATCAGCCGAAACAGGTTCTGGGGCAATCCGATTCCCGTATGGAAATGCGATGGCTCGGACCATCTCGAGGTCATCGGATCCATCGATGAACTGGAAAGGAAGAGCGGGGTGCGCGTCACCGATCTGCACAAGCATTTTGTCGACGACATCACCTGGCCGAGTGCCGATGGAAAAGGTACCATGCGTCGCATTCCCGACGTCCTGGACTGTTGGTTCGAATCGGGCTCGATGCCCTATGCCCAGAACCACTATCCGTTCGAGAACAAGCAGTTTGTCGAGGAGCATTTCCCCGCCGACTTCATCTGCGAGGGATTGGACCAGACCCGGGGTTGGTTCTATACCCTGGTCATCCTGGGGGCGGCGCTCTTCGACAAGCCGGCCTTCTACAACTGTGTGACCAACGGTATCGTTCTCAACGCCGACGGCAAGAAGATGTCCAAGTCGCTGAAGAACTACTCCGATCCCATGGATATCGTCAACCAGTACGGTGCCGACGCATTGCGCTTCGCATTGATGAACAGTGCGGTCACCCGTGCCGAGGACCTCAAGTTCTCGGAGGACAGTGTGAAGGAAGTCCTCAAGACGCTCATAATCCCCTTGTGGAACGCCTATTCGTTCTTTGTGACCTATGCGAATATCGACGGGTACGAACCGTCGGGCACACCGTTCGACAAGTTGGACAATCCCATGGACCGTTGGATCGTATCTTCCAGTGAAGCCTTGGTCGCCGAGGTCACCGAGGCGTGGGACAATTACGAGACCCAGCGTGCTTGCTCGGCTATCGTGTCGTTCCTCGATTCGTTGAACAACTGGTATATCCGTAGAAGCCGACGGAGATTCTGGCGCTCCGAGAACGACATCGACAAGAAGATGGCCTATGACACCCTCTATCGGGTGCTCATGACCGTCGTGCATGTGGCTGCCCCGGTCATACCGTTCACCACGGATGAAATCTATTTGAATCTCAAGACCTCGGAGATGCCCGAATCGATCCATCTGGGAGATTTTCCGGTTTGCGACTCCAACCAGCGTGATTACGAGCTTGAGAAGAAGATGGCCTTGACCAGGCAAGCGATCACCATGGGCCGATCGCTCCGCAGTGTGCACAACCTGAAGATCCGTCAGCCGCTGAAGCGTCTGTTCCTGGTGAACAGGGATGCCGAGGAACGTGCGATCCTCGCCTCCATGCAGGCGATTGTCGAAGAAGAACTCAATGTGAAGGAGATATCGATCCAAGCCGATGAAAGCGGGTTGGTCTCCTACCAGGCGAAGGCAAACTTCAAGGTACTCGGTAGCCAGTTGGGAAAACACATGAAGGACGTTGCCGCGAAGATCCAGCAGCTTCCCAGCGAGACCATCGCGTCGTTGCTGGATGGCGGTAGTGTGGCAATCTCCTACGCGGAAGGTGATATTACCATCGGACTCGACGATGTCATCGTACAGCGTTCCGAGATGGAGGACATGAAGGTTCTCAACGAAGGACAGCTGACAGTCGGGTTCGACACGAAGATATCGCATGAATTGCTTTTGGAAGGCATTGCCCGGGATATTGTGAGGGCAGTGCAGAACCTTCGCAAGGAACTGGGATTCGATGTCTCCGACCGGATACATCTGCAAGTCCACGGCGACGAGTTGATAGGTGAAGCCTTTGCGGTCTTCGGAGAGTATATCGCTCGGGAAACCTTGGCAGCGGATGCGAAACTGGCCGACCATGCCGAAGCTGTGGAAGTTCCTTGTGGAGACTCGGTAGCACGGATCCATGCAACGAAGGAGTGAATCGGTGAGATGCAAGATTCCAGGCACATGGACGAGTGCCCTGCTTGGGGCAACCGTCATACTAGTCCTGACATCTTGCGTGCACCGCTCTCCGTTTGTGAAAGAGCAGTATTTCCAGGCAATGGGTGCTCCCGGGGAAATCGTCGTGACAGTCGATACCCGGGCCCCTGAGAAATTGCCCGGATCATTTTCCGTCCAGGACAGTTCTTTCGCCACCTTGCTTTCCCGTATCGACCGGCTTTCCGTCTCCCTATACGACCCGAGTGGACGTGCAGAGTCCGATGGTGTGATACAGGCGGACGAGCTGGCATCGTACGAGTACTACGGTGGTGCGGAGGGCAATATTCCGGCGTTCCTCACCAACTCCATGCTGTTGTGGGACAATGCCTGGGAGAAGATCGAAGAGGGGAAGATACGGTATTATCGCAACGAATGGCTGGGCTTGGATGTCTATGCACCGAAAAACGGTCTGCTGCTCTTTGCAAGTGACAATTACATGAAGGCATACGAGACAACCTACAAGAACAGGACCACCCGGATTCCCGCGGCTCTGGCCGACCGCATGGCGAAGTCCCTGTTCGGGTTTTACGTCGGAAGTCCAAAGGCTATGATGGAAATCGGTCTTGCGATTCCGCAATCTGTCCTCGCACAGACCGATTCCATGGTCTTGGTTATCGAGGAACAGGAACAAAAGGGGATGACCTTGGGTGGAATCGTTACCATGAAGAGCCCGAAATTGGCCAACTCCCTTTCCATTTTATTGAAAAGTTCGTATATTTCAGACAAACGGCGAAACAAGGAACCACTCGGAGATTTGACGAATTTGTTCATATTGGAAGACGATGCTGTGCATATCAACGGCATGGAACTTTCCGAGGAACAGTACTCGGCATTCTCTACGATGTTCGGGTCGCTGGCAGCATTGACAACAGGAGAGAAACGGTAATGCCTATCTATGAATATGAATGTGATTCCTGCAACCACCACTTTGAAGTGGAGCAAAGCATGCGTGACAATCCGTTGACGGAATGCCCCGAGTGTTCGGGTCACATACGGCGAGTGTTCGGCTTGAGTTCCGTAATTTTCAAAGGTAGTGGCTTCTACTGTACCGATACCAAGAAATCGGGGGAAAACAAGGAAGCGCCAAGCGCAGCCTGCGCAACCTGTCCGGCCGCGCCAGGCTCGTCCTCATAAGGCAAATATCTCGGCATCCTCGAGTGCCTGGTCCAACAACGCTTCGATTCCCATACTGTCGTACACCTCGGTGAGTTTTTCCTTCTCCGGACGAACCAGCGGATGCTTGGGACTGAAGATCGTACAGCAATCCTCATAGGGAAGAATCGAAGTCTCGTATGTTCCGATCATCCTACTGGTGACAACGATTTCTCCCTTGTCCATACCGACCAGCGGTCTGAACACCGGCAAGTCCGACATGCTGTTGGTGAAGGCTAGGCTTTCCAGGGTTTGCGAAGCTACTTGGCTCAACGATTCTCCGGTCACTATCGCCAGGCAATTCCGCTTTTTCGCCAATACATTGGCGATACGCATCATGCATGCGCGCATGAGCAGGGTATTCTCCTCCTCATGGCTGTGGGTCTTGATATGGAGCTGGACATCGGTGAATGGAACGACATGCAACGTAATGCCGCTGCAGTAGGGACTCAGGATCTTGGCCAGCGAGATGACCTTTTCCTTCGCCTCGTCCGATGTGTAGGGGTAGGCATGGAAATAGACCGCTTCCTGCCGTAGCCCGCGTTTGGCCATGCGGTAGGCGGCGACAGGACTGTCGATTCCCCCGGAAAGCATGAGCATCCCGCGCCCGGCCGTACCCACCGGCAATCCTCCGGGACCCGGTTCGGGCGATGCGTACAGATAGGCGTGGTCACGGATCTCGACATGGAGAATCCGGTCGGGTTGCCGCACGTTCACTTTCAGCTGCGGGTTGGCCGTGAGTATCTCGTATCCCAATTGGCCGGAGATATCGTACGATTGCATTGGGAACTTCTTGTCGGCACGGACCGTCTCCACCTTGAACGTCTGCACACCATCCAAAAAGGATGGCCGCGAAGTCAACGTCGCCGCGGCTTCACTGACAGCCTCCATGTTCTTGGCACATTTCAGCGCCTTGGAGAATCCGACGACCCCGAACGATGTGGAGATCGCTTGTCTGACCAGTTCTTCAGGAGCCTCGGCATCCACTTCGATAAACAACCGTCCCTTCTGCTTGGTGAATCGGCTGCGGTACGGACGCAACTTGTATTTTATATTGTCCTTGAGCTTACGTTCGAAAAAATCGCGATTCTGGCCTTTGAGTGATATCTCTCCCAATCTGACCAGATATAAAGTCATCTCCATCTATCGTCTCCTTGTGAGTCTTCCCATGCTTTGGGATTCTTTTCCAATAGTCTGCGCCAATAGCTTGATCTCATCCTCGGTGGTATCGTGGCCGAAGGATACCCTGATCGCCGAAGAGGCCTTGGCCGGAGACACTTGGCATGCAGCCAATAGCGTCTCGCCTTTCTTCGGTGTATTGTTCGAACAGGCCGATCCACTGGAAACACAGAACCCTATGTCGAACAGGATGCGGGTGAACACTTCGGAAGGTATCCCTTCCGCCGCGATAGTGCATATATTCGGTACAATCCCACCCGATCCATCGGAGGATGGACTGACAAGGGCGATGGTATCGAACGGGGCGAGCTCCTGCTCGAACACCCGCCTCAGATGGTTCGCATGGGCAATACGGTCCTCCAGATTGGAGAGGGTATCCTCCAATGCCGCATTCATGGCTGCGATCGCAGCTATAGGTTCCGTTCCCGCACGCAGGCCCAGCTCCTGTCCGCCTCCCCGTGAAAGCGGCTGGAGTGTCTCGCCGCGTTGGTAGAGGATGCCGGTACCGCGGGGGCCCTGGAACTTGTGGGCGCTGAACGAAGCCGAATCGATATCGAGCTGCGATACATCCACCGTCATTTTCCCGATTCCCTGCACCGCGTCGCAGTGGAAGTGGATAGGCCTGCCGGTTGTCGCCTGGAATGTGCGGATGGCGTGTGCGATCCCCTTGATATCCTGCACGGTCCCCAGGACATTGTTCACCAACATGACACATACCATATTGGTATTCTCGGTAAGTTTTTCAGCGATATCGCCGGGAGTCACATACCCGCCGGGAGCAGGGACAAACACGACATCGAATCCCTTGGATTCGAACAGGTGCCGGTATTGCAGGATCGAGTCATGCTCGATTGCACTGATGATTATCCTTCCGGGACTGCGACGCCACAACAGGGAATTGCAGACGATGGCATTGCTTTCGGTCGCTCCGCCAGTATATACGATCTGTCTTGGCGAAGCACCCAGCAACCGGGCCGTCTTCTGGCGCTCCTGCTGCAAGAACCGCGCGGCATCCTTTCCATCCTTATGCAAGGAGGACGGGTTGCCCCTATAGGTTTTTGCCGTCTCGACATAGATATCGAGTGACCTATCGCTCATGGGAGAGGTCGCTGCCCAATCGAAGTAGTGTGGAATCATAGCAATATCATGGGCTAAAACGATGCATTTTGCAATAAGGCGACTTGTCGACCACCGCCATTCGGAGTATAACAAACTATGCAAAACCTATTCAGCTGTACGTTGGGCCAGCATGTCACACACGTAGCCGCGGTCGATTCGATCGATGAGATCGTAAGGATGCACTCCGATATCGAACGGTCCGTCCTATGGGTGTGCGATACCAACACCCGTCGGTTTCTTCCCGACGACCTGCATGCTGTGGTGCTCCCCAGTGGAGAAGTCTCCAAGAACTGGACAAGCATAGAGCGCATTGTCACGGTGGCCAAGGAACGCGGATTGGCTCGGGACAGCAAGTTCCTGGCTGTCGGGGGTGGGGTGGTCTGCGACATGACAGCGTTCGCCGCCTCCATCTACATGCGCGGATGTGCCGTAAGCCTTGTTCCCACGACTCTATTGGCCATGGTGGACGCTTCCTTGGGAGGCAAGACCGCGATTGACCTGTTGGGGGCAAAGAACCTGGTGGGTACGTTCTATCCTGCGAAAGAGGTGTTCGTCTGCGCTCAGGCGCTCGGAACCCTTGGGGATGCCGAATTCCGCAACGGGCTCGGCGAGGTGCTCAAGCATGCCGTGTTGAGCCCGGACGACTCGTTGGCAACGTTCCTTTCTGAGAATCGGATGCCGATCCTGCAACGCGATGCGACGGTATTGGAACAGATGATCATGGCTTCGCTAGCCGTAAAACGCCACTATATCGAGCGGGATCCTACCGAGAGGCATGGTATCCGCGACGCGTTGAACCTGGGGCATACATTTGCCCATGCCTTGGAGTCGGTCGGGAACCTCAGCACCTGGTCACATGGCGAGGCGGTCGCGTGGGGCGTCGTCAGGGCATTGCAGGCCGGAGTCGCCGAGGGAATAACCGACAAGGCCTTTGCCCGACGATACAGTCGCCTGTTTGGCGAATATGGTTTTGAGATAGATTGGAAGGTCTCGGATATCCCGGCGTTCCTGGCCGCGCTGGAAAGCGACAAGAAAAAGCGTGGCTCGATGGTCAGGTTTGTGCTCATGGCAGGCCAAGGCCAGCACATCCTGCGATCCTTGGATGCACAGCTGGTAACCGAACTTGTTTCCTGAATCGGACAAGTTCGGCCATTCCTTGCTATGGATATCAGGAATCAAACGAACGGAGCAATTTCTCGAACATTTTCTTCGCAAGGCGCAATTCTTGCGGATAGCTTTTTCCGTCGATCTCATCGACCAGTTGCCCAAGTGCGTACAAGGATGAGTCCAGTGCCTCGAAACAATTTCTGGTGCTGCTGAAGCGATAGGTTCCGTTGCTGTGGGTATCCAGTTGCACGAATCCCAGTTGGTGCGTCTTCTTTTTGATTCTGCTGAAGGCCAGGATCCATTCGAGGTTGTCGATCAACAGCCGTGGTTGGTCGGCTGTGAAGGTTCCTGCCGGAGGACTCTCCAGGATCCCCTTCTCTGGAGCCAGTTTTCCATTCAAATCCAAGATTGAGAACAACTTGTCTCCAAAATGGATGAAATGGCCCTGGAATTCGACCGCCGCGGGAATGTTCTTTACGCGCCTGGCTGCTCCGGCGTGCGCGGAGGCGAGGAACGGAAGGTCTGCCAATGGTATGACCACCACTTTCCGGTTGCCCTTGGGAACATTGATGAGTTTGTAGTCGCGTGTGTAGAGGGTGAAGGACTCTCCATCCTGCTTCGGAGTCCGTTCTTCCCGACGTTCCAGACGTTCCTTCTTCTCCGTCTTCGCATCGGGCCCGCGCATACCCATGAGCCGTTGCCTAAGATCTCCCGAGATGATATCCAGCCACTCCTTCTTCAGTGGTGAAACGGTACGTGCATACATCCTGCTGGTCTGGACTATTTCCCCCGCCAAAAGGAACTGGGGCAAATCCTTGAACCACGCCGAACCCGGATGGATAAATATCTGGTCGGTGGTGAGGGATTTGTACATGTTCCTGTTTGCCTTGATGCATACGAACTGCAACAGTCCGGAGGCAAGGCAACACATGTAGTCCTTCATGGTCCCTCCGCTGGAGATGGGGAAGCCCATATCGGAAACAATCTGCGACAATTGTTCGGTAACATGGTGGATTTCGGCCATCGAGGGATAATCGAGGTATTTCTTCTTGCAGTACGCCTCACGCGCCTCGTTCGATGGGAGGCTGCGGATATGCCGGTAGATGGTGAGATACGATACGAAATCCCCCTCTTCGGAATTGAACGACTGGTGGGCCTTGCGGGCTTCGTCCTCCAATCCCGGAGGGAGTATGAACGGAGTCTTGGAGGACAGGAAGGCCACGGCGATTATGACCTCCTCGATAACCGAAGGATAGCGCAGCATGGCTTCGACAATCACGCGCGCATGACGTGGCAACAGCGGGAACCGTACCATGTGTTCACCGATGGTGGTGAGGTGCCTCTCGGAGTCGATCGCCCCGATGAATTTCAACGTCTGCTCAGCACTTGCGATCGCGCTCGCCTTGGGACGTGTGATGAACGGGAAGTGCTCATAGTCGTAGATATCCAGTTCACTCATTCGCAGGACGACTTCGGAAAGGTCGGTACGCAGAATTTCTTCAAGTCCAAACTGTTGCCGGGTGGTGAAATCTCCCTTCTGGTACAGGCGGACACAGACTCCTGGCGCTGTCCGGCCGGCTCTGCCCGCGCGTTGTTCGCAGGAGCTGCGGCTGATCGGCAAGCTGATCAAGGATGAGGTGAAATTCTTTTGGTTGTAGTAGTTTATCTTGGCGATGCCCGAATCGATGACGGTGGTGATCCCGTCGATGGTAACGCTGGTCTCAGCTATGTTGGTTGCAACAACCACCTTGGTTTTTCCAGCGGGGGTCTTTATGAAGACCAGCTCCTGTTCCTCCTTGGACAATCTGCCGAACAAGGGGACGACCAGGAGTTTCTTGTTGAACGGGGCCTGCAGGAGATGCTGCATGCAGGTCTTGATATCGAACTCCCCGGGGAGGAATACGAGCATATCACCACTCGACTCTTGCATCCGCTTGCCTACGACAGCGATAATCGTCTCGAATATCTCGTTGCGGTCTTCCTGATGTTTCAATGGCCTATAGACGATATCGACCGGATGGATACGTGCATCGATGCTGATGATCGGAGCCTGGTCGAAGTAGTCGCTGAAAATCTTGGTATTGATGGTTGCCGATGAGACGATGACCTTGAAATCGGGTCTTTGCTCCAGCACATGCTTGAGAAGCCCGAGAACAAAGTCGATATTCAGGCTGCGTTCATGGGCTTCGTCGACAAGCATGACCGAATAGGCTGAAAGCAACGGATCGGCCTTCAGTTCCATCAGGAGAATGCCGTCTGTCATCACCTTTATCCGCGTGGAGCGGTCGGTGGTATCGCTGAAACGCATCTTGTATCCGACGTATCCCGTTTCGGCGTCGAGCTGTCGGGTTATGAATTCCGACACCGACAGTGTGGCGATACGCCTTGGTTGGGTAACGCCAACCACTCTCTCGGAGGTGTAGCCGGCTTCATGCAGAATGAGGGGAATCTGGGTAGTCTTTCCCGAACCGGTCGGACTTTCGACGATGATGACTTGATTCTTTCCAAGCGCATCCAGAATTTCCTGCCGGTGTTGGTACACCGGAAGATGTGTCATGGTGAACACTAGCGGGTCCTTTCAATGTTCTCCACTACCTGGGAAAGTGTGAGATCCGGCATGTCGTTTCGTGTTGCCAAATGTCGCAACGTACATGTTCCCCGCAGCACGTCCTCTTCGCTGAAGAGAATGGCGTAGGGAATACGGTTCTGCTCTGCGTACTTGAACTGCGCAACCTGCTTCTTGTCGGCAATGTACACGTCGCAACGGACACCCGATTCGCGCAATTGTGCGGCAACACGATGGTAGTGGTAACGATGGTTTTCGTTTTGATTCAGAATGATGACATCGCTGCTTGCGACATCCTGTATGAGGGGGCTGTCCAACTCTTCCAATGCCGCAAGCAAGCGGTCCAATCCAATGGATGAGCCGACACCCGGCAAATGTTCCTTCGTATAGAGGGATGCAAGGTCGTTGTACCTTCCTCCCGAGCAGATGGACCCGATCTCGGGCAAATCATCCAGGAATGTCTCGTAGACGACCCCTGTATAATAATCGAGACCGCGTGTGATCGACGGGTCGATCGAGAAGTTCCCGGCAATTCCCAACTGTCCGAGCATGGAGAAGATGGTCCGCATCCTTTGCGTGTGTTCCTGCTCCCCCCCTGCCAATGCCGAAAGGACCGACAGCGTCTCGAGGGGATCGTCCGAAGATTCGGCATCGATATAGGAAAGGATTGCCGTTGCCGCTTGTGGGGATTTGGTGATTTCCTGCAGTTGGGACTCCACTTCCGCAGAGCCGATCTTTCGCAGCTTGTCGACAATCCGGAGGATCTCGACCGACTGCGCAAGGCAACCGATATGCGACAGGAAGGCGTTGAACAATCCCCTATGGGCAACCCGAATGGTGAATCTTTGCAAGCCCAGGGAGGAGAGCGCGCTGTGCATCATGGAAAGGATCTCGATATCCGCATAGGCGCTGTCAATTCCCACGATATCGAAATCGCATTGGAAAAACTCGCGGAAACGGCCCTTCTGCGGATTCTCTCCCCGCCATACCTTGGCAATGTGGAATCGCTTGAAGGGGAGGGCCAACTCGTTCAGGTGCCCGGCCATGAAGCGGGCGAAGGGAACGGTAAGGTCGAAACGCAACGCCACATCCCTTCCGCCATTGTCTGCGAAGTGGAAAATCTGCTTGTCGGTTTCGCCACCTCCCTTGCCGAGCAGCACTTCCGTATATTCGAGCACAGGAGTGTCGATGGGAACGAACCCATGGAGGGAGAAATCCCTTTCCAGTGTAGATATTACCTGTTTTTTGATGATTTCTTGTGAAGGGACCGAATCCCTGAAGCCTTTGAGTACTTTAGGTTGAATCATGCGAAACAGCTCCTGTTGCATTTTTGGATGAGATGGTATACACAATATAGTGTAAACAAATCCCCGGGAAACTGCAATAAGCCGGATGGTGTGCACTGATGCTGAAACGTTATAAGAAAGATCACGATGGGTCGAATGTGCCGGTGGCCGATATCTATTTTGCCAAGGAACATGGGATCGACTCCCGAAATATCGACCTCGATGCTGTATGGGCTGTCCGCAAATTGAAACAGTCTGGAGCCGAGGCATATGTAGTCGGAGGAGCTGTACGGGACCTGCTGTTGGGCCGGAAACCGAAGGATTTCGATATCTCCACATCCGCTTCCCCCCGCCAAGTACAGAAGATATTCTGGAATGCCCGTATCATCGGCAAACGGTTCAAGCTGGTCCATCTGGTATTCAAGGACAAGATCCTTGAAGTCTCCACATTCCGCTCCGGGGAGGACGGGATCGAGGAAGGCTCCTCCATCTATGGAAATGTGGAGCAGGATGCCAAACGGCGCGATTTCACCATCAACTCGCTCTATTATGACCCCACCGATGGACAATTGCTCGATTTCAACAATGCCATGGCCGATTTCAAGAAGAAACGGGTCCGTTCGATACTTCCCTTGCCCGCTTCCTTCTCGGAGGATCCGGTCCGCATGATACGTGCTGTGAAGTATTCGGTTACCACCGGATTTCCCTTGCAGTTCGATGTGAAGCGGGCTATCAAGAAAAGTGCGAACGAACTGGCACGTGTTTCCAGTTCCCGGCTGACCGAAGAGGTCACCAAGATACTCTCCTCCGGTGATTCGGCGAAGATCATCTCCGAGCTGCAGCGATTCAAATTGCTGGTATACCTGTTGCCCTGTGTGAGCGTGTTTTCCCGCCTGCATGAAGTCTACGCCTCCTTGCAGGTGTTGGATGAACAGATGCGGGTGTTGAAGGAGTCGGATGAAGCCGTGGATGAGGGAATGAAGGGGCAGATGCTGGTGGCTTTGGTCAAACCGATCATGAGCGTCTCGCCGACGGAACTCACCCCGGAAGAATCGTTCAAGGAAATCTTCGGACAGGTCAAGACGTTGATCAGTCCGTTGACACCGCCGAATTATGACGTGGAACATGCCGCTGTCATCATATTGGAAGAAGCGGGAACCGCCGTTCCGAAAAATTGTCTTCGTGCCAGACGACCAGTCAGACAACCGGGAAAACCTGGATTCCGGGCAAAATCACAAAAACATGGGGAAAGTCCAAGAAAGGGCAAGAAGGTTCCACCGACCGCAGCTGCCGCTCCGGTGAAGAGCGGGCCCTCGAGCACCTCCAACAAGAAACGGAGGAGAAGGAAGCCCAAGGCAGCAACTAACGCTGTCCATGTGAAACCGGAACTGCCTGCTTCAGACAACTAGACCCTCAGGCCCATTCCTCGATTTCGATATTCACCCCAGCGACGAAGATGCCACCGTACTTCTCCAGTGAATCGGCGATATATTCCTGCAATTCCGCCAAGGTGGTGGAAATCTGGTGCTTGATCGGTACCCGAAGCTTTACCGTCAGATTGTATCCTTCCGGTTCGACCTTCATGGCAACCTTCTTCACCTTGATCATGTTGTCGAATTCATCGAGGCAATGGATCACCATTTGGGTGAGGGCCGCCTCGCTCATGGTGATCTTACCGTATTTGCTGAATTCCGGACGCACGATAGTCTTTTCGAATACCTGATGCTTCATCCATGGAAGCTTCGACTTGTTCTTGAAGAATACCCGCATGGAATCGTATACAATCTGGGGATAATTTCTCGTTATCTCGATAGATGGGACGGGAATGACATGTTTTCCCTCGGAAAACCGGATACGCATGGCCATTTCAATCTCCTCTTTCGAGGCGATCTCCTCGATGCGGAAAATCTTTTCCGGTTCCGGCAATTTCAAGCGGGCGGCAATCTTGTGGACCATTTTTTCTGAGGTTCCGATAATCAACAACCGGTGGTACTTCTCGTTTTGCAGCGCCGTCATGGTCTCCCGTTGGTGGTCGTCCTCGTCGAACAGCGCCGTACGGACCGCCGTCAGGAAATTCTGCTCCCGTTTGGCCGATCGTCCAGCGATGATCCTGTCACCTCTAATGAGTAATCCGTCATCTATGATGAGTTCGATATTATGCTTCTCTGCAACCAATTTGGAGCGAAAACTCTTGCCTGTGCCGCTTCGGCCGACCAACGCGAAGACTTTTACTCCTTTTAATTTCCAAAAAGCATAACGGAATATGCGGTTCATATTTACTGTTATACTGTTTTTCCTATAATATATGAAGACGTTTGAACGAGAACCCCACAAATCCCCTTCCACGGGGAGAGGTTTTATCGTGTCTTGACCACAAAGGAGTACCACGGAATGGAGAGAATACCGACATTCAGAAAGGGTGGAGTTCATCCCAACGATAAAAAGGTATTGAGCAACGGTATGGCAATCGAACGGTTGCCTGTACCTGCTGAATTGATAGTTCCGCTTTCACAGCATCTCGGAGCACCGGCAACACCGTTGAAACAAAAGGGCGATACCGTAGTCGCAGGCGAAAAGATCGGCCAGGCATCAAGTTTCATATCCGCCGATATCCACTCGCCCGTTCACGGTACCATTGCAGATATCAAAAAGGTGACCTTGGCGAACAGTGTTGTCACCGAGGCCTTCGTCATAGTTCCCAATGCCGAGAATCCGCTCGGGAATTGGCCGGAGCAACCGTACGACTCGCTTTCGGCGCAGGAGATGTTGGCGATAATTAAGGATATGGGTGTCGTCGGAACCGGTGGCGCGACATTCCCGACACATGTCAAGTTGGCTGTTCCCAAAGGAAAGTCGGTCGAGGCATTGGTAGTCAATGGTGTCGAGTGCGAACCGTATCTTACCGCGGACCATCGGCTCATGCTTGAGCAGACCGACCTGGTATTGCGCGGCATCATGATAGTGGCAAAGATCACCCAGCCCAAACGGATCATAATCGGTGTCGAGAACAACAAGAAGGATGCGATCGAGACGTTGCGACAGGTGATCGCCTCCAACAGCTATCCGATAACCGTAACCCCCTTGAAGGTGAAATATCCACAGGGAGATGAAAAGCAGCTGCTCAAGGCCACGATCAATCGTGAGATTCCCTCTGGGAAGCTTCCGTTGGACGTAGGAGCCGTGGTCTTGAATATCGGGACCTCGTTCGCGATCTACGAAGCCGTCGCACTCCGTAAGCCGCTTGTGGAACGGGTTGTCACGGTCAGTGGTGAAGCCATGTCGACAAAACGGAATCTCCGTGTCTTGTTGGGAAGCAAGGTGGCCGACCTCATCGCATTCGCCGGTGGTGTTTCCCATGAGCCCGACAAATACATTTCGGGCGGCCCCATGATGGGGTTCGCTTTCCACGACGACCAGATTCCTGTGATCAAGGGTACCAGTGGGATTCTGGCCTTGGACAACGAGCCGGCCATGAAAGCTCCCCAGACCCCTTGCATCTCCTGCGGGCGATGCGTGGCGGCTTGTCCGATGGGATTGCAGCCGACAAAATTGTTCCGGTTGATCGACAACCGCATGTATGCGGAGGCTATGGGCATGAATCTCATGGATTGCAAGGAATGTGGCTGTTGTTCGTATTCCTGTCCGGCGCATTTGCCTTTGGTGCACGGTATGAAACTTGGTAAAAGATTGGGGAGGAAGTAAATGGACGTACCAAAGACAATAGTTTCATCGTCTCCGCATCTCCATGCCCGTTCGAGTACGGCATCGATCATGTGGGATGTATCGATAGCCTTGACACCGGCAGCACTCTGGGGTGTCTACGTATTCGGCTTCAGGGCGTTGGGGATCCTGCTCGTTTCGATAGCGACAGCGGTACTTGTGGAATACCTTCTGAACATGAAGGGAAACAATTCCAGGACCATATTGGACGGCTCGGCGTTCCTTACCGGATTGCTGGTCGGCATGAACATGCCCGCGGATGCTGCTTTTGCCGTCCCGGTGATCGCTTCGGCTTTCGCGATATTCGTGGTCAAGTGGACCTTTGGAGGTCTGGGAGCCAACTGGATCAACCCGGCACTGGCCGGACGGGTCTTCGTGTTCTTCTCCTTCACGGGACTCATGAATAGCTACCGTATGCCACGTACCCTGGCAACAGTCGACGCGGTCGGTTCGGCAACCGTCCTCACCGAGATCAAACTTGCGATAGGCGAGGGTGCTGTCAACGGCCTGTCGTCAACCGGGGTTCTGGCTGAAACGGGATATCCGTTCACCGCCTTCGCCGGGTCGGTGAGTACTTGGTTCCAACAGACATTGGGTATCGGACTTTCTCCCTATACGGTGGATGCCTTTTTTGGAAATATCGCCGGATGTATCGGCGAGGTATCGGCGTTCCTGCTGATTGCCGGTGCGATCTACCTTATGGTCAAGAAGATCATCACCTGGCAGATTCCCGTTTCGTTTCTTGCGACGTTCAGCCTGTTGGCGTGGATGTTCGGAGGAGTCCGAAACGGACTCGGCCTGTTTGAGGGGGATTTCGTACTGCAATTGTTTAGCGGCGGCATGATCCTGGGAGCCTTCTTCATGGCCACCGATATGGTCACCAGTCCCACAACCCGCAAGGGTATGGTCGTGTTCGGTATTGGGATCGGATTCTTCGCATTCCTGTTGCGATATTTCGGTTCCCTTCCCGAATCGGTCTCGTTGGCGATCATCCTCATGAATATCTTTGTTCCGATGATCGATCGGTATATCCTACCGAAACGATTCGGTGAGACTATCAAGGAACCCAAGAAGCAGGAGGCGAAGGCATGAGACAGTTTGCACGGGTTGGCATAACACTTTCGCTCATCGCGGCAATCGCAGCCACGGCACTTGCCATGGTCAACGCAGTCACCGCACCCAAGATCGCGGCATACGAACTGCAGGTGATCCAGAATGCCCTTACAGAAGTTTCCGGTGGATTCGCCTTGGGTGATTCCGACACCGAAACCGGCGATACGTCGGTATCGGCGGTCCATGCCTTGAAAGACACCGACGGATCGATTGCGGGATATATCCTCCAGCTCAACGGAGTCGGATATGGCGGTGCCATGACCATCATGGCCAGCTATCTCGACACCGGCGAGGTGATCGATGCGCGTCTATTGGCAAATGCCGAGACTCCGGGGTTGGGCAAGAAGGCCGAGGTACCCGCATACATGGAGAAATTCCACGGTACAGGCGGCGATACCGCTGTTCCACAGAAGAAGGATGCATTGGAAAAGAGCGATGCGGATAGCATCAGTGGCGCAACAGTTACCTTCGCAGGAGTCGCGAAAAGCATCGCGTACGGATCCGACTTTGTGAAGTCATTGGGAGGCAAGTAATGGCAACAGAACGAATGCAAGTTTTGACCAAGGGCTTTTTCAAGGAAAACCCTGTGTTCATCATCCTGTTGGGCCTCTGTCCGACCCTCGGAGTCACCACACAGGTGATCAATGGCATCGGCATGGGGCTGAGCGTAATCTTCGTACTGGTATTCTCGAATATCTTCATTTCGATGTTGAAGAATATCATACCCAACAGTGTGCGTATTCCCTCGTACATCGTCATTATCGCCGCATTCGTCACCATAGTGGAAATGGTCATGCATGCGTTCGCTCCCTCGATCTACCAGGCGCTCGGAATCTTTCTCCCGCTGATCGTCGTCAACTGCATCATCCTTGGACGGGCGGAAGCGTTCGCCAATAAGAATACGGTCTTCGATTCTTTTCTCGACGGTGTGGGAATGGGCGTCGGGTTCACCATGGCATTGACGTTGATCGCGTTCATCCGCGAAGTCTTTGGCGCAGGAACCATCACGCTGGTTCCCATGGGTAGTTTCGATGGAGTCATAGAGATTCCCCTGTTCTACACCTACCCGGTACGTGTGTTGACCTTGGCTGCCGGAGCGTTGCTGCTCATGGGATATCTCAAGGCGTTCTTCGAGTGGAATGCAAATAGGAAGAGGGGGTAACGCATCATGGCATATGTAGCAATATTCATTACCTATATTTTCATAAACAACTTCATCCTCACCCAATTCCTCGGGCTTTGTCCGTTCATCGGAGTCTCGAAGAACAGCGAATCCGCAATCGGTATGGGCATGGCGGTCACCTTCGTCATGGGCATAGCCTCGATCATCACCTGGCTGGTATACAACCTGTTGCTGGTGCCCTTGGACCTGGCCTATCTGCAGACCCTGTCCTTCATCCTGGTCATCGCGGCTTTGGTTCAATTCGTGGAAATGATCATACAGAAGAATTCGCCGGCATTGTATCAGGCTTTGGGCATCTTCCTGCCATTGATCACCACCAACTGTGCCGTCCTCGGTATCGCCATCATGAATATCACCGAAGGGTATACTCTGATGGAGAGCTTCAGTGCGGGAATCGCAGCGGGAATCGGCTTTACGTTGGCACTGGTCCTGATGAGCAACATCCGTGAACGCATGGACCTGCATCCGGTGAGAAAAGCTTTCAAGGGTGTGCCCATAGCTTTCATTTCCGGTGGTCTGATGGCCTTGGCCTTCATGGCATTCGACAAAGCGCTTTTGACTAATCTTCTGGGGTAATCTATTTATGAATATTTTGTTTGCATTTCTAATCATAGCTTCGTTGGGACTTCTGCTCGGAATGGGTCTTGCCCTGGCAGCCAAGAAATTCGCGGTTGAGAAGGATGAGCGGGCCGAGGAGATACTTGCGGTCCTGCCTGGTGCCAACTGCGGAGCGTGCGGGTACCCCGGTTGTTCGGGGTATGCGACTGCGCTTTCTACCGGCAAGGCCCAGAACGGGCTGTGTTCACCGGGAGGGGCCAAGACGTCGACATTGGTTTCCAAGATCCTCGGAATTGCCGATGGTGGAGCTGGTGAACGCATGGTGGCCTTTGTCCATTGCCGCGGTAACAACGAATTGACCAAACGCGACTTCCAGTATGAGGGTATCGAGGATTGCACTGCCGCCCATATGCTGTTCCAAGGTGAGAGCTCCTGCAAATACGGGTGCCTCCATTTGGGTTCCTGCATGCGTGTCTGCCCGACAAATGCCATACATCGGGACGAGAAGGGGAATGTTTCGGTTGACCCCGACGCATGTATCGGCTGTCTGAAATGTACACTCGTTTGTCCGACCAAGGTGATTCGGATGATTCCCGCCAGAGGCTCGCATGCCATTGCCTGCAATAGCCATGATCCTGGCCCGGTCGTGAGGAAAATCTGTCAAGTCGGATGTATTGCCTGCAAGATTTGTGAAAAGAAATTTCCTGATTCCGGTTGCACAGTCACCAACTTCCTCTCTGATATCGATTATGGCAAACCCATGACGCAGATCGCCGACGCAGCCCTGGCTTGCCCGACGAAATGTATCGTAGAAGCACGGTAACATATGCCTTTGATAGTGGGAGCATACAGTCAATTGTCTCCTGGGACCCCGCTTGCCGTGTTGGAGCGGGCGTTGACCGAGGCTTACAAGCCGTTGCTCACCTATATCTACAAGCATCCGGAATTGCACATCCATGTCCATATTCCCGGTTCCATCTTGGAGTGGTTCGAACAGAACCACCCCGAGATGAATATGCTGATCGCCGACCTGGTGAAAAAGGAGCAGGTGGAATTGACAACCGGTCCGTACCAACAACCGGTACTGCAGGTCGTTCCCGGCAAGGACCGGTCGTCGCAACTCGAATCCACCACCACATTGATTCGCAAACGCTTCGGGAAAAGGGCCCGTACCGCATGGTTCTTCAACCAGATTTGGAATCCCTCCTTCGTTTCCACCATGGGTATGGGTATGCTCGACCGGCTGCTCATATCCTCCTATGACCGGCTGCACGGGATCCAGGTGGCGACCGAACCGTTTGTCATGCAGGACTTGGGTAAGACGATAGAGGTGTTCCCGTTCGACGACAGGATAGATGCCTTGGTGGAGTCCCTGGGAAACGCGACGTGTGGATTCAAGGAATTTGCCGAGACGTTGTTGAAGCTGACCTTCGACGAATCCGACACCTACAAGACGGTAATGATCAATCTTGACCGGCTCTTGCAAGGGTGTGCTCTCAACCAGGGGCTGCCGCCACCGATCGATCTCATCGTCATGATATTGGATCGCCTGGCGAAGGTTCCCGATTCGGAAACCGTCCTGCTTTCCTCGATACCGACCGGAGTAGTTTCCACACGTGGATACTTGGGAAGCGCCTGGTATGGCCGCGACAGTTCGGTGGTCGACATCGGTTCCTACAACGACATGTTCATCAAGTACGAGGAGTTGAACCATCTGTACGGACGACTTCTGTACCTGATCGATCTTGCGAAACTCTACCGAAAGAACAAGGATACGAAGAAACGGGTGGAGTCTCTGTTGGTGAAGGCCACCAGCGGAGGGGCCTTGGTCCTTGATCCTTCGGGGGGATGTTACCGGAACTCTTACCGCAAATATGTATACCGGTACCTGAACGATGCCGAGAGGATTCTGGCCGTCACCGAGGAAATTCCGTATCCCAGGGAACTGGACTTGGATTTCGATGGACACAACGAGTTGATCTGGATGGGAAGGAATATCGGGGTGGTCGTGGATGCCAAGGGTGGAACCCTGGCGGAGATCAATTACCTGCCCACCGGTTGGAACTACGGGGATACCTTCACAGGATACGCGGCCGAATCGGATCGGCTCTCCTTTCCTACCATCCGCGACGGGTCTTTCCAACGCTCGTTCAACGATGTGTTCCTACCGCATGACGGGCGTATCGAATTCTATGCCAAGCATATCGGACGGCAAACGTTCGATACCGGTTCGCATATCTATGATTTGACAATCGTGGATAGGAGCCAGAACGAGATACAAACCCGGTGTGTATTCGAAAACCTTCCGTTTGGACTCGGTTCGTTGGAGCTGACCAAACGGTATCGCTTCAGGACCCATACGGTCGTTGTCGATTTTTCCATACGGAATATCGGCAAGCACCGGTCGAGGGGGTTGTTCGGCAGTGAATTGAACCTTTCGATCGGTATGAAGGACCAGCAGGAGGTTTCCCTCTATACGGTCGAGAAGAGCAGGAACAGGAACTTGGCCGAGGGAAGGGTGGTCGCACCGAATCTGAAGAATTTCAGGATTCCCGACGATGTGAACAAAACGCTCATTTCCTTCGCATCCGACAACCGTTTCACCTTGTACAAGGATGATTTCCGGGTGAAGCTTGCCACAGTGATGGGAATGGAAGTATTGTATGAGTATACGCAGGTACTTCCGTTATGGGATTTCGACCTGCAACCCGCAGAGTCGCTGGAGTGGACCATCGGCTTTAGAATAGAACGGCGTTTGCGTGTCTCGACCGCGAACAAGGAGCAATCATGACCATTCAGAACCGACAACTGTTCGATACGATAAAAGAAGAAGCCTACGATGTCTGGAGGCGTCTTTGACTCCGAAGGATTGAGACGCAAGATCACCACCCTTGAACAGGAATCGGCGGCTCCCGATTTTTGGAACGACAAGTCGAGGGCAGAGGCATTGTTCGCCGAGATGAACGAGTTGAAGGATTCCTTGGTTCCATGGGAAGATCTGATCCAGGCCATAGACGATGTATCGGAATTGTTGGAATTGTATGCCGACGAGGAAGATCCGTCGGTCGATGCCGAAGTCGACCAACAGATACTGGAAATCCAAAAAACCTATCAACCATTGAGGCTGAAGAAGCTGTTGTCGGGAAAATACGACAAGAACGACTGCTTCCTCTCGGTCCATGCCGGTGCAGGCGGGACCGAATCGTGCGATTGGGCTCAAATGCTCATGCGCATGTATCTCCGCTGGTGTGAACGCAATGGATTCAAGGTGGATATCGTCGACCTGCTCGAAGCCGAGGGTGGCGTCAAGTCCGTCACCATGCAGGTGAAGGGAACTTATGCCTACGGATACCTGCAAGGGGAAGCGGGTGTGCACCGGTTGGTACGTATCTCCCCATTCGATGCCAACAAGCGTCGCCACACCTCCTTCACCTCCGTGTATGCATCGCCTGTGATCGAGGATACCATCGAGGTGAATATCGATCCTTCCGAACTGCGGGTGGACACCTACCGCTCCGGTGGTGCAGGTGGACAGCATGTCAACAAGACCGATTCTGCCGTGCGGCTTACCCACCTGAAGACGGGGATTGTCGTTGCTTGCCAGAACGAACGGTCGCAGCATATGAACCGTGAATTGGCCATGAAACTCCTTACCAGCCGACTGTACGAGTATTATCGCCAGGAAGCCAAGGCGGAACATGCGCAGTACGCCGTCGAGAAGAAGGAGATCAGCTGGGGTAACCAGATCCGTTCGTATGTGTTCCAACCCTACACCATGGTGAAGGACCACAGGACCAACGAACAGATAGGGAATATCCAGGCGGTGATGGATGGTGAGATTTCTCCATTTATCGAATCCTTCCTCAAGTGGCAGTCGGAGGTATAGCGGATGGGACGGGGAGGAACTAGAAATCTTATCCTCGTACTTGTTCTTATGCTCAGTGGTGTTCCGTTGTATTCCCAGGAGTTGCGATTCGGATTCCTGACTGTGGACCATACCGGTACCCAATCGAATTTCGGCGATAGGATAGCCCGGTATGTCTCGTTTCATCTTGGGGACGTCCTGGAGCCGGGACGATTCGCCTATCTCGGCGAACAACGGATCGCACAAGAGAAGCTGTTGCAGCAACTCCAATCGACACACAACGCACTCTCCACATCCGATGGGTATATCGTGCGAAAGGAACAGGCTGAAGAACCGGACGAGTCTTCGTTCTCCCTGGTATGGGAAACCGTCACCATGGAACATCCCTTGTCCATCTCCGCTTCCGCTGGAGATCCGGTGGTCCTGGATTATATCAAGAATTCCCTGCGTCTCGATGTACTGCTGGTGTGTTCGATCGAGCCCTTCGATTCCTTGTACCGCGTTCGGATAGACCAATATGTCGAAACCGGGCCGGAACATGCCAGGCTCTTCGATGCCTTGGCACAACCCTTCGAAGTATCCGAATTGCTGCCACAGGTTTATCTCAAGCTATTGGACCACTATAGTGGCACCGGAATAGGTTTGGTGGATTTTGCCTCGACGGTTCCCGGCATATCAGTTGCCGTGGATGGAAAGCATTTCCCACTTGTCGATACGTTTCTCCCCCTGCCTGGTGGTACCTATTCGATAACCGCTTCAGGTCCCGGATATGCAGATGTAACCGGGTCCCAACGTGTCGAGGCGGGTTCCATCGTCGAGTTTCCCCTTTCGACTTCGGAAGTCGAAGGGCCACCTGTACTGGTTGTCGGCGATTCCCACCTGTCGGAGATATCGATTCCCGGTGGACCGGCAGGTTTGTCGCCTTTGGTCTGGAATGCGCAAAAGACACCGTTCGTGTTGTACGCCCGGCAGGAAGGATACAGGTCCTTGACGATGCAATTCTCCGAGCCTGTTGAACTTGTCCGGATATCGCACCAACCTGTCTGGATGGATCAGACCCATGGAATCGGAAGAACCCAATCGGCGTTGTACGGATCGTTGGGCAGGACGCTCCTGTTCGGGGCTGCGGCAATCATCGTTGATAGTATCTCGCGGTCGGTGGCATCCTATACCCAGGACCTTGTGGTCTGGCAACCGATACTGTTGGCATCGGTGGGAGCACTGGCGGTTTCTTCTATCGATACCGGTGTGCGATTATTTGCATATTACCAAAAAACAAAGTATAGTTCTCGTTAACATGTGAAGAGGTACGTTTGAGATGAAAAAAAGTTTTGGCGCTCGGTTGAAGGCGCTTTTCGGTATACAGACATTCGATGAGAATTTTTTCGAGGAACTGGAGGATATGTTGATCGAAGGCGACCTGGGTGCAAAAACCGCCATGGAAGTCTCCGATGCGGTCAGAAAGCTTGCCAAGGCCGAGAAGAGCACATCGCAAGATGCGTTGCAACAGCTTATGAAAAGGATTCTCTCGGACAAGATCGCAACCTATATTCCCAAGCTTGTCCCCGATACGACCAATATTTTCCTCATCCTGGGAGTCAACGGGGTGGGAAAGACAACCTCGATCGCAAAGTTGGCCACTTTTTACAAGAAACAAGGGGAATCGGTGCTGTTGGCGGCTGCGGATACCTTCCGGGCCGCGGCGATCGACCAGCTTGAACTGCACGCCCAGCGCACAGGTTGCCGAATTGTGAAGCAATCGCACGGATCGGACCCGGGAGCGGTGATTTTCGATGCGATGCAGAGCGCAAAGGCCAAGGGGGAGCATCTGGTGTTGGCCGATACTGCCGGACGGATGCACAACAAGGAAAACCTGCTTCGCGAATTGCAGAAGATCGACAAGGTTGTCAATTCGAAAATATCGGAGCCTGCTTGCTACAAACGGTTTTTGGTGATCGATGCCACCACCGGTCAAAACGGCCTCAGCCAAGCGCAACTGTTCCATCAGGCAATTGGTATCGATGCATTGATACTCACCAAATACGATTCTGCCGCCAAAGGTGGCTCCCTGGTGCAGATCGGTGAGAAATTGGGGATTCCCATAGCGTTCGTCGGAGTCGGTGAACGGTATGAGGATTTGTATCCTTTCGACAAGGACGAGTTCCTCGATTCCTTGGTTGGTATCGCATAATGTCCAGACATGGTGGATTCCGACTGGTGGTGATAGGGTTGCTCCTCTCGACCTTGCCACTGTTCGGAGCCCTCTATCGTTCGAACAGTCTCGGGCAGATGCTGGAAGCTATAGAAGCGTCGCGACGCAACGACTTTCCCTATGTGCTGGAATCGCGTGAGATTCCGGGAAAAGGGGAGGAGCGCGTCCTGTATGAAAATGGTGAGATGGTCGGGAAAGTCGAGATCGAAGCGAAGGCCAGGAATTCGGTATCCAGGAAGGTAACCGAATACAGATTTGGTACCGGTGGTGAAATCGTATCGAATATCCAGACACTCTATGAACATGGTTTGCCGCAAAGCATTGCTTGGATGGAAGGTGCAGCGGTCCATTTGACGTTGCATACCTATGTCGATGGAAAAATGGTGGAGACCAAGGAATTGGTGGATGGGGAACTGGTGAAGCTGATCACCTATTACCGGGGGTCCGACGGTATGCTATCCGGTTTGCGGATCGTGGGAATCGACGAAACTGCCATGCAGACCATCTACTCGCAAGACCTTGGTGTATCGGTATATGGCGAGAATATACAAGGAGCGTTCACAAGACTATCGTTCTATCCGGGGAACCTGGTGGTTCGCGACGTGTGGACGAACGAAGAGCGGAATGTGGAGACAACGGTTGCCTATGACGAAGCCGGCCGTATGGTGATCCATGAAACGATCGGAGCGATACGGATTCGGAAGACTTATGGTCCGGATGGGATGTTGGTGAAAAGCGAATCGGAGGATTCCGAGGGCAAGAAGACCACCATAACCTATGTCTACGACCACAATGGTATTTTGGACCAATCGTTGGAACTGGTGGTCGGTGAGCACACCAAACGGATCGAACGTTGGTACAAGAACGGAACACTGGAAACCCAGACCGAATGGTTGGACAACGCTCCCGTCAAGGCGACACGGTATCTCGCCGATGGTACTTCGGTAGTCACATTGTTCGACAATGGACGACCCTATGCCGATGTCACCTATGCTCCCGACGGAAAACGTGTCCTGAGCCTTGAATATCGCAAGGAGCGTTGATGTTCACCCTGAAATTGGCCTGGCGGTATGCATTCTCCCGAAGCAACAGGCATCGCAGCGCAACCATCGTGATCATGCTGGGAATCGCCGTCGGCATGCTGGCGATCATTATCATGTTGTCGTTGATGAACAGCCTGCAGTCCGATTTGCTCGATCAGGTGAAATCCATTGAATCATTCCACATCCAGGTTACGTTCCCCGCGAATGAGAGCGATGCGCGGACTGTCGACGATATTGTCGCGGCCTTGCGCGTTACAGCGGGAGTAGATCAGGTCTATCCATTGGTGAACACCCAGGTCTTGATCCAGAATCCGGCGACGAACAAGTCGACCACGGCAAGGTTGCGGATAATCGATTCGTCTATATGGAAAACCGAGAATCCCTTTTCCGAGCGGGCCCTCATGGTCAGGGGCTCGTATCCTGCGCCTCTGCATATAGCGACCGGCACGGCCTTGGCGACAAAGTTGGCGCTGGTGCTGGGTGATTCTGTCACGATGACGGTGCTGGGCGCAGGAAAGACCGTGGTGCTGGCACCAACCACAATCACGGTGACCGCAAGTGGAGTATTCAGGACGGGACTTCCCGAGTTCGACTCCTCGACGTTGATCACGGATTTGAATCCTTTGGTCTCGACAATCGGTTCCAAGCGGATCATGTATGGGCTCTATCTCGAGGACCGATACACCGACAATTCGAAAGCAGTGGTACGTTCCATCGCGGAAACATTTCCAAGTGCGACGATCAGGACCTGGCAACAGGTCAATAGTGCCTTCTATTCCGCGTTGACATTGGAAAAAGTTTTGATGTACCTGTTCCTGTTCTTCATGTTCATCATTCTGGCGGTCAACATGAAGAATGCGTCCTCCCGGTTGCTGCATGTCAAACAACGCGAACTGGCTATCCTGCGTGCTGTCGGAGCCCGGAAATCGACTGCCACACGAGTCTTTCTTGGTCAGACCATCATTATTACCGTTCTGGGCGAATCCCTCGGAATAATTGCAGGTGTATATCTGGGTAGATATATCGGGAATGTGTTTTCTTGGCTCAATTCTATCCAATACCTGTTCACCCGAAGGGACAACCTGTTGCTAGCCTATCCCTTTACGACAGAAGTGAAAGCCATGGAAGTGACGCTGATTGCCATTTCGGTACTCGTGCTCTCCCTGGGATTCACCTACCTGGGATGTAGGCGGCTATTTCGAAAAGAACCCATGGAGATGCTTTACCATGACTAGAGAATTGTTGCGCTTTCATGCAGTCACAAAGACCTTTGCCTCAGGACAATCGCAATTGGTTATCTTGGAGGATCTGGATTTTGTGCTATACAGTGGGACAACGGTAGCCATCACCGGAAAGAGTGGATCGGGAAAAAGCACCTTGCTGAATATCGCGGGAGGTTTGGACAAACCGTCCGCCGGTTCCATATCATTCCTTGGACGCGAGTTGGGTGCATTGAACGACAAGGAACTGTCGGCCTTCCGGAACAGACATATCGGATTCGTGTTCCAATCGCATATCCTGTTGGATGATTTCACCGCATTGGAGAATGTGTGTGTCCCGGCCTTGATACGTGGAGTGCGGCAATCGGATGCGGTGAAACGTGCCAAGGAGCTGCTTGACAGGGTGGGATTGTCAGACCGTCTCCAGCATCGTCCGCAGAAACTTTCGGGAGGTGAGCGGCAACGTGTGGCAATTTGCAGGGCCCTGGTCAACGCCCCCGACCTGATAATCGCCGACGAACCCACCGGATCTCTCGATGAGGAATCCTCGAGTGGTATCGAGATATTGCTCACCGATATCGTACGAGAGGAGGGGAAGACCTTGCTGATGGTTACCCATGACACGCAGTTGGCTTCCCGCTGCTCCACGGTATACCTGCTGCACAACCGGACCTTGCAGGAGATGGCATGAATATGCGATTCGGCATGTGGTTGTCAGGGCATCTCCTGGTTCCCAGGGGGGAGTCGAAGTATGCCCGCTTGCGCCTGGTCCGTTCCGCGGCGCTCATAGCCATTGTCATGATACCGCTGGTGCTTGCCCTCATCTTCATGGATGGCATGATGAATGGAATCACAGACAAATACATCCTCCTCCAGGATGGCCATATCCAACTCCAGGTCGCGGATCAGCTTTTCGATTCCCAATTCGCTGCGTCTTCGATTGATCCCCGCATCGCGAGTGCCGATTACGTTGTTTCCGGGTATGGGATAGTCTATTCCCGCGATACGACCTCGGAAGTTCGGATCAAGGGTGTCGACCTGTCCTATTTCAATGATCAAAGGATGTCCCAATTGGAATTTTCCGGTGATCCTTTGAAAAAAGAAGGTTCGTTGGCCGCTGTGATGCTCAGCACGACCATCGCACAGAAGCTGGGGGTTGAGGTCGGTCAACGTGTCGCATTCATGGTTGTTCCCGATTCCTCCAGCTCCGTAGTCCGTCCCGTGCTCGCGAACGTGACCGCATTGTATGAGTCCGGATACCATGAGTTGGATTCTTCACTTCTGTTCATGAACCGGGACGATGCGTTGCGCTATTTCCCCAAGGACAGGAACGCCTACACGGAACTGTTGGTTTTCCGTGACCATGTGGATGACCTGGGGGATGTGGTTGCCAGTTTGGAATCGACGTTGGACAAGAATTTCCCTTATGCGACCTGGGATGAATTCAACGGCACGGTGTATCAGAACTTCATTACCAGCCGCCAAGTGATCCTATTGGTGTTCGTGATGATCCTGCTTGTGGCAGGAGTTTATGTCTCTTCCATCGCACAGGAAATGATACAGGATTCCATGCAGTCAATTGCACTGTTCAAGACGCTCGGAGCGACCAACAGCAACCTTTCCTGGGCCTATTTCTGCTCTGTCATGGTGGTAACGTCGATCGGTATGGTTGCCGGTGTGGCACTGGGCTTGCTCATTGGATCCCAGATCGGTGTATTGTTGCACTGGTTGGGGAATTCCGGTTTGGCGGGTCTGCAATATTATCTGTTGGATTTCCAAATCGTGATATCGTGGCGGGACATACTTGCCATCAGCCTTGCCATGCTTCTCATCTCCAGTGTTACAGTCCGACTTTCACTGGGGAGAATCAGAAAAATTTCCCCGTTGGAGATGTTGCAACAAGATTGATTCACCTGTAGGCTAACGACATGAATTTTGAAGTCTTTGTACTCGGTACCAGTGGTATGATGCCTCTTCCCGGAAGGTTCCTGACGTCTGCCATCGTGCGCAGGGAGGGGGAGTTGTTCCTGTTCGACTGCGGGGAAGGGACCCAAATTTCCCTGAAGATGCTGAATATCAAATGGAAGAAGATCTCGGCGATCTTCATTTCCCATATGCATGCCGACCATGTTACCGGGCTTCCCGGGATGCTGATGCTCAGTTCACAAGTGGATCGTGAAGATCCATTGGTCATCTACGGTCCTGCGAGATTGCATGAGTATATAAATCAGACGAGAAAACTGCTCGACATGTACATCAACTATGAGATTATCGTCAAGACCATCGAACCCGGAACCATCGTGGAAAACGACGAGTTCACTGTCGAGGCTTTCCGCCTCGACCATACGAAACCTTGTTTCGGGTACACCATGCGTGAGAAATCGCGTCCAGGGATGTTCCATCCCGATAAGGCTATCGAACTCGGTGTTCCACGGGGACCGCTCTGGTCAGCCCTTCAACACGGACAATCGGTGGTACTTGCAGATGGGAGGACCATCGGACCCGCTGAAATCATGGGGGAACCGAGGGGTGGCAGGACATTCTCCTATGTAACCGACACCCTCTACTCTGAAAAGATCGCCAAACATGTGACCAGCGCGGACCTGCTTCTCTGTGAAGGGATGTTCGACGAATCATTGGTGGAGAGCGCAAGGGAGAAGAAGCATATGACGGCACGTCAGGCGGCTATGATCGCCCGTGATGCGCAGGTCGCTTCCATGGGACTGATGCATTATAGTCCACGGTATACGGACAGGGATCTGAAGGTATTGTTGCAGGAGGCTCGGGAAGTCTTTCCTCCCGCATTCCTGGCAAGGGACAGGATGGCTTTCGATATCCCGTTGAAAGATTGAATCCCATCGGATCCACGGGGACACATGTCAGACTATTGCTCTTCGTCGGTTTCCAGATTGGAATCGTATCCGATCAGGTTGTATCCTGAACGTTCGGTGGCCAAGTCGGTGGCGATGGAGGCTTCCCGCAACAATGCCTCTGGTTCCAAGATTCGGCCATGCAAGCTGGTGAACCCTATCTTCACCGAAGTCAGTGGATGGTTCTTCCTCAAGTTTTCCAATAAGGCGGCAAAGTAACGCCTGGATTGTTCGAAGCCATGGAAGGGTAGGATTGCCGATACCCGTCGGGTCTCGGTCAAGTAGAAGAGGGATACTACGCCAAGTTTATTGAACAGGTTCTGCACAACGGTCGAATCCACCGAATGTGGATCCGAGCCGACAGATGGAATCTCGATAATTGCAACGGACAACTCGTAGCCGGATTCGATTGCGCTTTCCAATTCGGCTTGCAAACGATCTTCGAATGTGTCCTCGATCAATTCCGTATACACCTGCGGTAGCGAATCCTCCACTTCGGTTTCATCGATCGGCTCAAGTAACCGGGCTATATCGGATCCGGGTACTATCGGGAAAGGATACTCGCTGAACAGAACGGCACGAGACAACCTCTGGCGGATGTCTCCATCCATATCGGTACGCAGGGTGTCAACCGCTTCCGGCACTGCAATCGCATCGGTTTCCGATAACAATTGGTCTTCTTCCACCGATGGGGGGATTTCCATATCGGTGGTGAGGCTGTCGACTGCTTCAAGTTCAACAGGAAGTGCCCGCCCGTATGTTGGCATGACCGGTTGTTTCCCCGCAAAGGGTTTGATTTCAGGAATTTCAACACTGGCAAGCTTCGTTTCACGAGCCACAATGGCCGATGCCGGTTCGACCGGCAGTTGGGCTCGGCCAGGGTGAATCGAATCCTCTTCCCTTGGAAGATTGTAGAGCGGTCTTGTATAGTCGTCCTTCTCCAAGGTATCCGACTGATCGGTATCTTTGGGGACCTGTGGAGGATGGATGATTATGGCGATCTGAACCAGGATGAGTCCGATAATTATGGGGAGGAGGCGGATCAATACCGAGTAGAGGATCTCTGCCGAGACCTTGTAATAGGGTAGGACGTAGGTTATAAGGACATATGACAATACCACGAGCACGAGCATGGTAGCAAGCGCTGATATGACGATTATGCCTGTGGGGCTCTTCTCTCGCTGTTTTTGCATTGGTCCTCGAGCTCTCCCTCCGGCAGAAGCGGCATCGCTTTACAACGCCACCAGCTGTCAGTATGATATT
>PGXW01000053.1 GCA_002839355.1 Spirochaetae bacterium HGW-Spirochaetae-2
TCCGCAGGAACCTGGTAGCCTTTCAAGATCGGTGCGACGATCGCTCCGTCACGAAGTCTCTGGGTTGTTTCAGGTTCGCTATAGAAATACTGGATGAACTTGAGAGCCGCATCGCGGACCGCCGGGTCCGATGCACCGCTTTTCGTCAAACCGTAGCCGACCTGGATAGCCGCAGCGACAGAACCTTCATTCCCCGGTTTCTCACCAGGAAGTGTCGGCCATGCGAGCATAGCGGTATTGTTCGCCACTTCCGGATTCTCGATACCACCGGCGACCCATTGGCCCTGCACCATGAAGAGTGCCTTGCCATTGGAATAATTGGAGACGTTGGCGCCGTAGTCGATCAGAACCGACTTGGACGAGATGACTCCATCCTTCACCATCCTCTCAAGGAACGCCAACGAATCGACGAAAGCCTTGTCGGTGAACTTGTACTGTCCGGCGACCGCCTTGGATACCCACTGCGGATCTCCCGAGATACGTGCGATTATCGTGGACATGAGGCAGGAACCCCAAGCCCAACCGTCTGCACCATCGATACCAACGACTTCGATACCTGCCTTGCGGGCCACCGGCACCATTGCGACCAGGTCCGCATAGGTTTTCGGTGCACGCAAACCGAGCGACTGCATCAACTTCTCGTTCATGAACAATACGGTTGTGATGTTGCTGGTCCCAAGCGGAATCTCGAAGACTTCACCATTGGGTCCCATGGGAGGAACCAGGGAAGCGTCGTAATAGTTCCAGTCGATGACATCACGATGGTCGAACTGTTGTCCAGCTTCTTTCCAAGGAGCACCCCAACGGGCATCGGCTCCCATGTAGGCCAAATCGGGGATATCGCCGGCAGCAAGACGAGCCACGACCTTCTGGTGGTAGGCTTCATCGTACAGCATCTCGTAGTCGATATCGATATTCGGATTCGCTTTCTCGAATGTGTCGACAATCCGTACCCAGTTCACACCCTCCTGGTTGGAATTGTCCCCATACGCCATAGCCTTCACCACGACCTTGCCAGCACCAGCTCCAGTTTCCCGGGCACCTTGTGCGGTGATGTTGGAAACCAAGAGCACGAGCATTGCCAATGCAACCACGGCAATCCTCACCTTCGAATTTTTCATAGCCCCTCCTATTTGCTCTCCTTCGAGAGTTTGTAATTTCATAACCCGACTGTTTGGGAGCACGTGTTCAGAACACCATCAGGTTGCTTCGCAAATTGATCGTATGGTTGCGGCCTTCCATGACCTCCATATCACCGAACAGCGTATTCAGGACCATACCTGCCGCTCCATACGCCACTGCCCGTTCACCGAACGACGAATACCAGATATGCTGCTTGACGTCGTATGGATAGGGATAGGGCCAGTTCTTGATGATCTCCTCTTCCAGGATATCCTTGGTATGGTCCCCGAGTTCCTCGAAAGCTCCACCGAGGATAATATGGCTGAGATTCAAGGTGTTCACTATCAGACCGACGTTGGCGAACAATTCCCGCAGGAACCGTTCCATGACAGTCGCATCTTCCAATACCTTTCGATGGTCATCCTCGGTCAGCGACAACTGGCCGACCGATTCCTTTGTCCTGAACAAGCTTCGGAACTCTCCCGCAGAGTATTGGTGCCCATAGTGCACATTCCCGTTGATCACCAGTCCGATACCGATGCTTATACGGTTGCAAACAGCATCCTTTGAAGGATTGAAGTCCCTGAATTCGAGCAGCAGGAAAATGAAATCACGCAATTCCTTTCGCCTATGGAAAGCGAGCTCTCCCCATACGCATGCGTTGGCATCGTTGTCGACAAAAACCGGGATGTCGAACTGCTGGGCGACTTCCTCATGGAAATCGAAATCCTTGGTGATTCCCAAGGGTTCGGAATATTTGATGATGCCTTCCTGCGCGTTCACCACGCCAGAAATTCCTACACCGATCCCCAACAGGTGTATTTTCGAGGCTTCAAGCTCATAGACCAGGGATTGCAAGGTGGCGACAAGTTTGGTTGCGAGAGACTCTTCATGCATTTCGAATCTACCGATCCTATTGGATTGGACCTCGCCCTCCATATCGACAAGCACCGCTGTGTACGAACCGGGCCGGAACTCGACACCCAAGACACACCCGTAGGTTTTGTTCAACTTGATGATCACCGGTTTCCGACCACCCTGCGGACCGGAGTTGCCTTCCGCGGTCTCGATGATCACACCCTTCTCGATCAAGTCGTTCACAGCGAGGGAAATCGTAGATTTGTCCAAACCAAGGTTTCGGGCAATCTCCACCCGGCTGGTTTCCCGTTGGAGCCAGATTTCCCGCATGATCCGAGAGTTGTTGATGAACTTGGTACGCTTCACGTGACCCTCTCCTGTTAGTTGATTTTTCTACCAACCAACAGTATTCTCACACTGCCCCAAGCATCTGTCAAGAACAATTTGGTGAAACCTAGAAAAAAATACCCGAGCGAACTCGGGTTTGGTGACATATCGGGAATCTTCAGATAGGTGTCAGAGCAAGGAGACCAGGATCGAGACCACCTGTTCGGCCGGTAAGGCTACAGGACTGTTGCGTCCCACGTCCTTTGAACCGATAGACCGCAATTCATCCTCCAAGAATCCGAACGTACCCAACCTCGGGAAATCGGCTATGCGGGTAATGTACTCCACGTGGGAAAGCACCCCTTCCATGCCCCGTTTCCCCCATAATAGCGCAATCTGTTCCATCTTTGTCTTGAAGACCGCGGGCTCCCCGGATAGTGCGTGGATCTCGACCATCGCACGGTTGATCGGCGCGATCAGCGAACCGCAGATGATTCCGTGTGCCGCGGCATGCAATCCACCCAGCGGCCCCGCCAAACCATGCACATACCCCAAACCGGAGTTTGCGATCGCCATGCCTGATATATAGGCCGCATAGGCCATGTCACTGCGTAGCGAGGGGTCCGAAGCTTCCGATTCCAACAATCGTGGCAAGGCATTGCCGATCCTTCCGATCGCATCCAATGCGAGTGAATCGATGAAAGGATTGGCTTTGGTGGAGGTGTACGCTTCCATGAGTTGCGTCAACGCGTCCAATCCGGAAGCGGCAGTAACCGCTCGGGGCAGTCCCTTGGCCAACAGGGGATCGATTATCACCAGGTCTGGAATATAGGAGTCGTGTCGAAGCGATTTCTTGAAACCTTGCGGGCCGATATCGGCGACCACCGCATTTTTGGTAGCCTCGCTTCCAGTACCTGCCGTGGTGGGGATCGCGATCAAACCAAGCCGTTCGGCAGGAGGAGTCAAGTCCCCCACTCCTTCGAGATACCGTTTCACTGAAATGGGATCATGGTTTTTGGCCAATTGCAGTGCCATGACAGCAACGGCTTTCGCGGAATCCAACGCACTTCCGCCACCGATCCCCACGACAACATCGCAACCGGCGTCGGCGACCGCCTTGGAAATCCTGTCTATGGAAGCAACCGTCGGTTCTCCCGAAACAGGAATGACCGATACCCCGATACCCCGGTCCCGAAGTGCTTCCACCGCGTGTGAGAACCGTTCGGTAGACGAGAACGTCCTACTCGACAACAGCGCCGCATGGGCAAACCCACGCAGCGCAACTTGATTGTCCAATTCGGAGAATGTACCGTCGCCAAAAAGAAGATTCCCCGTGGCGGCGATTGCAAAACGATCGATCATGGAAAACTACCTTTTCCCCAACGTCCTCGGCACATGGATGACATGCTCCTCAGGATTCTCGTTCTGCCTGAAAAGAATCGCCACATGACCGACGACACTCACCACCTCCGCACCAACGGAAGCGGCAAGCGTTTCGGCTATGGGTCGGACTTCATCAAGAAAATCCTGGAAACGGACCTTCACCAATTCATGGCTGGTCAAAGCCTCGTCAAGAGCCTTCTCCACCCTTTCATCACCCCCCTGTTTGCCGACCATGACAACAGGTTTCATATCGTGGGCCCGTTTCCGTAAAAAATTCCGTATTGCGCTATTCATACTTCTGATTCTAGCGATCCTTGTAGACTTCGGCAACTACGTGGCGCTTGATCTTCTTCGTACTTGTCATTTCAAGCGGTTCATCGGCGACAGTCAATTTGGAAATCCGCTTGTAGGGAAGCAGCTCCTTGTTCACCTTGTCGATGATCTCCTGCATCTGTGCACGGACAGCCTCGGCGCGGACCTTCTCATCCGTATGTTGCTTGGCCATTTCCTCCATATACTTCTCGGCAGGATGGATAATCGCCCAGATACCCTCGGACTTGTTCTTCTTGTCGATAAGGTACCCCATGATGCATATCTGGTCGATTTGATCATACAGCTGGAACAGATCCTCGATCTCTTCCGGGAATACATTCTTTCCACCTTCGGTGACTATCAGCGATTTCTTCCGCCCCGTCAGGTAGACATAGTTGTTCGCATCGATATAACCCGCATCACCGGTCCTGAGCCAGCCGTCCTTGTCCAAGACTTCGTCCGTAGCCTCCTGGTTCTTGTAGTACCCCTGCATGACCATGGGTCCCTTCACCAGTATTTCCCCGATTCCCCTGGCGTCGGCATCGAGAATCTTCATTTCCGTTCTTGGAAGGATTTTTCCGACGGATGTCTCGATATATGCGTAGACGGGATTGAGGGTGATGATCGGACTGGTCTCGGTCAGCCCATATCCCTGGACAAAATCGATTCCCAATTGGTTGAACAGCTTGAAGGTTGATGACGGGAGCGGTCCACCGCCGCTGATACAGATCCTGATCTTGTCCATGGAGAGTTTGGCAAGGATACCATTGAACATCTTGTGGCCGGGGTTCACCTTGAACACCTTCTTGATCAGTCCGCTGATGCTCATGAGGAAACGGACAATACCGTACACGACGATACCCTTCTCCTTGATGCCGTTCATGAGTCCCTTGAGCATCTTGTTGAAGAGCATGGGGACCGCGAGGAACATGGTCACATTGCCTTTCTTCAACTCCTTCAGTATCTGTGTCACAATCAGCTTCTTACCGAACACGATCTCGGCGCCTACGGACATGGCTTCGATAAATACCGCCAGCATCGTGTAGGAGTGGTGTATCGGCAACAAGGCATAGAAGACATCGGTCGGATAGAGTGTCATATGGGCTTGGGCGAGATAACAGTCCGCCACAAGATTCGAATGGGTCAACATGACACCCTTTGGATTTCCAGTCGTTCCGCTGGTGAACAGGATCGCCGCAAGATCGGTTTCCTTGGCTTCCTTCCGTTTCTGCTTTTTCGAGGCCTTCTTATCGAAAATATAATCGGCATGTCCGGTTTCCAGGGAAATCTTCTGCTCCAAGGCCACCTTGCCCTTCGCATCGATATCGTCGATCCGCTCGGCATCGATGAACAGGTGTTTGACCCCTGCGAAGGTCATGAGGAAATCTATCTCCTTGTCCGTCAACTGGTAATCAAGAGGCACGACCGTGGCACCCGTGTAAAGGATCGCCAGATAGGCAACCGCCCATTCTGGACTGTTCTTTCCGCTCACAGCAACTTTCGCATCGGGCCCGACACCGAGTTCGGCCAGATAATCGGCTACCTGCAACACCTTTTCCCGTGCTTGGGCATAGGTCAACGTCAATTCCGAGGGGGCGAATGCAGTAAAACAACGGTTGTCCGGATACCGTTTGCAGGTTATCTCGAACATCTGCGGGATCGTCGGCCACTCTCCCTTGAACAGGGTCCCTTTAAATTCCGCCAAAAAATCCCAAGGATTTCCTTTTTTTCCAGATTCCGCCATACGTATTCCTCCATTGAATTGACTGTATTTATTCCTGCACACAGTACTTCACCACTATAATAAGTCGTCGGTTGGGGAAAAACAAGCCTCCAATCGACAAATTGTCGCTATTCGTCAATGTGTAAGATTAGTTTCCAAAGGCAATTCCCCTCTTCCGATTGGTTTCCGAGTACCCACACATCGGCCAATTATTGACCAAAGGAGGCCCCTGTACTACAGTGACCGCATGCAATTTTCAGACTTCGACCAGTTCTGTTCCTATATGGAATCATTCACCAATCTCGAAAAGAAGAACAATGGATACACGGTCCGGTTGTATCGTCTCGACCGGATGCGGGCACTGTTGGACCATATCGGCAATCCCGAACGTGATTTCAAGGCAATCCATGTCGCGGGATCGAAAGGCAAAGGTTCCACAGCGAGTTTCCTCGCAAAGGGACTGGCGGCCCTCGGATTGAAGACAGGGCTCTACACATCGCCCCATCTCAGCAATTACCGTGAACGGTTCACGCTTGCAGGCACGTTCTTCGATGACGACGAGCTTGTCGCGGCAGCCAACGTGTTGGTGCACAGGCTGGAGGGTTTTCATTTCGAGGACGAATGGGGGACTGCCGAGCCAACGGCCTTCGAACTCTACACCTCGTTCGCATTCGTGCTCTTCTCCCACACGAAATGCGAATGGGCCGTCATTGAAACGGGATTGGGTGGACGGTTGGATGCAACCAATACGATAACACCTGTCGCCTCGGTAATTACTCCCATAGAGTTGGAGCATACCGCCATACTCGGCAATTCAATACCTCTCATAGCAGGCGAGAAAGCCAAGATCATCAAGCCAGGTGTTCCAGTGTTCATTTCCCGGCAGCGCGAGGATGCGCGAAAGGTCTTCACCGAAGAAGCCAGCTTGCAACAGTCTCGGCTCTATGACCTGCAAGTCGAGGTGGAAGCATTGGTTACCCAAACGACTTCAGAGGGACAACACGTGGCCATTACGTGGAAAGAAGGTGATATCACCCGCTTGCTTCTCGCAATGCGGGGCGAAGTACAAGCCGAGAATTGTGCCCTGGCGCTCCTGGTGCTGAAAACCTTGGGGGTCTATCGACAAACCATTACCGAGGAGGCCCTGCAAACCGCAAAGCTGCCCGGAAGGATGGAACAGATTTCCACTACCCCACCCATAATAATCGATGGGGCCCATACGGTCGAGAGTTTGCGCCACCTGCTGAATTCATTCACACAATTGTATGGAGCGAATGGAAATACGGTCATCTACGGCGTGCTGGAGGACAAGGATCATATCCATATGACCAGGTTGTTGCTCCCGCTGTTCGAACGGATCATCGTGGCGCGTCCGGGTACGTTCAAGAAGAGCAATCCGGAAGCGCTCTTCCTGCTGTTGCAGGAGGAGATCAAGGAAATGCGAAATCCCCCGCGCCTCTTTTTGGAAAAGGACCCCGACAAGGCACTCGAACTGGCAATGGAAACGACCGAAGGTCCGCATGCCATACTGTGCACCGGCTCATTTTATCTCGGTGGCGACATTGTGGCGGCCTACAGGAAAGTGGAGGAAATGGAATCCAAGGAGCTGGAGGTGGTCGCATGCCCCTGAACTGGCGGGAAATTGCGCTTATAGTCTCCGAATTGCCTCTGGAAGGAAGCATGATCCAACGGGTACATCAAATCGGTTTCCATGCGCTTGTATTTGAAATGCATCACCCGCAGACAGGCTCCTGGGAGCTGTATGCCGAAGTCGGCACCCCCTCGGCAAGGCTCCACCGGCTCGGCGGGCCCTCCCGGCAATCGCGAAAACGCAAGACTACCAAACTCCAGCGGTTCATCCAATTTATCCGGGCCAACGTGGAGGGTGCAAGGATAGTCGAAGTCCTCCAGCCTTCCCGGGACCGCCTATTGGTTTGGAAACTGGCATATAGAGGTGAAATCCTGCACCTGGTATTGAGGTTCTATAGCGGACCGGGTGCGAATATCATCATCTGCGATGAACAGATGACCATACGTGAATTGCTGTATCGGCGCCCAGGACGCCAGGAGACTGCGGGGAATTTGTTGGAACTGCCCGCATCGGTTGAAGTCGGAGACGATGGCCGGTTTCCGGTGAGGGATTATCCCGGGCAAACCACCTTCAATGCATTCATTGAAGAGACCTATCGGGAAAATCCGGAATCGGAACCCCAGGATATTGTCGCACAGGTCGTTCGGAAACGGGACGAAGCGGTCGCAGCCCTCGAGGCCGAGATATCCCAAGCCGCCTATCGGGTCGAGAAATCCTCCGGATTCGATGCGTATCGGATAAGCGGAGACCTCTTGGCAAGTGCGATGCATCTCATACGGCCACGGACCGAGTGGGTCGAGGTTCCCGATTACACGAACTCTGAAGGTGGTACAGCCACCATCGCCATCGATCCGACCTTGTCGCCAAGCGAGAACGTCGAAGCCTATTATCGGAAGTATCGGAAAGGCAAGGCGACCTGGGACCACGCACTCGAGGAATTGCGGCTGGTCGAATCGAGGTTGGCGCAAACCCGACAACGCTTCGAACAATTGCTCTCCCCCATGGGTGACGACAACCAAGTCGATCTGAAGGCGCTCGAATCGTTCTTGAAGCCAAGGGCCGAGCCTGTTTCGGCCAAGCAGGATCCCTACCGCAATGCTCCCGGACTCCGATTCATCTCTGGCGCATTCACTATCCTTGTGGGCAGGAATGCCAAGGAGAACGAGGAATTGCTGCGCCGATGGGCTCGGGGAAACGATTGGTGGATGCACACGCGCGATGTCCCGGGAGGGTATGTGTTCATCAAGTCCATCGCGGGAAAGACCATACCGTTAGAAACCCTCCTGGACGCCGGAAACCTTGCGGTACTCTACTCCAAGGCCAAGGATGCCGGAAAAGCTGACCTCTATTATACGCAGGTGAAGTTCCTCAAGCGTCCCAAGGGTGGGAAAACCGGATTGGTGCTTCCGACACAGGAAAAGAACCTGACCGTCCATCTGGACGAACCGAGAGTCAAACGGCTATTCTCTACTGAGAACGAATTGTAATCCAATCGATAGGAGCAGCTGCATGGATGGCATCAGGATTTCCCAGAGTACATTCAATGGCGAGAACGCGACTGCCATCTGCATAGGAGAAGCCTCGGGAGAATTGCCCCGACACCTGCTGACCGGTGAGAAGCCGTGTGGGTACATCGTTCGTGGAGAGGTTGTCGAGACCTGGTTCTACCATTCGATAACCGATCGGGACGGAATGCGGCATATCATTTCTCCAAGTCTCGACTTGCTTGCCTTCAACGAACTCTCCGGAAGTCTCAGGACCAGCGCATTGGAACGGTTGCGGGAACTTGCACAGGCGCTCCAGAAGGTGCCCCCGGGGTTTTTGAATCCGACGAAAGGTTTCTTGGAGACGTGGCGGGTTTTTTTTATCCGTGAAGGTGGAGTACTGCTGTTTCCTGAGAAATTGTCCCATCTGATGCTCTTTTCCATGGGGGAAGAGGACCGGTTTACCCATTTCAACCGGTACCTGAAACCCGATGTGGAGCATCCGTTCGGACTCTGCCACCAGTTCACCCAGTTCCTCTATGGCGCCGCAACCGGATTCGCCCCCTATGAAGATGCTTCCGTTCGGGAAGACCGGTGGCACCATATTCCACTCTCGCTGGGATTCACCTCGCTACCCGCATCATTCGCACTCTGGATAGACCAGGTGCTCTCCATGCCACCAAAAGATCAGCGGGACACCGTTTCACCAGCCTATAGCGCCGAGGCGAACCTGGCTTGGTGGCTTGGGCAAACTGCCGACTTCACGTGGTCGTGTGGGAATGCCCTGGAACCTATCGACAGGTTGGAGAATCTTTCAGCTGCTGTTGGAACCTTTCGTTCGGGGCAGAAGAAACGTGCGCAACGGAGGATTTTCTGGCGAAAGCGTGGCGCTCTGGTCGTTACCATAGCCTTCGTTGCGGCCATCGTCCTGGGAACGGTCGGAAACCTGGTCTATCAGAGCCTGCAACCTCCCTATACTGCCGGAATGTCCGCCACTGGGGTTATTGCGGAATTCTTCGAATCCCAGAATGCCCTGGATGTACAAAAAATGGGAGAAAGCCTCAAACGAGGCGTAAGGAATCCCTTCGAATTGGAAGTCTCGGGCCTATTTGTCAACACAAGGGTGCGGAAAGCCTACGAGGGAATCGATTCTGTGATCCGCGCCGATGAATGGGTCTCCAAGGGTAGGCCGGCGATTCCACAGTCGTCGTTGCTGTATGGAGTGGTGGACCTGCAGGTCGAACAGATTGGACCGGAAACGTTTCGGGCGACCTATGTGACACTCGTCCCCTCGATGGATGGTGAAATTGTCGATTCATCGATTGCGACTGTTGATGAAATGAAGCGGATCACCGATTTCACCCTGACCGATGCCAAGGGCTATTGGCTTATCACGTCGATCGAGCCGGTAGCGGTGGACAAATTGGAGACATACACGGTGGAAACGTTCAAACCCGCCGTTCAGTGATTTGCAAGAAACGTATCGAGCAGGGACGAGAGTGTGGCCGTATCTTCGGGGTGGACCCAATGGACATGGGGAAGACTCCTGAAAAAGGTCATCTGGCGTTTCGCGTACATGCGGCTGTTGCGGATTATCAATTGTGATATATCATCTTTGTCCATGGAAGGATGTTCCTTGGCAACAAAGAATTCCCTGTATCCGATCCCCTGCATTCCCGGCCACTCGGGCACAGCCCCCATGGAAAGCAATGAATCCATCTCCTGTTCCAACCCCTGTTTGAACATTGCCCGAACACGTTGCACGATCCGTTCGTCCAACTCGGCCTTGTCCCGTGTCAACCCGATGATCAACGGTCGCATGCCGTCCCGCGCCTCTGTCGGCACCGAAAAACTGGACAAGGGGAATCCGGAAGTCTCGTACACTTCGAGCGCACGGGTTATCCGATACCCGTCGGCGGGGTGGATCCTCTTGGCCGATACCGGGTCGATCTCCTCCAGCTTGCGGTAACACCAATCCAAGCCCTGCACCTGCACTTGCGCGGCAATCCGTTCACGGACTATCGGATCGCTCTGCGGGGAAGCGGGGAGACCGTAGTAGAAATGCTTGAAATAATAGGCTGTGCCACCACATATGACAGGTATTTTACCCTCCGAGCGAATCGATTCGCATGCTGTATCGGCGAGTTTCACAAAATCGCCCACGGAAAACTGTTCCCATGGGTCCCTGATATCAATGAGATGATGTGGAATGTGTTGCATGAGCTCAACCGAAGGTTTGGCTGAACCAATATCCAAATACCGGTAAATCTGCTTGGAATCGGCATTGACTACCTGGAAACCGTCGGCAAACGACTGCTCGAGCAAAGCAGTCTTGCCAACGCCGGTAGGTCCGAACAGGAAAATCAGGTGATTATTCCTTATCGTCTACAGTGTATTCGATGTCCTCCATCAATACCCGTTCGAGGACTGTGGAAACTACTTTGCGGTTGCTGTCTTCAAACTCCTGGTCCCCATTCGCAGCCATGACGTTCGACAGGCTGATGGCTACACATGTCATTTCATACACATTGTTTTGTTTATCGACAAGTACATCTATCGGAATGCTCAAAGTGGTTCTCCTTATCACGATATTATAGTAATCGCAACTACACCATAATAAGACATTTCGCTAGCTTTGACTAGTGGTCTGTACCAGCCAGACGGCTGTGTATTTCCCCTATGATCATACTTGCGATCTGCTCGGGAGACAAACCGTCCGTCTCGACCACCATATCGGCAACCGAGGGGTCGGTATTGTCGATGCCGTAGATACGCTTGTACCTGGCACTGTCGTTCTCATCGCGCCTGCGGGTCTCATCCAATCGTTGGGAAAGGGTTCCCCCTTCCCTCTTCTGGATCCTCCTCGCCCGTTCTTCCGTGGTTGCGGTGAGGTAGACTTTCAGATCCGCCTCCTTCAGCACCCAAATGGCCAGCCGTGAGCCCAATACACAATCGGCCGTCTCCATTGCCATGGCAACCTGACGCGCATCGAGTTCCCTATCGATGGAATCGTCCTTTTCGGCAAGCCGGCAGAAATCCCAGAAATCGATCCCACGTTCCTTCGCAAGGTTGCGAAATGTAAAATTGATCAATGGATAGCCCATCTGCTGGGCGACCATAGTACTTACCGTGGTATTTCCGCACCCACTTTTGCCTGATATCGCGACTCTCATGCACCTCTCCGATTATTCAATATTTCGTACTTGCTCCCGAATATTCTCGAGACTATCCTTCATGGAAACGACCTGTTGGTTTATCTCGACCAGAATACTCTTGCTTCCAATGGTATTGATCTCCCGATTCATCTCCTGGGACAAGAAATCCAACCGTTTGCCCACAGGCTCGGTCGATGCGAGCAATTCGGTGAAAGCCTCGATATGGGTCCGAAGCCGCACGATCTCCTCATTCACAGAGTATTTGGAGAGCAGCATCGCCACTTCCTGGAGAAACCTGTTCTCGTCGTACCCCTTGTTCCCCAACAATTCATCGAACCGGTTGAGCAGGTTCTCCTTG
>PGXW01000077.1 GCA_002839355.1 Spirochaetae bacterium HGW-Spirochaetae-2
ATCATAAAATACTAGCCGAAGGCAATGGCGGAGCTGTGAAGCTCTGTCAGAAGGAAGCCGGAGTGCAAAGCCACGAGCTGACGAACAGAAACAGCATACAAGGCCAAGTTCGGGGGCGAGTCTGCACAACAAGACGAAGCCCAGACTTCACTGAATATGGTAAATGCTGCGGCAGTGTGGTGAAAGTTCACGTTCTTATCCGGGGAGACCTCTTTGACATGCAGCTTGAGAAAGCGGCGCCACGGGTGGCAACATCTGCGGTGATCAGGGAGGAGTCAGCAGAGGCCATAGTAGCTTGTCAAAAGCGAAGGGCCAAACATGAACTCGGGGAGGGCACCGATGAGCTCTTATAACGCGAAGAATCCGAACGGAGGAGCGACTTTAAGGCGCGTCAACGGAGTGCCCGACCCAAATCTTCACCTGCTGGAACGAATACTTTCTACTGAAAATGTCAGAACTGCCTGGGAACGGGTGAAAGCCAATAAAGGCGCACCGGGAGTGGATGATGTTTCCATAGACCAGTTTCCAGATCAGTTTCGACCACAGTGGAACGATATTCGCAAATCAATTCTGGCAGGCAGCTATAGGCCATCACCGGTAAAAAGGGTGGATATTCCAAAGGCATCGGGTGGGACCCGGCCGCTGGGAATACCCTGTGTTCTTGACCGGCTGATACAACAGGCTATATGCCAGATTCTCATGCCCATCTTTGATCCGGGTTTCTCAGTTTCCAGCTATGGCTTTCGTCCTGGCAGATCGGCCCATGATGCCGTCAAAAAGGCAAAGGAATACATCCGAGAAGGTTATAGAACCGCTGTCGATACCGATCTGGCGAAATTCTTCGATACAGTTGAACATGATGTTCTGATGTGTCGAATAGCCAGAAAAGTTCACGACAAGAGAGTTCTCAGCCTGATTGGCAAATTCCTGCGTGCCGGCGTCAAGGTCAAGAGTCGCTGGCAGAGGACAGTCAGAGGCGTTCCGCAAGGTGGTCCACTGTCACCTCTGCTGGCAAACATCATGCTCGATGATTTTGACAAGCAGATGGAGACGCGCGGACTAAGATTCGTGAGATACGCCGACGACTTCATCATCTTTGTGAAAAGTCGTCGTGCCGGTGCACGGGTAAGTGTAAGCATTCGCCGATTTCTTGAACGCCGTCTGAAATTGACGGTTAACGAGAAAAAGAGCCGGGTTGGCCCGACAGACGGCACAGAATATCTTGGCTTTGTATTCAAGAAATTCAAAGTGCGATGGTCTGATAAGGCCTTCTCAGAATTCAAACGGCGGGTGCGAAAACTGACCGGCAGAAGCAAGGGTATCTCTCTTGATTGCCGTCTTAAAAAGCTGGCTCTTTATGTTCGTGGCTGGATGAATTATTTCGGAATTTCCGAATATTATGACCCAGTTTCTGAAATTGATAGTTGGCTAAGAAGACGGATCAGAGCCTGCTTGTGGAAGCAA
>PGXW01000054.1 GCA_002839355.1 Spirochaetae bacterium HGW-Spirochaetae-2
TACTGGTGATATTTGACTTTTCCCATATCATCCCTCCTGGGAATGAGTATGGTCAAAACCCTCAAAACCTGTCATCCATGGTGTTCGTTTGACACGTACTCAACAAGGGCTCGATTCGAATACAAGAGAAGACAAAGACCCTGCTTCGTTTGCATGCCCAACCGATTGTCCATATGGAATTCGAAAGCAAGACGGCGGCGCATCAATGTCTTGTCCAGATGACGGAAATGGGTCTCCATGCTGCGGTCACCGATTTTACTGTTTCGATCTCATCCGAGACGTACGCCCGTGAGAGCAGCCGCATATTGAACCTCATAGGCAATGGGGGATGGAAGTTGGAAAAACTGGAACATCAAGAGGCAACGCTGGAGGATGTTTTCATGCACCATATACAGGAGGCAGGTGATGGCATTTCTTGAAAAATCGATTGTAAAGAAAGAGATCTTGGAAATGGTGAGGACAAGCAGGCTTTTGATCTGGACTGTGGTCTGTATGATTTTCGGTATCATCTCGCCACTTACAGCCTACTATCTTCCCGACATCATCTCCGCATTCGGAGCTACCGAGAATATCGCCATTACTTTCGGGAATATAACCTATCATGATTCGGTGGAACAGTATATCAAGAATTTCGGTCAAATAGGTACCATTGTGCTTATCCTCATGATGATGGGTTCGGTCGCAGGAGAGAAGGTCGATGGATCTGTGCAGTTTCTTCTCGTAAGGCCAGTAGGAACGATCGGTATACTCGTGGCGAAGCTTGTTTCCTTGTTGGTCCTCTTGGTGATCGGCCTCATGGGTTCGATCCTGACAATGGGATTCTACACGTGGTATCTATTTCCAGGATTTCCGGGTTTCCGATTCATCTACGCCAATCTGTTTCTGTTTCTCTATTTCTTTGCCATAGGGACAATCACCATAGCCATATCGGCATCGGTACGGAAACCGATACTTGCAGGAATCGGGACGCTTGGGGTCTGGCTGCTGGCCTCGATCATGGGAGCCATCCGCTCGATCGGACCCTTCTCATTCGCTAAGCTTCCCGGACAGGTAGTCCAAGCTATCGAAGGCTTCCCATTCGAGTGGCAACCTATCGTTGGCACAGCGATCCTCCTATGCCTATGCATCCTCGCAGGTAACATGCTTTTCGCTAGATGGGAGCCATAGTACCTGGTACGCGTTTGCGATTTTGCATACAAAATACAATTTTCGTACCTGGTACTTCCGGTTGCTTTCGGACGGATGCCCCCTTACAATGGAGGGTGACATGGATTGTTTGGAAGATACGTGGAGGAGTCGGCGCAATGAATTATCGGACACTGGGACGTACGGGATTGCAGGTGGGAGAGATAGGCCTCGGCACGGAGCATGTGGTTCGCGAGGACCAGGGCATGGTGAACAACGTCGCCGCGATGGCAATCGAGGCTGGCATGAACTATTTCGACTTCTTCTGGCCACAACGGGATTTCCGCACGAAGATGGGAACTGCATTGAAAGGGAAGCGCAATGACATCCTGCTGGCCGGACACCTCGGGGTGATGGAGAAGAACGGCCAGTACAGCAAGACGCGCGATGTGGCGACCTGCGAGGACGACTTCCATGATTTCCTGCGACGCTTCGACACCGACCATGTCGATATCATGATGCTGCACAATGTCGACGAGATGGCGGACCTCGAGGAGGTCCTGTACGGAAAATTCATGGAGCTGGCAGCCAGGCTGAAAGGTGAGGGCAAGGCCCGGTACCTCGGATTCAGCAGCCACGAGCCCCTGATCGCGCAGCGGGCCGCGCAGAGCGGCCTGGTCGATGTGATTATGTTCTCCATGAATCCGGCATTCGATGCGCTGGGCAATATGTTTCCCGACAATGTCGAGCAGGAATCACAGAAGCGGATGCACGAGCTGACCAGGACCGACAGCCAATCGGTGCTGGCCCAGAGGAAGGACTTCTATGCGGTTTGCGAACAGGAGGATATCGGGTTGGTCGCCATGAAGCCGTTCGCAGGTGGATGGCTGCTATCGACACGGAAGCTGAAGCATCCGCCGACATCGACCCAATGCCTGGAATTCCTGCTGGACCAGAAGGTCGTATCCACCGTGGTCCCCGGAGCCAAGAATACCGACGAGTTGGCCGATGTCCTGCGCTATTTCGAGGCGAGTGCCCAGCAGCGCGATTACAGCACTATCCTGGCGATGAACGATTGGGACCTTGGCAAAAGCTGCATGTACTGCAACCACTGCCTGCCGTGCCCGGTGCAGATCAATATCGGGGAGACGATCCGGCTGCTCGACCAAGGCCTCCAAAAGTTGACAGGGGAGGTCAAGGACGCCTACCGGAAGCTGGAGGTGAAAGCCGGCGAGTGTATCTCATGTGGAGCGTGCGTCAAGCGGTGCCCGTTCGGCATCGACCCCATGCAGCGCATGTACGATGCCAAGGCACTGTTCAGGATGTGACGGTCGGTGCCAAGCCCTGCCTATCGCATGTCGTCGACAACTTGCCCATCAGGACACAATCCACTGCAACAAGTCCTTTCACAAGATTTCCTCATGACCCATTCCCAGGTGAGGAACACCTTGCTATTGTACCGGGCAATCTTGTGTAAGATGTAGCTGTCCAGTAGTGCCTTCGGATGGACATCCCTCGTATTGACGGAAATCTTTCCGCCATCACAGATCGCGGAAACCCATATGATCATGTTCACCTTGATGCTTGACGGCTTCAGACAAATACATATGTCGGCCAAGGGAGCGCTCGGTCGGAACGGATTATGGTATACAAGCTCGCTAGTTCCGGTATTGACATGGTGCAACTGTACTGGTAGTATAATAGTTAAATACTTAAACTATTAATTGGTTTAACTATTATGGGGAAGATATGAAAATTGAGTTACACGATGCCATGGCACAACGCATAACAGACCTGTTCGGATTGATCTATAGAAACCTCATGAGGGATGAGAACGATACCGTATCAATCAATAAGGACAGCCAGTCAGCATTGCTTTCTGTGCTCCAGCGCAATGGGTCTACAAAGATGAGTGATATAGGCAAGATTCTAAAGGTCACGAAACCGAACATCACGTTTCTTGTCGATAAGATGGAAAAGCAGGGGCTTATCACAAGAGAAAAGAATGACGGTGACAGAAGGATAACAAATATTTGCTTGACCGATAACGGCAAGAATACAATCGAAGAGAGAAAAGCATCACTGCATGACAAAATTGCAGGCAAGCTTGATTTGCTGACGGAAAAGGATCTTGAAGAATTGGGTCAGGCATTGGAGACATCATTTGAGATACTCGGGAAATTGTATGATGCAACTCTTTCGCATGATGGAGAGGAATGAAGATCATGGACATAAAACAAAATGGAGAATTCCAGACAATTTTCTTGAAAGGCCAGATACTCGGACCATCTTCCAAGCGTATGCCCTGGATGTTAAAGAATATGAGCTATATCAAGGCTTTCTCGAAATTCAGCAGGGCTAAACTAATTCTTGGGAGAGCGAATCTTGAGTTGTCAAAGCTCGACCATAATGACCCTCTGTACATGCAGCGGCTTGATGAATTCAATACCGTGATGCTGGAATGTTCCCAAGCCCGCTGGTATTCCTCCGTCGGCATAGTAACCAGATCAAAGCGTGATTGGAAGAAAGCATTGGACGGATTCAACACGTGCCTAAAGCATGGAGATACATTACTGAACCTGCTGGAAGGCGGCTCGAAGGAAAAATTGGATGTAACCATTCCGGTACTCTCGAAAAATGGCACAGAAATTGAATTTGCCAATGGTGCGCCTGTAGTACCTGGGATTTGCCCCGTGGTCATCCTCCAGGGTTCAAGTCATGAAATGGGCTATCAGTATGCGCAGCAGCTGGTACAAATCTTTGGTCCTTGGATATTGGAAAAGAAAGCCCAGAGAACGTTTGCGGATGAAGCAGTCACCGAGATAAGAAAATGGGAAGAACAAATACAAAAACATGCTCCGGAAATACTCGACATGTGCAGGGGATGGGCCGAAGGAGCTACAGACCTAGGAATCGAAATGTCATATCTGGATGTTCTTGAAATCTGGACGGGACATATGCCTCCAAAAACTACGTATATGGGTAGGGGCGACAAAATATCAGACGTGCCTCCTCCTATCGCCTGCTCGGGAGCCGGTGCTTGGGGCAAAGCGACAACCGATGGCAAGCTGGTGACAGGTTCTTCAGGAGATCATGATCCCAGCTTTCCTGTAGTAATCATGGCGTACCCGGATACAGGCAACAACTTCATGTTCACCACCTTTTCGGCTGTAGGTGATATCGTGCTGGTAGGTAGCCAACATATGTTCGGATTCCCCGGTATCAACAACAGGGGCCTGGCCTATATCGAACACGGAGGGCAGCCCCGGTTGATCGAGCCAAAAAAATACTGGGGATATGGATTACGACGTGCTACCTCAGTGTTTCATATACTTCGGTTCGCGAATAATGCGAAGGAAGCCCTACAGATGGAACTCGAGTTCCCCATTGGAGATGTGGGAATGGATAGCGGGACGATTGGTGGGTTCTACGCCGACAACACTTATGGATATGTTCTGGAAAGCAGGAAGGAGCCTGTGGCCATTCGTGAATCCGGATACATGGGAGAAACTGATTTCCTGTTTGCCAACAACAGCGCCATGCATAAGGAGGCGGCAAAAGCCGGATGGATGCAGGAAGACCAGAAGAAGGAAAGAGACTGGAAGTGGGATGTGCATGGAGGATGGTATCCCGAAAGGTTTACCGGGTTTAAACTATCGGAACTGTTCAAAGGCGGCGAAGCACAAGCTTTCATGGCTTTGCGGGGCATGTACCGCGGTTGCATGAAGCGCAATCTTTACCACTACAATATATTGAACAGGGCGGTGGGGCACGTTGACATGGAATATATGAAAATGATATTCCGCAACTCTGGCACCATTCCATCCAAACCATGGAAGATGATACATAGGGAATACAATAAGTCTGGCGAATGGGGCGATATTTCAGTGGGGAATTCCAGCAACGGTATCGTCACGGTGACCAAGCCTGATGTCGGTGACGATGGATTGTTTGCCGTATGCACCGGCGAAGCCAAACGGGGAGTCACTCCCACCAGTCCCTTTCTGGCCAGCTTCTGCCCCATTCATGGTGAGACAAATGCATTCTGGGAGATCAAGTTGGCAGATAAACCTGAGAATGCAGCTAGATATGCGTACATGAAAGCAAAGGAATATCTGAAGGAAACTGAAGGCCTGATTGCTGAAAATACGAGAATAACAAATCCTCAAACAATGAATTATATACTAAGACTGATGGATCAAGCCGTGGGAGACATGCGGCAGGGTGAGAATAAGCTGGAGACCGCCGGACTCCTTACAGGAAGGGCAGCCGTCTATGATTGGTCGTATGCGGCAAGAGCCTTCACAAGGGCACAGGTAAAAGTGCTGATGGCACATGACATGATTATGCCTCCTCCCACCAAACCTGAGGACTTTCAGGTATAGCATCAAACACGAATTGCAACAATGTGGGAGGAAAACAGGAAATACCAGTACCTACAGGAATTTCTGCCTGTACCAGTAGGTGTAGCTGGGTGTGAACCCGATTGAGGAATAGAGCCTCTTGGCCCCTACGTTGCTGTCGACCACTTGCAGATACGCCCGTTCGGCACCGATTTTGTTTGCTTGGAGCAATAGGCCCTCGACCAGTGCCTTGCCCAACCCCTTTCGTCTCATCGGTTCCCTGACAGCGATATCGAACAGGCCGACATGGCCGTTCTCGATTGCGCCATACCCGCAGGCGACGATTTCCCCATGCCTTCGAACCGATGCGACTACGACAGGATTTTCAATGGCAGAGCATATCCGCCATGCGGTATCCTTGCGCGTTCCCCAAATCATGGTGATGTCGGCGAACGCATCGAACCAAGCCTCGGTGAACCGATCCTGAAAGTCCACGGAGATGGGATTCGGGTCGATTGCGGAAATACGATCACGGGTCATGACCAGCGTTGGGGTCACTTTCTCATATCCGCGTTGGGCAAGGAGCGCATCGAGAGGAGCGTACGATATTCCATCCAGGATCTTGAAGATAGGGGGAAGGTTGTGTTGCGCGTACAATGTTTCCGCATGGTCGATCACTGCGAGGGCATCTTCCTGCCTCATGTATAAGGGGTTCGCAGAATTGGCCCGCCTTGTGTATCCATCCGATACCCGAAAGATACACCCTTTATGGGTGGAGGTTCGCAAAGCCGGCCAGGCGTGCAGGGACATTTCTTCAATAGCGATCATCGTGGTTTTCCTCTTTGTGCACCCCATCTTTCCCCGAATGGAAGGCGCTGTCAAGCGAGGCTGGGCTATCTTGGCGGAAGCTCCGGAAAGGGTTCATTCCCCAACGAAACGAGGGTGGCGGAACAATTACTATTGGTCCATTACCGAGTGAGAGCAGGGAACGTAGGGTGAGATACCCCGCCCCTTGGGGCGGCAGCGGAGGCGAAGCCTCCCGGGTCCAGGGCTTGCCCTGGGGTTGCGATACCATTCATTGCATCGGTTTGACAGGTACCTTCCATCCGCAGGATTTCGCTGGTATGATGGCAACGTATGGACGAGAAGCTGCTGCAATTCTTCCATTCCCTCGACCGGTCGCTCTTTATCGACAACCGGTACAAGACCCTGGCCCACCTGGACAGGCCCCTGCCCATAGGACACGGACAGACGATCAGCCAGCCGAGCCTCGTTGTGTACATGACGGCACACCTCCAACTCGACAAGACGACCAGAGTCCTGGAGATCGGAACGGGAAGCGGGTACCAGACGGCATTTCTCGCCGAGTTCTCCCAGGAAGTGTATACGGTCGAATTGCGCGGGGATCTTGGTGCGAAGGCACGGCAGCGGCTGGATGCATTGGGCTATGGGAATATTCGCTACAAGCTCGGCGACGGAAGCTTGGGTTGGGCCGAGCATGCGCCGTACGAGCGGATACTGGTGACCGCGGCTCCCAAGAGGATGCCCGAGGACCTGATCGGCCAGCTTGCCCCCGAGGGGATCATGATTCTCCCGTTGGGTCCACCCGGATACCAGCAGCTGCTCATGGTCACCAAGGACAAGCAAGGTGAGGTGACTCAGACAAAATTGCTGGATGTCGCGTTCGTGGAGCTGGTAGGGAAATATACCTGACAGGGAATTCCCACAGGTCACCGGATACAAACAGATGCAAAGGCGCCGACGTACAACAGGATGATGCAATGGTTCGCCATTTCATAATGGTTTTTGCATTTGGAAGTCGTATTGTAATCGTTTTTGCCGGAACATATGGATTCTGACACCCCTCATGCGCATGATAATCGTATGATTCGACGAAATAATTGAAATTGCAGTAATGAGGCTATTAATAATTTTTTTAGTACCTGGCACCATCTTGATGTTTTGTATGCAAATTTTTCTCGAATGGGTAGCGGCGCATCGGCAGGCACTTTCCTGCGAGGGAAGAGGGAGCCAGGTATAGGAAACCTGGCACCCAATTATGTAGTGTCGTCTTTCTTACACACTCTTCAGACGACTACTTACCGATAGATGCGTAGGGATGGGAGGCGTGGTGTAGTCTTCCCCTTTCCCTCCATGGCCCTATCAGACCGCGTAGAGGGCGACAATGAAACCGATCGTCGAGATGAGGTTGCACAGGCAATGGAATGCGATCGCTATGTAGATGTTCTTCTGCCGCCACGCCACGTATGCGGCGGGTAGGAATACCAGGATCCGAAACAGGTTGTTGAGAGGAAGCCACAGGTGGTAGAGGGAGAACAGCACCGTCACGATCACGGGAGACCATCTTCCGAACCGGCTGATCCGGGAGGTAAGGTACCCCCGAAAGAACAACTCCTCGACAATCGGTCCGACTATGACATTGAATGCGATGAAGCCGACGCAGGTTGTCAGCAATATCCCCTTCGGATAGTGCCTGAGGTACTCAAGGTTGTCCCAATTGAAATAGGCGGGAATGCTGCGGTACAGCCTGTCGGATAGCGGGGACATTAACATCCTTTCCAAGGGTCCTATCGCCGCGGACATGATGCCCGCGTACCCGAACAACACCAGAGCAAAGGCAAGTATCTTCCACCAGGGCATGTGCTTGTGGTTGGCGAACGCACTTCTCAACGAATAGCTTCCGTAGTGCCGTTTGCTTGCACGCAGCACGACGCCCAGCTCGATGGGGAAGAGTACGAGTGTCGCCACGAGGAAGAACAGCAACAGCGACGGGATAGCCTGTTGCGACAGCCCAACAACCACGTAGGCTGCGGTTGCCAGTATCGTAGGAATGAATATCAACGCAAGGAGTCTTGGGAGACCCATATCCCCTTGCAACACTATAGGCGATTGTTTCATATAAGACCTTCTTCGAACGTACCTGGTACGCTTTTTCGTATTTGTATACAAAATCGAATTTTCGTACCTGGTACTGGGGATCGTAAGGAGCATAGCAGAGATTCCTGGCGGTTACCAGCAAGGTGCCTGGCACGCGTTTACGATTTTGCATACAAAATACAACTTTCGTACCTGGCACTGGCAAGGGGCGATGCTCCTACTGCAGTAGCCATTTGTAGGCAGGAACTACATGAATTATCCTGCCCGTTCCCGCATCCTCGAATTCCTCCTCTTCGTATGCGGTGATTATCCACGACTCTTGCAGTTCCAGTTCCTCCATGCCGTCAAGGAGGGCCTCCATCTCACGTTGTCTCGTCTTGTCCTGCTTTCCCAGCTCCCAGCAGACTTGGATCAACCTGATGGCAAAGTCAGGTCCGACCGCAAAGTCTATCTCATTACCTTTTCCGGTTTTGTAATAGTATATCTGCTCCGTGGTGCGCCTGAGCTCCACAAAGACTATGTTTTCCAGCACAAGGCCGCTATTCCCGGAGTTGGCTTGGCTGAATGCCTGTGCCATCGCATGGTCGACACAGTAGACCTTCTTCGGATTTACGGCTTGGACCGCGGTGTTGTACGAGCGGATCGGAACCGTGAACAGGAGGTAGCAGTCATTCAGCTTGTCCATATAATCGCTGATCAACTCTGGTGACAATCTATTCCTTTCTCCCGCGAGGCGCTGCTTCAGTTTGTTCACCGTAACCATGCGCGACATGTTGTTCATAAGGATATGCACCAGTCTTTTCAGCTGGACTGGATGCGGGATGTTGTATCTGAGGATGAGGTCTCTGGTGAGGACGTCGTTCACCAGATTCTGGAAATACGTCACGGCCATGGTTTCCCTCGGCAGGACGAGCCGTTCGGGCATCCCCCCCTTGACCACGTATTCACCGAATGCGCCGACAATCCCGTCCCTGCTCGCAATATCGTCAATGGATTGCCTTTTTCCGGTGGCACGGAGGAATTCGCGCAGAGAGAACGGGAATAGCTCCCAAGAGAAGGTCCTTCCCCCAAGTTCGGTCGCTATCTCCTTTGAAAGGAGCTTCGCGGAGGAGCCGGTGATATACACCTCGCAGTCCTCCGTTGTCTGTAGCCTGTTGACGAACCGACCCCACCTAGTTACATACTGGAGTTCGTCGAAGAAGAAATAGACCTTCTGTGCATGCTTGTCCGGATACATGCCGTAGTAGGTGTCGGCTATCACCGACGGTTCAGATTCCTCGCCCTTGAGGAAATCCAGGCGATCGTCCGAGAAATCGATGTAGCAGATGTTTTCCCTTGGCACCTCTTTATCAAGGAGAGCCGCCATCTTCTCGTGTTGCCACGTGGATTTTCCGCCTCTCCTGACTCCTATGATAACAGTCGCCTTCCTGGAGACAGGGAGGATCTCGGTATCCCTGGTTACAATCGGGAATGGACTCCTCAGGTTGTGCTGCTGCTGCGCAATGATAAGACGCAATGTTTCGTTCATGTCACAATACTAACCCCAAAAGACGTCCGTGTCAAATAGTTTACAAAAATTTGGAAATATATAAGTAATAGTTAACAAATATTTAGAAATATAGAAAATTTGGACGAACCTGGTACGCGTTTTCGGTTTTGCATACAAAATTCACTTTTCGTACCTGGCACCAGTAACTCTGCCTTGATACTGTCCTTGCCGACGCATATACTATCAATATTGATAATGTTATCGAAAAAGGGGAGGAACACCATGGGCGATGTGGATACTTTGCTGAAGTCGGCTGTCGCTGAGAGCGGGAAGCTGGAGGTGGGGGAGTCGTTCCTGGTGCGGGACCTGTTCAAGGGCTACGAGTGGAACAGGATCCCCAGGGGAGACAGGTTGCTGCTCGGGTCGCTCTTTCTGAGTTATGTGGGCAGTCGCGATTGCCGTATCGCAGTGATCGAGAAGGGTGTGTCGGGGCAGCAGCGGTACCAGAAGGTGTGACTTCTTCGAATGTACCTGGCACCGGTTTTCCCCAGACCGATGGTCTGTTCTGTGAGAACGACTATATTGCTGCCGGGGCGATTACCGCTTTACAGGAGATGGGTTTGCTGGGGGTGAGGTTGCTGAAGCACATGATTGTGACCGGGGGCATTCCCCGGGACCGTTATCAATTGCAGTCTCGTCTTATACCCCGAAAGCGTACTTCGTTGGTTCAGTGACAATTAGTACCCGAGAGGACGTGCAATAGCAATATCCGACTTGGCGGCACGGGATTATTTCCTAGCATTCCGACCCAAAACCTTGGATGGGTAGCCACGCATAGGAAATCTGGCTCCCAATTATTTAGCATCGTCTTCCTTATACACTCTTCAGGCGACCACCGGTCGATAGGGACGTTGGGAAGGGCTTTTCCCCAAGTCCTGTCAAAATCCCAGACAACTGGCTTGATATCCTTGGCTTCCTTTTGATACCATCGTTGGTTTGAACAATGGGGGACGAGAGATGGCGTATTCGGAACAACAATGGAATGAAGCTAAGAAACTATGCAAGTTGAGTGCACAAGATATTCGCATGGCAAAGGAGATGGGGCTGAATCCAAGGAGTCTGATAAAAAACATCCCGAACAAACAACAAACATGGAAACTTCCGGTGCATGAATGGTTGCAGTCCATGTATGAAGAGCGGCAAGAGAAGGCCGGCCGGAAACTGTTGCGAAAGCAATTGGCCTTGCAGGAAGAAGCACCTGGGGACAACGAGAGGGGAAGGCTGTAGATGGATACCTATGAAGAATACAATCGCATCCGGGGAATATTGATAACCCTTGAAGTCGGCAAATTGGCCGATGCCTTGATGACGTTGGCCCTTGAGTCCCATTCCGCTCAGAGGCTGGTAAGAACCTTGGCTTCCACAACGGAAGAGAACATCGAATTGTTCAAGGAAACGATCCATGACATAACCCATCAGACAAGACGGCGGTCGTTCTCGGGGGAGATGATTTTGGAGATGCTCACCCGATCGCTGGAAATGCTGGACCCGTCGATTGTGGAACCGAAATTGGGATTGGAACTGATGGCCTCGTTCTATGAGACCGACTCCGTGGCCATCAATTCGTCGACGGAGCTTGATTATGAGTTCGAAATGGTCTACTCAAGCAATGGATTCGAGAAGTTTGCCGAATTCGCACGAAAATGCCCCGACTCCGATTTTGTAGTCCAGGTTGTAAAGCGATTGGTTGCAGACGATGACTACAGCATGCGTACGAAGCTTTTGGATGAAGCTTCCTCGTTCCTTTCGGAAGCAGCACTCGCAAAATTGGGTGCAGGTCGAACGGCCAACGTTGGCGGTTGATACTTCAAATTTCTCCTGCTTCGCAAGTACCTGGCACCGGTTTTACATTTTGCATCACTACTGTCCGGTTAACTTTATGAGGACCACGAATAACTGAATGAATTGCATGGAGTTAGCGTCGGTTTTCACTTTTATCGATTTGAAGTAGCCCT
>PGXW01000007.1 GCA_002839355.1 Spirochaetae bacterium HGW-Spirochaetae-2
CACCAACCGGGCTTCTTAAATGGAATACCGGTCTTCAATTGCGGAACGGCTAGGTCTTCCGTTCGCGGAAGACCGGTCTTTAAATGGCGGAAAAAGCACCTGTGTAATATTCCATCCAATTTGTGCTGATAGTTTCTTCTCTTTAACAGCCTTATCAAAATCAACGATTTCTTGCTGTATTCCTATACCACTATAACTTGTAGATTCAAGAAAGATTTGGGTTGAGTCACTAAAAAAGACTTCCAGATATCTTTCACCCGATACACGAGAAGGTGTTGGTGCAGGTGGGACAAAGACCGGTGCAACTGGAGATATAGGGCCAGCTGCTAATGCTTCTACAATGAGAGCAAAAAATGGCTCCACGCTAATAGAAACTCCAGCTATATCATCTACATGTCCAGCGTCATCGATATACCTGATACTTAGTGGGTTTTGGGTTTTTTCCAGATATTTTTCCGCCCTCTCTGTTTGGACATGCCACTCATCACTGGACCCTCCAAATCTGACCATATCATCGTCACCATCTTTTGACAGGGCTTTCCTAGATTCCCAATCGTCATCTATTGCATCAAAAACAACATTTTCAATCCTCCCGTTTCTAACATCAAATTCCACAATCTCGTACCAACCAGTTGAAGATGCATTATCACTCGTCCAATAATTATCACTAATTGCAAAATAATAACCATCTACATATTGTATATTCGGTATCACTGATTGCGTGATTTTTTTTCCGTCATCTTTGAATTTAATAAAAATTTGGAAATCCTTAAAATTCATTATTGGGTGGTCAACGGAAATATGCATTGGCCAAAGCCTTTCATTCCTTAAATATTCCAACGGAGTAATCTGAATGCCTTCATCAACTGTCCTCGATTGGAAAAGTTTTTCTTGTCCGTTAGCTAGCCATTCTTGATAGTGAACGAGTTCCTCTTGTTTCTTTCCTTCTAAGACAGAATAAACTTCAGAAACCTCTGAATTCATCTGATTGGTCAGATTTGAAATCTCAGATTCTTTTCTCTTCTCAAATTGTCGGTCGGTTTCCCATAACTCAGGGGAGGATTGCTCAATCTTGTTGGAGGCAGGCTGATAAGATTTTTCAATCGCTTCTTTCTGGGTGTTCCATTCCTTTGCATACTTGTCTTCAATATCACTAATGATTTGCTCTGAAACTGAGATTACCTTCATCAACTCTAAAGGATCGGTGGTCTTGGAGTTGTCCTCTAGATATATAATCTCCTTAGCCCCATGTGCCATCCCCATCATCCCGATGGTTATGAGTATCAAGATTACGAATAGTTTTTTGTTCATTATCTACACCCCCCTCTCAAAAAGTTCTATTTACCCTTATATATAAACATACACCCCTAAAACACAGAACTCAACCTTATCAACGATTGGTAAAGGTTTTGAACAATATCTGGTGTCAGACCCTCTTTTCCCCTCCCTCCCAGCTTTCTTCCGGCGGCCCCCCACCCACGCTTTTTGACCCCTCCACCCCTTACCCAAGCAATTATGCACATTTTATGCATATTTACCCCTTTATATGCACATTCTATACAGTTTAATTGGTACTAACCCCGTGTATTGTGTCACTTAGTTTGTATATTTATGCAACCGGTGGCCTATCTATCACGCGCGCGAGGGCCGAGTGACCCCTGAATTAACCGCTTTTTGCTTGGTTTGGTAGCGTGATTGCTTGTGTCTTGAATGTCGAGCCTCTTTAGTCTGTTGGGTGTCTGTGTTGTTGTGTTGTCTATTGGTGGAAAGCATACCACGGTATCACCCCGCATTGCTTTAAGTTTAAAGCTTTTCATGTTCCAAAAAACCAACAAAAAATCTTTTTTCAAACTTTTTTTGGTAGGTCACATACCGGCTGCACACTCCCCGTAGGGGAGATGTGCTGCCGTATGTGCCTATGTGAGAACACCTTGCAAGCAAAAATATTTTCAAAAAAGTGATTGACAGTTTTTTGGTCCTGTGTGTATGCTTGGGTCATCGGTTGGACAGTCCAACCCAATCACAACACAGGAGGTGCCATTAACAGTTTGCTAGTTGCAATAGACCTTGCGGGGTTTAGCAACAGTGATACTTCCGTTTCAGAATTCGTTCCTTGCGGGGTGCGTTGAATGATTCAGGATTCGACGGTTGGAATACCGTTCCCGACATCAGTGGAATTGTAGCGAAAGCTTGCAAGTATGCGGTAGCAAGCAAGTAGGAGGTGTCGGCGGTAGTGTGGATTTTTTTACATAGACCTACAGCATGGTGGGCAATCGCGGTGTAGTCCTTGCGAGGGAAAACGAATGTTGGGATAGGACCCGGCAACTACACAAGCGGAATGAACGGGGGATAACCTGAAGCGGACGCTAAACTCATGTGCATAGGGCTGGAGTGATTGCTAGGTGTGGTATTCCCGATAGCGAAAGCATTATGCCCGAAAGGGAACAATGCAGGGCACAGGATTGTAGGCATACAATGCAAACCCTCTACAGAAAACTGTAGTCATAGCGACAATATTGTCACGAGCTTTGCATTATTACTTGTTTTGCAGGTAATTGTGGAACGCTTGTGCGTCCATACAACAAACAGCCGAAAAGGCAATAGGAGTAAACTATGAGCACAGAAAACACCGAAAAAATGACCGAGAAAGACAAGAAGGCCGCAATTGACGCAGTATTGGCATTGATAGCGAAAGATGCCCAAAAGGGTGTAGCCATGACTACAGGGGAAGTGGGCAAACTGCTTGCTCAGGTCGATGGTGTGCTATCGGATTTGGCCGCGAAAGTAGCAAAAACGGATGAGAATGCGCCGGTATGGAATTTGGATCTTACCCCTGTGACTATCACCATTGCAGGGGAAAAGCGTCAATGGATTGAAGTATCAGGTTTGGATAAAAATGCCCGAGTCCAACTGTCTGATGATGGTACGGGGAAAGTGGTGGTCCACGTCACACCCAAGAAGGCAAAAAGCGCGGAAGCCAAAGCATATTTTGACGCTATCGTTGGCGCTACAAAAGACCTTACTGTTGCGGTGACGGTGAGAAAAGCAGTGGCAGGTAAAACATTCCGGCAGGTGTGGGCAATTGCTGGTGCCCAACAGCAGAAGCGCGTGGAAAAGAAGTTTGCGGACCTGTGTCCCCCAATGGTCGAGAAAAAAGTAAAGGTGGTCAAGAAAGCGGCATAACTACCATTACCCCGCAACCGGTGTTTCAAGGGTGGTTCAACTCCACCCGCGGGGTTTATGTGTCCTTGTGTTGCATGTAAAACCGAATAGCATCTTTAACAACACCCTGCATTGAAGGTTGGGATTCCAACCATTCAATAATGTCAGAATCAGTCGAACGCATTAGGTTAAGGACGACTTTTCGCTTGTGTTGTTTTAAGTATTCAGCATGTTTCTCTTTATCTTTATAAGGCATTTTAACTCCTACATTTAGGATAGTCAGTCCAACCCATTAAATCAAGGGGAAACCGTATTTTCCCCAAAATTTTTACGCCCAAAGGGCAAGGAGGATCGTATGGCAATAGTGTCGATACGTGACGGAAAGTATGTGGACCGGTGGGAAATCAAACCCATCGATATCACTCATTTCAGTATGCGCATGGCAGGTAGTGACGGCATATGTCTGTCATTCCATGTGGGTGAATTCGCCCATGTGAAAAGCTTCTACGAAGCGTTGAATCAATGGTTGTGTGGGCAACAGGATATCGACGGTATGGAATTCGTCAGAGAGGTATGCGCATGAGAAGTCTAAACAGCATCCTCATCGAGGGCGAATTGTCAACAAATCCCGATTGGGACCGCTTGCGGTGTGTGTTCACCTTACGCGTAGCCCAACAGGATTTTGCAGGTGTTGTTACGCACTTTGAGATACCGGTTGTGATTGCCCAACGCAATCTAGCCCAAAGTGTCATGGTCGCGTTGAAAAGCGGGGATGCAATCAGGTGCGTGGGGAAACTGTCACCGGTGGATGATGTGCTTAGCATCATTCCCGAGCATATCGAATACAACCAAGGAGGGAAGGACAGATGAGTATATACGACAAAGTAACCGAACGGATCGTTGCTTATATAGAGGAGAACAAGGCATTGCCGTGGCGCAAGCCGTGGGCAATCACCAACGTTACTCCACAATCTCACCGCAACCTTGTCAGTGGCCATGTGTATCGTGGGATGAACATGTTGCTCACCGGTCTATCAGGATATGAGACGCCCTATTGGTTGACGGTGAAGCAAGCGAACAAGATGGGTGCGAAAATCCGCAAGGGCGAACATGGCACACCGGTGATATTCTGGTCCACCTTCGATGCCCAGGATGAGGATGAAGAAAAATTCCGTACCAAGGGATTCTACAAGAGCTACACGGTGTTCAACGTCGCCCAATGCGATAACGTGGCCTACGAGCAACCTACTGATACCATAGTCAAACCCTTCGATTCGATAGCACAAGCGGATTCTGTGATAGAGGCAATGCCACTAGCCCCTAAAATCATCCATCGGGGAAATCGGGCCGCCTATTCGCCCTTGAGCGATGTGGTGAGCATTCCTATCAAAGGCGCGTTCGATACACCGCAGGATTATTACAGCACACTCTTTCACGAACTGGCGCACGCTACCGGCCATGAAAAGCGGTTGGGACGGTTCAAGACCGAGAAGGTAAACCATCAATTCGCCTCACGTTCGTACAGCAAGGAGGAACTGGTAGCCGAAATGGCCTCATGCTTCGTGCTCAATGAGTTGGGTATCGAAACTGAACAAACCGAGTCCAACAGTCTTGCGTATCTGGATGGATGGGTGAAAACCCTCAAAGGCGATGCACGGATGATCGTTCAGGCTTCAGGCAAGGCGGTAAAGGCCGCCCAATTCATACTCAATCGATATCAAAGCCAACAACAGGAGGTGGCAGCATGAAACACGCACAAAATTGTGACCGTAAATGGGGAACCAGAAGACTGGTCAGGCATCAGGGACGGCTACGCAAGGAACTGAAGATGTATCCGTTTGACGGTAGTATCGAACTCGAATTGAGTGAATGCGTATCGCTACTACAGACAAGGAGGAAAGCCTCATGAACAGCATGAATTATGGACCGGAGGAGTTGGAAATCATCGCTCAGATTCAGAGCGCGGGAAGCATCGGTGGAAACCGAGTATAGGAACACTATGAGAATCAGAATCATCGTCATTACAGACATACAAACAGAAGATATGCCCCTTGAAAACGGTGCGCCAACACCCAAAGCGGCATGAAGCCCCCACGAAAACTACCAACCAAAGAGGAAACTACACATGATTGAACACCAGGAGATTATCAAGTGCCTATCGGAAAAAGAATGCAGAGAAACGCTTGTCAGGATATTGCAGGAGAATCCCGACATCATCAAAGCTAAATATGAACACCTGCTGGATCTCACCAAAAAGCGTATCGAGCATTTCAAGGCAAATCAGACTGAAAAGGAAACGCCCATTTTGTTCGAACGGATATCGGGCTATGAACATTATGCGCCTTATTTCATCAACGGCGATCCAAGTGGTCTCAATGACAAATCCAAGCAGGATGCGGACGAATTCATCCGTCACATGAAGTGGGAATTCGGAGACGATGCACTGATTGTGAGTGCCGATGACCAAGCGCGGTTTTCCTATCCCGAATACGGTGGACAAATCGGGTCTGTCATCAACTATACCGTCGCCTATACCCAAAAGGAGAGATATCGATGAACACCTGTAAAATTGTTGAAGCAAAACCCGATTGCTCGGAGTCAATTGAGAGGAGAGGCCGATGACCATAGAACAGATGTGCATCATAGAGATTGCAGTGCTCAACGCTTACGATTTTGTCAGTGGTCCGTTGAGTGCTGCACAGGAGGAACTTGAGGACTACGGGTACTCATGGGATGACGAATGTGAGCGCTACGCCCTGAAGGTGCTCGAATCGATAGGAGAATGCGCATGAAATGCCGGTTATGCAAAGGTGAGCATATGAACACCTCAGACGAATACACTACTTACCATTTGGATGGGACCTGCTTGGTCATCGAAGAGGATTTCAAGCAGGGGGAACCGTACCGCACCTATATAGATATGAACCATTGCCCTGAATGCGGAAGGAGATTGATATGATTGTAGCGGAAAAATTGATGAGACATACGAAAGCCCAACTGGTGGATATACTAATGAGCAGTGCCGATAGTCAGGTGATATTTCCCAGCGATCTCGTAGAGGTGTTGGCCGACCGCCTCGATCCGTATCGGTTTGCCAAGCAGGAACACTTTCTGGTTGCCACCCTGAATGGAGCACATCGGGTGATAAACCTGCATGAGATATCCAAGGGACTGGTCAATCACACCCTAGTCCATCCTCGTGAAGTATACCGAAAAGCGCTTGAGGACAACGCTGTTGCCATCATATTGGCACACAATCACCCCAGTGGAATTCTGAAGCCCAGTTGCGACGATTTGCATGTGAACGAAAGGTTGAAGAATGCGGGAGAATTGATGGGAATCACCGTACTGGACCATATCATATTCGGTCCAAACCTCGGATTCTACAGCTTCATGGAATCGGGGGAATTCTGAAGCATTCCAACGCCTGTTGAACACACGTTCAACGGTTGTTGGGAAGGAGTGCCGATTTGGAGATATTTCATTTATCCACAACGTTTTCCACAAGGCTTTTGACCGGTTGTGGATAACGGCCTACCACGTAGTATCTTATAAGAACTCTCTTAGAAGATTATTTAATATATAGTCTTTCTTACTTGATAGAGCATAGGAGGTACTAAAGACCTCCTATTGCTCTATTCAATAAACTGATTTTTAAAAACCAAAGAGAATGCGCGTCACAAGCCGAAGGTTTTTAGCAGATTCTCGATAGCTGCAACCTGCAGCTTGTCGGCATCCTTCAGGCGCTTGATGACTGCAAGCAATCCATTGTCCATCATCACCCCCTCAAGCGACTGTTGGGGTGTAAGACCGGGTTTCTCAGGCTCACCGGTAAGCAACCAGCGCACGGACACGCCGAGATAGTCGGCGATCTTCAGTGTAGCGTCGGCTCTTGGGATTCTGTTGTTGGTGACCCATGCGGAAACTTGTGCAGATGATGCGCCGATTGCCCTCGCCAATTCGTTCTGACTAACGGCCATCTGGTCAAGTTTCTGCCTCACCCGGACCCACATGTCTATCATGGACTCTCCAATGGAATTCTAAATTCCGTCATTTGCATGAGTTAGAAACTTGTTCATATTTTACACGGTTTTGAGTTGACTTTGCAATTGCTTGTTGGCAATAATGTCGGCGATTACCAACAAACGTTGGCAGTATGGTAAACGTTTGTATACTATTTTTGAAGTTAGTACAGATTTGGTCATAGCATGGCCGACTATTCTACCTGTCCGGTTTCCCGACGGAGGGAACACTTGCACAGCAGGTTGAACGGGGTTCGACTCCCCGACCGGACTATCGCTTCAGGTGAAGCGCATACCATAGGTGCCACCGGATACTAGGGAGGCGAAAGGAGAAATGATGGCGACATTGAAACGCGACAAACAGGGCAATCTGGTCAAGGAATATCCCGGATTGCAAATCACACTCACCGGTCCCCTTGCCGATCAGGTGAAAGGAATCGATCCACAGTACATCAGCCTGAGTATTTACGATGATTCTGTCTCTCTTTGGGTGAGTCTGTACAAGACCCTCAGGACAGATGAATTCGATCAGGAAATGAAAAAAGGCCCGGATGCGCCAACATCCGAAGCCCTCACGAAAACCACAAACCCGACAAAAGCCGTGGTCGATACGACAAATGTAGTATCTTCCACCGAAATCGTCAAGGAAGGAGATGCCGCATGACCATAACAAACAACGCGAATTTACCCCAAGCCTTCTTGGATGCATGTGAGAATAAACATGCGAAGATGGGACCGAACGAGTATTCGGTTACCGAACTGAACAAGGGGGTGAAGGAGATTATTCTCCGTCGTCGCCATCAACATGAAATAGAGCGCGATGCGACCGAGATGTTCTGGGCTGTCATTGGTACGGCCTTCCACTCGATCATGGAGAACGGGACGCTACAGGAGCAGGAAATCGGTGAAAGCCGTCTATCGATGACGTTCCCCATCTGTGGGACCGATTATGTGGTATCGGGTCAATTCGACCTCTATGATGCCACTACCAAGCAGGTCACCGACTGGAAAACCACCAGTGCCTACAGTTTCATCAGATCCTCCGAGCAACCCGAGGAAAGCGATTGGTTTAACCAAATGCGTGCCTATTGGTTATTGCTCAACAAGAATGGCTTTGAGTGCACCAGTGGCCGTATCATCGCATTGCTTCGGGATTGGACCAGAGGCAAGCTCAGAGGCGACCGGAAATATCCCCGCCTTCCCATGCAGGAATTGGTCATTCCCTTCAATTATCCCGATGACTATTACGAAGGACGGGCATTTCTCAATGAGAAGCTGGGCCTTATCGACCTGTTCAAGGATACTCCCGATGATTTCATCCCTCCTTGCAGTTCCAGTGAACGATGGGAACGCGATGAGCATTGGGCGGTGATGAAAAAGGGACGCAAGACAGCGATAAAACGGTGTTCATCGTTTGAAGAGGCCGACTTGCTTACCGAAACCTATGGCGCCGGTCACTATGTCGAGCACCGCAAGGGAACACCGGTGAAGTGCATGGATTATTGCGACTGCAATAAATTCTGTCATTTCTATCAGAAATATGTTGCAGTGCAGTCCGAGACAGTTGAGAACAAGGGGGATGCGGCATGAGTGTACACCAGAAGTTGAACAAAGCCCGGAGTATCCTGCACCAGAAGGCTATGGTCCCATCAGGGCACAACAAGTTTGCCAATTACAAGTATTTCGAACTGGGGGACTTTGTGCCTCCCATCATCGAGATTTGCAACGATGTCGGTATCATCCCATTGGTATCGTTCACCGATAGCGATGCGAAGATGGATGTGGTCGACGTTGAGGATGGATCTACCATCACCTTCACTTCTCCGATGAGCACCGCCGAACTCAAGGGGTGTCATCCGGTTCAGAACCTGGGGGCGGTAGAGACCTATGTGCGTCGCTATCTGTATCAGACGGCATTCGAAATCGTCGAACATGATGCGCTCAATGCAACCCAAGGGGTGGAACCTCCCAAGGTGGGGAGAAAAACCCAAGCACCGGCAAAGTCCAAAGCGGTAGAGAAATCCCCTATGTCTGAGGATGATGACGGGGGAAGATCCGGATGGATACCACAACAACGATTCACTCCCAATGATGCGTATAAGCACCTGAGGACCTTGGCCACTGAAGAAGAAGTCAAGGAAACGTTGAAAAACCTAGGGGCGACCCGATCCAGTGAAATCACCTACGAAATGTACACATCGGCGGTGGGATATCTGTGCGCATTCCAGGGCGAGGCCCAAGGAGCAGCATGAGAATCGAGTTTGTCATAGACAGCAGTTTGTTCGGCGTTCCCGAGGGGTTCGCCGAGCAGTACCGCAATTTGGTAGCCGAAGCACTCAGAAAGAACAAGGGGTTGCTTCGTATCACTGTAGAACCGCTACCACGTTCACGCACCGTGAAGGAGAATGCCTACTTCCATGTGCTTTGTGGACGGCTTGCCAGTATGACCGGTGCAAGCAAGGAGCAGGTGAAGCAGATGGCGAAAAAACGTGCTGTCGAGTTGGGTTATCCGATGGCCACCGATGAGAACGGTTGGCCCATCGAGGATGAGGATGGCTTTGAAGGCCTGCCCTCGAGCGAGTGTTCGGTTGAGCAGTTTGCCCTGCTCATTGAGGCAGTCAAAGGAATCGCCGCCGAACATGGATATTACTTGGAGGATTGATTGTGAAATACATGGATATAACACCACCAACAAAATGCAGGAGGTCCCGACATGGCTGATATGTGTTCCTGCATGATGGTAGGCCGTCTGACGGCCAATGCCGATTTGAAATATACCAACAATGGAACTGCCCGTTTGGGCTTCACTGTCGCTGTGGGGCGCTATGAGAAGGGACAGACAGAAACCAGTTTCTTTGATTGCGTCCAATGGGGGAAAACCGCCGAGATCTTATCACGCCATTTGACCAAAGGACGATTGGTGGCGGTAAAAGGTGAACTCAGGCAGAACCGCTGGACAGATAATGAAGGAACCAAACGCCAACAGATCCTGATGGTTGCCGACTCCTATGGTGGCATTCAGATGCTCGGTTCGGGCAAGCAAAACAATGACAACGATACTGACGATAGAGGTTCCCAATCCAATGAGCCTTCCTATTCCCGCTTCGATGACGACATTCCGTTCTAGGGGGTTTACATGGAAAATCTATGCGCACGATGTGGCAAGAAATGCCGCAATGAGATTGTTAGGGGCGAACGGCTTGCATATTGTTCGCTCGCACCTGAAATCGAGCGAGAAAAACAAGCCGATATCTATCTGCACAGGGAGGTACGCCGTGGTAAGCGCAAAAGATAACCTCCAGCGGTATTACGATTCAATTCCGATTGGGGCGAAACATGCGATCAGTCGCGCCGAATTGTGCAAATTGTGGAACATGCATGATCGGAAGGTGCGCAATATCATCGCTGAGCTACGTGCATGGGACAATGGGGACGACATGGCAATCGTGTCGTCCAGTCATGGCAAAGGCTATTTTCGTACGCGCGATAAGACAGAAATCGATCTGTTCAGAAAAGAGATGGAAGTGAGGGCACGAAACACATTCGCCCCATTGAAGAAGGTTCGACGTTTGCTATTGCCTCTTGAGGATGAAGATTTGTTCGGTGGCAAGTATGCCTAGTGCCCGAGAAAAAGCGCTGAAGGCCTTTCAACGGCTCAGACGCTACCAATGTTCCGATGGTAACGGAATTGTCCGTTGCATCTCTTGTGGTGTCTCTATCGAGGCCAAACGCTGTGATGGTGGACATTACGAGGGACGAAGCAATCGGGCGACCGAGTTGGAAAATGACAATGTGTGGGGTCAGTGCAAACGCTGCAACGGTCCACTTGGTGGCAACACCATCGCATATCGCAATCGTTTAATCGCCCGTATCGGTTTGGATCGGGTGGAACGCGTCGAGCACATGGCGCTTGCCTATCGGGGAGATGAAAGTGCTTTACAGCTTCTGAGTGAGGTGGATGCACACAGGGTCAAGACAAAACGGACGAACAAGGAATATGAACAGTTGGCCAAAGCCTACACGGTACTGGCCAACCAACTGGCGAAGGAGAAATGCATTGATTAGCTTGTACTATTTTCGGCATTTGCCGAATGAAATGGATAACCCCAAGATCAAGAAACTGATAAACAAGTATGGGATGACTGGGTATGGATTTTACTGGTTCATGTGTGAACAACTCTATTTCACCTCTACCCATCAACTCACTCTTACCAATTTGCGTATGCGACATCTTGCTGTCAGTGCAAATATAAGGCGACGAAAGGCTCGCCGTATGCTTGATTGGATGATTAACATTGGTCTGTTCGGGATGAGAGGGCAACAGGTTTATTCCCAACGTGTTGACGAAGAGGTGAAGGAGGTTGTCACCGCACTTGAACGGAAAAAGGAATCGGCTCGGAAAGCTGGACTCGCTTCGGCGGCAAAACGGCGAGCAGGAGGTGCGGCATGAGTTTGCAGAACGCGCGCAAGCGGATTCTTGTGTTTCACTATGGAAGGCTCCTGGGCATTTACATCGGATATGAATCGGTGGTAATCGCCACCAATGTATCAGAGTGGCAGATACGTAAACGTTTGGAGGATGGCAAAGAGACTAAACAGGGGTACTCGTTCGATATTCCCTGTGATTGATATGACGGAGGATACATGGAGAGAGAAAGAATTAAAGAGCTCACCCACGAGATCGCTGGCTTGGTGTTGGAGATGACCAACATCTATCAATTCAACTTTCTTGCTGCTCTCATGCAGGAGAATTTCCCCCAACAGATGATGGGTGATGAAAAGCAATGTGAACAGGCCAAGTGGATTTACGATCAAATGAAACTGGTCGCTGAACAGCGTATCTCAGACTTGGCAGAGTGTCTCGAATGCGATGAGCAGGATCTCAGCGAATTGTCCAATATGTTGGAACAAGCTTCTGGTGGTCAATCCTTCGAGATGGCACATTATACCTATATGGAGAAATTGATTGGAACAGCCTAAGAGAAAAATTGAACAAAGTTGCAGGCATTACAAGTCCTGCAAGATATCCGAGAAGGAATCATGCGGACCTGATTGCAAACAGTTTTTCTGGGATGAGATTCACTATCCTACATTGGATAGCCGACTCTCATCATTTCAGAAGCGATTGATTGAGGCGATGGTTCGCATGAATCATGATATCCTTGATTTGGCCAAAGCTTCCGGACTTCCGGTACACACAGTTCAGATGAGTACCAAGGGGGGCTGGGAACCGATTCAGGAGAAGAAGGTGGCACTCGCAAAAGGATTGCGCTTGCCTGAAGATTACTTTGATGACAAAGCGAGTTGAGCGCAAAGGAGTACAACAGTGACGGTTAACAAAATGGTGAAAGTAGCCCATGAAGGTGCGAAAAACAAAGGATTTCATGATAAGAAGGTGGAAATGGGTACTTTGCTTGCCCTCATTCATAGCGAGGTGTCTGAAGCTTTGGAAGCCCACCGATCGGGGAAGATGATGAGTGAGGAACACGTTGGGACCCTCCAGCATTTCATCGATGATCCTGTTGATGAGATTGAGACCACAGGCGGAATCGATTGGTTTGAGAACAACTTGAAGGAGACCTTCGAAATGGAACTGGCGGATATCGTCATACGCGTGGCCGACCTGTGCGGTCTATACGGTATAGATTTGGAGTCCTGCATTATCGCAAAGATGCGATACAACAGTACGCGCGCGTATAAGCATGGGAAGGAGTATTGAGAGGAGATGAATGAGATTGAAAATTGTATCTGATAATCATGTTCTGAGTAGAGGCTTTTTGGTTGCCTAAGGCTCGGAAGGTGATAGCTTTCTCAAGGGATGGAAGCCATGTGTTTCCTTCCCTGTGGGAAGCAGCGATCGCTTACGGCGTGAATCGGAAAATCATCCATGACAAGATTAACGACGGTACGACCTTGAAACAAGATGGTTACACCACGTTCGATTGGTTGTTCGATGGGAAGATTGAAAACGTTGAGAAAGGAGTCCCTTGAGGCTCCTTTTCTTGTTGTGTGCCGAACATGATGCTTATCCAGGAGGTAAAATCCTCTGTGGACGTTAGATCGCCTCCCACTTGATGGAGGCAATCGTATCTATCGTGGTGTGGAATTTGAAGGAAGCCGGAGGATAAATCGTGATTTGAGGTATATGGGTATTTTATAGCTAATGGAAGGCGGAACGGTGATTCAGTACAGATGTGCAGAGGAACCACGAATATTATTTCTTGTGATCATTATGGAAAACTACACTTTGCGGTGAAAGAAATTTTGGAACCGCTTGCTGGGTAGTGTGCAATGATGGGTGCTAAAGGCATTCCCGTGCCCCTCCTATCCGAATAATTACTGATTGAGAATTCAAAACTCTACAGTTATACTGAGGTTTGAAATCCCTAGTGAATTCCCACTTAGGGGTATCTGGGTAACGATAATAATAGAGAGAACCTAACAATTCTAGTATAGCTCTTTTTTAGCAGTTAATTACTCGTGGAGAATATCTGAAAAAGTAATTTGAAAGGAGAAGTAAGAAATGAAAATGCATTACAGGCTAAATAAATATGCTTTACTGAGAGAAGCATTGCGTGAATTTAATACAGAATTGGATTTATTTCTGAGACCACTTGAATGCTCAAGAAATGACGAAATTAGAGAATGGAGTATTTTTAGAATATCTCCATTTACTTCCGAAGAATTAATTAGTAAATATTCGCCGGAAGAGATGAAACAACTCTGTATAGAAATCGATAATGAAATATCTTCGGAAGAATGCTTAGATGTGTTCGAAGGAAATGATAAAAGCGTATATGAATTTGCGTTTGAATATTTTAAAGAAAGTAGCTCCTGGAAGGAATTCAAATTGAACAAAGGAGAAAAATGGCAAGAACTCGAAGAAAATATTAAGTCAGGGAATTGGAGGTATTGTATCAGGTTATTATCGAATGTGATTGGATATTTACCATCAACTATAACTCAAGTTAGCAGAGTAGCTGACATCGTCCCAGTAAACGAGATGGAAAAAGAATTGTTGAGTCTTGAAGATGTTCAAAGCCTACAAAATTATCGTGATAAAATATTCGCCTCGCGCTTCTTTGATTCCAAGTCTACTTTGTCTGGAAAATCATTACCAATAGATAGTTTAAAAGCAAGAAAGAATGCCAAAATAATATTTTTTTATTTTTATGGCAAACTTATTGATTCTCTCAGCTTAGCTGTAAAAGACCATGTACTATTTATAGAAGAAATTATCGGTCAATATTGGGAAATAATAAAAAGTAAGAAAAAAAGAACTACATATAATGATGAATGGGGAGTACAACATGAGGAGGGCTGGATTAAAGAATTGGAATATTTTATAGAGAGGGTTGTTAGTCCTCGAGTAGTTGTTGATGATGATTTAATCTATCGATTAGGAGTGGATGAGTGGTGTTTATGGTTACTAAAACCTGATTACCCAGAGGAGGAGTTTATAATGAGCCTCTCGCTGGCACCACCGGAGGATATTGAAAATCGGCTCACAAATTCACAGTATTTTGATAATTTGCAGTACTATAAAAATAAATGGCTTGTTTCATTAAGCAAGGTAATAATTGAGGTTAGGTTATTATCGGAGAGGACAAATCATGAGAATGAAAAAGTTGCAGAAAAAGAGGGGAATGCCCGTGGTGATTTAGTAGATGAGAATGTAGATGAAGAATCTGAATATAAGAATATAGGAGTCGAATATGAATTTTTCGTCAAGGATTTACTCGAAGCAAATGATTATAAAATCGAATTAACCCCAACTACAGGTGATCAAGGTGTTGACATAATTGCAATTCGAAATGGGAAAAAAATTGCAATTCAATGTAAGTCCTATTCTAGTTTGGTTGGTAATACTGCTATACAGGAAGTAATTTCAGGAAAGCTATTTTATGATTGTGAAATAGCTTGCGTGATTACCAATTCATCATTTACTCGTTCTGCAATGCAATTAGCCAATAAAGCTGGAGTAATTCTTTGTTCGTATAATGACCTAAGACCATTAATTTTATAAAAATTTTTTACCATTGCAAAGAAACTATTATGCGAAAAAAAGTTAAGAATAATATCAACCGATGGTATCATTTTCTTAGTGATGGAATCCCCGTGATTCTCTAGCCATGTCTGTAAGAAGTTATGATTCTTTACGGTGTGATTAGCGAAATCATCTGTGACAATATCTACAATGGCACTACTTTTAAACAAGAATGGTAAAGAACGGTTGATTGGTCGTTCGACGGTCAACCAAATTGGCTAGTATTTGATAAATGGAAGACTCAAGACGGGCTCCTTTTAGTAGCGAAAACCCTGAAAATCTCCAGTTTCTCCCCGTAAAAAATTGCTAAAAATCAATCTCTTTATATCTATAAAAACCATCAAATAGTAATTTTTTTGCCTATTAGTTTATAGGAATAATTTGCCATATAAGAACACTAAAATAGGTCGTATTAGAAGTCGTAAAAAAGTCGAAAAATTGCCTTGACTACTTATGATATATACTGTTATCATGTGCTTAACAGATTTGGTAAAAGCTCGTTGAGCTATATAAAATTATGACACTTTTTGATAGTGTTTGACTTTTGCTGAAAAGCAATTTTTTCATTTTGAGGTGCTAGTGGGCGAGAGCTTGTGCTGGTTCAAGTCCAGTCTGCCGCAACTACATAGACCCTTTCGTAGTATTAATTTACTTCGAAGGGGTTTTCTTTTTATTCGTTGTTCCTACCCCTTCTCAAAATGATTGCATCAAAAATCGCATCAATTTGGTTTGGAGGTACAGCTTGAAACATGAATTTACCATCACAAAGGTTACTGGGGAAAGGGACCGTGAAATGCTCCCTCTCCCGAGCGAGTTCAGGAAATGCAAGTTAAAGAATTGACACCTTGCATTTCCGGGTACGTTCTTACATAACCAGCGATTCGAACTTGTCGAGCAATCCCGCGAATGCCTCCAGAGCCTTTGAGACAGGTTCCGGAGTAGACATGTCCACACCCGCCAACCGTAGCGATTCCATGGGATACCGTGAGCCACCCGATTGCAGGAACGCAAGATAACGGTCGCGGTCCTCGGCAGCCCCGTGCATGACCTTGTCGGCCAACGCGATTGCGGCACTGATTCCGGTAGCGTATTTGTAGACATAGAAGGCCCGATAGAAATGGGGAATCCTCAAACCTTCCATATCGCTGGCTTTTGAGAATACCACGTTGGGACCGAAATAGGTCTTCAGCAACTTCCGGTAGGTGGAACGCAAGGAATCGACCGTTATGGGCTCGCCTTGTTCGACCTGGCGGTGCACCAGCATCTCATACTCGGCGAACATGGTCTGCCGGAACAACGTCGCCACGACATCGTCTATCTGTTTGCCCAGGACATAGGCAGCCATCTCCTTGCTGTCGGCATGCCGCAACAAATGGTCGGCAAGCAATTGCTCGTTGAATGTGGAGGCCACCTCGGCTTCGAAGATCGTATAGTCGTAGGAAGGGAAGGGGTTGTTCCTCGCGCTGTAGTAGGAGTGCATGGAATGCCCACCCTCATGAGCCAAGGTGAACACATCCCGCAGGACATCCTCCTGATAGTTCATGAGGATATAGGGAAGTCCGCTGTAGATTCCCGAAGAGAATGCACCCGACCGCTTGCCCTTGTTCTCGTACTTGTCCACCCACCGGGCAGAAGTCAGCCCTTCGCGCAACGTGGCCACATAGTCGATGCCCAAAGGAGACAGTGCGGCGCAGATCACATCGACCGCCTCGTCGTAGGAGTGTGTCACCTCGATACCCTTGACCAGTGGAACATACACATCGTAGTGCGCAAGCTTGTCCAATCCCAGCATACGTCGCCGGATATCGTAGTAGCGGTGCAGCTGGGGCAATGCCGAATGCACAGCCGCGATCAAGTTATCATACACCGAACCATCCACATTGTCGGGAAACAGGAACATGGACCTCGAATCGGGATACGAGCGGACCTTGGCCCTGAACAGATCCTGCTTCACACTCGCATCGTACAGATTGGCCAAGACATGCTTGTGTCCCTCGAACACCCGATAGAATTTCCGATAGGTACGTTCACGGACCTTCCGATCCGGGTTCTGCAGCAGATATCCATACGTGCTCTGGGTCAAGGGAACCATACCCTCTGCAGTCCTGATGGATCCGAAATTGAAATCGACATTGGTCAATGCCCCGAATGTCTCGTGCGCCTTGTTGGCAACCTCTCCCTGGAGAGCCATGATCTTCTCTTCATCCGGTCCCAACACATGGGGCTTGAAGCGCAGCATCTTCTCCACCATGATCCGGTAGTCGGCGAATCCAGGCTGTTCCAACCAGGAGGCTATTGTCCCCGTATCGACAGCAAGAATCTCGGGCTCGATGAAACTGGTTGCGGCGGAGAACCGTGTCATGATCCGGTTGGAGATACTTTGCCGACGTTGGTTGGCCGAATCGCTGCCATCGGCAGCGTGCAACAGGAATGCATATTGCATGACCCGTTCGGCAATCTGTCCGTTCGTAGACATCCAGGTGACCACTTCGAGCAACGACTCGGCACCATCGGCGACGTGCCCCTTGAAACGGGACGACTCTTCCAGAGCCTCTTCGATACGGTTGCAATCCTGTTCCCAGGCCTTCTCATCGATATAGAGTGCGCTGAGATCCCACGTGTCCTGTACGGCGACGTGTTTCCTCTCCGGTATGGTTTTCTTCGGTGTATCAGCAGACATGAAAAACCTCCTTCTGCTCAATGGTGTCCAGGATCGCAAGCATGCTCCGTGCAGCAAGACCCCTATGGCTTATGGCATTCTTTTCCGTATCGGTAAGCTCTGCCATGGTCCTATCCGTTTCTCCAATCAGGAATACCGGGTCGTACCCGAATCCTCCATCGCCGAACGGCTTGTCGGCGATATAGCCTTCGACCGTTTCCTGTACGACATAGCGGCGATAGGGCGATACCACCAGTGCCATGGCACAGACAAACCGTGCGGTACGCAGGTGCCGGGGAACCTGTTTCAGGTTGTCCAAAAGATACCGGTTCTTTTCGGTCGAGTCCAAGGTACTTCCAAAAACATCAGTACCATATCGTGCGCTGAATATACCTGGGGCACCGTCCAACGCATCCACAACCAGACCGGAATCATCGGCTATCGAAGGTTTGCCGGTGAGGTTGAACAGATGGTCCGCTTTTCCGAGCGCATTTCCGATGAATGTCGGTTCGGTCTCGTCGAATGAGAATTCCAGGCCGAAATCCTTTGGCATGGAAATTTCATGGGGAATCAGCAACGATGCCATTTCAAGGCGCTTATGGGTATTTTGGGATGCGAATAGGAGTATCATAGTAGGAACATAGCTGATTTACCCGGAACCGTCCATAATCCCATCGAGGAAACTGCGGATTGTGGACAAACCCGAATCGACAGTACCTTTTGGAATCCCGCTCAACAAGGCTAGTTGGCGGTGCGTAATGGAATTCGGACGATCCTGCACTTCCTTGCACCGTTCCTTGAAATAGCGATCCTCATAGGCATAATGTCTGCGCAGCGGATCGAGGAAGAGCGGGTCGGCATGGTACGATTCCAGCATCGCCAGTTCCCGATGGTAGAACATCTTCCGACAGAAATGCATATTCCTGATACCGGCAAGATGACGGGTCCGCTCGCGTTTGTCCACCGAGCATTCATGGGCTCCCGATATGAGTCTAGCCAATTCCTGCTCACCCATCCCTAGGTATTCGGCCAAGAAGGCTATATGCTGTGCACTGAGGGCATCGCAACTGAGTAGAATCAAATGGATGAACCGTCGACGGAAAATCTTGCTGCGCTTGATCTTCTGTCGGACCAGTTCACTGGCTTTTGTCTCAGTCGACCAATTCAGCTCGGGGTTTGCTTCAACCCTGGTCGCTTCCAACACTTCATAGGGATAGGGGGAGTCGGAAGCGAAACAATCGTCGATATCATTGATAGGGGAGAATTCATACCATATCCTACGCTCGTTACGTTTCTTTCGCTTGAGGAAACACTTGGTCTGCAGGTATGCGATTTTCCGCAGATACAGATCGAACGAGATCCTGTCGTATCGGAATGTCCGGATCATGGTGGGGATGCGCGGAGCGATATAGATAAGCAGCTCGGATGCATCCTCTTCCTTCAACATTCGGATTTTTACCGGATAGGTATAGAAGAAAATATGACAGGTGTTGACAAGAGAGCGAAAAAGCTTGTTCCTCCGAACTTGGTCCCGTTTGTCCTTTGATTTGAGCAACTGTTGATATAACAGAACTTTGCGAGTCAAATCCGTGCTCATGGCCGTACCTCCTTACTCTAGTAGGACAACCAGTACGCACAAATTATGCCAAGCTACAATTCCATTACATTGCAATGTTTTTTCAGGAAAGGATTTGCATATCAGTCGAGGAGACTTCTCAATATCTCGATCAGTTTTGACTTCAGTTCGGCAAGCGTGCCCTTGACAGTCGCGCCCGCAGCTTTGCGGTGTCCGCCACCACCTAGGCTGGCACTGATGGCACCTACATCCAAGGAGGATGCATGGGAAGCCCTGAAACCGATTTCCCACAGGTCTTCTCCCGAGATCTTGAAGTAGAGGACAGCTTCGACATCATCGACACTAAGCAAATGTGCATACAACGTATCGGAGGGGCGATCCTTCGATGAGAACTCCTCCAAATCGGAAGGCTCCTCGATTACGCACATGATCCTGCCTTCAAGCAAAGGCTCGGCCCGTTGCAGCAATCTTCCCAAGAATCGTTGGGAAGCGAAGGTGTTTCCACCTTCCATTCGACTATAGATGTCGTTGGGAGAAACACCCAATTCGACCAATTCCCCCATGAGCTGGAAGGTCTCCCCCCGATACGGTCCGATGAATTTCAAGAATCCTGTGTCGGTGGCGAGTCCAAAGAAGATATGGTCTGCGATTTCGTACGTCATCTCGACATCGAGGGCCTTGTACAATTGCATGACGCACAGCGAGGTGGAGAATGATTTGGGAACGATATACGTCAGGTCCCCGAACTTGGACCCGGAGGCATGGTGGTCGATCGTGAGCAGGGTCAGCCCTTTGATTTCGTCACCAAGATACCCTATCCGATCCAATGTGGAGCAATCGACCATGACCACGAGCGGATTGCGGTCGTACAACTGCTTGTCCACATGGGGTGCGAACAAAGGTTCGTATTTCTTGATCTCCTTGCGGGAGAAGGGGCCTGCATTGGCCAGGTGCACCTCCACGCCCAACCGCTGCAACAGTTTCTGCATGGCAATCTGGGAGTGGATGCAATCGCCGTCGGGGCCGACATGGCCGACCACAACGGCAACCGAACAGCTACGGATCTCGTCGATGATCTTTGGAGATACATCGGGGTAGGTAAACATTGCCGATTCTCCGTTACGCCGTTTCTGCCGAATCGATTTCCAGCTCGGGGAGTTTTGCCTTTTCAACCGTATCCCGATTTACTGTGACACGCTTGATCCCCTTGCGGGATGGAATATCGTACATGACCTCGATCATGATGTTCTCGACAATCGATCGGAGGCCTCGGGCACCGGTCTTCTGTGCAATGGATTTCTCCGCAATCGCTTCGATCGCATCGGGTTTGAAGACCAGGTCCACGTCATCCAACTTGAACGAGGCGGTATATTGCCTGATTATGGAATTCTTCGGTTCGGTGATGATCCTCATCAGGTCTTCCTTGTCCAGGTTGTCCAGGGCGACATGGATGGGAAGACGGCCGATGAACTCGGGAATCAGGCCGAATTTGATCAGGTCGTCGGGATGCAGTTGCTTGAACAACTTGGCCGTGTCCTTCTCTTGTCCGCCGATTATCGTGGCACCGAAACCCATCTGGTGTGCGGAAACACGCTTTTCGATCACCTTGTCCAGACCGACAAATGCTCCGCCGCATATGAACAGGATGTTGCGTGTATTGATCTTGAGCATCTCCTGGTTCGGATGCTTGCGTCCTCCCTGGGGTGGTACGCTGGCATCTGTTCCCTCGATGATCTTCAACAGTGCCTGTTGGACACCTTCTCCGGAAACGTCACGTGTAATGGATACGTTCTCGCCCTTCTTGGCAATCTTGTCGATCTCATCGACAAAGACAATACCATGTTCGGCAGCCGAAATATCGTCATTCGCATTCTGGATCAATTTGAGCAGGATGTTCTCGACATCCTCACCGACATACCCGGCTTCGGTAAGGGTAGTGGCATCGGCGATCGCAAATGGGACCTGGAGTTTTTTCGCCAGGGTTTTCGCAAGCAATGTCTTTCCCGTACCGGTCGGGCCGATCATGAGGATGTTGGACTTGTCCATCTCAAGACCTTCGGCCTTGAACTTCTCCTGGAACTTCACCCGTTTGTAGTGGTTGTACACGGCAACAGACAACACTTTCTTCGCATCGTCCTGACCGATCACATATTCATCGAGATAATCATGGATCTCTTTCGGGGTTGGGATTACCCCCAGCAGTTCGTCTGGTACCGCACTGGGACTGGGGTCTGCCTTGAGAATGTCATTGCAGGTGTGGATACAATCCTCACATATCGCTACCCCAGGGCCATCTATCAGTCGTTTCACTTCTTTGGAACTTCGCCCACAGAAAGAACAGACTTTGCTATTGCGTGCCATGTTAACTCCTCTTCATGATATGGTCGGCCAGCCCGTATGAGACAGCCTCGTCGGCAGTGAAGAAGAAATCCCTCTCCAAGTCCGCGGCTATCGTCTCATAGCTTTTACCCGTGTGTCTTGAGAAGTACTCGATACTCATCTTCTTGATTCTGAGCAATTCACGGGCATGTATCGCGATATCGGAGACTTGTCCGTTAACGCCGCCCCAAGGCTGGTGGATCATGACCCGTGCGGACGGTAGGATATACCGTTTCCCGGCAGTTCCCGCGGCGAGCAGCAAAGCTCCCATGGATGCGGCCTGACCGAGACATATGGTTTGGACATCGCTTTTAATATATTGGATCGTATCGTAGATCGCCAAGCCGGCGGTCACACTCCCGCCCGGGCTGTTGATGTACAAGCTGATATCCTTGGTCGGATCCTCGGATTCCAAGAACAACAACTGTGCAACCACCACATTGGCGATGGTTGCGTTGATTTCTTCCCCGAGAATGATAATTCGGTCCCGCAAGAGCCGTGAGAAAATATCGAATGAACGCTCACCTACGCCCGAGTGTTCTATGACAACCGGAACGAGAGATGATTTTGGTTCAGTCCTTTGATCAAGCATGTGTCCCCCATTGAATCCTTTTGGAATCAGTGTTGATGACCGGCCATGAAATCTTCGTACGATACAGCCGTTCCTTCCGTGATGGTGTTGTTCCCGAGCAAGTACTCGCCGGCCTTCTTGGTCTTCATATCGTCTTCGATCATGGTGCGGTAGTATTCCTTGGTCTCTTCATCGGTAATGTCCTTGAGCTGTGCTTCGACTTCGGCATCCAACTCGGCGGCATCCACAGTGAAGTTCTCCTTCTCCTTGATCTTTTCCATGACCAGCTGGATCCGGATGTTCTTGCCTGCGGATTCCCTCCACGATGCGGTGAAATCCTCTTTGGTCTGTCCCTGGAATTCCAGGAACTTCAAGATCTGGGCTTCGGGCATACCGGATTGCGACACGAACCGTCTCCACGAGGAATCGACTTCAATATCGATCATCGATTGGGGAACTGCGATCGTCACCTCTTCGAGCATCTTGTCGAGCAGAACGCTCAACCGAGTCTCCTTGAGGTGGCTTTCGAGGCTGGCCGCAAGTTTTGCCTTGGTGGATGAGACGAGGTCGTCGACAGTCTTGTACTCTTCGCTGACATCCTGGGCGAACTCGTCGTCGAGCTCGGGAACTTCACGAACCTTGATCTGCTTGACTTCCATCTTCAGCGAGACGGTCTTACCGGCATACTCGGAGTATTCGTAATCTTCAGGGAAGGACTTCTCCACGGTCTTCGAGTCGCCCTTGGCCATGCCGACAACTTCGTCGTCGAGCTTGTAGAAGTTCGTGCCGCTTCCGACGGTGAACACAAAATCCTTGCGTTCTGTACCGGCGACATCATTTCCTTCGGAGTCGAGCTCAACGTAATCCAATGTGACAATGTCCCCATTTTCGACGCTCTTGTCCTTCTCGACCACAAGGGCATTCTGGTCGCGGAGCTTATCGATTTCCTTGGTTACGGTTTCATCGGAAATCTCGACTTTGGGAACTTCCACAGAAAGTCCGGTATAGGTGGGCAGTTCGAACAACGGCATGATATCGTAGGTCACGGCAAACTGCAGATCCTTCTCGATATCGGTGGAGATGTTTTCCTCGTCGACCAGACTGGGAGAACTGTACGGCAACGGCTTGTACTTGTCCTCGACCTGCTTCAAGGCTTCCTGGACAGCCTCGTCAATAATGGTGTAGACACTTTCTTCCCGTATGCCGGTTCCAAACTTCTGTTCCAAAACCGATGCGGGAGCCTTTCCCTTACGGAATCCAGGCAACTGGAGTGTACTTACGTATTTCTGCAACACCTTGGTGTACGATTTGGCAATAGCCTCTTGCTTGACCGTAATGGCCAGCTCTACTACTGAGTTCTCAAGTTCTTTGACTTTCTGTTCAGCGATCATCCTATTTCCTCTTTCTCTTGGTTTATCTATAGTAAGCATGCCAAAGCTCCTCGGCAAGGGCCATGCGGTTTAACCGAAACAATCATAACAAATACCGAATAAAAAAGCGACCCGGGTTTCCGGGTCGCTCAAGAGAGCGAGAGACGGGACTTGAACCCGCGACATCCACCTTGGCAAGGTGGAGCTCTACCACTGAGCTACTCTCGCAAACATTCGTTGCATAGTACTGACTTACGCCCCCAAGGTCAAGTGCGAGAGGAGGGATTTGAACCCTCACACCTACGGTACTAGATCCTAAGTCTAGCGTGTCTGCCAATTCCACCACTCTCGCAGTGGTCTCCATCCGTTTGACCGGATGATTATGCATGTTATGAGCCGCAAAGGGATCGAACCTTTGACCCGCAGATTAAGAGTCTGCTGCTCTACCAGCTGAGCTAGCGGCCCAAATACTTGTAAAAAACCAATTTGCGTCCGGCAGGATTCGAACCTGCGACCTACGGATTCGAAGTCCGGAACTCTATCCAGCTGAGCTACGAACGCATCACTACCACGTATGCACAGCAATGCTATACAAGGGTGGATGACGGGGCTCGAACCCGCAACAACCAGATCCACAATCTGGTGCTCTACCATTGAACTACATCCACCAAGATGTCTTTGCAGTCCGGTTCCACCAGCGCAAATCAACGTACGATAATCTGTCCGATTCATGCTTTTTTGTCAATAGCAATCCGAAGAAGTTACTGAAAAAAAGCAAAACCGCAGGAAACTTTCCAGACCATCAATCGGCGGCAGGGGTGCAGGAAAGGACTATCACCACCTGTCTCCATGCCACAAACCGGTTTGCGCATGTCGCGGCCAAATGGGCCCCAATTCCGTCCCTGTCGACAACGGTTCCGAGTTGTCGCCATGCGGGAACATAGCTTTTATCGAGCCAACGGTCAAGCCCCTCTGTGGTGATAAAGCGGTTCTCCATTCCCGTCAGCTTGTGCGACTGAACAGAAAATCCCGAGGATCGGACCATTCCCATCAGGTCGGAGTCGTTCCAGGAGGACATGGGATTTCCCCCAGGACTGTATATATGCGACTCGGCCTGCTCAAGAAGGCTTCGGATCGCGGGATCGACAGCGAATTCCGATAGGCGGGAACCCGCGGATGGGATGGTCTCCGCCGTTGCAAGTATCCCTTGGGCCCCAAGCCTGCTTTTGATGGATCGCATGAGGGGCAGGCTTTCCGAGAGTCTGGTCGCGATATTGCGACCGAGGACCAACTCGAACTTCAAGCCGCTTTCCATGGAATCCAACAGTTCGGTCGCCTGACCCAAGAGTATCTTCGGCTGCTCAAGCTCATCGAGCGTCTTAGCGTAATGGAGCATGTGTTGGTAGTGCTCCTCTTCCGAAGTCATTGCCACCACAAGGCCTTCCGGAGCCCGCCTGAACGCTTCCCAGACGAACATGCCATGTCCCGCATTCAACACCAGTATCCTATGGTGCCGCTGGATCTGGAGCTCTCCGAACAAGGCGATCCTGATTCGTTCCAGGAACGTACCCCGCTCTCCGGTGGTCCGTTGGGCCCACCGTTCCCGTTGGGTGTCGTTGGGAGAATAGGTGAGATTGCCCACATAGGCGTCCGGAACCACAGCTTCCAGCTGGGATTCCCGCTTGCGCAGGACCTCCTCGCGGACCTTCTCCTCGTATCCCATATGGGAAGGGTGGTAGAACACCTTGCCCTGAAGTTCTCCGGGCAGATATTGTTGCGGTACCCAGTGGTTGTGGTATGCATGCGGATAGAGGTACCCCTCGCCATGGCCGAACCCCTTCTTGTCGCGGCTACCGTCCTTCAAATGGTTCGGGACCTCGGCATTCTGTTCATCCTCGACCGATTTCAAGGCATCGAAGAAACCCAATGCGGTATTCGATTTTGGAGCTGTGGAGAGATACAACGCAGCATGGGTCAGGTGGTATCTTCCTTCCGGAAGTCCTATGCGCTCGAATGCCGCGGCATCTGCCTCGACCACCATGATCGCATAGGGATCGGCCATGCCGACATCCTCGCAAGCACTGATCATCATCCTGCGGAAGATGAATTTGGGATCCTCTCCCGCGGCGACCATCCTCGCCATCCAATAGAGTGCCGCATCGGGATCGCTGCCCCGAATCGACTTGATGAACGCACTGATGATGTCGAAATGGTAATCGCCCTCCTTGTCGTACAGGACCACTTTCCGTTGGATGCTCTCTTCCGCTGCTTCCTTCGAGATCACGATGACCGAACCCTCTTGTGGAGGGAATTTCTCGCCACTGGTCTCCACCGCCAGTTCCAATGCGTTGAGGAGCGATCTGGCATCACCATTAGCGATATCGACAAGGTGGTCCAATGCCCCCTTCTCGAATTCGACCTGCCATTTCCCGTATCCCCGTTCGGAATCGGCCAATGCCTGCCTCGCAATCGCCATGAGTTCCTTCGATCCCAACGGAACAAGTTGGAATATGCGTGAACGGGAGACGAGCGCCGAGTTGACCTCGAAATAAGGATTCTCGGTAGTCGCTCCCACCAGGATGAACGTTCCGTTCTCGACCCAGGGGAGCAGCGCATCCTGCTGGCTCTTGTTCCACCGGTGCACTTCGTCCACAAACAGGATGGTCCTCTTTCCGTAATGGGTAAGGCGGGTCTTGGCTTCGTCGATTTCGTAGCGCAACTCCTTGACCCCCGAAAGCACGGCGTTCAAGGTGCTGAAGTGGCTGCGGGTGGTGTTTGCGATTACACGGGCGAGTGTGGTCTTGCCAGTTCCCGGAGGTCCGTACAAGATGATGGAGGAAAGTTGGTCCGCCTGGATCGCCCTGCGAAGCAACCGACCTTTGCCGACAATATGGTCCTGTCCCACATATTCGTCGAGCGTCCTGGGACGCATACGATAGGCCAAGGGCTGATGTGCATTGCCTGTGTTCTGTTCAAAGAGGTTCATGGCGCGATTATACTCCACGTATGTCGACGATACAACCGAGATTCAGGACCGGATCGGGTCGGTGCCGACCCGTCAACGTCCGGCATAGATGGTGATCAACGGGTTGTCGTATGCGGGGGCCATGGTCCGCACCAACGCTTCCTGGGAGGTCATGACCGATAGCAGTGCCCTGAGCATCGACACCAGGACGGTACGGATGGGATCAGCATCGAGCAATTCCCATTCGAGGTCGGGATCTCCGGCATGCAGGAGATTTTGCGACTTGGCATAGGTGTTGTAGGTCCGGACCATGGTATTCCATGCCAGCACTGCCTGGGCACCCTGTTCTCCGGTCAGCCTGGATCCGATCCACTTCTCCAAATCCCCCGACACAGTGGTGGCGAAATACCGTGTGACCGCATCGCTTTGTCCTTCGATGAGCCGGAACGGGTCGGCGATCTCCAAATCGGGAAAGACTTCGTCCTTCAAGTACTGGGGAATATCCTTGGCGATGGACGCGATAGCGCGATTCATACCGGTCAGGTAATTGTCCATAAGCCGACGGATTCCCGGTATCGTTTCCATGGAGGGGAGGATCTCGGCTGCCTGGGGAGGTACAAGTTCGGCGAACGAGCCGTTCCACGTGCCGTTCTGCTGGAAATTGTCGGCTGCGGCTTTCGTCGTAACCTCCATCATCTCCACAACGGCCAACCGGGCAAAAGCTATTTCCTCAGGGGTCCTGACGACAATCTCCTGGGTCCTGCAACCCGAGATCATGAGGATTGCCAGACCGGCAACGAGCAGGTGCCGGAGCTTTCGCGCAGTCGGACTTTGGATCGGTGATTTCATGTCTGGAAATATACCACGTGTATCAGCTTGTGGAAACACATTGCGCGTGATAAAGTAATCCGCCATGTCCCCGAAACACCTTCAAGACCTTACTACAGGTTCTGTGAATGCCCAAATTCTCAGGCTCTCGTTTCCCACGATGATCGGGATGCTTCTACAGGCTGTCTACGACCTGGTGGATATGCTCTGGATCGGTTTCATCAATCCCTCCGCGATCGCCGCCGCCACCTTGTTCAACACCTTTTTCTGGATGGTCGAGGTACTCAACGAGATCGTCGGAACCAGCAGCGTTTCCTTGATTTCCCAGAGTTATGGGGCCAATGACACGAAACGGACACAGAAGATCGTCGAACAGGTCCTCGGTTTCAAATTCGTACTGGCCGTGATCGGTGCCCTGGTGCTCGGCGCCAGCCTGAAGACACTCTTCCAGATATTCACCTCCGACCAGTCGGTCATAGCCTATGGCATGGAATACGGTTTGATCAGGGTATTTTTCCTCCCATTCTTCTTCTCATCCTACAGTGTGAACACCATTTTTCGCTGTACGGGTGATGGAAAGACGCCGATGAAACTCATGGTCGGAGCCTCGCTGCTCAACATGGTGGCCGACCCGCTGCTCATGTTCGAAACGATTCCCGGAACTTCCTTGCGGGGGTTGGGGTGGGGGATGCGCGGAGCCGCGATAGCTACGGTCGGTTCCATAACCCTCGCCTTTACTGTCGGCATGGTCCTGTTGGTTGCCGGAAAGGCAGCCGTCCGGGTGAACCCCAGGAACCTGTTCCGATTGGACAAGGAAATCGCAAGGAAACTCTTTTCCATCGGATTGCCTTCCGGAATGAACCTGTTGCTGAGAAACCTCTCGATCGCCATGTTCCTTCGGATGGTGGCGATATATGGAACCCAGGCGATTGCTGTAGCCGGTATCGTCTTCCGGGTCTACTCGTTCGGGATGATGCCCGGTTGGGGACTCATGATGGGTAGTGGTATCATCATCGGACAGAACCTTGGTGCGGGGAAACCCGATCGAGCCCTACGCGCGGTATGGCTGTCGACGGTGGACTGCCTGTTGTTTGTCGGACTACTCGCCCTGCCGATCATGCTGTTTCCAGGTCAAATCCTCTCGATATTCATGGGTGGCCAGACGGTCGGACCGGAAGGGGTGCTGATCATGCGGATAATCGGACCGGCACTGTTGATCGGGGCGGCGATGAGCGGCATGGGAGCGGCATTCACCGGTTCGGGAAGAAACCAGCCCCTGTTGATAGCAAGCATAGTGGGGCAGTGGGGGGTCATGATACCGTTCGCATTGATCGCAACACTGGTCATGAAAGGTCCCATACTCTGGCTATGGCTGGCGATCCTTTTCGGTGATGTCGGCGAATTGGCAACAAGATATATCCTGTACAGGAAATCCAATTGGATGAACCATCGCGTATGAGTTGACGTTGTGGCCGAAACATGTGAAATTAGGAACAGTACTGATTGCCAAACGAAGCGAGAGGAAAGGGACCATGGGATGGTCACTCTCCCGAGCGAGTACAGGCAACGTAAGGATCCATACCCCGCCCCTTGGGGCGAAAAAGGAGGCGAAGCCTCCACTTTCCTGGGCTTGCCCTGGGGGTATTGATACCTTTCATTTGGAGGTGTTCCCATGACCGATCAACGCGCCCAGATGCTCTCGCAGGTGAAAAGCCGAGAACGGAGCATATTGAAGAATGTGTACCTTTGGATGACTGCCGGTCTCGCCCTGACGGGTGTGGTTTCGTATCTCGTGGCGACGAATGAATCGCTCATGCGGATGTTCCTCGGCAGTACTGTCAGTTTCCTGTTCATTGTGATCGCGCAATTCGCTGTGGTGTTCTTCCTCATGGCACGGTTGGACAAGATGACCTCGACTACTGCGATAGCATCGTTCGGGGCCTATTCGATCCTGACCGGAATAACACTTTCGGTCATTTTCTACGCATACAGCGGACTGGTGATCTCACGGGCATTCTTCACCACCGCGGCGGCATTCGGAGGCATGAGCTTCTATGGCATGACGACAAAGCGGGATCTCGATGGTATCGGTCACTATCTTGTCATGGGACTGTGGGGGATCATCATAGCCTCGCTGATAAACATGTTCCTCGGGAGTGCCAACGTATACTACATCGTTTCCATTATCGGCGTGCTGGTGTTCCTCGGTCTGACCGCTTGGGATACCCAGAAGATCCGACGCATGAACGACGCGTATGCCTCGCATATGGATGAGGAGACGTTCATCAAGCTGTCTATCATCGGTGCGTTGATGCTGTACCTCGATTTCATAAACATATTTCTCTTCCTGCTCAGGATCTTTGGACGAAACAACCGCTAACGGAGGACTCGCATGGCAGATGCCCTTGAAGTTTTGATGACACGACGTTCAGTCAGGAATTTTCTTGCCGACCAGGTGAGTGACGAGGATATCCGAAAAATCGTCGATGCCGGTTTGCATGCCGCGACTGCAATGAACCGCCAGAGTTGGCATCTCACGGTTGTCCAGGACAAGGAGTTGCTCGAAGCCCTTTCGGGGGCGGTCGGGGCCGTACTGGTGGATTCCGGCGTCCCCTCCTTGATCGAGCGTGCGCGAAGCAGCGGTTTCAGCAGTTTCCACCATGCCCCGACGGTAGTATTCGTAGCCGGTGACGGCAGCCACTATTCGGCGGCGGATTGTGCGAACGCCAGCCAGAACATGTGTCTTGCGGCAACAGCACTCGGTATGGGCTCCTGTTATATCGGATCGTTCGTCCAGGCCTTCGAGCATCCCTCCGGAAAAAGGTTGTTGGACAGGTTTTCCCTTCCCGTAGGATACAAGCCGGTATTCGCCATTGCCCTCGGGTACCCTGCACAGACCGAAACATCGGCCAAGACCAGGGATTGGAAAGTCTCCTACATCAGGTAGTCTGGTATTCATGTAATTTCACCATGCGTGGGTCCATCGGAAGGATGGGCCGTATGTTTTTGAGTATAGACGAGATATCAGAACCCCAAATACGATACGGTTCCTGCCGTCAGAGCCGACCGTAATCCGGAAAATCCATCGGAAGCCGATTCGATAAAGCAACGCCTTCTTCCAATGTGCTCGATATAGTGGGCATCGGATCCTTGTGTGACCGTATATCCAAGAGTCTCCACCGTGGGCGGCATGGCGATCGATTCGACAGCCGAGTAGGGCAGTTCGGGGAGAAAGCCGAGGTTGGCCGTGACACTGTTGGCCGGCCGGTCGATATGGGCGGGGATTGCCAGTCCTCCATGCACCAGCGTCTGATCGATCAGAGCGTCGAAGGTGATATCCGCCGGCCCGTATAGAAACAGGTCGGCTTCTTCGATTATGGCTCCCCGCAAATCGCAGACAAACTGGTTGCCGAACAATCTTGCCGAATTGTGGACACGGGGAAGGATGGATTCGATCCATTGGCCGAATTCAAGCGCTTCCCGTACTGTTTCGAACAAGGTCAGCACATGGATTTCCTCGAGCGTGGTGACCTCCAACCCGAAGATACCCGTTATGCCCACAATCTCGCAGGCTTCGGCGAAAGCAGGAAGGTTCCTGCCGCTGTTGTGGTCGGTCAACGCAAGCATATCGATCCCCTTGTCCGCCGCCTCCATGGCCAATACAGCAGGCAACATGGAATCGCTCCCGCAGGGAGAGAGGCAGGAATGGTTGTGCAGATCGATGCAGTACCGCATGTATCAGGAAATTCCCAGGGCGGCGGCGATACGATACGAGGTGGTGAATTGGTTTTCCGCAGTTCCCAAGAGGGCGACAGTCTCCTGTTCGGCCGCAACCACCATGTCGGGAGAAGGCGTCCTGCCATTGCACAGGACAATCGCCTTGATACCGATCAACGATGCGACAGCTATGGTATTCCTATGGGCCTGTATGGTGATCAGCACACTATCCTCGGCAGCGTTGCCCATGACGTCGGAAAGCAGATCGGAGGTGTACCCGTTTACAACTTGGGCCGCGGGATCGGGCAGGGCGAATACCGTGTATTCCAGCTTGGTCGACAGTTCCTTAACGTTCATCATTCGTTTCGTTCTCCTTGGTTGGATCTTTGGTGGTTTTTGGTTTCAACTCATTGTCGCTGAACCGTATGGTGGAAATGACAGTCGTTCCCGAAGGACTGGAGGTGATGGAGAAGTCGTCGGAGACCGACCGTACATTCGGCAGTCCCATACCGGCTCCGAAACCGAGGGAGCGTATCCATTCGTTTGCCGTGGAGAACCCCTCTTCCATAGCCTTGTCGATATCGGGAATCCCCGGTCCACTGTCCTCGCTGGTGATCACCACTTCGTGGGGTCCGTACTCGGCCGTGATCCTCCCTCCATTGGAATGCACGACAATGTTCATTTCCAGCTCGTACGAGGCAATGGCCGCCCGGCGGATGGTCCTGGGAAACACATTGCTCTGCTTCAACTTCTTCTTCACTTCTGTCGATGCGAACCCGGCGTTCTCGAAATCGTGTTTGAGGATGGCGAACGATTGGATATCGCGGGAAAGTCCGTCGGTTACCTTGGTCGACTGGTTCATGCGCTCCAGATTCTCGACTTCGTGGTTGATTTCCCATAAGAGTCGGGTGGAGATGTCGCGTGTCGTGACCATTCCCACCAGTGCCTTGTCCTTGCTGAGCACAGGGAAGCGGTGGTACCGGTACCGGTCGAAATAGCTTATGGCGAACGAGACGGGCATGTCGTCTTCCAACACAATCAGGTTTTTCGTCATATGCAGCTCGACCGGTTCGTTGATGTACCCGAAGTCGAGCGCCTGGATGATATCGTCCATGCTCACGATACCCAACAACCGTTTGTCGGATACTACGGGAACACCGGTAATCGATTTTTCGCGCATGAGATGCTGGACAGCCCGCATGGTGGTTCCCAGGGGGACACTCACCAGTGAACGGGTCATGACATCCTTCACCTTCAACCGGTAGATGAGCTCCAGGATGACAGTCGGCGAATTATACGTATTGATAGGTATCGTCTGCATAGACCTAGTATACTACAGGTCCATGGTGCAAGAGAAGCGATTCTGGTATGCTACAGAGCATGCATTCCTTTTCCTATGACCTGGTGGTCGAACATTCGCGCTTCCTCGTGGTGGCAAAACCCGGTGGAATCCCGACAGTGCCCCTGGCACACGGACAAGACGGAACCTCCCTGTTGGCTTTGGTCGGCGTTGATTTTCCCGAGGTCCTGCACCCCATGGGACGGTACGGACACGAAGGTGGTGTCCTGCACCGATTGGATACCGACACCTGCGGTCTGGTATTGGTAGCACGGGATCCTGAGGCCTATGCATCACTCCAACAAGCCCAACTCTCCGGCAATTTTGTCAAGACCTATATGGCGGCGGTGTCGTGTGCACAACCTTTGGAGGGGTTTCCTCCGTTTCCTCTCAGGGAGCACGGTGATGCGCAGATGTGCATTTCAAGCAAATTCAGAGCGTATGGAAGTGGAAGGAAAGTAGTTCGGCCGGTCACCGTGGATTCTTCACCTCTGGCGCAGGCAAAAAGTGGGGATCGGACCTATACCACGCGAGTCTTGGAATCTGGTGCCAACGCCAGTGGTCTCCAGCTGGTTTCCTGTTCGCTGGACAACGGGTTCAGACATCAAGTGCGGTGCCATTTGGCTTGGATGGGAATCCCAATTGTAGGGGATGCCGTGTACGGAGGACTTCATGCCGATTCCTTGCATTTGGCGGCACTGGAGATCCGATTTCCGAGTCCCGATGGTGGAGAGTTGCTGACCATACACTGGACAAGCCCCCCAGATTGGGCAACCCCTTTCGAAACACGATAAGTTGCGCTATAGTAGTTGGCGGGGCCAATAAGTCTGACAGGTTTTACACGTTTCAGACCCATAGCAGCCCACATTGAAGCATGATACTGAGGAGAACCATAGTATGACTGATCCTAGGGAACGGGAATTGGCCCGGTTGTTGGTGCGCTTTTCCGTAGATCTCCAACCTGGAGAGAATTGTCTGATCAACGCCGTGGATGTGCCGCTTCCCATGGTCGAGGAATTGGTGGCTGCCGTGTACGAGGTTGGTGGGAATCCCCAGGTGAACCTCACCTCCATTCGGATCGAACGGGCCATGGCTGCCGGTGCGACCGACGAGAGTCTGGCGGTGTGGGCGGACTGCGATGCCTATCGTATGAAGAAGATGGATGCGTTCATCGGCATCCGTGGAATCGTGAACCCGCGCGAGACGGCGACCTTGGGCGCTTCGTATGCCAATTACATGCAGAAATACAATACACCCGTACATCATGAGATACGGGTTCCCCAAACGAAGTGGGTGGTGCTACGCTATCCGACACAACTCATGGCCTACCAAGCCAACATGTCTACCCGTGAATTCGAGGACTTCTTCTACAAGGTCACAGCCGGCGTCGACTACAAGGCAATGTCCTTGGCCATGGACAAGGCAAAACTGTTCTTGGACAAGGCGGACAAGGTCCATATCCTGGCGAACGGGACGGACCTCTCCTTCTCCATCAAGGGAATGGGTTCGGTCCCCTGCAGCGGCCATAGGAACATTCCGGATGGCGAGATATACAGTTGCCCTATCCGGAATAGTGTGAACGGCACCATCTCCTACAACACCGCATCGACCTACAATGGGCATTGTTTTTCCGATGTCAAGTTCACCATCAAGGACGGAAAGATCGTGGAAGCGAGCGCCGACGATACCGAAGCGATCAACGCATTGCTCGACACCGATGAAGGTGCCCGCTATTTCGGTGAATTCGCACTGGGATGCAATCCGCACATAACCTTTGCCATGGACAATACCCTGTTCGATGAAAAGATCGCCGGTTCGATCCATTTCACTCCAGGCAACGCGTATGCGGAGTGTGACAACGGAAACCGCAGCGACGTCCATTGGGATCTCGTCCAGATACAGACACCGGAATATGGTGGTGGTGAGGTCTGGATCGATGGCGTATTGATCAGGAAAGATGGGGTATTCGTGCACGAGGCGTTCGCGGATCTCAATTTCGTGTAACGATTTAGCGGTCTGTAAAGGGGAATGGACTACAGACCGTTGCTGCTCAATGCTCCGCGTTGAATACGATTGTCCGATTGTTGAATATGATGATCCGGTGCTCGAGATGTGCTTGGACGGCACGCGAGAGCACCTGGCGTTCGACGTCCTTTCCCACTTGGCGCAATCCTTCCGGACTCAGCTCGTGGTTGACCCGCACCACATCCTGCTCGATGATCGGACCCTGGTCGAGGTCTTCGGAGGCGTAGTGTGCCGTGGCCCCGATCATTTTCACCCCGCGTTCATATGCACGCATATACGGGTTGGCGCCTTGGAATGCGGGGAGGAACGCATGGTGGATGTTGATGATCTTGCCTGACCACTCGGCGGTGAATTCGGCAGTCAGGATTTGCATGTAGCGGGCCAGTACGACCAAGTCCACATCGTGTTTGGCGAGCAGCTCGCGGATCTTCTCCTCCTGCTCGGGCTTGCGGTCCTTGGTGATCGGCAAATAGTAATATGGAATCCTGAATTGGTCGGCGATATACTCCAGATCGGGATGGTTGCTGATGATCAGCGGAATATCGCATACCAGATCGCCCTCGTGTTGGCGGCTGAGCAGGTCGAAGAGGCAATGGCTGGTCTTGGAGACCAGGACTGCCACGCGATTGCGATAGTCGGTGAAATGGCATTCCCAGGTAAGCTCAAGATCCTGCGCGAATCGGGCAAAATCGGATTGCAGTTCCTTGCGGGTGGTCTTGAGATCCGCCAGGTCGAGTTCGACACGCATGTAATAGCGTTTGGCCCGAGTATCGGAATGCTGTTGGCAATGGAGGATGTTGTACCCACGCGAATAGAAGTACTGTGATATCGCGGCCAACAACCCTTTGCGATCATTGCACTGTATGAGGAATATGATTTTATGCATGATAACGAGCTCCTCTCGGACCGGTGTCGGCCTGTGATTTCGCAATAGTATACTGGTCAACGCGTTGTGTTGCAACAGTCCTAGCGGGTTTCCGCATCCGCGAACGGTGCCAAAGTCGGTTGCTGTGCAGATGTGTCGTCCGTGGGTGTGAGCAATATCTCCACCTTCCGTTCTATCTCGGTCAGTTGTTTTTCGACCGACCTGGCGATTCCCACCCCTTCCTCGAACAATGCTATCGCCTCCTCCAGGGGAGTCTCGTTGCTTTTCAACTTTTCGGTGATCGATTCCATCCGTTTCATATCCTGTTCAAAACCCATGGGTGAACCTCCAATCGTAGTTTCAATTCTCTTGCCCAACCGTATCGGTTGTGGCGGTGACCGAACCCTTCGCGAAGCGTACCGCAAAGGTGTCGCCGGGTGACAGGGTATTCGCATCCCTTACAATCCGCTTTTCACCGGCGGTCGTCACGATCGAATAGCCCCTGTCCAATATGGCCAGCGGCGATAGGTTTTCCAATTGCCTGTCCAAAAGCAACAACGCGGAACGGGTCGATTTCAACCGGTCGACCACGAGAGAGGACATGGATTGTCGCAAGTCGTCGGTCTTCAGGTGTGCCTGTTCCATGCGTCGGGAGAAATATTCTGTCATGCGGCTGGGCGTGAACAGCGCCGTCCGACTCTTTGCCAAGGAGATGCGGCTCTGCAGGATTTCCGCCATGGAAACCACCGATTGCCGAATCGTACGGGTGATATCCTCCAACGGTTGGCTTACGAGTTCAGCCGCGGCCGATGGGGTGGGGGCACGAAGATCCGCTGCAAAATCACTCAAAGCCCAGTCGATCTCATGGCCTACCGCACTCACAATCGGAATCTCGGAGGAGACGATCGCCTCGATGACGATCTTCTCGCTGAACGGAAGCAGGTCCTCAAGGGAACCGCCACCTCTTCCGATTATGAGGATATCGGCCAATCGCCACCTGTTCGCCGCTTCGATTTGTGCACAGATTGTTTTGGCTGCACCATCTCCCTGGACCACTGCGGGCAACACCACGATATCTATGGAGGGATTCCTCCGCATCAGCACTTGCAGGATATCCCGCACCGCCGCACCGGTCGGGCTGGTGACGACTCCGATCCGTTTGGGATGCGCCGGAAGTGGTCGCTTCCTCTCGGCGTCGAAGTACCCTGCCGCTGCGAATTCCTGCTTCCTTTTCTCCAGGATCGCAAGGATGTCGCCTGTGCCACTACGGGTCATGGTTTCACAGATGATCTGGTACGAGCCTCTTCTGGCATATACCGAGACATTTCCCGTGACAATGACCCGGTCTCCGTCCTTTGGGACGAAAGGAAGCCTCCACGACTTTTGCTTGAACATGACACCTTGGATCGAGGCCTCGGAATCGTTTAGCTGGAAATACCAGTGTCCACTCGATGCCGGGCGGAAATTGGAGATTTCTCCCGCGACAGTAAGGCCATAAAAGGAACCTTCCAATGTCTGTTTGATCAATGTCGTGAGATCGTCGACCGAGAACACATGGTTCTCGAACAGTTCGTTCATGCCGATTCCTCTCCTTTCATGATGCGTTCGGTTTTCATCCTGTTGGTGTATCCCAAGGTTTGTGAGACGATGCCCGAGACGCTGAACAGCGTGGTCAGCCCCAGAAACACCCACAGCGGCAGGAAGTAGAACCGTGTGAACAGCAGTGCCGCCACAGTCCCCCCGGTCAACGAGCTCGTCCATATCAGGAATACCGTCGGCTTGGCCACATGCACAGCCATGGCTAGAATCCCGGCGGCGGCCATGATGATGAGTACTGTCGGCATGGACAGGGAAATCCACCCTTCGGCAAAGGGTATCGAAGCGAGCAGCGGGAACAGGACCAGGTCTGCTGCCGCTTCGGCGAGCTTGTGGACCTTTTCTTGCAAGAGAATCCCTCCGGCAGAAATTGCCGCGGTGGCACTGGCGAGCAGTACGATTCCCCAAGCGCTTTCGGTGTGAAGCAGGATATCGAGGGCCGAGCGGGTACCGGATCCCTGGACCAGGATTCCTAGCAACTGCTGCGGATACCTGGCTATGGCGAGTACCACAAGCGCTGTGGTGACAGAGGCCAGAACTATCCGGGCATAGGCAAGGTATCTCTCGAGCCGAAGCCCGAGAAACAATACGAGGTATGCACAAATGACACCACCGATCATGACGAGTGAATTCACCCTGTCTTCTCCTCTTCTTGTACAGCATACGCCATAGAAACAAAAAAGACAGCCCGTTCGAGCTGCCTTCTTGATGCAAACGGATGAGCCCATCCGCAAAATGTCAGTCGGCGAGGATTGCACCGGTGGGACAAGCGTCGGCACAGGCACCGCAACTGATGCACAAATCGGCATCAATCACATAGATATCTCCCTCTGAAATCGCCTCGACTGGACATTCAGGGAGACAAGATCCGCAAGCGACACACGCATCGGTAATTGTGTAAGCCATAGTAGACTCCTTAGGTTTTTTATACGCGTTCGACTATATACCCATACTGTATCGACGTCAAGGCTTGCTTTGGGTTCTCCTTCCCGATATAGTCCACAATCATATGAAGCTTCATAGTTTTGGGGGATTACGCAATGGGCAAACAACTGGTATTGGCGGAAAAACCGAGCGTTGGACGAGAACTTGCACGTGTCTTGGGATGTCGGGGTCGTGAACGGGGATACAGCGAGGGGGACCGGTATGTGGTTACCTGGGCGTTGGGCCACCTTGTGGAACTTGCCCAACCTGCCGAATACAGCGACCGGTACAAACGATGGTCGATGCAGGATCTTCCCATGTTGCCGGCCCAATTGCGCCAAAGTGTCATGGAGCAGACCGCCGACCAGTATAGGGTAGTGGAATCGCTTATGCGTCGTCCCGATATCGACTCGCTGGTCATAGCCACCGACGCCGGTAGGGAAGGCGAACTTGTAGCCAGATGGATCATGAAGATGGCCGGGTGGGACAAGGATGTGAAACGGTTGTGGATCAGCAGCCAGACCGATGCGGCGATCACCCAAGGGTTCGGGAAGTTAAAGGATGGGCATCTCTACGAAAACCTCTATGCGGCCGCCGAAGCTCGTGCGACAGCCGATTGGTATATCGGTATGAATGTCACGAGGGCCTTGACCTGCCGCTACGATGCCAAATTGTCGGCTGGACGGGTCCAGACACCCACGCTGGCCTTGATGACCGACAGGGAAGATGAACGTGAGACCTTCTCCGGAGGCTTCTATTGGACCATCCGTGCCGATTTCGACGGATTCACCGCCTCTTGGCAGGATGCGCAAGGATCGGTGCGTATCCCCTCCGAGGAACTGTCCGAAAAGATTTCAACGGAAATCAAAGGCAAGCAGGGAACGATTGTCTCGGTCGATACCGTCGAGAAGACGGAACAGCCGCCGTTGGCATACGATTTGACCGAACTGCAGCGCGATGCGAACCTCCAGCTTTCGTTCAGCGCGAAGGATACGTTGGATATCCTGCAGAAGTTGTACGAGAACCATAAGATCGTCACCTATCCCCGGACCGACAGCCGCTATATCACCAATGACATCGTACCCACCCTTTCCGGTAGGTTGAAGGCACTCGACGCCACTCCCTTCGGTCAGATAGCGGGAGTATATATCGACCATGGATACCGACAGGACATGGATCGTTTCGTCATGGAGAGCGGTGTGACCGACCACCATGCGATAATTCCCACCGAACAGCGGGTGGACCTGGCAAGACTATCGAAGGATGAACGGTCCCTTTGGGAGCTGATTGCGCTCAGGTTCATGGAAGTCCTCTCCGGCGATTACCTCTATCGGACCACAACTGTCGAAGTAACGGTTGAAGCCCACAGGTTCTTGACCCGCATGACCGTACCGGTCATGCAGGGCTGGCGTGACATGGCCCGTCTGATAGGTCGTCGAAGTGCCGCGGCCCTGGCCGACGATGCACTTTCCGATAGTACGCTCTCGGTGGAAAAGCCGATCGAAATAGGGCAGTCTGTGACCGTGGGTGCGGTACGGACGAGGCGAAACACCACCAATCCACCCGACCGGTATACCGAGGCGACACTCTTGTCCGCAATGGAGCACGCAGGTCGTTTCGTTGAGGATGTGGATCTCAAGAAACGGTTGGGTAGCGGACTGGGGACACCGGCGACCCGCGCCGATATCATCGAGAAGTTGTTGCAGAACCATTATATCGAGCGTGAGGGGCGGTATCTCGTGCCGACCCCAAAAGGACGGGAATTGGTCCGTCTCTCCCCTGTGGAACTCCGCTCACCGGAGCTGACGGCACGTTGGGAAGCCAGGTTGGCCGCAATAGCAGACGGGAAGGAGTCGCAGCAGTCGTTTGTCGAGGATATCAAACGGAATGCAAGGACACTCGTATCCGAGGTCTCGGCGAATAGGGAGCGGTTTGCCCCGAAATTTCCCAACGGCAAGACGTGTCCCTTCTGCAATACCGCGATGATGAATATTGTCGACGAGTTCGGACAGGTGCACTATATCTGCCAGAAGCTCTCCTGTTCCTATGAGGAGGCCCTGGTGAAGCGACGAAAACCGCTTGAAGGGAACGTCGTGTCTCCAAACGGTGATGCACAGCCGGCCGCGAAGAAGGTTCTGGTGAAGGTCAAGACAATGCCGGCCTCCTCCGCAACAGGGAAAAAAGTCGTGGTGGTGAAGAAAAGCGGGAAAGCTCCCGCCGAAAGTGCCGAGCAGTGGGAGACCGTGGTCGAAGTCATACGCCCCTCCAAACTAGCCGGTCGAAGGGACTATCCGCAGGACTCCAGAAGGGAAACGCGCCCGGCAAAACCGGTTGCTCCCATGCAACGGAGAGAACCTATTCCCAGTTCCTACACCAGCTCCTCTGAAGGGGGTGCGACCTTTGCCGATCTGCTCGCCGCGAGTGAAAAACGGAAAAAAGAGCGCGATGGGAAGCGGAAAAAGTAAAAGATTCGAACGAATTCATATGTATTAATAATGCAAAATAGTGTATAAATATACATATATCAGCCCTAATAGTTTTATGGGTAATGAAATAAAAATATCAATTATTTCATTGACAAGTGGGGTGCTCGTGATATGATGTAGTTGCTACTCATACTGTAAGAAGTAGCAGATGTTATAAGGAACATCGAAACGACAGGAGGAAAACATGAAGAAGATTTTGAAAGGATTGCTGGTACTGTCACTCGTACTGGTATCGGGAATGTTGTTTGCTGCCGCTCAGGGAGAAGCCATGGCATCTGATGCTCAAGTTCTTACTCCTGCGACCTACTCATGGACAGCAGGTGGTATGGGTGGTGGCTGGTACACCCAGGCTGGTGGAATGGCTGCTATCGTAAAAAACAATGTCCCCGAAATTACCATCAAGGTTATTCCTGGTGGCGGTACGGTCAACCCTGCCAAGCTTGATGCCGCACAGGACGACTTCGGATGGGGAGTAGGGTATGTCGACAAAGCCGCTTATAATGGTACAGCACCATTGTTTGACAAGGCTTATGCGAATATCCGTGGTTTGGCGGGAAACTTCTCGGTGGACTTCTACCACTTCCTGGCTGCCAAGAACACCGGTATCACCACCATCGACGAACTCGTAGCCAAAGTCAAAGCTGGAGAGAAGGTCAACCTCGCAGGCCCCATGGTCGGAACCAGCGAACGTGCGCTCACCTCGCTTTTGTTTGAGAACTACTACGGAATTTCCTACGAACAGATCGAAAAGAATGGCGGACGGGTCATTTATGCCGCGTATGGTGATATGGTCAACCTCTACAAGGACCGTCACGTGGATTACGTGATCGCTTGTTTGGGTCTACCCGGATCGGCAATCACCGAAATGTCCATTTCCCGCGACTCTGTCCTGCTGAAGGCTTCAGACGACCTGGTCAAATTCTCCGACAACACCTATGGTACAGTCGCATTCTCTTCCGGTCTGAACAAGATTCCTGCAGGGACCTACAAGGGCATTAATGTCGACACGCAGGCTATCGGCCACTCGACAGAAATTATCGCACGCGTGGGATTGCCGGAAATCGTAGCGTACAACTTCGTGAAGGCCCTTATGGAAAACCTTGACGAGGTCCAGTCCCTCACTCCGTCCTTCGCGAAGTATTTCTCGAAGGAAATGGCTCCAAAGACTATGGTTCCCCTGCACCCGGGTGCCGAACGTTACTATCGTGAGATCGGAGTCATCAAGTAAGTACTTTCTATAAGTAGGTTTCGTATCATTGGGAGCGCGCTTATCTTCTGGGGAAGGTTCGCGCTCCCCTACATTCAGAATCAGTGGAGTGATCCGTATGCGTGAAATAAAAGGTTGGATGAAATGGTTGGTGAGTATCTGTCTGGTGGGCGTTGCCCTGTTCCACCTGTATACTGCGATTTTCGGTGTGTTCCAGCCTCGGATACAGCGGGGAATCCACCTCATGGTGTTGCTTCCCATGGCATTTCTCCTGTACCCGGCTACAAAGAAGTCACCTAAGGATCGTCCCTCGATTTTCGATACTGTCTTTGCCTTAATATCGGTTGTTCCGCCGATCTACCTCATGTTCATGAACAATACATTGAACATGCGCCTGGAAATGTTCGATCCGGTTTCCCCGTTGCAGACGATTCTCGGATGGATCAACATTATCCTGATCATCGAAGCGGTCAGACGGACCGTTGTTCCAGCCATGGCCATATTGATCAGCATTTTCTTCGTATACATATTCACAGCTCCATGGATGGGAGGCATATTCTATTCCAAGCCTCTTGCGTTGGGCCGTATCGCGGAGATGAACTACCTGGTGACCAGCGATGGTATCTATGGGTCGATTGTGGGAGTCACCGCAACCTTTGTAGCTGTATTCGTCATATTCGGTGCATTCATGCAAAATACGAAGACCGGTGAATACTTTACGAACCTTGCCGTTTCCTTGGCAGGCAAGAGCGCAGGTGGCCCTGCGAAGATCGCCGTCATCTCTTCCGGCCTGTTCGGATCGATCAGCGGAGTTGCCGCAGCAAATGTCTACGCGACCGGCGTATTCACCATTCCCTTGATGAAGCGTCTCGGGTATCGCTCACAGTTCGCCGGAGCGGTCGAATCGGCCGCCTCGACTGGTGGTCTGCTCATGCCGCCCATCATGGGGGCCGGAGCGTTCGTCATGTCGGAGATTACCGGGATCGCCTATGTGCATATCATCAAAGCCGCCCTTTTGGGAGCTATTTTCTATTATGTGAGCATTCTCCTTCGTGTACACTTCGTCGCGAAGAAAGATGGTCTGGTTGGGATGGACAAGGATGAAGTCATTTCCACCAAGCAGATACTGAAGGATTCCTACCAGCTTATTCCCCTGATTGTCCTGGTCATTCTTCTGGTTATCGGATACTCCCCGTTCATCGCCGCTGTCTATGGTATCTTTTCGACGTTCCTGTTGACCTTCCTCAACAAGGAAACCATGATGACTCCCGCAAAACTCTGGAACACGTTCGAGCTATCGGGCAAGAACCTGATCATGTTGGGTGTTTCCTGCGCAGGAGCGGGCATGGTGATCAGTATCGTGACCAACACCGGGTTGGCCCTTGGTATCGCCTCGGTTATCCAATCCTGGTCCGGTGGTGTCCTGTTGCCGGCTTTGATGCTCATTATGATCACCTCGATCCTCATGGGCATGGGCATGCCATGTACTCCAGCCTATATCGTGGCAGTCACAATCGGTGGACCAGCGCTGCAAGCTATGGGTATCGATGTGCTGACCGCCCACCTGTTCGTGTTCTACTTCGCCATCCTAGCGGAAATCACACCTCCGGTAAGTATCGCCTCCTACTGTGGCGCCGCGATCGCCGGATCCGATCCATTGAAGACCGGCTTCGAAGCCATGCGAATGGCGATTGTCGGATTCATCATCCCCTATATCTTCGTGTTCAACCCGGCTTTGATGCTCAACGGTTCGCCATTGGAAGTGATCACACTCATTATTGTGGTCATGTATGCAGTGGTCACATTGGCTTCCGCCTTCCGTGGCTATTTGCATAGGATACTGAACAAGGTCGAACGGGCCCTTATGGGCTTGCTCGCGGCGGCATTGATTGTCGTCTCCTGCAACCTGGGCATCATGCACAACATGGCGTTCCAGATCGCTATCCTGGCATCTGCCGGATTAATCGTGCTGCTGTTCGTATTGGCGAAGATCAAATTGTCAAAAGGCACCGCTATCGCAGCGTAATGTGCAACCACACACTTTGCCAGATGCTTCATTTTGTCGCATCTGGCATTTTTTTTCGCTTGACAAGACGTGAATGCATGGTACAATTTTGATACTACTCATCAAATGAGTAGTTAGAGGTGAAACATGAAGAAACCATTGTGTGTTGCAGTAGTAGGAGCTCTTGGTGCCGTCGGCCAGGAAATGACCAGGGTCCTTGAGCATTCATCGCTCGATGTCGGGACATTCAAACCGCTGGATGTGGTTTCCAATGTCGGGAAAACCGTTGTATTCCGTGGAAAGACCTGGACGGTACAAGAGTCTGGCGCCGGTAAGTTTACCGATGTCGATATAGCATTGTTCTCAGCCGGCGCATCTGCCAGCGAAGTATTGGCTCCCCTTGCTGTCGCCGAAGGGGCTATAGTAATCGACAACTCGAGCCAGTGGCGGATGACCGACGGAGTGCCCTTGGTGATTCCCGAAGTGAATCCCCAGGCATTGAAGACCCACAAGGGGCTTATTGCCAATCCGAATTGTTCGACTATCCAGATGCTGGTTGCCCTGAAACCCCTGCATGACAGGTTCAAGATTCGTCGGGTCGTCGTTTCCACCTACCAGGCTGTCAGTGGAAGCGGCACACCGGCAATCGAGGAATTGAAACTACAGAGTGCTGCCTTTTCCAATGGACAGAAACCGCAAGTCGCGGTGTACCCGCATCAGATAGCCTTCAACGCGATCCCGCATATCGATGTGTTCGAGGAAAACAGGTACACCAAGGAAGAGATGAAGATGGTACACGAGACGCACAAGATGCTGGACCCCGCCATCGCTGTCTCTCCGACTGCAGTACGGATCCCCGTGTTCCGGGGCCACTCCGAGTCGTTGAACATCGAATTTGTGAAGTCCTACGAATTGGAAGAGGTCTTCGCAATCCTGTCGAAGGCTCCCGGTATCGAGGTTGTCGATGATCCGCAGAATGCACGGTATCCGTTGGCACTCGAAGCCGAGGGAAAGGATCCCGTGTACGTCGGAAGGATCCGAAGGGACGTCTCATTGGAAAATGGATTGAATCTTTGGGTTGTCTCCGATAATCTGCGCAAAGGCGCGGCACTGAACGCGGTGCAGATAGCTCAGAAGTTGGTGGAGATGGATCTATTGTCCCGCTAGCGGACAGTAACGTTCGTGCCATTTGGCAAAAGGAACTACGCATGGTTCAATCATATGATGTACTGGTTATCGGCGGAGGTATCATAGGCCTCTCGTGCGGTTATTACCTGACCAAGCAAGGCAAGAGGGTCGTGGTATTGGAATCGGGTGGATTCGCCGATGGCGCCTCCGGTGCCTGCGACGACATGATACTGTTCCAGTCGAAGAAGCCGGGCATCAACCTCGAGCTGGCTTTCGAAAGCCTGGAACTGTACAAGTCCCTGGTGGGGGAATTGGAAGATTCCCTCGGTTTCGCCAACTATGGGGGCATGGTACTTATCGAGAATGAACGGGAGTTGGAGGTGATGGAGGAATTCGTCATGCAACAACGCTCCTATGGTCTCGATGTGGAGATTCTCACCAAGGCCGCCATGCGCAAGAAGCAACCGTTCCTGCACGAACGGTTCATCGCATCGACCTACAGTCCCATGGATTCCCAGGCATATCCCTTCGCGGTCATGCATAAGTTTGCCCGCAAAGGACGCCAAATGGGCATGCAGGTCGTGCACAAGTCTCCGGTAGTCGGCATCCAAAAGGATGGTACGGGGGATTTCCTTGTGACCACAGCCCAGAATATGCAGTACCGGGCACCCCATGTGGTCAATGCGGCGGGAGCTTGGGCCGGCAAGGTCGCCGATCTGATCGGATTGAACGTTCCCATGGAACCTAGGAGGGGACAGATCATCATAACGGAAAAGATTCCCGCGATCGGTGAGACCAACCTGTGGAGTGCAAAATATCTCGTGACCAAACTGAAACCCGGTATCCAGATCGATTCGACCGAAGAGGAGAAGCGATTGGGATTGGCCTTCGCGCTTACCCGGACCGAAGGCGATTCCTATCTTATCGGCAGCACGAGGGAGTTCGTCGGATATGACAAGCGGACAACCATGGAAGGGATCCGTGCGATCATCAACCAGGCGGTCTCCTTTATCCCTGTCCTCAAGGATGTAAACTTCATACGTGCGATCGCAGGATTGCGGCCCGCCACTCCCGACGGCAAGATGGTCCTTGGGGAACACGCGGGTGTCTCCGGTTTCTTCACCGCAGCCGGACATGAGGGTGATGGTATCAGCCTCGCACCGATCACCGGCAAGCTCTTGGCAGACATGGTCTGCGAGGGAAGGTCCGATGCCCGTCTGGAAGAACTGTCACCGAATCGATTTGCGAGCAATGCCAAGGAGGTCTCCTGATGGCAAACGACAAGGATTTCTTTATTTGCCGATGTGAGGAAGTAACCCTGAGGGAAATAGAAGAGGTCATCGATGAAGGGTACCATACCATCGATGATGTGAAACGTATAACCCGGGCTGGAATGGGATTGTGTCAGGGCCGCAGTTGCGGAAAGGTAATTGCCCGTATCATTTCCCAGAAGACGGGAAAGCCCCTTGAAGAGGTATTGCAGACCGGCTACCGGTTCCCCGTCCGTACGGAGAAGCTGAAGGCGTTGGAAGAGGAGGGCCCCTCAGATGCAGAGAATAATTGAACATCCGGTACTCGGACCACTTCCCGAGGTTCCCATGGTGAAGATCATCGTCGACGGCGAACAGATGGAAGCCCGCGAGGGTGAGATGATTGCGGCTGCGTTGATCGCAACCGGCAAGAAATATTTCAGGAAAACCATCAAGACCCACGAGCCGCGGGGTATCTACTGCGGAATAGGCCGATGCACGGACTGCGTCATGACTGTCAATGGCATTCCCAATGTCCGGACCTGCATCACCCCGGTCGAGGAAGGGATGGTCATAGAAACCCAGATGGGCTACGGCGTCTGGAAACAGGAGCAATAACGATGGAAGAGAGAGAAGTCGTAGTAATCGGGGCTGGACCGGCAGGGCTTTCCGCTGCCTTGGAGGCCGCACGTTCTGGTGCGCATGTATTGTTGGTGGATGAGAACAGCAAGCCAGGTGGGCAGCTGTTCAAGCAGATACACAAGTTTTTCGGTTCCCGAGACCATAGGGCCGGGGTCCGTGGTATCGATATCGGGACGCAACTGCTCGAGGAAGCCGATGCCCTGCGGATCGAGGTTTGGTTGGATGCAGAGGTGTGTGGAATCTTCAACCAACGGGATGTCTGGATAGTCAGGAACAAGGAAAAGTCCGTGAATGTCCGTGCACAGCGGATCATCATCGCCACCGGTGCGGTGGAGAACTCGGTGAATTTTCCCGGTTGGTCGCTTCCAGGAGTCATGGGGGCAGGTGCTGCACAGACGATGATCAACTTGCATCGCGTGCTTCCCGGATACAAGGTGCTCATGGTGGGTTCCGGAAATGTCGGCGTCATCGTTTCCTACCAGTTGCTGCAGGCCGGAGCCGATGTGAAGGCAATCGTTGAGGCCGCTCCCCGACTTGGCGGCTATGGTGTCCATACGGCGAAAGTACGTCGTGCCGGTGTCCCATTCCACACAAGCCACACGGTGCTGGAGGCACGGGGAACCGATCATGTGGAATCCGCCACGATCGTACAGATCGACGACAAGTGGCAACCGATTCCCGGAACCGAGAAGGTCCTCGATGTCGATACTATCTGTATCGCCGCGGGATTGACTCCGTTGGTGGAGTTGGCGTTCGCCGCCGGGTGTGAACCGTTGTACAGCCCTCTATTGGGCGGTATGGTTCCTTGGCACGATGCGAGCATGTGCACCAGCATACCGAGTATCTATATTGCTGGCGATATCTCCGGAGTCGAGGAGGCAAGCACTGCCATGGAAGAGGGGAGGATGGCCGGATTGTCTGCCGCCCATTCGCTCGGATACGTTGCCGAACATGACTACGAGGTTGGATTCAAGGCCGCCGAGCAACGGATGCTGGCCCTGCGTTCCGGCTTGTTCGGACAAAAGCGACGTGATGCGAAAGCTGCGATAATGGCGCAAACGAGAGGATGAATAGTATGGAACATACCATGAGTGACGATAAGGGATTGAAAGTCTCCGGTGCGCCGAATCTGGCTGAATTGCACGCCAGCCCTTGCTACCAGTTGCCGGCCGAGGATAGACGGGCTCTCGCTGCTGTGATCGAGTGCATCGAAGGCATTCCCTGCAACCCTTGCGAGACTGCTTGTCCCCAGCATGCCATTATTGTCGGCGATGAGATCACGAATCTGCCGATAGTCGATCTGGACAAGTGCAATGGATGTGGCATATGCGTCGCCGCATGTCCCGGTCTGGCGATATACTTGAAAAAGCATACGTTCAAGGAGGGTTTGGCCTATATCGCCTTCCCCTATGAATATGTTCCATTGCCGGTCGAGGGCCAGACGATCAAGATGGTCGACAGGCTTGGCCAGGTTGTCTGCGACGGCACGGTGTTGCGTGTGGTCAAGATCAAGAAGAACGACAGGACAGCAGTGGTGCATGCCACCTACCCGAATGGATATTACGAGCAGGTGGTGAACATGCAACGGTTGGCAACCGACTAATCAGATACCGAATTCTTCCTTGATTATCGCCACCGCCCGATCGACGTCGCTTGTCGGAGAGATATAGGAAATCTTGCTCTCCGACGTAGTTACCGCAAGTATCGGAATTCCGGCCTTTGCCATGCAGGAAAACACCCGGTAGGCGACACCGGACTGGAATTCCATTCCCGGACCTTCGACTGTCAACTTGGTGATGTTGTCCACGATACCCAGATGGACACCGTCATGCGCTGAAACCAAGTCCCTGAGCAGCGCTTCAGTCTTGACCCGGTCCTTCGCATTGATTGTGAAGGAAACGGACAAATGTCCATTCGTCGCACCCGTATGGCTGATCATATCGATGAACACATCATTCTCTGCCAAAACGCCATACAGATGGGAAATCACGGACATGTCGCGGGGAAGGTCTTCCAAGGAAACCAGGACTTCCTCGGGATAAGTGTAGAGGGTGGTCACCGCGCTCGATTCGTTTATCATGTCCTGCATCGAATAGATCCCGGGTTTCTGCCGAACGATATAGGCGGCCGCAGCTATGGCACCCGTCGCGAATACTTGGCGGGAGAAGGCCTGGTGGCCGATCGATATGATCTCGTCCTGGCCAGCGAACGTCACTTCGTGCTGACCGACTATCGTTCCTCCACGCAACGAGTGGATTCCCAATTCGTCCGGCTTGCGAAGCGTGTCGGCACCTTCGCGACCACAAACGTAGCGCATTTTTTTGATCCTGACCGCATTGATGGAGTCTGCCAACATGAGCGCGGTACCGCTGGGTGAATCCTTCTTCAGATTGTGGTGCTTCTCGATTATCTCGATATCAAACCGTTCTCCCAGTACTTTTGTGGTGCTTTGAAGCAATTGCTGTACAAGGTTGATGCCCAGCGACATGTTTCCCGACCGGAATATGGCGATTTCTGTACTGGCCTGTGCGAGCAGGTCAAGTTCGACTTGGGTCAAGCCGGTCGTAGCCACCACAATGCCAAGTTTGCGTGCAACGGCAATGGGGAGAAACCCATGGAGTGTCTTCGGGGATGTGAAGTCGACGACCACATCGGCATCTATCGTGCATGCTTCCAAAGAGGCGAAGGTGGGGTAGGGACGGCTGACTTCGACAATGTCGATTCCAGCGACGATTTTCATATCCGACATATCTCCGATGAGGTTTGTCAGGACTGTTCCCATGCGACCGCCGCAACCGTTGAGAATTACTCTTACCATACATCACTCCCTGTTATTGTAGTGACGTTGATGTTATATTAAAAACAAAAAAGAATCAATAATAACATTTAGTTTTAATTATATGGTTTTAAAAGAACGACCTCCGAAAAGTATCGGAGGCCATGTGTGCTCAACCAAAGGTTGCAAGCAACGTCTTTCTGTTCTGCTCACGCAATTCGCACAACGGGAGTCTGAACACCTCTTCCATCATGCCCTTGCTTGCCATGTAGGTCTTTATCGGTACCGGGTTTGTCTCTATGAATTGGTTCACAAAGAACGGGTACAGGTGATTGTGGATCTGCAAGGCGGTGCGCATATCTCCTGCCAGAGCGGCATGGGTCATGTCTACCATTTCCTTGGGGAACATGTTGCTGGCGACACTGATGATACCCTGCGCTCCGCAGGCAACCATGGGCAGGGTCAAGGCATCGTCCCCGGAAAGGACCGAGAAGGTTGTCGGGCGCTGGTTCAATAGGTCTTCGATCTGGGACATGCTGCCACTCGCTTCCTTCACCGCAACGATCCCGGGATGCTGTGCCAATCTGAGCAACAGGGACACCGACATGTTCACGGAGCTTCTTCCCGGAACATTGTAGAGGACAACCGGCAATGCCCCTTCATCCGCGATTGTGGTGAAGTGCCGGTACAACCCCTCCTCGGAAGGCTTGTTGTAATAGGGTGCGACCTGCAGCGTCATGTCGGCACCCAAGTCTTTTGCCCTTTTTGTGGCTTCGACCGCGGCATTGGTGTTGTTGGCACCGGTGCCTGCTATGACCGGTATCTTCTTGTCGGCCATATCAACCGCTACCTGAATCAGCAATTCCTTTTCCTTGGCATCGAGGGTCGGGCTCTCTCCGGTTGTACCTACAGGAACAAGCCCATCGATACCTTGGGTGATTTGAAATTCGATCAGAGCTTTGTAAGCGCCGAGATCTATACTCCCATCCTTATTGAAGGGACTTACCAATGCAGTGAATACACCTTGGATCATGTGCTTGCTCCTTGCCGTACATGTTTACTACTCATACTATGAGTGGTAGTAGTTTATAATGAATATTACGACCAGTCAAGGTAAAACATTGACAAAATGCGTGGAGATTGTGCGTAAGTAAGGCTTTGTCTCGGCAACTACTCATCTTATTAGGAACTCTTTTGCGGTTAGTTCTGGAACTTGCAACGACTATGTATTATACTTGATATGCGCCGGTTTGCCTGTGGTCGATAGGCATGCTGCATAGGAGGCTATTTTTGGATATTGCCAAAGACAAATGGAAGAAACCGATCCTAGAGATCATCAACGAATCCGAAGATCCTGTCGGATCCTGGTTCATAGTCAATGCATTTACGGAGCGTGGGATCGAAGTCAGCAGTGCGACAATAGGGAGGGAGTTGAACCAGCTCGAGGTCCTTGGATATGTCGAGAAGCATGGCTTCAAGGGACGTTCCATAACGGTATTGGGAAAGCAAGTCGTCGAGGCGGCCAATACCAGCCTTGAATTGGATTATTACAAGAAGAGTTTGGATGACTTGATCAATAGCGATGTGCTGGAGAATTTCCTCATGGTGCTTGAGGCGCGGTTGGCAATCGAGCGACAGACCGCAAGGCTTGCAGCCCAACGTATCACCGATGCGGAGTTGGATGAGCTCGAATCGTGTTTGAGAAACCAGCACTCCCACTCGATCGACCACCAGAGCATCGCCAACGACGATATCGCTTTCCACGGCGGTATTGCCAAGGCATCCAAGAACAAGGCGCTGTTTTCCCTGTACATGATGCTCTCTGCCATGGGGCAGCAATCGCAGCTGTTCGAGCAATTGCGGTATCGTGTGGGTGACAATTATTCGAACTTCCACGGCCGTATCCTCACCGCACTCCAGTCACGGAACGCCGAGGAAGCGGAACAATGTATGATCGACCACATAACCAAGCTCACCCGCGATGTCGACCAATACTGGCACGAATACCAGCGGACCAAGAATGAAAGCGATGGAAGGGTTCTGTAACTGGTATCAATTTTTGTTATTATAAAAACATTTTGTTATTAATATAGACACAATGTTGTGATTCTGGTACACTGCCTCCAATCGAATTATTGGGGGCGAGGAGGCTATATGCGAATTGCTATCGTGGGATTTGGAAAGATGGGACATGTGGTTCGAGAAGCCGCATTGCGGTCCGGGCATGAGGTGGTTTCAGTGATCGACCCTCATGCGCAAGGACCTGAAGTCACATCCCGAACCTGTGATGCAGCCTCTCTTGCCAATGCGGATGTCGTTGTCGAATTCTCTGTACCCGAAGGAATAGAGGAACGCATGATAACCTATGCGCAGGCGAAGGTTCCCGCAGTCGTGGCGACAACAGGGTGGTATGGAAATATGGATCGCATCCGGCAAAGGCTGGAGGAAACGGAATGCTCGATCATCTGGTCGGGAAATTTCGCCATTGGAGTGCACCTGTTTTTCAGCCTGGTACGGAGTACCGCCCGGCTCATGGAACGGTTTCCCGAGTACGATCCTGTCGTTCAGGAATTGTTCCATGCCGGCAAGGGTGACAGCCCGTCGGGTACATCGATCATGTTGGGTAACATCCTGTTGGAAGAACTGACCCGCAAGGATAGTTTGGAGACCGCACGGTTGGACCGCAAGCGCTCGGATTCGGAGATCCATCTCAGTTCCGCACGCGGAGGATCCCACCCCGGTACCCACACGGTGATCTTCGACAGTCCAGTCGATTCGATTGAGATAACCCACCGGGCACGTAGCCGGGAAGGGTTCGCAACCGGGGCACTGCAAGCGGCGGCATGGGTAAGAGATGGTAGAAAAGGTTTTTTCAAGCTTGACGATATGCTTGCCGAATTGATGGGCTGAATACTGTAGGGCGCGAGATCTATCGCAAAGGAGTTGGAGATGAAAAGATTCAAGGGCGTGTACACGGCACTGATTACACCGTTTACAGAATATGGGCTAGTGGATGAGAAGGCGTTCAAGCAGATTATCGAATTCCAGATTGCCCAAGGTGTCGACGGCCTGGTCCCCTGTGGAACCACCGGGGAAAGCCCGACACTCAGCCACGCGGAACATGACCGGGTGATCGCCTCCACTGTCGAAACCTCTGCGGGCCGGGTTCCCGTCATAGCTGGAACCGGATCGAATGCCACCAGCGAGGCAGTCCGCTTGTCGAAACATGCCGAATCGGCCGGAGTCGATGCATTGCTGTTGGTAAATCCATATTACAACAAGCCCACACAGAAGGGGTTGTACCTGCATTTCCGGACCATCGCCGATTCGGTTGGAATTCCCTGCGTCCTGTACAATATCAAGGGAAGGACAGGTGTCAATATCGAAACGGATACCCTGGTACGGCTTGCCAACGATTGCCCCAACATTGTGGCTGTCAAGGAGGCCTCGGGTAACCTGGATCAGATGAAGGATGTGATCGCCCGCTCCCCAGAGGATTTCTCGGTACTCAGCGGAGATGACAACATGGCGGTCGATTTGATCGAAGCAGGCGGGGACGGTGTCATTTCCGTGGCATCCAACCTCATTCCTGCCCAGATGCGTGCGATGATCCATACCGCCCTATCCGGTGATTTTGGGCAGGCCAGGGGATGGGAGAAGAATCTTTCCCCATTCTTCGCAGCATGTTTCTGCGAGACCAATCCTATTCCGATAAAGACCGCCATGGCCGCATACGGGTGGTGCAAGGAAGAATTCAGGCTTCCCATGTGTTCATTGGAATTTGAAGAACACCGACAGCAGATCCTGACCGCATTGGCCCCATTGGACATCAAGAGAAACAAGTGAAATACTAGCGAATTAGGAAGGAATATACATGGCTACCATTAACAGGAATTTTCGGAAACTGTCCGCAGGATATTTGTTTCCAGAGATTGCACGTCGCGCAAAGACCTATCAGGCGGCACATCCGGGAGTTGTCTTGCATAAGCTTGGGATCGGCAACACCACCGAACCGTTGCCACCGGCAGTGCTTGCGGGTCTCCACGCCAAGGTGGATGGCTTGGGACACGCCGACACCTACACGGGATATGGGGATGAACAGGGCGATACGCCGCTTCGCGAGGCGTTGTCGGGGTATTATCGGCAATTTGGTGTCAAGATCGATCCCGAGGAATTCTTCGTCAGCGATGGAGCGAAGGCAGATGCGGCCAATATCCAGGCGATATTCGACACCGGCAACGTGGTGGCGATCCAGGATCCGGCATATCCGGTATATGTGGACTCGAATGTCGTCTCGGGAAGGACCGGTCTGTTCAACCGCACATTGGGTCAGTATGACGGCTTCGTCTATTTGCCGGGAACGGAGGAGAACGGATTTTTCCCTGAACCACCGCACCAGAAGGTCGATCTGATCTATCTGTGTAGTCCCAACAATCCCACCGGAGCGGTCGCGACGCATGCGCAGCTCCAAGCTTTCGTGGATTATGCCCGCAAACACAAGGCAGTGATCATATTCGATGCCGCCTATGCGGAATATATCGGCGATTCCAGCTTGCCTCGGACCATCTATGAAATTCCCGGAGCACGGGAGTGTGCGATCGAAATCAACAGTTTCTCCAAGTTCGCCGGCTTCACCGGTGTCCGGCTGGGGTGGACAATCGTCCCCAAGGAACTGGTTGCCGAAGATTCCCAACCAGGGGAACTGCATACCATGTGGTTCCGCCGTCAGGTGACCTTCTTCAACGGTGCAAGCAATATCGCGCAGGCAGGTGGTATCGCCGTATTGTCTCCTGAGGGACTGTCGCAATCGCGCGCGGTCATAGCCTACTATATGGAGAATGCACGGATTATCCGCGACGGTCTCCGCTCTGTGGGCCTGACTGTTTTCGGTGGTGACAACGCGCCGTACCTTTGGGTCAAGACGCCCGGTTCCCTGTCTTCGTGGGATTTCTTCGACCAGTTGCTCAACCAATGCCAGGTGATTGCTACTCCTGGAGCCGGTTTCGGTGCCGCAGGAGGACAGTATATCCGTGTCAGTGCGTTCGGACATCGGGAGAATATCGTGAAGGCTGTCGCGAGTATCAAGAACAATCTGGTTATCACCGAGGAGGCCCGGTCATGAGCACGAAGAGTTTACCTGTCGATGAAGCGACAATGCTTTCGTTGGCTGCAGCATATCCAACACCGTTCCACTTGTATGACGAGCAGGCGATCCGTGCCAACGCACGGGCATTCATGCAAGCCTTCGCCTGGGTTCCTGGATTCAAGAACTATTTCGCCGTTAAGGCTTGTCCCAATCCCTCCATTCTCAAGATCATGAAGGAGGAGGGGTTCGGCTCCGATTGCAGCTCGCTGCCGGAACTGGTGCTCTCCCAACAGGCTGGCATTGTCGGTGAGGATATCATGTTCACCAGCAACGATACCCCCGATGAGGAATTTGCCGCCGCATACGAGATGGGTGCGGTGGTCAACCTCGACGATATCACCCATATCGACTCGTTGGTGCGCAGCGCGAAGATGCCCGAACTTATCTCGTTCCGCTACAATCCCGGACCGGATAGGACTGGCAATGCGATCATCGGAAATCCGGTGGAAGCAAAATACGGTGTGACCACCGAACAATTGGTGCCTTGCTATCTCAAGGCCAAAAAGTTGGGTGCAAAGCGATTCGCGTTGCATACCATGGTGGCCTCCAACGAACTGGACGGTAGCTATATAGTCGAGACCGCACGCATGTTGTTCGCCCAGGCGATTCGCCTCAAGGAAGAGGCTGGTATCAGGTTGGAGTTCGTGAACATGGGCGGAGGCATCGGTATTCCCTATCGCCCCGATCAAAAGGCCATGGATATCGCATGGGTCAGTTCCGAAATCAAGAAACTCTACGACCAGATGATTGTTCCGGCAGGTCTCGATCCCCTACGGATCGTGTTCGAATGCGGACGTATGGTCACCGGCCCGTATGGATACCTGGTGACCCATGTTCGGCACGTGACCAGCAAGTACAAGAATTATGTCGGTCTGGATGCGAGCATGGCGAACCTGATGCGCCCCGCCCTCTATGGTGCCTATCATCACCTGACCGTTGTAGGCAAAAGCCCATCGGATAGTGACGGAGTGTACGACGTGACCGGTTCGCTGTGTGAGAACAACGACAAGTTCGCGATCGACCGGAAGCTGCCCGAAATGGTTCCGGGTGATGTGGTGGTGATCCATGACGCCGGTGCCCATGGGCATGCCATGGGGTTCAATTACAATGCGAAGTTGCGCTCAGCCGAGTACCTGTTGCAATCCGATGGATCGGTGCGTATGATCAGACGTGCGGAGACAATGGACGATTTGTTCGCGACACTGGATTTCTAGATAGAGGTTCCCGATGGCCCACGAGTTTTCTCTGAGAGTCTATTATAGTGATACCGATGCCGGTGGCATCGTGTATCACGCCAAGTATCTCGATTTTGCAGAACATGCGCGTACCGAAATGTTGCGTTCGGTGTCGGTGGGAAGACTGGGACAAGTCGAATTGATGGCACAGAAGCGGATCGCGTACGTCGTCAAATCTGTTTCTGTCGAATACCACACGCCGGCGTTGCTCGACGACGAGTTGCGTGTCTTGACCACCCTCGAGCAGGCGAAACGGTTCTCTATGGTTTTCCTCCAGCGGGTCATGCGGGGCGAAGACGAAATCGCGACACTGAGGGTCAGGGTGGCATCGGTCAATCTCGATACCCTACGGCCAGAGGCTTTTGGATCCTGGTTTGCCGACGCAGTCGCGAACCTATGACCTATACCGGTTGACCCGCCTGCTTTTGTGCAAGCAATTGGAAAATCGCCTCGTGCCCCACACGTAATCCGAACATTCCGGTTATGCTGGGGAGACTGCCCAACACTTTCCGTACCCGTCCGCGGTCCAAAATCTGCTCATTGTAGTCGAAATGCTGCTCTTCGTGCGGCTCTCTGTATTCGAAGTCTACCGGTTCCGAGGAAAAGACTGTCCTGATACCGGTTCCGACACCCCGTCGACGCAATTTTGTGCGGACTTGCTTTGCCAATGGGCATCCGAATGTCTCCATAAGGTCACCGGTCGTGATTTTGGTCGGATCGGTGCGCAATGCTGCTCCCATCGAGGATATCACTGGAATATTGCGTTTCCAAACACCTTCGAGCAAGGCAAGTTTGGGTGCAAGCGAATCTATCGCATCGATCACCAGGTCGACCGGATAGTCGAGTATGGTCTCGAGGGTATCCTCATGCGCGAACATATCCAAGGATTCGACCATGGCATCGGGATTGATGTCCAATATGCGGCGTCGGGCGACTTCCACCTTCTTGATACCTATGGTCGAGTCGGTTGCAAGCAACTGCCTGTTTATGTTGGTGATTCCCACCGTGTCGAAATCGACGATCCGCAGATGTCCGACACCACTTCGAGCCAACACCTCGAGTGCATACGATCCGACCGCGCCCATACCTACCACAACCACATGGCAATCCGAGAGCGCGGTAACCGCCTCCTCGCCCAGCAATCTACCAATCCGTAAGAATCGTCGCGAGTCCATGCATCTTCTCCTCAAGGTCAGTCTGCTGTAGGTGCAACCGTTGGGCCACTTCCCGGTAATGGCTGGCCAAAATCTGTTCGTACCCCAAGCTCTGCGCCAAAAGATCGGGCACATGCGGATAATCGGTTTCCAACACGAACGGAATGTCGATTTCAGCAAGCCTGTTTCCCAGTTTCGTCTGGTGTGCCCACACATTCGGGCCAATGGATATCGTACATCCCCGATTGGAAAGGTGCCGGGCGGTTTCCAACGAACCCAGGAACCCATGGACAATTATCGGGATCCCGACATCCGCGCCCTCCAACAAGTTTTCCAATAGCGTAATGCTGCCGACATGATGGATAGCCACTGGACGGCTTGTCCTGTCAGCCAAATCCAACAGCCGACCGGCGATAGAGAGCTGTACGTCCAGGGGAACCAGGTTCGCGAAGCGCTCGTCGATACCGATTTCACCGATATAGCCGTGGGGATCGTGCCGCAACAGTGCCTCCACATGGGCAATCATATCGAAGATTGCCGTCTGGTCATGGGGATGCTCCGACAACCACTGTGGCAGTAGACCATACCCGTGTTTCCATTGGGGCGGGGAGGAAAGCGTTTGGAACAGGGCCCACTCGTCGGGACCTGAGGTGGCGAACCAAATGTGTTGACCCGAAGAGGGGCGATGCTCTCCCGATATGGGGAGATGCCGGTGTGCGTCGAACATTCAAATCCCCTTGACCATGTGCTCGATGAGTATTTTTATTCCCAAAAGCACGAGCACCACTCCTCCAATCATTTCCATCTTGTCCCCAAGGAGCGGACCTGTCCTTTTTCCGATGTATACCCCGACGGTGGAGAGGATGAAAGTCGTTAGACCGATGATGAGGATGCTCAACCAGATATCGATGCCAAGCATCCCGAAGGTGACTCCGACTGCCAATGCATCGATACTGGTGGCGATTCCCATCATCACAAGGTCGTGGAATTGCAGTATGCCACCGCACTTGACTTCACAGGACATCCCGTTCGCCTGTGCATGCTTCTTGCGTCGGTAATCCAAGAACCCATCCGCAAACAATTTGATCCCGATAATGCCCAAGAGGACTACCGCTACCCAATGGTCAACATGTTGGATCATGGAACTGAATGTGGTTCCGGCAAGCCATCCGAGCACGGGCATGGCGGCTTGGAATAGACCGAAGGTTATTCCGATGGCCAGCGGGTAGCGGAGGGTTCGGATGTCGAGACAAGCCCCTTGTGTTATCGAAACAGCGAAGGCATCCATGGACAATCCCAACGCAATACCGAAAACAGTTAGAAATTCAGCCCAATTCATAGGGTGCCATTCTAACCATAAACAAGGTTCGGGACAAGTGTTCCGGTGCTCGGGCAGGAGAACTTGGAGGCGCTTGGAGAGCCATGGAACAATTGGCCGAGCTCTGCTACGATACAAGCCTTGGAGGTGGCCGATGCCTGTTTTTGTGCGGAATCTCGCTTTGGAATATCTTGTCGAGGATGGTGTCCTTGACTCAGCCAAGATGCTTGCGATGTATAGCAAGGCGAAGTGGCGCCATGCGCATGGAGCGTTCTATTTGAACCATACATTGCCTTCGGGTGTCGAATTCATCTTCAGGGCGATCAAGGAAGGCGAAGAGGTGAGGATCTTGGGGACCGACACGCATCTTACGGGTAGATGCATGTGGAATGCCATTCCCTTCTTCAATGCCACCCCGAAGGAAGCCGACGATCTTTGTGCGGTCGTCGCGTGCACGAACCAGGCGCAGGATGGTGTGTTTGTCACCCACCTGGTAAACGCTGCCGTCTTGCCCGAGTTGCAGGAAGGGAATTCGATATCCATGCAGGTGGTTGCCTTTCCGTTTGCACTTGAGATCTATGCCTCCAGGGAAGATTACGAGCGGGCATATGCCAACAATCCCGAGATGTCCAATTTCCCCATGCTGTTGACCGACAAGCGGGTATTCCCCTTGAATTTCATGCTCAAGCATGATCCGGACTTGCCCGAGGAGAAACGCAACAGGAACCTACCGGATGATGTCGTATTGGTCTGTGGTCCCGTCCTGGCAGTCAGGGAAGCCCCAAAATCGGATGAGGCGCAAGAAGTCTCGTTCGTTGTTGCGACAATCGCGACACAATTCGGACACCTCGATGTTGCCTTTACTGGTGATATGGCCCTCGGAATACCTTGCGTGAAGGGCTCCTATATCGTATTCAGCGGAATGTTGTCTGCCGATGTTGCGGTGGAAGGCTTGGAGAATTGGTTGGAATAAGCTACCCGCAACGGTAGAAGCTGTCCGGTTTTTCGTAGAGGCTCTTGGATTCGGCTCCAAACTCGATCAATATATCCTGCACGTTCGTGCGAAAGGTCTGCTCTTCGGCGAGGGCTGCGGTGCAGTCTTGTGCCAGTTGAGCCGATGCGCCCTGCCTCCACGAACCTTCTACCATGGTTCGGCAGCTGGTTTCGATTTCCCTCGCGAGGGCACCAATTTTCTGCTTTGCCTTCACCGGAGCGGCAAGTATCAACTTGGTCAGTTCGGTCCGTTCCTGTGAAAACCTATAGCCGAAACGGAGATCGGCATGTGGGGCAAGGTCCCAGGCCTCGGGTCCGACCGCAAACGGTATGAACGGGCTATACACTGGTAGCGGTGAGCCGGTGAACCATGCCAACGGCATGCCGTTGTGGTATTCGACAATCATCGAAGCCGCCGTCCGGCTTTTCACAAATCCGGTCGCGTCCATGCAAATCGATCGCATGGTGTGGTCGATTTCCCCGGTTGTTCCCCGCGTATGGCACAATGTGTCGCGCATGGTTTCCCATGATGCTCCACCGTTTTCCAACAGGCGGGTGGTGGTCTGTTGCCTGATATCGCCTTTGGTGAACCATCGGTACAAGGTGCTGGCGTTGGAGCGGGCGAAATCCGGGTGTGTCAATTCCGTACGATCGTCCGCATCATCGTATGCGTTGCCTATGGTATAGGCGTTCGAGATGGTAGCCGTGCCTTCGACCTTCTTGGCAACCCATGTGCGTGCGGCGCTCTCAACCACCCAGGCCGATGTCGGATCGGTAATGAGGAACGAGTTGTGGTAGGTGAGTTTTCCTGAATAGCTTCCATTCCCACCTTGTCCGAAGGTTTCGAGCAGGCCTGCGATTATTTGTACGGCTTGCTGTGCACTCGACGCATTGTGTAGGGTGAGCCTGAGGATATCCATACCGAGCAAACCGTCCTTTTCGGGTTTGCTGGTAGCGAAGACAGCCTCATTTCCGATAGCTACTCCAGCTTCGTTGATTCCCATTTCCGCGCCCCACATCCATGAGGGGCGGCTAACCAGTGCCTTCAACGGATTGGGAAGCGAGGCTGCGGCCTTCTTAAGCCGGGGATACTGCACCAGGTCGTAGGATTTGCGATGTTCCGGATGGGTAGGGGTTCCCAAACCCTCCGAGGCTTCACAGTACTGGATGAACTGGGGTTCGCCGGGATCCCTATCCGAATTTTTCGCAAACAGCATCGATCCAGTCGAGGAATCGGTTGTTACCATCGTGTCGCACATATCAAAACCTTTTGGTCCACGCATGGCAATAGGGTAGCGTTCCTTTCAACTCGTAATAGTCCTGATGGTATTCCTCGGCAGGCCAGAACACCGCGGCAGGAAGTATTTTTGTCGCAATATCCATTCCGTTGCCCTCGAGGATTCCGATCAGGTCGATCGCTGTATCATATTCCACGCGATTTCTGTAATAGATGGCCGAGAGATATTGGTTCCCGATATCCGGACCTTGCCCGTCCGATTGTGTCGGATCGTGGATTTCAAAAAAGTACTTGGCCAGCTGTTCATAGGATATGATGCGGGGGTCATATCGGACTTCGACCGCCTCCAGATGACCTGTCGTATGGGTGAGGACCTGACGGTACGTGGGGTTTTCTGTGTGACCTCCGGTATATCCGGATATGGCGGCATGGACCCCTTCGAGTTTCTCAAACAGGTATTCGACACCCCAGAAGCATCCTCCGGCGAACACTGCCTTGGCAACAGGAGGGCCCGGTTTGAACACGAGGGAAATCGAGTTCACGCAATGGCGAATATCCTTGTCTGTATATCCCTCTCCAACAAAAACATGGCCAAGGTGTCCCTCGCAGGTGGCACAGACGATTTCAGTACGCATGCCGTCGGGGTCGGGGAATTTGCGTACTGCTTCCGGCAATTCATCATCGAACGAGGGCCATCCGCAGTTCGAATGGAATTTATCCTCCGAGTAGTACAACGGTGTATCGCATTGTCGGCAATAGTAGGTGCCTTCATCGGTCGTATCGGTATATTTTCCGGTGAATGCCCGCTCCGTTCCTTTCTGGAGGATGATATGTGATTCCAATACATTGAGCTTCGCCAACAGTTCGTCTTGTATCGGTATGAAGAAAAACCGTTCTTCTCGGGTGGTCGTGGTCATTGGAGCCTCTCTTTCAGCAACTTCAGGTTGTTCTTTTTTTCCTGCCGCCACTAGGGTCGACATGCACAGGAGCATAACCAATGCCAAAGGGAAAAACCGTCTCATCAAAGCATGCATCCCGTACCTCCAATATAGACAAGAAACAGCACAGCGGCATCACCAGAGTTTCGGAAAAATCGGCCAGACATCTTTGCGGTACTCGGAATACCCCGGATATTTGCTGGTCGTGATGCCCTCGGTGAAGATTGTCGAGCCTATGAATAGCAAGGTCAACAGCAACGGACCAGCGATACTCCAATGCACTAGCGATCCCATACCTATAGCTCCAAGCAAATACATGCTCCACCAGACGCCCAGTTCCCCGAGATAGTTCGGATGCCGTGAGCGGGAAAACAATCCCGATGTCCTGAAACCACGTTCATAGTCGGATCGGAACTCCTCCCGCTTGGAGAGCAGACCATATTTCGATTGTTGGAATTCGAATTGCTGTTGGTCGGCAATGGTTTCCAACGTAAGGAATGCCAGTAGCAGAACGGCTGCTGCGATCGCACCGGGAGAGAGTCGAGCACCGGTCAATGAGGACATGGTGTACAGGGGGAGGGTGAAGCAGATGAATAGGAACTGCTGGTACCCTGCAACGAACAGGAGGTTGAACAATTGCCAGCCGACCGGGTTTCCTATCCGTTCGCGAAGAATCGGCCAACGGTAATCCTCTCCCCCCGTATATCCTCCCCGCCGGGCGAAGTTGAACGTGAGCCGACCTCCCCATATGGTGACCAGGATTGCTGCCAGGGTGACAATCGGATTGAAGGCGCCCGCGGCAGCATATATCCACGCATACCCGACAGGAGTGGTGCTCCATAGGCGATCGGTCCACGAATAGTCATGGGTTGCCAGGCCAAAGGCAAAACTGAGGACGGCTGTTCCCGCGGTTATCGCAATGACAGTACGCAACGGTCCCTGTGAGCCGACAGGTACAAGGGCAATTGCCAGGACAAAGCATCCGGCAACCAATACAAAGAATAGTATTACAGTTTTTCCCGATGTGTTCATAAAACCACTATATCTAGGGATAGTGGGGGTGGCAAGTAAAAATGATATGTTTCCAGAAACGACTTATGAGCCGACGGCTTGGCTCCGTCCGTTTTCCTTTGCGGTATAGAGGTTCAGGTCGGCTCTCCTAAGGATCTTTCGCTTGGATTCCGCGCCGGAGCAGGTCGTGAACCCGCTGGAAATCGAGACCTTGGTATCCTTGGTATGGATCGCACTCTTCCAATCGTAGGAATCCACGGCTTGATGCAGACGATGTACCAGAACGGTGGCCTGTTCGGGTGTGATCTCCTTGTGGATAAAAAGGAATTCATCGCCTCCCCATCTGCCTACCGTATCGCGCTCGCGGATGCATGTGGAAAATATGTTTGCAAGGTGGACCAGCACCATGTCGCCGCATTCGTGGCCGTAGGTATCGTTGATCTGTTTGAAATTGTCGATATCAACCAGAGTGACCATGCATGGGCAACCGCTCTTTGCCTGTTCGATCGCACTATCCAGATACTGTTCCACGGCGTTCCTATTGAAAAGACCGGTCAAACCGTCGCGCTGTGCCAATATCTTGAGCTTATCCATCATCTTGTCCTTCTCCAAGCTGTCGTTTGCCAGATCCTTGAGCAATGCGTTGTTGGAAAGGATAAGGATGCAAAAGTTTACGATCGATAGGATGATCAGAGCGAACAATTGGCTCATACGCAATTGTGGCGAATCGAACGCTGGGAGTAGGTCCCCATTATACAATGCGATGGTATCGAATACGGTCCTCATGATGAAGGTGACCGTGAATACACCATACACCAGTAGGAGAACCATATACGGACGACGGTACCAAGGGTTGGCGTTGCGGTTCTTCCAGATGAGCACAAGGTACCGGGAAGTGATGAACAGGATGGCAACATCGGCGACAATCGAACGCACGTATTGGTTTTCGATGAAACTGCTGCTCCATACGCTGGCAATGGCCAGGATCACCAGAAAGGAGTAGTAGAAGTTCTTGTTGATGGTGGTCTTGGTGAAAGCCGCGAGTCCAAAATAGAATAGGACAGCTCCGATACCTGTCGAGAGGTTTCCGACTACCGCACCTATTTGTGTTGATTGGGATACGTCGGTGAGTACAACAATCCGTCCGAAGACGTGGAAGAGGAGATTTATGGTCCAATACCCCAATCCCGCGACATGGTCACGATTGCTGAGCCAGAGGGTGAAGTACACGATCGCAAACAATCCATGGAAAACCAAACCAAAGAAAGCTATGGTGGACTGATCATACATACGTTCGATTTGGTTCTCCCTCTTGCTTTTGGATATGCACCTATTCTATGGGGTTTCGCTCGTGCAGTAAACCTTTATCTGCTTTTTCGGTTCGGTACCGTCTTTCTCCTTGGATCAGGGACGAAGAAGCCGCGAGAACCACCGGGACATGAAGAGAGAGGAGCTTTTCAACTCCTCTCCCTGAAAAATGGTGATCGGCCCAGAACGCCGCACCTATAGGATCTAAAGACTTATATCCCTGGTGGTAGTCGTTTCGGCTTCTACCACAATATCGACATAGGTCGTCGTATCGACGACTGTGTAGGAACCATCGTCACCAACTCCGACGACGATCAGGTCGTAGATGCCTGCAGTCAGGAACGGGAGAATGTACGTACCGTTGGTGATATCGACAGCCGCACTGCTGACAGCGTTTTCGAAGGGAACGAATGTTTCCGGAGTTTCTGTTTCAGTCGGTGCCTCACTGTCCGTATACACGCCATCTTCATAGGCAAATACGGTGAAGGCAGTAAATGTACTATCGATTGCGACGAAACTGCCGTCTATGGTTCCTGCCTGGTTGTTTACGATCAAGCGGATAGTGGGTTTGAGGATATACTCGTCCTTCGAACCTCTCTTCACCACCGATTTGCGCACATCGAAGTCAGCGGTAATCTCGACTTCCCCGTTGCTTGGAATGGTGAAACTGCCCACTGCCTTGTAGCCTGTCTGGCTACCGCTGGGAACAAAAAGCTCATAGGTGTCGTCGTTTTCATCGATAGTACCATCGGCTTCACCACGGGAATCAATAACGATATAGCTCCCGGGAGTTGATCTCGGTGATGCGCCATCCTCTTGTGCATCAAGCTTGAAACGTATTTGTGTGACTTCGCCTGCACTGATGACAGTATTCGTCAGAGGTGCGACTGTACCGCCGGTAAGATCGAGCAGGTTGAATTCTTGCGGACCCTCAAACCCCGTATCCTCGATCCAGGCACCATTCAAGTTGTATTCGATCGACGAGATGGTGATGAATACCCCTTCGACGCCCTTCGCATCGGCAATCGGGGCATCGGTAAGACTCAGCCGGATCGTTCCGGGATCATTCGCTGCCATTGAACAACCGATCAGCATTACCGTAACGAGGACAATACCAGTGGCGATTAAAAAAAATCGATGCAATTTGGTTTGCATATTCTTACTCCTTATTGAGATGGAAATCTCAAATTCGAATTTGAGATCTGCAGGTCGATGTGTTTGCCGCCCACCGGTTTCCTGCACATTCCCGTAAGCCGATCCATGCGGGATGGTCGCTTCTGTACATCTATACGAATTTTCGGGGAAAGGGTTTCATAAATCGTAGGGATCCGAAGGAGTATCCTGTGCTTTGGGGAGGAAAAAAATTGATTTGTTCGGGTGTGCATGGTAGGCTGTCATGGAAGTAGTGGTCTGTAATCCTTTGCTTCGATTCCTGCGGTGTATGACTGCGTGCGTATCGAATCGGATAGCCTGGGATTTGCGGACCACCAGCTTGAAAGCAATAGAACTATGAGAGGAATTGGTATGAAAAAGAACTTGTGGGCGGTAATGGTAGTGGTCCTTGTCGCGCTGGTGTTTGCGGGATGTACCTCCAGCAAAGCTGTCGAGGAACCGAAAGGACCGGTGATAATTGGTGCCGAGGGCCAAAGGCAACCCGTCTGGGTCCAGGCCACACCGAAGAATGCGGATCTCCATTATGAGACGGGGTATGCGAAACTCAGCAACAAGGCGAATTCCATCAAACGGGCGAACGCCGATGCGAAGGAAAAGATTTCCCAGTGGATCAATACAACAGTCGATAGTGTTGTGGTCAACTATACTAGCGATATGGGTTCGGGAAGTGATTTGCAGGCGCTTGAGGCATACGAGTCGATTTCCCGCCAGACCAGCAATACCTCGTTGATGGGAGTGACCCAGGAAGCACTTTGGGTCGATCCGGATGGAGGCGTATGGGTACTGCTTTCCATGCCAAAGGAGAATACCCTGAAGGCTTTTGAGGCTGCGACCAAGGAATTCGAGATCAACGAGACTGCACTGTACGCCGAATTCAAGATGGAGCAAGCTTTGGAAATGTTGGAAAAGACGCTAGCCAACCAGTAAAAGGGTTCTGCCGGTTCGCGGATGCGTCCATACGTCGGATTGTTAGCGGTTGCGGCATCTGAAATGGCTGTAGTATTCGTATACGGTTGAAATCTTGTCAGCCACCGAAACGACCACACTTTCCCTGTAGAGGGGAAGGTGTCTAGTCTTCGGGAACATATGTTTCACAATAATATCGGCTTCCAGTTCGCTCACTTCGAAATGCATGCGGGCGTTCTGTAGTGCTATGTGTGGATGTTCCTTGCCATGCAGTGCTCTCGAATCGTCGGAAGCCTTCCGCTCCCGCCAATCATACAGGAAGAAGTCATGCAACAGTCCGCCTCTCGCGGCTGCCTTGTAGTCCATGCCGAACATTTTGGAGATCGCATAGGAAATGAACGAGACCCGTACGACATGGTCGTAGATATGGTTTGTATGGTGGAAAAAATCCTTCAGTTTGACAAATTCATCGTGCCTCAGGATATCGTCGACCAGACCGATATATTCACGCCGTACCGGTCTTGGTACCAACAACGGTACTATGCCCGCCCTGACCATCGCGTAGTGCAAATGGAATCCAACCAAAAGGATCAACAATGCAATCACAACGAACATCAGTTGGGTGAATTCAGAATAGATAAGGTAATGCGTGGAGAGTGTATCGGAAAGCAAGAAGAGAACAAACAAACCAAAAGGCAGTGTGATCAGGAACCGTACCTGCCTATGATTCCAATTGCCAAGGATCCCTGCCGCATGTGGTATGTACAGTGTCTTCCTCCTTTATGGAATTGGTTCAAATTTATAGAAGATTCCATGGAAGGTCAATGGGCATCGGATGCCATTACTCGTGACGAAACACGTAAGATTCTATTTTCAAAACACTTGAAGTCTGAAATTATACAGAAACCATTATCATTTCAGGACATTCTGGTTAAGAATATGGGGATACTTGCACTGCAACTCCGGTTCAAATCCTTGGTATAAATGAAAAGGAGAACTGTAGTCAGGTATTTTCCTACCTTCCAAACAGTTCCCCTGATCGGGCTGGGCGGATTTGGTCTCGGCCTTCTTCGCTGGTTACAGCTCGCCGTCCTGCGACCCGCCTCCGTTGCTATGCCAGCCTACTGCTGGCATGCGCTTCGACGACTTGCGCCGCAACTCCGGTTCAAATCCTTGGTATAAATGAAAAGGAGAACTGTAGTCAGGTATTTTACTACCTTCCAAACAGTTCCCCTGATCGGGCTGGGCGGATTTGAACCGCCGACCCCAAGTCCCCCAGACTTGTACGCTAAACCCCTGCGCTACAGCCCGTGTACG
>PGXW01000078.1 GCA_002839355.1 Spirochaetae bacterium HGW-Spirochaetae-2
TCTATGACCTGCGCCCGGATACCGTCACGCCGGAAGATATGGTGGAAACTGTTCATCACCGTCGTTGTGCCTGCGCCGGATGAACCGGTAATGGCAATCACGGGAAATTTTTTTGACATCGTCAGCCCCTCCTTGCACTACATATAAAAAGAACGGTCACTGAAAAACGGCGACTTGCCGCTCTCGTCTTTTCCAGTGTCGTAATCCTGGTGATAACGCTCCACCCTGAGCACCTCGTTACGCGAGCCCATGACGACCGGCACACGCTGATGCACATCGGCCGGTTCGATCTCAAGTATCCGCATCCTGCCGGTGGAGGCGATGCCGCCTGCCTGCTCCACCAGCATGGCCATGGGGTTGGCCTCATACATCAGGCGCAAACGCCCGGCCTTGGTGTGATCCTTGTTGTCCTTCGGGTAAAGATAGATGCCGCCACGCATGAGTATGCGGTGGATATCCGCCACCATGCTGGCCACCCAGCGCATATTAAAATCCCTGGCACGCACGTCGGTACTTCCCGCCTTACACTCGGCGATATAACGTTTGACGGGCGGTTCCCAGAACCGTGCATTGCTGGCGTTGATGGCAAACTCCGCCGTATCCTCTGGAATACTTATAGCAGGGTGAGTCAGCACGAACTCATTGCTTTCATGATCGAGCGTAAAGCCATGCGTGCCCTTGCCGACAGTGAGCACCAACATCGTTGCCGGGCCATAAAGCGCATAGCCTGCAGCCACCTGCCTGCTTCCCGCCTGCAGATAGTCAGTGGCTTCTGCCAGATGGTCGGCAGGTGCCTGCAGTACCGAAAAAATAGAACCGATGGAGACATTGATCGGCACATTGGATGAACCATCAAGCGGGTCAAAAATCACCAGATAAGGTGCCTTGCCAGGCTGTTTCGCCAGCAGTACGGTTTCATCCATTTCCTCCGAAGCCAGGCCGTGTGTCAGCCCGCCACTCTTCAACTGCTCAATGAACAAATCGTTGCTCATCAGATCCAGCTTCATCTGCGTTTCACCCTGCACATTCTGGCTTTCGAGCTTAACCGTCATGTCGGCAATCGCACCCTGCGCAATCATGGCAGAGAGTATTTTCACCGTATCGGCAACTTGCAGGAGCAAAGCAGACAAAGGGTTATCCGGTGCCCCCCCCTGTGCCGGGTCGCTAAGGAAGGCGCGTAGTCCTGTTTGATGTGTGCTCATATCAGATCCGCTCTTTTCTCATCATGGGGCTATTGTCCAATTCACTTTAAAAATCGGCCTTTGACTCAACTTTCATATCTGCATTCAGGCCGCCATCAAATACCCGCGAGGCACGAATATCGGCTTCAGTGATGGTCGACAGTTCCTCTGCAGTCGGCTTTGACTTGCCACCTGCCGCCAGATCAAATACCCGG
>PGXW01000008.1 GCA_002839355.1 Spirochaetae bacterium HGW-Spirochaetae-2
GGTGGACAGACCGTTGAAGAAGGTGGTGGTGTATCTCGACCCCGGTGAATTCAGGACCACCTGGTTGGGCAACAAGAGCATCTACCGGACCCGCATGGCGATCGCCGACGGAGGCGAGCTCATCGTGCTGGCCCCCGGTGTGCATACCTTTGGAGAAGATAAGGAAATCGACCGTCTGATTCGCAAATACGGGTACAAGGGTACCGATTTCGTCCTCAAGTCTGTCGCCCGAAACGATGAATTGAAGGAAAACCTCTCCGCGGCCGCCCATCTGATCCACGGATCGTCCGAAGGGCGTTTCTCGATCCGCTATTGCCCCGGAGCCCTGACGACCGAAGAAGTGGAATCGGTGGGATACCTGTACGGAGACCTCAAGCAGATGCAGGAACGTTATGGCAACAACGAGGCCACCGAAGGCTGGAATACCACCGCCGACGGCGAAGAATATTACTACATATCGAATCCCGCGGTCGGGCTGTGGGCACACGCCGACCGTTTCAAAGATGCATGAAATACAAAATAAGCATATACTTAGGCAACCATAAGGAGACCCAACATGGGAAAGCAGGCTGACATCGGATTGATCGGATTGGCGGTAATGGGCCAGAACCTGGTCTTGAACATGAACGACCACGGATACACTGTAGCGGTGTACAACCGTACCGTTTCGAAAGTGGACGAATTCCTCAATGACGCGGCCAAGGGTCGCGACACAATCATCGGCACCCGCTCGATCGAGGAATTGGTCGCATCGTTGGCAACACCGCGCAAGGTGATGCTCATGGTCAAGGCCGGCGAGGTCGTCGACTCGTTCATAGACCTCCTGGTTCCCCACCTGGAGAAAGGCGATGTCATTATCGATGGTGGAAATTCCCATTTCCCCGACACCAACCGACGGACCGCGCAATTGCGTGAGAAGGGTATCCTCTATATCGGAACCGGTGTCAGCGGTGGAGAGGAAGGCGCGCGACGCGGTCCATCCATCATGCCGGGCGGAAACAAGGAAGCATGGCCGTTGGTCAAGAATATCCTCCAGGACATCTCGGCGAAAGTGGACGATGGCAGCCCCTGTTGCGACTGGGTCGGCGAGGACGGTGCGGGCCACTATGTGAAGATGGTGCACAACGGGATCGAGTACGGCGACATGCAGATGATCTGCGAAGCCTACGACCTGCTGCATACCGGATTGGGACTGGACCACGACGAACTCCACGACATATTCTCGGATTGGAACAAGGGCGACCTCGACTCCTATCTGATCGAAATTACCCGCGACATCATGAAGACCCGCGACGAGGACGGCCAACCGTTGGTGGACAAGATCCTCGACAAGGCCGGACAGAAGGGAACGGGCAAATGGACGGGAATCAGCTCGCTGGACCTTGGTGTGCCGGTGACATTGATTGTCGAAGCCGTGTATGCCCGTTGCCTCTCAGCACTGAAGACCGAACGGGTCAAGGCCTCCAAGATCATCGGTGGACCCGACCGTGCGATAGAAGGGGACCGGAAGGCCATTGTGGAGGATGCCCGCAAGGCGCTGTTCGCCTCCAAGATCGTCAGCTACGCCCAAGGGTACATGCTCATGCGCGAAGCGGCCAAGGAGAACGGTTGGGACCTGAACTATGGTGGCATCGCCCTCATGTGGCGTGGTGGATGCATTATCCGCAGCGTGTTCCTCGGCAAGATCAAGGAAGCGTTCGACCATGACCCCCAATTGAGCAACCTGCTGGTCGACCCCTACTTCGTGCAGGTCATGGCCGATTGTCAGGGAGCCTGGAGACGAACGGTGGCCCGTGCGGTGACCGCGGGAATTCCCGTGCCCGCCATGAGCTCGGCGCTCTCGTTCTTCGACGGGTACCGCAGCGAGAAATTGCCCGCGAACCTGCTGCAGGCCCAACGCGACTACTTCGGTGCACACACCTACGAGCGCACCGACAAACCGGCCGGCGAGTTCTTCCACACGAACTGGACAGGAACCGGCGGCAACGTCTCGTCCTCGACCTACCAGGTCTGATTGTCAAACAATCCACTCCCTAGAAAGGAGGCGCCCGGCGCCTCCTTTCCTGTTTTCCATCCGCTGTGCACGGCGGGAAAACACCTCGCCAGACGGGTGGAAGGCACAGGCGGCCACCTGTAGCCGGGTAGAGTGAAAAACCTCCGAATTGCTACTTGGAATCTATTGACATGGAGGGTAAAATACCCTATTAGTATCGCGTGCTTGCAGTAGTCCCCCGTCTCCTTTGCACAGGAATTCGGGCAACACGGCTACAAGGAGGAATGGGAAAAAGATTGAAAGGTTTTGACGTTACGGTTAAGGACGTATCGCGGGCGTATGGAAGTTTCAAGGCCCTCGATGACGTAAGTATTGAAATCAGGAAAGGAGAGTTCTTCTCCCTTCTCGGTCCTTCCGGTTGCGGAAAAACCACACTCCTGCGGATCATAGCCGGCTTTGATTCGCCAGACAATGGAGTGGTCTTATTGGATGGCAAGGACATCCTCCCGCTACCCCCTGACAAACGGCAGGTGAACACCGTCTTCCAAAGCTATGCGTTGTTTCCCCATCTGAGCGTCTACGAGAATGTCGCGTTCCCGTTGCGCCTACGCAAAGTCCCGGCGGCCAAGCTCGACGCGAAGGTTCGGGATTACCTGCACCTGGTACAACTCGACAACCACATGGACAAGAAACCGAGCATGCTCAGCGGCGGACAGAAGCAGCGTGTGGCCATAGCCCGGGCGTTGATCAACGAACCGAGCGTACTGCTGCTCGACGAACCGCTTTCGGCGCTCGATGCGAAGTTGCGGCAGAACCTGCTGGTTGAACTCGACCATCTGCACGACCAGATCGGCATCACCTTCATCTATGTGACCCACGACCAGAGCGAAGCGCTGTCGGTAAGCGACCGTATCGCTGTCATGAACCAAGGCAAGGTCTTGCAGATCGGCACCCCGTATGAGATCTACGAGAGCCCGGCAACCGATTTCGTCGCACGGTTCATCGGCGAGACGAACCTGTTCCCGGCGGTCGTGAAACAATGCGTTCCCTATGAAGACTACTACATGACCACCTTGGATATCCCCGCGTTGGGAACCGAGATCAAGGTCACCGACTACGACAACCTCGCGGTCGGCCAGCATGTCTCGTTTACCGTCCGTCCCGAGAAGCTGAAGATCACCGGACACCAACCGACACGCGTCGGCAAGGACATCAACCTGTTCCGCGGCATTGTCGAGGAACCGATCTACAGCGGATTCCAGTCGAAGTACTATGTGAGCCTGGAGAACGGCACGGTCATCAAGGTTATCCAACAGCACGCCAACTACATGGACGAAGGCCCCGACATCGATTGGAAGGACCAGGTTTTCGTATCGTGGAGTGCCGAGGACGGCTATATCGTCGAGGTGGTCGATTCATGAATAGCCACATCCAGGAAAAACGCGGCCGACGGTTGGGAATCACCTATTCGGCGCCGATGGGCTTGTGGCTGACATTCTTTTTCCTCGTGCCGCTGTGCATCATCATCCTCTACAGCTTTTTGAAGAAGGGTCTCTATGGTGGTGTCGAGTGGGAATTCACCCTCACCGCCTATCGGCAGATGTTGAACCCGAACTTCATGCGGGTGTTCCTCCGCACCTTGTGGGTAGCCGCCCTCTCCACCGTGATCACCATCACCTTGGCCCTTCCCTGCGGGTACGCCATGGCGCGCAGCCGGCACCAGGTCATGTGGCTCGCACTGGTGATCATCCCGTTCTGGACCAATTCGCTCATCCGCATCTACGCGTGGATCGCAATCCTCTCCAGCGAGGGGTTTGTCAACGAAGCGTTGAAGGCGTTGGGTGTCATCGGGGAGAGTCTTCCGCTCATCTACAACCAGGGGGCCGTGATCACCGTCCTCATCTACATGTACATTCCGTTCGCCATCCTGCCGCTGTTCACCACGATCGACAAGTTCGATTTCCAGCTGCTCGAGGCTGCCCGTGACTTGGGGGCCTCGAAACCGGAATCGATCTTCAAGGTCATGATACCGAATATCCGCAGCGGCATCATCACCGCGGTGATCTTCACCTTCATCCCGATCTTCGGTGCCTATACCGTTCCGTTGCTCGTCGGTGGAAAAGACTCCTACATGATCGGCAACATCATCGTCGACCAGGTCACCAAGACACGCAACTGGCCGCTGGCCTCCGCCTTCAGCCTGGTCATCACGGTGGTCAGTACCATCGGTGTGATCTGGATGATGACCTCGACAGCCAGCGAACGGGCACGGTTGAAGGCCCCGGCGCAGGTCGTCGACGCCAACGGAGGTATCACATGAGCACCTCCCCAAAAATGAAGTCCGCCGCAGTCGCGGCAAAGCTGAAGAAGCAGCCGAAGAAGACACGGTTGGAGCCGTCCCGGTTGGTCGAGGCCCCGAAGGGAACGCAGGGGCCCTACAAGCTGCCGAAGAACCAGATGTTCCAGGACCACCGCAAGTTCGGTTTCTCGAATATCATGCTGGTGTTGGTGATCGCCTTCCTGTTCATGCCGCTGTTCGTGGTGGTGACCTATTCGTTCAACGCCTCCAGGGGGATGCGCTGGACCGGGTTCTCGCTCCAATGGTACTACAAGCTGTTCTTCGATTCGAAGGAGTTGTGGCGTGCGTTCGCCAACAGTTTCGTCATCGCGATCACCAGCTCGATTGTCGCGACGTTCCTGGGTTCGCTCTCGGCGATCGGTATCAAGTGGTACAAGTTCAAGTCGCGCGCGTATATCCAAGTCGTCAGTTTCCTACCCATGGTCCTGCCCGAGGTGATCATCGGTATCTCCATGCTGATCTTCTTCACCGCGGTAAGGATTCCGTTGGGCATGTTCTCGATCTTCGTGGCACACACCACGTTCAACCTTCCGTTCGTCTTCCTGTTGGTCTCGGCACGCCTGGAGGAGTTCGACTTCTCGGTCATCGAAGCGGCCCGGGATTTGGGTGCGACCGAACGGCAGACCTTGATGAAGGTGATCGTACCGTCGATCATGCCGGGTGTCATGTCCGGGTTGCTCATGGCGATCACGATGAGCTTGGAGGATTTCGTCATCACGTTCTTCGTATCGGGTCCCGGGTCCACCACCCTGCCCCTATACGTGTACTCGATGATCCGTTACGGGGTTTCGCCGGTGATCAATGCCCTCTCGCTGGTACTCATTTTAGGTATCATGCTGTTGGCATTGGGCTTCAGGCGCTTCCTCAAGACGATCGCAGCATCGAGTTAGTGCTCTGTACCGGCATGGGCTGTACAGAACACCGACTCCCCTACACAGTCGATAGCGTCCCAGGGTATGGCCGTATGGTTGTCCTGGGCGTTCAAATACCCTCTTAAGGAGGATACTATGGAAAAGAAAGCGTTCACTAGAGGTTGGATGGTCGCCGTGGCCGCCACACTTCTCGTCGTTTCTCTGTTCTTCGCAACCGGATGTTCGAAAGACGAGGCATCCTCGAAAGGCAGCGGGAAGACGCTGTATCTCTACAACTGGACCTATTATACCCCGGAATCCGTGATCGAGAAATTCGAGAAGGAATACGGTGTGAAGGTCGTGCTGGACTACTTCGCATCGAACGAAGACATGTTCGCCAAGCTCAAGGCCGGTGGAAGCGGGTACGATATCGTATTCCCATCGCAGGACTACACCTCGATCATGATGGCCGAGAAGATGTTGCTGCCGATCGACAAGAGCAAGATTCCCAACCTGCAGTACATCAGTCCCCTGGTGCTCGGCAAAGCCACCTACGATCCCGACATGTCGTGGTCGGTCCCCTACTTCATGGGTGCGAGTGGTATCGCGGTCAACAAGACCAAGGTTGCCGATTATGCACGCGACTGGAGTATCTTCGCCGATAAGAAGCTTGCCGGACGTATGAGCATGCTCGACGATATGCGGGAGGTCATGGGTGATGCCTTGGCGCACCTCGGATACTCGGTCAACTCGACCGACGATGCCGAACTTGCGGCGGCACAGAAGCTGGTGAATGAAAAATGGAAGCCCAATCTGGTCAAATTCGACGCGGAAGGGTTTGCCAAGAGTTTCTCCACCGGTGAATTCTGGGTAGTGCACGGGTATGCCGAAGCGGTGTTCGAGGAGCTTGAGGAGAACCGTTGGGACGAGGTCGATTTCTTCCTCCCACCCGAAGGCGGTCCGATGTATCTCGACTCCATGGTCATTCCCAAGGGGGCCAGGAATATCGAGTTGGCCCACCAGTTCATCGACTTTATCCATCGTCCCGAGATCTATGCCGAGTTCCTCGACCGGTTCCACTTCCCCGCTTCGGTCCATACCAAGGCAGCCGAGCTCATGACGGTCGAACCGTTCTATCAGGGTGAGGATCTGGCGAACTATGAATTGAAGAACGATGTCGGTGCAGACCTCGAGAAATACAACGAGATCTGGCAGACGATCCGGTACGTAAACTGACCAATTCCACAAGACTTGAAGATTCGGGGGATGCCTTCCAGGGTGTCCCCCTTTCCTTATCCCAACACCAGACATTCAGGCCCCGATATCCAGCCATTTCCCTTGTGATTTTGTCCACCGTTTGTACAACACCATCGTTATGAACGTACGGGGCAGCAAGTGCCCGAAAAGCGACAGGATGCGGTTGGCAATTCCGGGAATGTAGACTAGTTTTCCGGCCAGGGCCCTGTCGATGGTGTTCCGGGTGACAACCTCGATCCTGTTGGTTGTCATATCTCCCCAAATTCCCTGCGCCTTGATACCATCCATCGCATCCCGGGTAGTCACCAATCCGCCCGGACATACTGCCAGAACATGTACGTGGCGATTTTTCAGTTCTTCTCCAAGAGCGTAGGCAAAATCAAGCAGGAATCGTTTGGATGCCGCATATGTGGCTTTCAAGGGAATGGGATACTGGGATGCCAGACTGGACACGAACACCAGTGAGAATGATTTCCCTATTGCCCGCCGGGAAAGGATGGCATGGGTTATCCGCAATGTGGCGCAAATGTTCAGCGAGACTATGGTCAACACATTTTTTCGCGATTGTTCGAGAAAGCCTCCCTCGAAATCCAATCCGGCCACATTGAGCAACATATCGAATTGGATACCATACGTGTCGAGATGTGCGAGAAGCCTGTCCACATCCATATCGTCGGTGAGATCGCACGCCATGGTCGCGACAACCACCGGGAATTGTCGCTCCACACCATTGCGCAGGGAGTCCAGACCCGTTTTGTTGATATCGGTCAAAAACAGGTGGTAACCCCGACGGGCACACTCGATTGTCAATGCCCGTCCCAATCCACCACTGGCACCGGTGATCAAGACATTCATGATACATCTCCATAGGTAACGGCACATAACCGTTCGCTGAGAGCGAACAGTCGCCGTGCGTTGTCATCCGTTACTTGATGACTGTACGATTGTTCCTTACATCCGTAGTAGTAGAACCCCGACGGATATTCCTGCTGTGAACAAAGATACCGGTAGGTTTGGGCGGGAATGCTTGGAGCGACCCCAAATCTTTTCCGTATCGACCATATCAGGCTTACCATGCTTCCGGTCTGCTTGTTCCCGATATCGGTCTGCACCAATCCGGGATCCACCGCATAAGCACGCAAACCTAGGGACCCATAACGGTTGTTCAGTTCCTTCGTGAACAGGAGGTTGCACAGTTTGGATTGTTTATAGGCTAGAAGGGGATTGTAACTCCGTTCCAACATGATATCGTCCCAATGGATCCTTACTCCCTTGTGTGAATTGCTCGAAGTCATGACAACCCTTCCCCTGGCAGCAAGCACATACGGCAACAATCGGCTGGTCAACAGGAACCCTGCCAGATGGTTGAGTGCGAACTGCTGCTCATACCCCTCTTCGGTCGTTGCATACCAGCTCCTGACGCCACCGACGTTGTTAATCAAGGCGTGCACCTTGCCCCCACAGGTTTGGACAATATGCGGTTCCAGTTCATCGGCTATGCGATGCACCTCCCGTTGTTGCATAAGATCGGCGGCCTTGAATAGACATTCACCCGTGGGATCCGATGCGTGAACCAATTGTTCCGCTTTGCGGCAAGACTGTTCGCTATGCCCTATCCCGATAACCCGGTATCCATCCATGGCCAGTGTTGTAGCGATAGCAAGTCCTATCCCGGAGGTTGCTCCAGTGATGATGATGGTTTTCATTCCCTGCATTCCTTTTATCGGACAAACCAGTTCCAAACATGCCAGAACCCCAAGGCACCGGCTTTCGTAGCGAGAACCGCATACCCTATGGTAAAAAAGATGACGAACACTATAATCGATACTTGCAAGGTCCGTTTGAATACGTTGGCTTTTGTTCCTGACAGGTGGTACCCCCAAGGCAATGGAGGATACTGGGCTCCGAAAAGCATCCTCTTGTGCCACCGGATACTTGCCTTGATCATTTGCCCAACCTGCATGCCCAGACGGTAGACACAGAGCGCCAGCACGAGAGCAAGACCAAGGCAAGATACCCCTAGCAACACAGCACCAGAATAAGGCATAGGTGGGATAATCTGCGCAATATCGATGTCACTTATCAGCAGTATCCCCAATACAGCGAAGGCCAGGGCCGAGGCTGCCAGCAATGTCACCAAACCAGCGAGTAGCAGGTATCCCGCCCCTTCACCGATCGATGCAAAGAACAGCCCGATCCGCACGGTCCAGGAGTCTTCCGGTTTCCCTGTCACGTCCCCTTTCTCCATAACGTATTGTGCAGCGATTTCTTGTGGAGCGCCCAGTTTTGCAGCCACTTCCTCCTCGGTATGTCCATCGGACAACTTGAAGGCAAAATGTTGTTCATATTCAGAGAGAATATCTTCGATATCCTCGACATCCATCTTTTTCAACTCACTCTTCAATTGATTGAAGTACTCACGCCTTGTCATATCGTTCCTCCTTGAGCAATTCCCCTACTATTTTTGCGAAGGCCAAGTAGTCGGCACAATCCTTGTCATACATGGAGCGTCCAAGCAGTGTCAAAGAGTAGTACTTCCTTGGTGGACCTCCGCTTTCTTCAGAAAGATAGGTAGTGACCAACCCATCGCTCTTGAGCTTCCTCAGAATCGGATACACCGTCCCATCGGCAATATCGATATGTCTGGACAGATATTCCGATATCTCATATCCGTACCTATCCTGTTTCTTAAGCAGGGACAGGACACAGAGTTCCAGGACGCCTTTTTTGTATTGAATATTCATCCGACAACTCCTCGATATAGCACACACCAATAGTAAATCTAGAACACTACTAGCCATTATATAGTAGTCATGAAAAACGTCAAGCCCCATCTCTACTCATGTAAGTTTTTTACCCTTTGATTGGATGCTATTTCTTTTGGACCTGTATGGAGAAGTTTCCGAACCCATCGGATAAACGGGCTTCGGTATTCACGTAATGATTCATGAGTTCGATACCCCCGAACGACGTTGTGATGACAACTTGGTCCTTCATGCTTTCTTTTTCCGACTGATAGTCGAAAAACGCTGAAAAAAGAAAAGTTTTTCGATTTGTAATCGTAAATTTGTAAGTGAGACAGTTGGGATAGTGAAAATCACTATATCAGCAATGCCATGACGATCGAATCGTGGAAGCTGCCGTTGCTGTACATCGTACGACCGACTCTCCCTTCGGTCACGAATCCACACCGTTCATACAGGGCTATGGCCCGGGTGTTCTCGGCACGCACCTCCAATCCGATGCGGTGGATACCCACCTGTGAGGCCCAATTGACCAGCCGTTGCAGCAACGCGGTTCCAATCCCATGGCCCTGGAACGATTGCAACACCGTCAGACTGAATTCCCCGGCGTGGCAGGTCCGTCTTCGGTTCCCGGCGGCAAACGACAGCGTACCGACCAGCGTTCCCTCGTGTGTAAAGGCTCCGATATACAACTTGCGCTCGTCCTGCAGGTACTGCGACAGAATCGCCTGCTCCTCGGTGCGGGAAAACTGCAGCCCCTCGGTACCCAGTTGCAGGTAATCGGTCTCGGTGACGATCTGGTCAAAATAATCGAGGACCGCCTGGGCATCGCCAGGTTGCAATTCCCGGATCGCGACAGGTCCTTGCAAGGCTATCCGCTGTGGTGCCACGTCGGAGACGGCTGCGTTCGCATAGGATACATCCGATTCTTCGGACGATGCATCACCAAGTGCAAGGCCCATCCACAACAGGTCGACATACTCGCCCCGGATGCGCAGCACATGCCGCAGGACCGCCTCGTCGACAAAGCCGAACTTGCGGTAGAGGGCAATGGCCCGTGGATTGTCGGTACGGACTTGCAGATGGATCTTTCCGATCTGCGCCTTATCGGCCCAGGTCACCAGGGACCGCATGAGCGCCGACCCGATCCCCTTGTCCCACCAGGTGCGCTCCACGGTAATACCGAATTCGCCGATGCGCTTCACCTTCGGACGGGTTCCCCCGATAAAGGTGAGGCTTCCGACAATCGCTCCTTCGTGTTCGGCGACCAGCGCCAGGGCATTGGGCGAGGTCTCCAGATGCTCCAGGAACATCGCCTCGTCGGCGAACATGGCCGTTTCATCGGGTTCGAAGGTCAGGTTGTCCGATTGTGCGGTGACTGCAATGAAATAATCGACCAGGGCTTCGGCATCGTCCGCTACGGCAGAACGGATCACCACGTTGTGCCGATGCAGCAGTATCGGTTTCTCCAAAAATGCCATGGCTCTCCCCTAGTGCCCTGGTTGTGCGAATGTCACGGACAGGGCACCTTCCACCAGCGTGGTCAACCGGTCGATGATCCGGTCGGAGATCTCATCCTCGATGAAACTGAGCCCTTCGGCGTCCAATCCTGCCGCCCAGTTGATCGAATAGACGGTCCCGGCGAACTCGATGCCCGTTTCGTTGGCAAGGATCGTTTCGGTCGCCGCTGTCATACCCACATAGTCGGCACCCCATCTGCGGAACATGCCGATCTCGGCCGGAGTCTCCAACCGCGGTCCGTTGGTACAGACATAGGTACCCTTGGTCGCGATGGAAATGGACATGCGGGCCGCTTCCTTGATGAGCGCTGCCCGCAACCGGCTGCTGAACGGTGCGACCATGGGGATATGGCGCACGCCGGAACCGTTGCCGGTGAAGAAGGTCGCCTCGCGCCCCCCACCGGTAAAATCGATGAATTGGTCCATGATTCCCAAGGTTCCCGGCAACACGACACTGGTGATCGAGCCCACGGCATAGATACCGATCGCCTGGGTGACCCCCAGCTGTTTCAACGCGGCGATATTGGCGCGGTAGTTGACAAGATGCGGCGGCACCACATGCCCTTCGCCATGGCGCAGCAACAGGTACAATGTGTCGTCGCCGCGCTTGCGCTCGAAGACAACCGCCAAACCGTAGGGCGTGGAAATCTCGTGCCGAAGCGCATCGTCACCAACAATACGTTGGCAACCCGTCCCTCCAATAATCGCCGATATCATGGAATATCTCCTTGTCCCGCCGCCGTGGCCACACCGTACAGTGCGCCGATTCCGGCCGGGGTCGTCAGACCTCTTGGGGTTATGATCGCGTCCACCAGGGACGCCGGAATGCAATCGAATGCGGGATATCGTCCCACCATGGTTTCCAATGTGGTGGGTACTCCGTTGAAACGCAGGATTTCCGCACCGTCGCGTTCCTCCATGACGATATCCGACAAGCCCGCCTTGGTAATGTCGGGCGACATGGCGAACACATGGTAGGGAATATGGTAATAATCGGCTCCCACCGCATTGGCCAAGGTACCGACCTTGTTCACCACCGTTCCGTCCATGGCCACCAGGTCTGCGGCGGTCATGTAGTGCGATACCGCACCTTCGGCCATCATATGGACACCCATGCCGTCGGTGATCAGATAGGCTTGGATACCCAGTTCGGCCAATGCCGGTGCGGTCAAGCGGGCACCCTGCAGATAGGGACGGGTCTCCGGGACATAGATGGTTATCCGCTTGCCCTGTTCGCGTGCCTTCACGAGGCTGAGGATAAACGAGTGCTCGGCGAAACAGGTGGTCAGGATCCCCTCGCCGTCTGCGATGGTGGTAGAGCCGATATCGCTCATCGTATCATAATCGGCATCGAAACGTTGTTCATAGGTATCCACGACAGTATCGACGAAGGCAACGAAATCGTCTCCATAGGCCTGTTTCATGTCGCCACATTGGTACCAGGAGGCAATGTCGACGACTATACTGTCGAGCGTGCGATGCATGGTGGTGTTGGTGCTTCGGGCAGCCGACAACAGTCGCGCCGCATCGAGAAAAGTATTCATGGATGCCGAAACGGTCCCATCATGGATCTGTCGGGCCAGAAACCGCATGGTGGTCATGGCGACTTGGAGCGGTCCTCCGCCTTGGGTGACCATATCCCGGATTGCCCGGGCGATATCGTCGACCGAAGCGCACGAAACGAACGTGTGTTCCCACGGATACCGCCGTCGGTCCCCGACCAGCAAGGAGTTTCCCGATATCCGTGCGATATTGGCTTTTTTCAACAACGAGGGAAGTCGCGAGTCCACGTCCATAGCGATTCTCCACACCAGGCGGGTGTTCGGCGAGACACCCCGGCCAAACAACGGTCAGTCCCAGAACCCTTCGTGATCCTTTCCGATACGCTGGGCCAGATCGGCATCGTCCACCGGACCGACCACCACGATATCCTTCTGGCCACGTGCCAACACGTCCCTGCACGGTAGGTCGAAGGTGGGATTCTCGGGGTTGCTTCCGGTCATTTCGAGCAACCGGTGCTCGGTAAGACCGTACACCAAGCGCCCGACGTTCGCCCAATAGAGAGCCCCCGAACACATGGCACAGGGCTCGATGCTCGTATAGAGACTACAGGTGGCGAGGAAATCACGGTCGAACGCTTTCGACGCCCGCATGAGGAGCATCGTCTCGGCGTGGCCGCAATCATTGTGTCCGGTCACCACCTCGTTGTACTGTTCCATGAGGATGTTGCCGTCGGCATCGGCGAGCAAGGCACCGAACGGATGGTTTCCCCCAGCGCGGGATTCAGTGGCGATTCGGGCGGTCTCGTACAACAACCCGATATCCTTCTGTGTAGGTTCTGTGGTGATCACAGCCATGGGAGCCTCCGTCGCAATACAAATAAACAGTCCAGAACCAAACATACCACATAGCATCGACATGGAAAAGCAGTATCCTGGTTCTGCCGTGCGGGAAACGACCGTAGTTACCGACATTGCAACTTTCGGTTTTGGGTTTTTTACGGTAAGGTTTGCACAGCAAGGTTTCCTAGTGGTACACTCTGGTACTTCTTGGTATACTATCAGTTGAATTATTGGTGAACGGCAGCGGGAATACGATCGTGACCGTGAACTAAACATAAAGGATAGCAGTATGCAATTCAACGAAAAGATAAATTTGTTGATGAAGATGGCAAACACCACCAACACGAAATTGGCCGACGCCTTGGGCATAGACCCTTCGCTTGTCAGCCGTTGGAGGACCGGGGCCCGGCAGCCCAGCGACGACTCCCGATATATCCAACTGATCGGCATATATTTCGCCTCCCAGGCCAAGCAGGATTTTCAGCGGGTAGCCATGCTGGAACTCACCGGACACCAGATGGAGGACAAGAATGTCGGTGAGCCGATCATAGCGAACTACCTCACCCGCTGGTTGTCCGACGAATCGAAGATCAGTCCCAAGTCGATCCAGGTCCTGTTGGACAGCATCGGTTCGGCCGGGAACACGGAGCACGTCATCCATGCGGTCCCCTTGCCTTCCGAACCTTCCGGGCAACCGGTCCATACCCAATCGTTCAGTGGGCTGCAGGGACTGCGGGCCGCCACGGTCAAGCTGCTCATGCATGCGTTGAATTCGCCCAAGAAGCAGACCAAACTCTACCTGTACAGTGACGAAAGCATGGATTGGATCATCGCAGACCCCGAGTTCGCCAAGCAGTGGATGTTCCTCATGAGTGCGAATATCCACCGTGGCATGCACATAGAGATCATCCACACGCTCTCCCGCGACAGCAACGAACTGGCTGCCGCGGTCCAACGCTGGTTGCCGTTCTATATGACCGGTTCGATCGTAAGCTACTATTACCCGGAGAAACGGGACGACATGTTCAACCACACTTCGTTCGTGCTCGAAGGGGAGGCCACGGCATTCTCGACCAGTGTACGCGGGCAGAACCGCGATACGATCCAATACATCTACGCCACCGATCCATCAGTGGTTACCGGTGGGGAAGAGACATTCAAACGGCAACTGCAATTGTGCAAACCTCTGGTAAGGACAGCAACCGGTGACAATACCCGCAGCTACGTCGACGAACAGATTTCTTTGTTCAGTTCGGCAAGTGGAAGCGGTGTGGGCATGCAAGGTATGCTCCTGTCGGGTATGCCGCCCGAACTGCTCGATCGCATGTTGCAGCGTCATGAAATTCCCGAGGAGGAACGCAATACGATCCTTGAACAACAGACGAAACGGCTCGAGCGCATGCACCAGCATTTGGAGCGAAAGGATTTCCAGATGGTGGTCAGCCTTCCCCGCATCACCGATGTCCTCAAAGGCAAGGTCACTGCGATTGTCCCCGAATTGATCACACAACAACCGTACACCTATCTTCCCATGGAATACCACGAGCATCTCATGGCCGTCATCGACTTGTTGGAACGGCATGACAGGTTGGAGATTTGTATCCTGCCGAACAAGCATATGCTGCACAATGTCCAGATCTTCGCCATGCAGAATTCGGGACTGCTGGTGCTCAAGCACCGCGATCCGAAATTCGTGTTCATTTCTGAACAAAAGGACCTGATCAGCGCCATGATCGGCTTCATGCGCCAAGTCTCCTCCCGCATCCCCAAACGCGAACGCAACAAGACCTATGTGCTGGACAAGTTGCGTGATTTCGCCAAACGGGTTGAAGAAGGATCGGCGATGCGGATGCTTCCGTAGCCTATGCAGGCAGAGCAAACAAAAACCCCAACGCGGAGTCCCACTCCTGTTGGGGTTTTACATTTGTAGGCTCTGTATGTGCCGTCAGCCTTTCACTGCGCCCATCGTCAGGCCCTTCACCACGTACTTCTGGAACACCATGGTCAAGATGATCGCAGGCGTCATGATGGCGACGGCGGCTGCCATGACCCCACCCCAATCGACTTCGGCATACGACATGAAGTTATAGACGGCTATCGGGAGGGTCCTGGTCTTTTGCATACTCAACACCTGGCTGAACATGAAGTTGTTCCAAGAGAAGATGAAGCTCAACGTGGTGGCGGTCACGATACCCGGGACCGAAAGCGGCAGGATGATCGCGACGAATGCACGCTGTTGGGTGGCCCCATCGACCATCGCCGACTCCTCCATTTCCATGGGCACCGACTCGAAGTAGCTGGACATGATCCAGACCACGACCGGAAGAGCGATCAGAATGTGCGAGAGGATCAGTGCGGTATAGCTATCCATGAGACCAAGGCGCGAAAAGACGATGTACCAGGGCATGAGGAACGAGATTCCCGGCATCAACCGGGCCACCAGGATCATCATGGAGAGGCGTTTTTGCTTGAACCGCGCGATCGAGTAGGCCGCAGGCAAGCCGAGCAGCAGGGAAACGAAGACCGCCGCGACACCGACAATGACCGAGTTTTTCAGGTAGAGCAGGAAATTCTGTTCGTTGAACACCTTGTTGAAGTTCACCAGTGTCGGAGAGAAGAGGAACTTCGGTGGCCAGGAAATGATATCGACCTGGGTCTTGAAAGCACTCATGAACATCCAGATAAAGGGAAAGATCATGGGAACGACGATTAGCAGGACGAGAAGAGGAAAACCGATTCTGAATTTCAGGGAATTTTTCATGGGTACCTCCTCCTACAACTCGAACAATTTGCGGATCTTCGTCACACCGAGGCTGAACAGCAGCACGATGAAGAAGAGGAACACAAGGATTGACGATGCCTGGCCCATATTGAAGTATTCGAAGCTGAACTTGTACGCCAGGATATTGAGGGTCTCGGAGGAATATCCCGGACCACCACCGGTCATGGCGTAGATGATGTCGTAGGTCTTCAACGCATCGACCGCCCGCAGGATGATTGCGGTAAGGATCGTCGGCATGACCATGGGAAGCGTGATATGCACGAAGGTCTGTACCGATGAGGCTCCATCGACCTTGGCCGATTCGTAGGGTTCGTTCGAGAGTCCAGCCAGGCCTGCCAGCACAATCAGCGATATCATGGGGGTCCATTGCCAGATATCGACCAGCATCAGCGAGGGAAGCACGGTGGATGAAGCGGTCACCCACCCGCTCTGGGGAAGTCCGAAGACGCTCAATACATAGTTCAGAAAGCCGATTGTCGGGTCGTAGAACAGGTTGAAGACGATACCCACGGCGACGGGAGTCGCGACCAAAGGGAGCAACAGGATGAACTTCAAGGCATTCTTTCCACGGAATTCCCGGTTGAGGACTAATGCGATGGTGGTACCGAGCACGGCTTCGGCCAGAACCGCACCGATCGTGAAATAGAAGGTCCGTCCGACAGCATCCAGAAAGCGCGGTTCGCCCATGATCTTCAGGTAACTGCCGAGTCCGGCGAATTTCATCGGTCTGCCCGAAGTCAGTGTCCAGTCGGTGAAGCTGACGAACAGCGTGTACAAGACGGGAAACACCATAAGGAGCAGGACAAAAAGCAATGCCGGCAATGGGAACAGGTACTTCAGATTCCTCTCGAAGAAACCGCTTTTGATCATGGAATACCTCCTGGAACACGTAGCCTGGATATGGAGACAGGGGACCGGAGGCTAATCCGATCCCCTGAAGGAGTCATACAAGACGGTTATTTTCCGCCATACTCGCCGTCGGCCTTCAACAATTCGTTGACAGCCTTGACTTTCTCGGTTGCAAGAGCGGGAAGCCGGGTGGATGTGCCCTTGGTGTTGATTGCTTCGACAATCACTTCACCGATCAGATCACGTGCCTGTCCGACAGCGCTCATGAACGGGCGATCCAAAGGATAGCCATTCTTTGCGGCATGGGCTTGTGTGGCGATCAGTTCGGCATTCATGTTCTTGCGAACCGTTTCGTTGGCCCAAGCGGAGTCGCGGGACATCGGGATATTGGCAAGCATTCCCTTGACTGCCAATTCCTTGCTGGTCGCCCAGTTCAGGAACTGCAATGCAGCATCGGGATTCTTGCTCTTGCTCGACATTGCCATACCCCAGGAAGTAACTATGAAGGGACTGTCACCCTTGGGACCGGCGGGAAGCTGTGCGACACCGATATCCTTTGCGGGAATGTTGGTCTTGGTGGGGTCGACAACCTGTCCGAGGAAGACAGAGGCATCGGTCCACATGGCCAATTTTCCAGCCTGGAATACTGGCATGAGGTTTTCCCACGACATGGAGGCGATACCCTGCGGTCCGTAGTTGCCCAACAGGCGACCATAGTAACGGATACCCTCGAGAGCTTCGGGGCTGTCGAAGACCGCCACGTTGTTCTCGAGATAATTGCCACCGAAGTTGTAGATATAGCTGGAAATCTGGGTAACAGCGGCAGCACCCTTACCACGGGAACCGAACCCGGCCACGCCGTCTTTGGTGAGGGCTTTGGCAGCGGCTTCAAGCTCGACGAAATTTGTCGGAACCTTGATTCCAGCCTTCTCGAAGAGGTCCTTGCGGTAGTACATGACCTGCCACTCGATTACGAGGGGAACGATAAAGGGAACGCCGTCCTTGCGTCCAAGCTCGACCGAAGCGGCGGGATAGTCGCTGAAATCGTATTTGGCCAAAGAGCCGTACCAGCCGTTCTTGATGAACAACAGACCTTCCTGCAACGGGCGGGTCATGAAGACATCGACAGTGGATGAACCGGTCGCGAACTCGGTGGTCAACTTCTGGGTCAGCTGCGATTCCTGCAGACTCTCGTAATTGACCTTGATGCCGGTCTGGGCTTCAAATTCGGGGATCAATGGTTTCAGCAATTCACCGTAGGGGTGGTTTGCCAACAAGACTCTGATTTCTTGTTGCTTTGCCGGGGCTTCCGATGCACCCTGGGCAAAAACAACGAAAGAAAGACTTACGATGAGCAACACTGCAAGTACTCTTTTCATGGTTTCTTCTCCTTTTGTATGTTCTGCGGCCAATGGCCACTTCCTTAGTATCATGCGGAAACCTTTCCATGTCAAATCAATTTTGACTTATTTATTTCATTTGCATGAATATTTTTTTCATAGTATAATCCCCCGCATGAAAGATCATGACCGGTCGCAATCGATAGACTCCGGATGCATATACACGATAAAGACGATGTATCCCCGACTGAGTGTCAAGGAGAAGGCGATCGCCGACCATATCCTTTCAAATCCCGCGCAGGCGGTGCATCCGAGCATCGACCAATTGGCCGACAAGATCGGCATCTCCGAGTCCACACTCGTCCGTTTCGTGCGCAAGCTGGGCTATAGCGGATACCAACGGTTCCGTATCGCCTTGGCCACAGAGGCCATCGGACCTGCCTCCCGACTGTACGAGACACGCATCGACGGCACCCAGGACGATGTCGAGCTGGTGTTCGGCAATGCCATGAACACCCTGTCGTTGACCAAGGGAATCCTCGACCGCAAGGCGATCGAAAAAGCTCGGGACCTCATGACCAACGCCAGACGGGTGCTGATCTTCGGTCTCGGCGGCTCCAATATCGTGGCCCAGGATGCCTTCCACAAGTTCATCCGCACCGGGCTCGACTGTGTCATGGTCGAGGACTACCACATGCAGCTCATGCTGGCCAGCCAGACGTGCGAAAAGTGTGTCGCCCTGATATTCAGCCATACCGGCACGAACATGGATACCATAGCGATCGCCGGAGAGTTGCGCAGCCGCAACTGCAAGATAATCGTAGTGACCACCAGTTCCCGGTCGAGCCTCGCCCGTATGGCAACGGTCACCCTCCCCGTCGCAGTCGCGACCAGCGGATATGTCTCGGAGGCCTTCTCGGCCAGGATTGCCCAGCAGGTGGTCATAGATGTCCTGTATGTGTCGATAATGAAGCAGATGGGGCCCGATTCGGTCGAGCATTTGGATGCCATGCGCGAGGTGATCGCAAAAAGAAGAACATGATATGGCCGAACGGCTGTAATCAAATCATACAACATGGTAGGATTGCTACCATAATAGAGCTAATAGAGCATTTGACCAGGAGGATGCACATGGGGAAATTGAGTATACCGGCAGCACAGGCTGTGGAGCGGACAGTGGTGGAGAAACCGTACGATTTCGTGACGTTGGGAGCATTGGTGACCCGACTCGATCCAGGAATCATTCCATTCGAATATGCCGACCGTTATGATATCCATGTCTCCGGTGGAGAATTCAACGTGGCCGCGAACCTTGCCCGGGCCTTCGGAATGAAGACGGCGGTGGTCTCGGCCATGGTCGACTACCCTATCGGAAAGAAGATCGAAGCCGACGTACGCAAGATGGGTGTGGACTCGTTCTATGCACGTTTCAAGCACAACGGTGTGCATGGACCGAACATGGCACAGGTGTGGAGCGACCAGGGTGGCGGGGTGCGCGCACCGGTGGTATTCTACAACAGGGCCAACGAAGCCGCTGCGCAGTTGAAACCCGGTTCGTTCGATTGGAAGGCGATCTTCGGCCATGGCGTGCGCTGGTTCCACTCCGGTGGTATCTTCAGCGCCCTGAGCGATACGACCCCCGAAGTGGTGATCGAAGGCATGAAAGCCGCCCATGAGGCGGGAGCCGTGGTCTCTTTGGACTTGAACTACCGGGCCAAGCTGTGGGCAGCCAATGCTGCGAAGGGAGTCGATCCCGTGAAGCAGGCCCAGACTATCCTGAGCCGGATCGTAGAACATGTCGATGTGCTGGTGGGAAACGAGGAGGATCTACAGATGGGTCTGGCCCTCGAAGGTCCCAAGGTGGATAAGCATTCCAAGCTCGACCCCTCGGTGTTCTTCGGCATGATGGAGACGGTGGCGAAACGCTTCCCCAACATCAAGGCTGTCGCGACCACGATGCGCGAGGTCCGCTCGACCAACCGCCACGACTGGAGTGCGGTATTGTGGCTCGACGGCCAGGCATACCAGGCCCCCACCTGTTCTCTGGACGTATATGACCGCGTCGGTGGTGGAGACGGATTCGCCGCGGGGCTGATCTACGGTCTGCTCTCGGGCAAGACTCCCGAGGAGGCATTGCGTCTCGGTTGGGCCCACGGAGCGCTGTTGACCACGTTCCCCGGGGATACGACCATGGCTACCTTGGAACAGGTCGAGGCATTCGCCCAGGGCGGATCGGCACGGATACAACGCTAAGAGATACGATAGTATAGGAGCGACAAGCATATGAAAGCACTGGTGATGGAGAAATACAAGCATCTGACGTTCAAGGAGGTGCCCAAGCCTTCCGTCGCCGGTGCCCACGATGTATTGGTACGCGTGAGGGCCGCAGCGATCTGCGGCTCCGACGTCCATGGGTTCGACGGCAGTACCGGCCGACGCATTCCGCCGGTGATCATGGGACACGAGGCCTCCGGCGATATCGTCGAGGTTGGCAGTGGCGTGACCACGGTCGCAGTCGGAGACCGGGTGACATTCGACTCCACGATATTCTGCGGAACGTGCCGGCATTGCCGCGTGGGCGAAGTGAACCTCTGCGACAACCGCAAGGTGCTCGGAGTCTCCTGCGACGAATACCGCCAGGACGGGACCTTCGCCGAATATGTGCTGGTTCCCGACCATATCATCTACCCGCTTCCCGAAGGACTCTCGTATGTGGAGGCCGCCTTGGCCGAACCGGCCGCCGTGGCCGCCCATGCCTTGCGCATCACCCCGGTGGGACTGAACGATACGGTCGCGGTCGTGGGGACCGGTCTGATCGGCCTGTTGCTGATCCAGGTCCTGAAAGCCTCGACCAGCGGAAGGGTCATTGCCCTCGACACTGATGCGGGACGTCGCAAGACTGCCATGGAGTTCGGTGCCGATGCCGCTTTCGATCCGGCCGATCCGAATATGGCAGTATCGGTCGCCACAGCTGTGGGCACCGGCGGGATCGACCGGGTTTTTGAAGCAGTGGGTGCCACAGCTCCCATAAAGACAGCAATCTCGATTGTCCGCAAGGGTGGCTCGGTCACCCTGATCGGCAATGTCAGTCCGACCATAGAACTACCGTTGCAACCGGTGGTTACACGTCAGATCACCTTGTACGGCTCGTGCGCCATGGCCGGCGAATATCCGCTGGTCCTCGACCTCATGGCCCGCAAGAAGATCGATGTGATGCCGCTGGTCAGCGCCAACGCTCCCCTTTCGGAGGGTCAGCAGTGGTTCGAGCGACTCTACGCACGTGAAGCCGGATTGCTCAAGGTCGTCTTGGAACCGTAGGAGGATTACATGGATACGATTCGTTTCGGGTTGATGGGATACGGAAAGGTCGCCCACTTGCATGCACAGGCCTTGCGCGAGGCGTTCGGCGGCCAATTGGTATCGGTTTGCGGACGGAACAGCGCCCGTCGCGACGAATTCGCCGCCAAGTGGAATATCGCCAGCAGGCAGACGGTCGCCGACATGGTGGAACTGGACCATATCGATGCGGTGATCATATCCACTCCCCACCCTCGCCACCACGACGATACCCTTGAGGCTTTTGCCGCCGGGTGCCATGTGTTGGTCGAAAAGCCCATGGCACTCACCGAGGCCGAATGCACCGATATGATCCTGGCCGGCGAACGGACGGGAAAACTGTTGTCGGTGGTGAGCCAGCGCCGTTGGTATCCGTCGACCATGCGCATCCGCGAGGCGATCGACAGCGGCAAGCTCGGCAAACCGGCCCTTGCCCAAGTGGTCATCCTGGGCTGGCGTGACGAACAGTACTACAGCAGCGACCCGTGGCGCGGCAAATGGGATACCGAAGGCGGTGGCGTATGCATCAACCAGGCGCCCCACCAGTTCGATCTGCTGCACTGGTTCATGGGACCGGTCTCCCGTATCCAGGCCGAGTGGGACAATGTGAACCACCCCTATATCGAAGTCGAGGATTCCGCGGTCGCGACCGTCAGGTTCGCCAACGGAGGCATGGGTTCGATCCTGGTGAGCAACTCCCAGAAACCGGGAATCTATGCGAAGGTCCATGTGCATGGCTCCAGTGGTGCGTCGGTCGGTGTCCAAACCGATGGCGGTGCCATGTTCATTGCCGGAATGAGCGGTGTGGCCGAGCCACCGGTGAACGACTTGTGGACGATTCCAGGCGAGGAGGCACTCCTTGCGGCTTTCAAGCAGCAGGACGAGGCCTTCTTCAAGACCGTGGATGCGACCACCTACTTCTTCGCCCGGCAGATCGAAGACTTGGTGCGCTCGATAAACGAAGGGTCCAGGCCGCTGGTCACCGGGGAAGACGGCAGGGAGACGGTTCGGATCATCGAAGGTATCTATCGTAGCGGACGTACACACGAAGCGGTTGCTTTTTCTTGACGTACTCTCCACTTACCGCTAGAGTTCGGTTATAATGGTGTATGTGAAAAGGTTTTTCCCTATTGTCCGTTTGCTTGTGCTGGTTGTCGGTGTGGCCCTCGTGTCATTCGGCTGCACCGCCATGGACCGTATCGTCATAGACGGCGAAGCCGCAGTACAGATGGCCAACAGGATCAACGACCAGTTGTTTGATCCCGAGGGTGCGTTGCGGGGCAATTCGGCTTCCAACATGCGTAACGGTGGCCATGTGCTGACCCACGACAATTCGTTGCTGTCAATCAACACCATGACGTTCGAGGACGGCTCGACTGTCCGGTATCTCCAGCGGCTTCCGGTCTCCCAGATCGGCAGCACCACCGCCCGCAACGATATCCTCGCACCCCTCGATGGTGTACTCGTCGGCATGCGCGGCAGGCATATCGTCTATATCGATGCCACCAGCGACAACAAGCTGTCCAGCCTGGACACACAGACCTTCGAGGTCCAGCGGTTGCTCGATGCATCGGTCGAATCGGCCGACATGCTCGGAGACACGGTCTATGCGAGTACCTTGGGCGATTGGAACCTGTGGAGCATCCACCTGGTCGACGATACCGCGGGGCTCCAATTGGGAATCCCCCAACTGGTGTACAAGAATGCCGGAACCCTGGTCGGTGTCTCGCAGGGGATTGCCTATATGCTGGCAAATACCGGTGGGGCCTCGGTGATCAGACGTATCGACATTGTCAAGAAGATGATGGCGGGCCGTCTGGTCGGCGGTCCGTACGAGGATATCCAGCTGGCCGGATCGTGGCTCTACTACAAGCAGGGGACGACGCTCATGCGCCAACAGCTTGTCGGGGGCTATCCCGAGAAGGCCTTCTACCAGGATGTCGACGAATATGCCGTCTGGGGCCACTGGCTGGCTGCCACATGTACTGCCGGCGGGATATATGTCAGCCATCTGGATGGTTCCGGTCTTGCCAAGATTGTCTCCGATGGTGCCTCGGGCCTGCAAGTGCTCGACAACAAGGTCTTCTACCGCAATGCCAACGACAACGGGGCCGTGTATATCTTCGATTTGGTGGAGGGAACGCGATCGGCGTTGCTCGGACCGACGGTGACCGACGGTGGGCTGCAGTTCTCAACCATCCAGGGACCAGATAGGGCTCCGTTCGCCGCTGCCTTCACACCCTTTGTCACCGAGGTTGCCGACAAGCATTCCCTCGGGGACCAGTATTGGGGCAACTTGCAGGGAGAGGTGTTGTTTGTTGAAATTCCGGCCGATGGTTCGCCCCTGCTCTTCCACCGCCATAAGGACGATGCGTTCGCCCCAGAGCAGGTGGGTGCGTTGGTGGTGATATCGACGGTCCAGACGGTCCTGGGCCAATATACCGACGGTGGCATCGCCTACCGCCAAGATGCCGCCTTGACGCTGTTCGGTCCCAACAACGAGATGCCGTACCTCACCTGGATCGTGGAGGGTCGTCCCCCTTCGGAGATCAAGATCGGCAGTGGCGACCGCTATGGGATTCCCCTTCCCTGGGACCAAAAGGCGTTGGACCTGCGTGATCTGGTTCGATCGCGCCAAGGACGTTGAGGTTTCTACTGCAATGCCTTCTCATGCAACGTAAAGTGGTTGCGCTCACTGCTGATCAATCCCTCGTAGATCATGTTCGATATTTCCCGTGAGAGTGCGCTGCGGTTCACGCAGAGGTAGTCTGCCAGTTCGTCGCGGTTGAAGGGTATGTCGAATTCGTTCGACATCTTGTCCTGGCTTTGCCATGCCAGGAAGGTCAGCAGTTTGTCGCGCATGGTTCGTTGGGACAGGATGGTCAGCTTGCGGTTCATCATGAGGTTCCGGTCCGACAGGACGTTCATCATGTTCTCGATCACCCGCGAGTGGAAGGAACATGCCCGTGTGCAGGGTGCGACGAGTTTGTGAAACTTCAGCAGCAGGATCTCGCTGTCGGTGTCCGCCATGACCGAGACCGGACTCGATGCGGCCTTCTTGCTCGCCGCAACCTGGCCGAACAGTTGTCCCGGTCCCAGTTTCGCTGTGATCGAGCGGTTTCCGAGAAAGTCCTCGGTGATGATTTGCACCTGGCCTTGCAACACGATGCCGAGGTCCTCGGTCACGTCGGTTTCATGGATGATGAATTCCTTCGCTGCGTAGGTTTTCTTGCGTGCGTTCAGGCAATTGAGCATATGGGGAAGTTCTTCTGCGGTCAGTGAATTGAACAGCGGTGTCTGCATGAGCATGTGATTATATGGTTCCATGTTGTTTCCTTCTTTGTTGCAAAAGCAACACCATATGGAGATACTAGCGGTTTTCATTTTCTGTTTCAAGTCATATGGACAAAACAGTGATTTTCCCGTACCATGTTGCAAGTACAAGGGCGCGTAACTCAGCGGGAGAGTGCTACCTTCACACGGTAGAAGTCGTTGGTTCAAACCCAATCGCGCCCATCAAGCAACAACCAGTCGAACAGGCTGGTTGTTTTTGTCTAGGCATGTAACTGCTACTGTGTGAAGGTAGAAGTCTGATCAGGATCATGTCTAGGACACACTATGGGGGAAAAGGGAAAGCTGCACCAGCTCGCCTCCCTTCCCTACGCGCCTTTTAGCTTGGACATATAGATACCAGGTAGGAAATCCACGTTGCCCACGCAATTGGGCTTAATTTGGTGATTGCTATGGGTTTTCAAGAAATGGGGTTCCATGTAGCGTTTCCAACTTAACCACATTGAGAAGATGTCTCCGTGGGAATTATGTGTGGCTGGCAGTTGCAAAGCACTTAGCGAGTTTCTATTGCTGGCAGGATTTACATCGACCATTGGCCGGAATTGCTTCAGAATAGTGGTCGGAATTGACCAGCGAAGTCATCTGAGCATAATCTTTCAAAGCAAAGCATCCAAAGGATACTTGCAATCGGTTGAAATCACCGTTTGAAGAACGTTTTTTGATAAATTCTTCAAAATTGTATCGATTCCTTTCTTCACATTGCGATAAATCACAAGGCTTGCACTGGAGATTTTTAAGAATTTCTAGATGATTCTTTGCTTTTACTTTATGGATAAAGCATTATACTATGAAATTTCTTTCAATTTGAAGATTTGTTCCCATGCGGATTTTTCAGATAGTTTGGATTCATCCTGGGGTTGTTTGAATAATCGGTAGAGGAAAAGACATGCGGCTCCGGTAGATACCTCGTTGTTGCCTTTGTTCGGTGATGCAAAAGCATACTTCGATTGTTGAGAAGCTAAAAATGTGTCCGATAATGATTCCTGCAACACCTCATGGATGACATCGACCTTCCCCTTGAGATCACCACCAAAAATAATCGCCTCCGGATCAAAAACCGACGCAATGGGGATGAGGTTGATTAGCACTTCCTTTACCAAGTCCCTGAGAACCGTTTCATCATGCTGGATACCTGCTAGGCGGGATTGCGGAATGGATACCTGATTCCCGGTCTCGCAAGCCGTATTCCAATACACGCTGCGTAATTCTCCAGCCTGATTATGTGATCCGTGGATGACCCGGCCATCTATAACCACTCCCATGCCAATTCCCATTCCAGTATCCACCTGCTCATCTGGGTTGAATTTGGTGGTTCTTGCCAATAGATATAAAAAGGATGAGAATTTTCGGTTCCACGGTGGGAAAAGTTCGCCCCATGCGCATGCGTTGGCATCGTTTTCAACAAACACGGGATACCTGAAATGGTCGGCGACCTCTTTTTGAAAATCAAAATCGTTCAGCTGGAACACAAAAGACCGGTCAATACTATTTCTTTTTGGGTCTATGATACCTGAAATTGCTATTACGGCACCAATTATAGGTATTCCCTTGGTTTGCATGCTGTGTTCCGATTGTTGGAGAATAGCCATGCAATTGCGGGAGAATTGGTGGAAAGTGTATGGAAGCTCGTCCTCAAGGACCTGAACGACATGTCCATTCAGATCAAGAACGGTTGCAATATAGTTGGTCAAATGTATGGCAATGCCAATAGTATAGCCAAAATCTTCAATAATTTGCAGAATGATCGGAGGACGTCCCCCTTTACCGGTAGGCTCGACCCGCAGTTCCCGCAAGATTCCGTTTTTAATAAGTTCAGGCACAATTGTAGTGACGGTAGATCGATCGATATCAAGCTCTCTGGCCAAATCGATGCGGCTTATACCTTTGGTCTCATGGGTGATCTCGAGGATCCGCGCGATGTTTTTCTTTTTCTGATCTTGTTGATAACCCGTATACCGCTCCTATATCTCTACCGATAGGTATTGTTTTTTCAATCAACAATTATTGGGGGGATTTATCATTCAGTCAAGCATGTATGGTAAAAATTATTTTTCTTGACAAATCGGTAGAACTGTTTAAAATGATTGTTGTCACAACAAACAAAGCTTGTTGACTATCATGGATCACAAAAAAGGAGTGTAAAATGAAAAGGATTCTTATCGCATTGGTGCTGTTATGTTCTTTCTCACTATTGTTCGCGCAAGGAGGTACGGACAATAAGAAGATTTCTCCCAAAGAATTGCATCTGTTCCATTTTAAAGTGGATCAGATAGAAGAGTGGGAACTCATCTCTAAGGAATACGCCAAAGTCGAGCCAGGTATTAAGCTGGTTATTGAGACCGTTGGTGGCGCTTCAGATTGGAATACCGCCTTGAAAACCAAATTCGCGGCAGGTAATGGACCTGATATTTTCATCGTCGATGGTCCGGCACTGGCAAAAACCTTCATGGAATACCTTACCGACCTTAGCGACCAAAGCTGGGCACCACATGTGGTTGCATCGGCAAAAGCCCCGCTGACATTCGATGGAAAGCTGATGGGAATGCCATTCAATCTTGAAGGCTACGGCTTCATCTATAACAAACAGATTTTCCGTGATGCCGGAATCTCCAAAGTTCCATCTACAGTGGCGGAGCTTCGCCAGGCAGCCGAAAAAATTCAAGCGATTGGCATCACCCCGTTCGGTAATGGATATTCTGAATGGTGGGTGATAGGCATGCATCTCATGAATATTCCTTTCGCATTCCAATCCGACCCACAAGCCTTCTCCATTGCATTGGATGCAGGTTCCGCAACCATATATGAAAACGATATTTTCAAAAATTTTAAAGAACTGTTCGACCTTACCATTGAATACGGTAACAAGAATTCCCTTACTACGGACCATAATGCGCAAATGTCCCTGTTCAATACAGGAAAAGTCGCCATGGTGCAACAGGGTAACTGGAAAGAAGGTGAAATCTATAGCGCTAACCCGAATGCAGACATTGGACTATTGCCTATCCCTGTAAATAATGACGCAGATTTCTCGGGTAGAATTCCTGTCGGAGTCCCATTCTATTGGGTAGTGAACAATCAGTCGGCACTACAGGATGATGCCAAGAAATTCCTTGAGTGGATGGTGACATCTGAATTCGGTCGAAGTTATATCACCGAGAAATTCGCATATATACCTGCCTTCGATAATATCGACTCGGTATCACTCGGAGGGTTGAGCCGCGATATCTTGGATTATGCCACACAGGGCAAGACAATCCCATGGTCTTTTACCACTTGGCACGATGGCATGTATAATGAGTTCGCTGAACATACCCAAAAGTATGTTGCCGGAAGAATATCCTATGACGAAATGTTGGTGGCCATGCAAGCCTCATGGGAAAAACTCGCTAAATAAAATGTATCAATACCCCGGGGCAAGAACCGACCCCAAGGAGCGAGAATTTTTTCCTTGCGTTCACAACATTCGCTCGGGATTAAGCCCCATGCATGATTTCCGAAGCGAGAAGCTTCGGAAATCATGGAATCTTGTAAGGAGTCCATATGGATGTGAAGAATAAAAAGTGGAGGGAGCGCACCCTTGCGACAGTATTTCTGGGCCCAAGCACATTCTTTTTCCTATTGGTGATCGCGGTACCGTTTCTTTCGGGTATTTACTATAGTTTCACCAATTGGAATGGTGTGCAGTCCAAAGCTACATGGAGCGGTCTGAGCAATTTCAAATATCTACTACTACAGGATTCCCAGTTTTTCGCATCCTTTTGGTTCACTTTTCGTTTTACTCTCACCACTTTGGTGATAACGAACGTAGTGGCTTTTCTATTCGCAATGGCATTGGTTCAACCTCTTCGATTCCGTGGGGCCCTACGAACCGTATTTTTTCTACCTAATGTGATCGGAGGAGTCCTGTTGGGTTTTGTCTGGCGGTTCATCCTGGTAAACGGATTCGCAACCCTAGGCGAGCTCACTTCAATCAAATTGTTTCTGCTCCCCTGGTTGGGTTCTCCAGAAACCGGATTCTGGGGAATAGTCATTGTCTATACATGGCAATCCGTCGGATATCTCATGATCATCTATATCGCCCATCTACTGAATATCGACTCTCAGTTGCTCGAAGCAGCTCAAATAGACGGGGCCCACGGCTTTTTCCTATTCACTCGGATGATTCTGCCCCTGTCCATGCCCGCGATCACAGTCTGCCTATTCCTTGTACTTTCATGGACATTCAAGAGTTTCGATATCGTATTGTCATTGACCGCGGGAGGCCCGTTTCGATCGACTGAGACAGTCGCATTGAACATTTATCGGGAAGCCTTTACCTACGGTAATTATGGCATCGGTTCGGCTAAGTCCATTATCTATTTTCTTGTTGTTGGTGGAATCACTTTTGTCCAGGTCCGCCTTACCAAGAAGATGGAGGTCGAAGCATGATTGCGAAAAACAGAAACATGACGGTACGGCTTTTGGAATTGCTGATGGTGTTCTTCGCATTTCTTTTTCTGACTCCGTTTTATTTTGTCCTGGTCAATTCGCTAAAACCATTTGGCGAGATACTGAATAATGCTGCATCGATACCGACCGTGGTTGCCTGGGGCAACTATTCGAATGCCTTTCAGAAAATCAATTTCGTTAGTGTTCTTCTGAACTCTTTGTCCATCACTGTAATTTCCATCATACTGTTGGTGGCCATGGGATCCATGGCATCTTGGTGGATGGTCCGCAATGGAACGAAATTCACCACCATATTGTTCTATGCATGTATAGCAGCGATGATCACTCCCTTCCAATCTTTCATGATTCCTCTCATGAGGGTGGTGACTACTCTTGATCTAGTAAACAGTAGAAAAGGGCTTATCATTGTGTATCTCGGATACAGCACACCCTTCACTGTTTTTCTCTACCACGGGTTCATTAAGTCCGTCCCAATCCAGATGGAGGAGTCGGCCTTGATTGATGGTTGTAATAGATTCCAGATATTCTTCTATATAGTGCTACCACTCATCCGCAGCATGACGGTGACAGTGATCATTCTCCAGACATTGTTGATCTGGAACGACTTCCTGCTCCCCTTGCTTCTGTTGACCGATCGTTCTTTGCATACCATCCCTTTGGCAGTATTTAGTTTTTTCGGCCAATACACCAACCGATGGGATTATGCGTTGGCGACATTGGTCCTGGGGATGCTACCGATAATTATTTTCTTCTTGATAATGCAAAAATATGTTGTTGCTGGTGTTCGTGCTGGTGCAGTCAAAGGATAATACAATGAACAGCAAGATGAGAAAGGGACTGCATCTAGCGGTTATAGGAGCCGGTAGTCGCGGACGGGCATATAGCGCTTTTGCATTACAAAATCCGGAGAGATTGGTGATCCATGCTATTGCCGAACCTATCAAGGTCCGAAGGGACGCTTTTGGTGATCGATATGATATTCCGGCTGAACGTCGTTATGCAACGTGGCAGGATTTGCTCGAAGACAATTGTAAAGCCGATGCAGTGCTTATTGCTACCATCGACCGCGAACATGTCGATCCGGCGGTAGCTTTTGCCAATGCAGGCTACAACATTCTCTTGGAGAAACCTATGGCGATTGATTCTCACGGGTGTTCTCTCATTGTGGATGCGGTACAACGGAACAACATCCTGTTCGGAGTATGCCATGTGCTGCTGTATACACCGCATACCATAGCTGTGCAGGAAATTGTGGGTTCAGGAAGAATCGGAGAGATTGTCTCGCTCCAACGGGTGGAACCAGTGGGTTTCTGGCATTTCGTACACTCATATGTCCGGGGCAACTGGCGAAGGGAGGATACGAGCAGCCCGGTACTTCTAGCCAAGTCCTGTCATGATCTTGATTGGATTATCAGCATCATGGGAGCAGAAGTACAATCCATTTCATCTTTTGGTTTTAAAAACCATTTCCGCAAGGAATTCAAACCTGAGCATGCTTCGGACCGTTGTGTGACTTGCCAAGTGGAATCCAACTGTCCCTATTCCGCTGCACGATTTTATACAAACCTATTTCAAAAGGGTGAATTGGTGTGGCCGCTTGATACGATGATAGATGAACTTTCAGAAGTAGCCCTCAATGAAGCTTTATACTCAGGGCCCTATGGGCGGTGTGTCTATGCGTGTGACAATTCCGTCATGGACAATCAGGTGGTAAACCTTGCCTTTAAGGGCAATAAGACGGCAAGCTTTTCAATGGTGGCTTTTTCCGATGTATCAGATAGAAAGACATGCATATTCGGGACCAGAGGGATGTTGGAGACCAATGGCGAGATTATCAGAATATACGACTTCTTGACCGACTCATGGGAAACAATGCAAATAAGTTGTGGCGATGCCACCGCGGCCGAAGGGCACAGCGGGGGTGATTTTGGATTGATGGATGCATTTGTATCAGCATGGGAGACAGGGGATTGGTCTCGGATTAAAAGCAACGCCTTGGAGGCCAGGGTAAGCCATGAGGTTGTTTTCGCCGCTGAACAGGCTCGGTTGGAAAATACCGTGGTGCACTTGTAGGCACAAAGAAGCCAGTATAAGCTGATAAATTCTTAAGAAGACAATACTGGAATTCATCCTTCTCGGCATCCTCATACCAACCCAGAATGGATAACGTCGTCTTCCTTACACACTCCTCAAGCGGCCACCGGCCGATAGGCGCATAGGGATAGGATGCGAGCTGGCGCTACCTACCCTTTTCCCCCAACATCACCTGAAAGATCCGAAGAAACAATTAACGGTTAATATTTTGAATACATAATACAAAAACGGAACCAGGTACTTGCCTTGGCAATTTTAGCGATTCTCGAGTTCAAATACAATTCGCTCGAGTTCCCGCCCAAACAATTCGTCTCCGTTGGGAAAGAACGGTGGCAGCTGATGACCCAGTTCCACCATCATGAGTCCCTGGACTCTGGTTGCGATAGTGAACGCCAGATAGAGAATATCGGGATGCACGTGGTGTATCGCATCGCTCCACGCTTGCAGGGCAGCAAGCAATTCCGGTGACGCTGTTGGATGTACAGGTAGCTGTAGATCTCCGCAGGCACGGGCATCATTGATGGTACGGATCAAGGCAGTCAGTGATGCACCGGCGATCTGCATCGTCTGTTCCCACGGAGCCTCATATTCATTGATCGGTTCACCGAAAATTAAGCGGAATGCGGCAGGTTGCTCCAGTGCCCACCTGCGGTAGGTCAATCCCAGTTCACGCAGTCGTGTTTGCCAGGGCAACGATTGCAATCGCTGTGCCGTCGCATCCAATGCAAGTCTCAACGAATCGAACGCATCCAGGATCAAAGCAGTCACCAGCTCCTGTTTGCTGGGGAAGTACCGGTACAAAGCTGGCGCAGAGAGCCCCAGGGAAGATGCGATACCACGCAGGGACAATGCGGAGGCTCCGTTGGCATGGATTTGTATCCACGCGGCCTGCTTGATCTCTTCCTTCGTCATCTGCTGCAGACGTTCGCGTCTCCCTAAGGTCGGCTTCTTTTCATTCATGTCAACGCTCCTCGTAGGTAACCCTGAGGTCCGAAAACAGCTGCAATGCGGTATCCAAACCTTCCAGCCCTTCCGTTATCTGTCCATCGAGCCCGGCAGGATCGCCTTGGCCCACCGGCTGGAATTCCATTTCCACCGGACCTTGTCCTATGGTGATATCCGCCCGATAGATGACCGACGGTTGTCCATTCACTCCCAGCTTCTTGGGAAATATGGCATTATAATCATAACTCCTGTTTGTCTCCAGTAGCACACGATAGGTTCCCGGAGCAAGATTGTCGGAAATTCGGACTGATTTCTGGACTCCCGATTGCGAGGTGGCAGCCGATACATCGTCCACTTCGGTCTCGTACAGATGATTCCAGACGGGAAGCGCTTCAGGCCTTCCCGACTTCGGGGCTGCACGCCAAGCTTTCTCGGCACCCCTGAGGGTTACGTACAAGGTTTCCAGGTATTCACCCTCTGCTGTCTCCAGCCACACGGCAACCTGTGGTTCCACATCGTAGCCGAAGATGAACCAACCTCCCCTTCCCGTATAGTACGGCCCTGGCGTCAATTGGATTTCGAGTGAACGGGAAGCTTGCGTTGAAGAAGAGAAGATCGGCAAGCCAAGTGCGGAACATACCAGAAGGCATGCGATGCAAAGTTGAATGCGTAGCGATTTCATAGGTACTCCATGAGCCCCTACGGGCACATTGTAAAATTTACAGTAATTATTATAATTAACACTGTTAACTTTGATTTACACCGTTACACAATTTTTGTCAAGTTGTTTGCATAGCAAAACAAAAAACATGAAAAAAAATTTTCCAGGGAAGAAATGGAAGGTACACACTCTTCAAGCGGGCATCGGTCGATAGTTGCGTAGGGATGGGAGCGAGTTGACGCAGCCTTCCCTTTTCCCTCGATGTCGCCTGATCTACCATAAATTCAAGTCCAAATCCTCAAACCACACATCTAATAGGCTGCAATATAAGTTTTGGATCGTTGCACACGATTCTTCGAAAACTATTGCTGTCATGATAAAAAATCTCATGAATTCATACCATCAGCAAAATACATCAAGTTGAACTATTTACTACACTTCATTATAAATTTGTATTTGATTTTATTAACTATTGATATTATAATATACCAAGAAGTTGAATTTGGAAATATCGGGAAAATCAAATGAAAATTAAAAGCGTATCCATCGGCGGGTTCACGAATCTGAAAAAAACAAGGATTGAGGTTGATCGAATAACCGCACTGGTCTCACCGAATAATTATGGGAAGTCCAATTTCCTTCAAGGAATTGACTTTGCCTTGTATTTCTTGAGTGCAGGAGAAAAAAGCCGGAGAAAGATGACCTCTTGGCAGAAAGGAATTCCATTGAATCCCATTTCTGCGAATGATCCGTTTTTCTTCGAGATTGAGTTCCATGACCCTTCACTCGAAGAATACCAATATGTCCGATACGGATTCTCGTTCACATGGCTACGTGACGATGCTTCAGGACAACGAATTGTTGACGAGTGGCTGGAGATGCGAGTGAGTGAAAGTGTCAAATATACACGATATCTGAAGCGGGATGAGGGACTCTATCGGAAATCCAAAACCACCAATGCATTCAGGAACATTACACTCGGTGATTTCCAATTGGCAATCGATACACTGTCTTCAATCGATGACATTGCCTTTACCGCTGTGCTCAAACAAATCAAACATCTCTCATTCAAGACGTGCTCATCCTTGGATATGGATAGGCACTATCAGTCTGTCCCTTTTGAAGTGGGAGAACCCACTCCTTCCCTCTTGAACACAAGTGATATCCCGAGACTGCTCAATGTACTCAAGGAAACGGACCAGGATAGATATGAACTATTCAAGGAAGCCATAACAACCTTATTTCCCGAGATAACCAATGTTGAAGTGGTGAAGGCTAAATTCGATCCTCACCCAGAGCATATCAAGATGTTTTCCATGAAAGATGGAGCAATGGTTGCAAGCGATGATCCGGAAATACCTCCTTTTACGTGGAAAAACGAAATCCATAAGATTTTTGTAACAAACAGGCACATGAATCAACCTATGGATATCACCATGCTGTCTGCAGGAACCAAACGACTGTTCTGGATCATGACGATCCTTTTCAGTAGCAACTCGGATACCCATATGATTGGCATAGAGGAATTGGAAACCAGCATCCATCCGAGACTCTTGAAGCAAACCTTGGAGATTCTCAACGAATACCTTGGAGACATAACCCTTCTCATAACGAGCCACTCGCCGTATCTTGTCCAATACCTTAAACTGGAAAGGATTTACATCGGAGTTCCAGATGAGACAGGGGTTGCATCTTTTGATAACATCACCGAGAGCAGGGCGAAGGCATTGATCAACGCATCCCATACGCTTGGACTCTCTGTGGGCGAGTACCTGTTTGACTTGATGTCGGGCGATGCCAAATCTTCCTACATTCTCAAAAAATACCTCAAGGGTTGAATAGGTATGAATCACCATCCCTATTCCAGTGGAGTTGCGTTCATCTTCGAAGGAGAGACAGAACAGATTTTCTATGAAAGACTGCTCTGCCATTTCAATGGGAACCATCCGGAATTCTCATACTCCAATACATTTGACAATGTAGTAAATGACTTCATTTCCGTCTCAACCTCTGCGGATAATTCCGTGATAATTCGAATGAACTCCGTGAAAACAATCACTCAGGTAACACATTCCGCAGATTGGTTCAACAACAATTGCAAAAAGGTCTATCCCGGTGTCAGATGGACAATTTTCCTGTGCTATGACACCGACTCCCATCTTGCAGATATTTCAAAATTCCATGAAGGTGATTGGCTCACTTTACGGAAAAAGATGACAGGTAGAAACATCGAAATTATTGACCTTGCTGCACGTGCAATGATCGAGGATCTTCTTCTCTATGATATGGAAGGAATCTGCACCTACTTGGGAGCTACTCATCAAACCATTCCTCGAAAAGGAAGTGGCAAGAACACTTTAAAACAGTTCTTCCGTGAATATGGCAAGACGTATCATGAAGGGGAACGAGCTTCGGATTTGATATGGTGTTTGGATATGGATCGGATCATTCAATGTAGCGAGATTCAATTGAATTTGGTTGGGGAGCGTTGTTTCCCACTCTCCTGAGAAAGATAGCAATCATTACAGCAACCATGCCTCATAAACATATATCTCCACCTAGCCAATAGACGCGAAGGAAGACAATCGGTACCAAGAAAAAAATCCACATTGGGATACTAAAACGTACTCGGATCTGTTGTGGCAAACCCATTGTAACAGAAGCCCATGGGACTCCTGTATCTTTTTCCCCTTTCAGCGTGCATTTCATTTTACTGTGCGCGTCTAGTGAATGTATAATGAATTAGCCCGTACACAAAAGGACCCTATCAATGTTTCTTCATAACAAGCGAATCAGTAACCAATTCCGTATAATCCTTCTTATCCTGATCATAGGTTGTTTTGTCGGATGCGGAGCTCAAAAAAAGAATCTCTCGCAAATAGAAGATAATGATGGGATTATTGTAGGTTTTTCGCAGATAGGTGCTGAAAGCGCCTGGAGAACATGTAACACCCGCTCAGTCCAGGATGCTGCAGCTGAACGGGGTGTGCAGCTGGTGTATGACAACGCTGAACAAAAACAGGAGAATCAGATAAAAGCATTGCGATCCTTTATCGCCTATCAAGTTGATGTAATAGTATTTGTACCGATTGTTAAGGATGGCTGGGATAATGTACTGCAAGAAGCCCGGGATGCCGGAATTCCAGTTCTGGTCACCGACCGGAAAATTGATGTTGAGGATCAATCCTTATATGCAGGATTTATCGGTACCGACAGCCTGAAGGAAGGCAGGAATGCTGGATTGTTTGTATTGGATAAATTTAAAGACAGCTGTGAGCAGTTCGACAAAACCGAAGAACATATCAATATCGTTGAATTATACGGGACAGAAGGCTCTTCGGTAGCCCTAGGTAGGGCTGAAGGCTTTAGGGAAGTTCTGGATCCGCATCCGGAGTTCCGAATACTATACAGTAAATCAGGTGATTTTCTCCGCTCAAGGGGATACGAATTGGCTGTTGAATTTCTCGAGATGCATGAAGATATCGACGTTATCTATTCCCACAATGATGGCATGACGCTTGGAGCTATCGAGGCGATGGAAGAAAAGGGACTTGTTCCTGGTACCGACATTGTTATTATCACCATTGATGCACAGCAGGCAGCAATCGATGCGTTGCGCGACGGCAAGGTAAATTGTGTCATCGAGTGCAACCCTAAGACCGGTCCTGAAATTATCCAGCTGGCTGAGAGACTGGCAGCTGGAGAAACTATACCACGACTGCAATATGTGCATGAAGAAGTGTTCTATGAAACCGATGACCTTTCACTCATAGAGCCCCGTGGGTATTAGTATGAAGAATAGGATATCAGTAGTTGATAAGATTTTCTCAGTGTTTAAAAGTAGAAGCATAAAAGAGAGGATAAAGATCTCCTACGTGATCATAATCCTTCTGATGATAACACCTCCGGTTATTACCGTTTTTTCGTTTGTTCTCCAAATGGTTCGCTATGACCTTATCATAACCAATGTCAGCAAGGCAAACCGACTCAACCAGACAGTAAAGGAGGATATCTCCAACGAGATATGGGATATCGTAGCTGGAAACAAGAAATTCGATGAAGGCAGCCAGTATGACATAATCAACGGGATCAATGAGAGCCTGGAAGATATCATGAGAACGACTGAAGAGCGAGAGAACCGACAGATGCTCGAGGTTGCCGGTCGTGCGGTCGATACACTGAAGCGCAATGTGGACAGGCTGGGGAATCAGATGGCAAACCATTCCCTGGTGAGTGAAAATGAAGAGAGCCTTGATGAAATCAGAGGAGTCTCCGCCCTTATCTCGGACATCCTTCAGGATTTTATCGTACGTGTGATAGAGTCGGCAACGATAACAAACGAGCATCATAAGCGTATTACTTTTGTACTCACGGTCATACAGGTTTTTACCGTGTTCATTGTAACTATCTTCGCAATTTTTACGCAGCGCTCAGTGACCACGAGTATCAATAATCCAATAAAAAAACTTGAGAACCTGTCAAAAAGAATTGCCGAGGGAGATTTCACTGCCAGAGTAAAACTTCCTCAGGTAAGTGAGCTTGATGGTCTGACCGACAACCTGAACATCATGGCAGTCAAGATCCAAGCATTGATCGCAGAGAATGTCAGGGAACAACAAAACCTTCAGAAATCGGAGATGAAAGCCCTTCAGGCTCAGATCACACCGCATTTTCTCTATAACACATTCGATACGATAGTCTGGCTTGCCGAAGAAAAGAGAAATGATCAGGTAATTGACATAACACGCGCCTTTTCAAGCTTTTTCAGATTATCTCTCAACAAGGGCAAAGACTTTTTGTCGGTCAGCAAGGAATTCGAACATGTCAAAAGCTATCTGACCATTCAGAAAATCAGATACCGGGATATCCTGGATTATGAAATTGAGTACCAAAGCGAGATGGCAGACTGTCAAATCTTGAAACTAGTGCTCCAACCTCTCGTTGAAAACGCATTGTACCATGGAATCAAGAACAAAAGGGGTCGCGGATTGATATCGGTGAAGGGATGGCGTGAAAACGAGCGCCTGTGTTTTTCCGTGGAAGATAATGGAATCGGCATGACGGAAGAAAAAATTGCAAACATCATCCAGCAGATCAGTGGTTCAGCCGATCCCGAGGATTTGAACAATGTCTATGGGCTGTATAATGTTAACAAGAGGCTTGAACTGTATTATGATGCAAGCACGAAACTGCAAATAACAAGTCGGTATAAATTGGGCACTACCGTGTATTTCAGTGTTCCAGAGGTTGGATTCAATGTATAAGGTGTTTATTGCAGAAGATGAGATAGTAGTACGTGAAGGGTTGCGAAACAGCATACAGTCGGGGACAGGTCCTTATGTCCTTGCAGGTGAAGCTTCAGACGGTGAGATGGCCCTGTCAATTATGAAGGATGTGAAACCGGACATACTGATTACCGATATTAAAATGCCGTTTGTTGATGGACTTTGCCTTTCAAGAATCATCAAAAAGATACTTCCCTGGATAAAAATAATAATAATCTCAGGTCATGACGAATTCCAGTACGCGCAAGAAGCCATATCAATCGGTGTTGACGAATACATGCTCAAACCCATATCCGCCTCAGATATGCTCTCAACACTCAACAAACTGGTAGATACGATCGAACAGGAGAAAATGCATCTTTCAAGTATAGAAAATCTGAAACAGCAAGCCCAGTCCAATTCGGACCTGATCAGGGAACGCTGGTTGTGCGACCTGGTAACCGGAATTGTCAAAACGGAAGATGCGCTTGAGAAAGGAGGTGATATGGGGATAGATTTCATCGCCCATGGGTACCTTGTGGCAATCATCAAGCTCTCCACCTCCGCTGAAAACTATTCGGAACTGATTACCGCCAAGCTCCATATAAACAGCCTTGTCGACAATCAGGAAGAGGTGATTTGCTTTTCACAAAGCAGAGATTCCATCATCTTGTTGTTGATGCAGCTTGAATCCGAATCGATCGAAGAAACCGCTTATACATTGGGACAGGCGATCAAATATGAGATTGAACGATACACCGACTGCATGGTGGCTATTGGAATAGGCTCTTTGGTTGAACGAATCGGGAGCCTGTCCCAATCATATGCCGATGCGGAAAAAGCCGTGAAATTCTCTGTCAAGACTGGGCAGAAACTGATAATCGGAACACATGATCTGAACGCCTTTTCCGAAATTGATTTTTTGAAATTGGACGGAAGCCCCATATCGGAGCGGCTGAAATATGTGAAGAAATCAGGTATCGATGAGATCATCACCCAGTATATCGCCATGATAGGCAATAACCCTTTTCAGATCACGCTCACAGGATATTACCTTCTGTGTGATCTTATGGTGGCGCTATCGAAGATAATTGATGAACTGGGGGGTGTAGTTCAGGAAGTTATGCCATGGTTGTCACATAAAACGCAACTTTCAGAGATAGCGAGCTCAAAAGAGACCTTCTGTGACGGGGTGAAATTAATCCTAGATACGTTCATAGATTTCAGGGAATCAAAATCAGCGGGAAAATATTATACAATGATCCAGAAAGCAAAGCAGTATATAGACCTTCATTTCTCCGACCAAGATATTTCCCTGCACTCGGTGGCATCGGTCGTACATGTAAGTCCAAACCATTTCAGTACCATCTTTTCTCAGGAAACCGGTGAAACCTTCATTGAATATCTTACGCGGGTCCGTATCAACAGATCGAAGGACCTGCTGCTGACGACACCTCTCAGAAGCGCGGACATCGCGTATGATGTAGGATTTGGAGATCCTCATTATTTCAGTTATATTTTCAAGAAACATACAGGTACTTCCCCCCGGGAATTCAGAACCGGAGGGAAAAGCCTCATTTGAAGCACTAGTCTCTCTGCAGACTTCACGGCTCCCTTTGGTCCCCGGTCTGTTCCTTGCCTGACAGTCGCAGCCAAGGTGGTAGCGCTATGCTGAATCTCCTCCTGTCACGTAGCGACATGATGACGCTTTGCAGCACTATGAAGAAATACAGCAAAAGGCCGCTTACCATTGCTTGGAAGTTTGATTGAACTCCCGCTGCACGGATCAGTTCATTGATTACCAGAAGCGTCAATGTACCTATTGGCGCCCCCAGCAAGTTCCCCACTCCACCATTGAGCAGTGTTCCACCAATGATAGCCGAGGCGATTGCTTTCATTTCGGCTCCTGCCGCATTTCCAACATTGCCGGCCCCTGTTGTCATTATGTACACAAACCCTGCGATACCGGCTGTCAATCCACTTACCACATAGGTGATGAAAATCGTTCTCTTTACGTTGATGCCGAGCATCATTGCGCTATGACTATTGCCACCGACGGCGTAGACATTACGCCCAAAACGCGACCACTTCATCAAGGAGGCAAGGATGACCAGAAGTACCACAACAATTACCGTACCAAGTTTTATTTCACTCGGGATGAAAACACCCAATCTGTTTTTCGTACCAAGCCATGCAATCACTATATCAAAATCCCTCAACCCCACGAATGCAGGCATAGTCACATTGATCGGATCTTTATGGAGTGTCGTCAATAGTCCCTGTGCCAAGAACAACCCTGACAACGTAATGATAAACGGTTGAATCTCAAGATAGGCTATAAGATATCCTTGCAGGATTCCGAATGCGATACCTATGCCCAATGCAACAAGGACGGCACCCCAGACGCTCCCCATCTTGGATTCCAGAAAGACGGCACAGGCCATTGTCACCAACCCGCATACTGCACCTATAGAGATATCGATACCGCCCCCGATCATGACAATACACAAACCAAGTGTCATGATGATGAGTGGAGCATTTAGATTGAACAAGTCAAAAAACGTCTGAAACTGCAAAAAACTGTTTGGAAAACTGATGATTGCAAACAGATACATCACCACAAATATGACCGCAGCTATGAGAAACAGAATATTCGAGTTCGATAGTCTTGCTTTTGGTTTGAACACGTTCACAGATGCCATCCTATTCCTCCTCCTTCTCGGCAATATATGTGGTGGAAAGGGCACTCTCCTTGGGTTGGCTTAGAGAAAGTCTCCAGGTTCGAACCCGGTCCAAAGCTTTCTTCATGAAAACCCTGACTACAGGCGATGAAACCACCATGAGAATGATAATGAAGACCGCCTTGAAGACCTTGATGGTTGCGGGTTCTATCTCCAGCCTAAGCAGAGTCCTGTTCAGCATCTCTATGGTATACGCACCGATTATGGAACCGGTAATGCTGAATTTTCCACCGATCAGCGAGTTTCCGCCTATTGCCACAGCCAGAATCGCATCCATCATAATAAGTTTGAGCAAGTTGACGCTGTCGTGACGCCCTGCCTTGTTCACTGCGATGAAACCTGCGACTGCAGTACAGATTCCCATAATCAAGAAGGTGAGAAATATAATTTTCTTCGGATTTATACCATTCAGACGTGCAGCATTCGGGTTGATTCCAACCGTCTCCACATAGAGCCTGAGATTCGTAGTCTTGAACAGTACTGCAACGAGAGCGATGAAAACAACAGTTAGGATTATTGGAGTCTGTATCGGTACTCCAGGAATTACCGTGCCTATGTGATTCGATATATCGTTGGCCAGAATGGGAGATAATTTCCCGTCAATCATAAAGGCTATTGACCTGCCCCCCGTAAACAGTATGAGGGATGCCACCATTGGCTGAACCTTGAATACTGAAACCAGAGTACCGTTGAATGCGCCAAGAAACAAACCTACAACGCAACTCAAGAGGAAACCCACCACTATGGTAAGCAGTGTGACCTCACCGGCTTGCAGGACATACTGGACAAATACGGCGGAAGTGATGGTGGCACTTACCCCTATGCTGATGTCCTGTCCTCGTGAAGCTGCAGTCACCAAAGTCATACCAATGGAAAGGATGACCAACTCGGAGGCTCCAAACAAGATATTCGGTATATTCCCGTAGAATGCTCCGTTTACCATGGTAATGCGGAAATAATCAGCACCCTTTATCAGATTGATGATAATGAGCAGCGTCATAACCGAGATGGGAAGAACCAGGTGGGAAAAGCTCTTTGTCAATTTGTGCATATATTCTTTCCTCCCTGTGCTATCACGTTCATTACATCGGTTTCCGTCAATTCCGTTCCTTTGAGTTCCCCCACGATCTCGCGGTCTTTCATGACTATCAAACGGGAACAAGTTCGAATCATCTCGTCAATTTCTGAAGAGATGAATGTCAGACTCATCCCTTGATTAGCGAGTTTGATCACAAGTTTCTGAATCTCGACCTTGGTTCCAACATCAATCCCACGGGTTGGTTCATCCAGAATCAGGAACTCCGGGTTGGTGAGTAGCCAGCGGGCCAGGATGACTTTCTGCTGGTTGCCTCCAGAAAGAGATTTGATTGGTGTGTTGGGAGAAGGAGTCTTGATATTCAACTTCTTAATATACTCTTCGGCAAATGTCTGTGCCTGTTTTAATGAAAAAGGTTTGAAAAAGCCTTTCAGAACCTGCAGTGTCAGAATAATATTGTCGCGTACCGACAAATCATCCACTATTCCATCGCCTTTGCGGTCCTCCGGCAAATAACCTATTCCTTGTTTCATAGCTTGTAGGGGTGTTTTGATCTTCACCCGCTTACCCTTCATCCTCACTTCACCACCAGTCACCTTGTCTGCGGCAAAAATTGCACGGGCACTTTCACTGCGTCCGGAACCGAGCAGACCGGCGAACCCGTTGACCTCACCTCGTTGAACGACAAAGTTGAAGGGTCTTACCCCTGCAGCACTCGAAAGCCCTATCCCCTCAAAGACAGGAATGGAAGTGTCGGATACAATCGGCTCATGTTTTTTAATTTTTGTGATATCCTCAAGCACATTACCCAGCATCTTCGAGATTAGTTCGATTTGGGAAAGCGAGGTTGTTTCATATTCGCCGACCAGCTTTCCATTGCGAAGCACAGTAATCCTGTCGCTGATTTCGAATACCTGTTCGAGAAAGTGAGTTATAAAGATAATTCCCACGCCCCGGGCTTTCAGCTCACGCATGAGTTTAAAGAGTTTATGTACCTCGTCTTCGTCAAGAGAGGACGTTGGCTCGTCCAGTATGAGAATCTTGCACTCCATATCGACTGCGCGGGCGATCGCAATCATCTGCTGTACCGCAAGCGAGCAGCTTGTAAGTTCCTGGACTGGGCTTGCCGGAATACCGAGGGAATCAAGCAATTGTCCCGCTTTTTCATTCATCTGCTTCCAATTGACGACTGGGCTATGACTACGGCCGATAAACATATTCTCAGCCACAGTCAAATTGGGACACAGCATTATCTCCTGATAGACCGTACCTATTCCCTTGTTCTGCGCTTCTTCCGGTGCCTTGAAATGGATAGGCTCTCCCTGCAAGGTAATTAAGCCGGCATCTTTTTCGTAGACCCCGGTAATGACTTTTATCAGTGTGGACTTGCCCGCCCCGTTTTCGCCCATGAGAGCATGGATCTCACCCTTTCGGAGCTTGAAGTCCACGCTATCCAGAGCTTTGACCCCAGGAAATGATTTGCTGATATCCTTCATTTCGAGTATGGTTTCTGACAACAATCAAAGATCTCCTTTTACCGATACGGTACAAGCCAAGTGCGGTGCGGTAGGCAGAACCATATCCGCGCACCGCACTGCACACTTACCATTGTTGTGATTGTAAATTCTTACAAATAGCTACCTTGTGATTACACCTTTACCAGGATCCGCATTGATTCCCCATTTCGCGATAAGTTCATCGGTAATCGTTTCAGTAGTTAAGAGCAATTCTTCCTGGTAGACAATTCCGCTAGGTATATTACCACTCTTGATCCATTTTGAGATCTCAGCTGCCTGACGTGGATTACATTGCATATCGGCATCCCAGTAACCAGCCTGTACATTTCTCAGTGCAAATCGGTTAAAGTCAAATCCAATGATTTTGACCTTGCCGCCCTTGCCATGACTGATTCCAGCCGCCTGGAGTGCCTGAACAGCACCTTGTGCCATACCATCGTTTTGTGCGTAGATTACGTTGAAATCCTTGCCTGCGGCAATTGCTGCTTCAACAACTTTACGGGCTTCTTCAAGACTCCAGCTATCTCCACCCGTTCCATCGGCAACTATGTTGAGTTTCCCCTTTCTTGCGGCATCGAGCACGGCTGCACTCCGGCCTATCTCAGCTGCAGAACCCATCTGCCCGCGAATAAGGATCAGATTAATCTTGTCGAGACCTAGGCTCAACACCCATTCCACAGCTTTCTCACCTTCATACGCCATGTCCGAGAGAATTGCCGCCTGGTAATTGGCTTTGTCCGTATCAATCGCACGGTCAAAGAGAATGACCTGTATACCTGCATCCTTCGCAGATTTTAAGGTATCATCCCATCCAGAAGCGTTTGCTGCTGAGATTAAAAGGTAGTCCACTCCGTCTCGAATGTACCCTTTTGCGGCAGCGATCTGCTCGCTGTTGTCGAGTGTGTTGGTCTGTTTTGCATCATAGCCGTTAGCTACTGAGAACACATTGTTCATGTCTTCAACATTAGCTTGCCGATATCCGGATTCTTCTGGTGGCAGATTGACGATACCCACCTTGATTAAACCAGACTCTTTCTGACCAGCGGCAAATAGAACACCCGACCCCAGTATAACCAGAATCATTAAAATACCTAGAGTTTTTTTCATGTTCTCCTCCTTTTAAGGAATCATAAAAATTTGGATAGTAGTGTAGCGGCAACGCCGCATCTATACCTAGAATCCTAAGGCCGGCTATTTCAGAAGTACATGAAGTATTCTCTCGAGTTTGGTATGATATTTTACGCTTTCAAGACAGATTTTGAGGAAGGAAAAAAAAGGTTGGATATTTTATTTCAAACTTTCAATTTTTTCCGATAGCTGATGGACTGTTCACGATAAGACCGGTATGTGCACCAAAGTCAATCTTCAGTGGGATACAAATAATGATATCCGAAATAGATGCTCGATCAAGAACGAAGTAATCGAAATCCTGAAAATAGTGTTTTAGACACAATCCTCTTCGAAGTCCCCTGAATGGTTATAGGTATATGAATTGTCGTCCTGAATATTCTCGGGTAACAAAATGTCGATGGGAATAAGAATGTTCTTGTCTGGTTTTTGGTTCAAGATACCCATTCGGTACAATTGATAGATAGCCGTGTATCCTTGAAACTCTGGACGCTGTGAAATAAGGCAATCAACCTTGCCTTCCAGCATCGCTGTACGGTTTTGTTCCACTATATCATATCCGATAATGATTGTTTGGTTCTTCCGTCCTAGTAAAACGATTCGATCCGCAAAACGGATTACCGCATTGTTAACGATAAAAATACCCCGTATATCATTGTGCTGAAGATACATATTCTCTATTGCCAGTTCCCCGTCCTTATCTGAAGTTGTTTCGATTTCCAGGATGTGATAATCAGGATTGTTTGCGAAGTATGATTTGAATCCTCTTGCACGTTCAGATGAATTATATGCACTCTTATGGGTTTGGATGACAATGTATGTTCCACCCCCCGGACTGAGGAGTTTCATCATCCTTCCAGCCAAGAAACCTCCCCTAAATGGATTTTGAGCAACAGTAAACACTGCTTTTGCACAGGGAAGGGGAGCGTCGATGAATGCATATGGAAGCTGGGGATACTTGTCTATCAGTGCGGAGGTCTCTTCAGGAAGAAGTGGGGCAAGGAGGACTGCATCAATTTTCTTCTGGAACAGAATGTCTCCCGCCATTACAAAGGATTTCGGATTCCTTCTGTCATATTCCATCAATTCGATTGAAACGGCTAGCTGTGACAATTCCTTAACGGCTTTGAGTACCCCATCATACATAAGCCGCCAATACCCGAACTCAGAGTGAAGTGATGGGATAATCACCCCTATGGTATACTTCTTACTCAACTTGAGATTTCTTGCAAACGCGTTGGGTTGGTAATTGTGATCCTTCACAATTTGCATGACCTTTTCGATGGTCTTCGGTGCAACCCGGCCTCGGGCATGAAGTACTCTGTCTACTGTACCGATGGATACATCGGCAAGTTTGGCAATTTCGGCAATGGTCATGTAAGTTCTCCAGCTTTCACAAATTATGTGTTAAACGTTAACGTACAATTTTGCGATAAGTCAAGCAATTAATCTTGGTTGCATATGAAAGAACAGATCTTGTAAATAGTTAATTATAATGAATTTATAAAATATTTGCTAGAATATATACAACAAATATGGTTTGGATATCCATTGTAGCGTTATCGTAACCGACAAGTACTTGCAACTCCGTTTAGATTAAACATAGATTTAAAGTTAGATTAATCTTTGCCAAACACCTGATGATGGTTATTGCAAAACCGGTATCTGGCACTTTCAACGTTTCTCGATCTCCAAGACAATCCGCTCGAGGTCCCGCGCAAACAATTCATCCCCGTTGGGAAAGAACGGTGGTAACCGATGACCCGGTTTCCACCATCCTGAGTCACTGGACTCTGGAAAAGCTGGCGCAGCCTTCCTTTTTCCCAAAAACATCACCTGAAAAACACGAAGAAACAACTACCAGTAAATATTTTGCATACATAATACAATAACGGTACCAGGCACCTACAAGAAAGGCTCGAAGACGACCGGCGTATCGGCGATGAACGCGACATATCCGCCGTCCACTTCCAGGGATGACGGAGCGAAATCAGCATACAATGAATCATACGTATTGGCGTAATCCGATCCGAGCACGATGATCCTGCCCCCGGGAGGTATCTCGCATGACAACCTGCCGCTTGATCGTATGCTCCGCCACAAAGAGGACGCATCCCTACCCGCCTCGATTCGCTCACCGTTGACCAGAGGGGCAATATCATCGGTTTCGATACACCGATACGCACCAACCATCAACCGACCGTCGGCAGCGAGACGAACCGTCATCTGATCACGCACAGAAGGCAGGACCATAGACGTGCTGCACGCGGACGTGATGGCGTACGGTATGGAGTACTCCCAGGTTACTACGAGATACGAAGGCAACGTATCCCAGAAAGCTGTATGGAATGGTAGCATGATCAGATCGGATGATGAGAGGTTCTCGGGTAGCCAGGTTCCTTCGGAGAACGCATGCACAGGAGCGTCATGAAGTTCGGGAATACGTGTCATGCGCAGATTGGCTTGCCGATAGTGTTTGTTCATCATCAGAACGCCAGGCGCGCCTAGCATGGTGCGCAACGCGAAGCGGACTCCCGAGTCATCCTCGAATATTCCATTACCCCGGTGTTGTGCTGTGAGTTTGAGTTCCAATGAAGCATCATTACACGCGTATTGCTGCAGGGACGATGACTCCACCTCGAATTCTATCCGGTATATTCCGACATCCGATCCATAAAACCCTTCGTAGGAAACATAGTCTTCCGGCAACGGCACCACGGGTGACAAATCCCCCTCCGTCTGCTCCAATGCAGACGAAATGATCCCTGTCTCCTTCAGCAGTGCATCGAGGATGGGGAGTGTGGCCTCGTGGGGATTGACTTGTCCCGAGCAGACCAGCGCAACCGCGGAATGCGACTCCGGGATGGCGAACAGCATCGTGGTGTAGTGCAGGGTTCCTCCGGTTTTCCCCAATACACGCACACCTTGCTGGTGATACGGCTCCCAAGAGACAAAATCCCATCCCAGTCCATGGTCCAACAACCTGCCGAGGTCCATCTCCAAATCGAAATCAGGTCGCTGTTCAGTCATGAATTCCCCGATGCTTTCGGACTCGAGTATCACGGGAGTGTCTTCCATGGGAGAGCAAACTGCCAAGGCATACCTGCACAGATCCTCGGCAGTGGTGGTGAGTCCTCCCGATGCCATGATATTCACGAACTCGAGGGGAAGGCGTGTCGTCTTGTCCTCATACGCATAGGCAATGTTGTCTTCTCCAGCCAAAAATCCCGCCGAAGTGTGCTCCAGATGCAGCGGGTCAAAGATCCGTTCCTGCAGGAACTGCGCGAACGACATGCCCGCAAGCTGTTCCACCACCGCCTGCGCTACAGTGAAGCCATCGTTGCAATACGGAGAAAAGGCTCCGGGATCGTGCTTGAGTGACGATTGTCCCAGTTCCTTCAGCGTCTCAGTCAAATAAGTCGGATCACGTTCAGAGGTGAATCCATTGAGCACGTTGGTGCCCCCCATGCCCGAGGTGTGGCTCAGCAGCATCCGTATCGTAATATCCTTGTACCGTTCATCCGCCATGGTGAACCCTGGCAGCACATCCACCACAGCGTCATCGAGATCGAGCTTTCCATCCTGTTGCAACAACAGTATTGCTGCCGCGGTGAAAGTTTTGCTCACAGACCCCATGTTGAATCGTGTATACCGGTCGACCGGCAGCCCTGCCTCCGTATCCCGCAGTCCGAATCCCTGCGAGAATATCATCTCCCCCTCATGTATCACTGATATCGAGACGGCAGTCGCATTCCCGGATTCGCTTGTCAGAAAATCGCCCACCTCCCGGGCCACCTTGATCGTTTCCCGATATGGTGTGTCGCTTCCCTCTTGCGTCGAAAGACACGAGACCATAAGTACCAACACAACACCGCACAACACCATTCGCAACAGTTTGCCCATTTTTCCTTCCCGACTTACATTTCCACCGACTCGTATTACGACAGGGAGATGGAGAAGAAAGGCTATAAAACACGTACCTGGAATTTGCCGAGCATCAGAATGCACGTATGGCTCTCACCCGGTGGTATTCATACCGTCGTTTGAAGGTTTCGGTTCCACTATAAAAATCCACGACATAGGCTGTATTATCTTCCATCGAAGTGGAACTCCAATACATGTCATCCACAAAGTCTCCCAAGCCCTCAAGATACAGGGTGTCATACAGAAGCGAAAGTTCTGCACGTGAAGGAAGATACCACTCGTTGGAGATATTGGCGTTCTCTACACCTGACAGGTAATAACAGAAACTTGCGGCATAGTCGGATCTGTTCTGATCGGGATCAGTCTCTCCGAATTCTGAGATTATGTTGATGGTATTCATCCACCCACCCCCAAGGGCACTTACATTAGAAACGACACCTGTCCCTTCCCCTCCCCAATTATTGCCAGCCCCTTCGCTGGACGAAGGAGCAACCTCCAGGTATCTCCAAGAAATTTCTGTCACCCCCGTCTTGGTCCACGTACCGGTACCCGGATCGTAGGTCCCGATATCCCTGTCGAGAGTCCCCTTGTCAAAGAACACATACCCGCCGCCAGGTCCGATCGAACCTGCACTATAGGTGATATCGAACGTAGTGGATGCAATCGCAGAGGTTTGATGTCCATCCTTGTAGGCGATTGCCTTGAGGGTACAGGGTCGGGAGATAGCCAATGCCGTGGTATATAGGTGCCCGGAGGTTGGACTTGGGTCGTTGCCATCGAGGGTATAGCGAATAATCGCATCGTCGGTAGTACTTTCTATCTCAACAAGTTGTCTTCCGACATACGACCCACCAGGAATGGAGAAGGTCGGATCGGAGACGGGCAAGGTACTGACTGTGAACAAGCCCTCCACGACATTGGAGGGGGTATAACCATCCTTGTAGGCAATCGCACGGATGAGCTTTTCTTCCGTTAGACCAATCGGGACCTCGTACACGGTCCCATGCGTTTCGCTCGGGACACTTGAATCGAGGGTATAGCGAATTGTTGCCCCTTCGGTCCCAGTGCTGAGGGAAACGACAATACTTTCGTCATAAACTCCTGGAGTGTGGGAAAAAATTGGGTCACTGACGACTTGGATTCCCAACAGCAGGTCACAACCCGATAGGGAAAGGAGGAAAAGAAGAATACCAACACACGCCGAAACCCTCCGAACAATGCACATGACACTGTTCCTCCCTCAAAAGGTATGTACGGGTCCGTCAATCCTGCAATCGCCACTCTCAGGAAACAAGTGGTTTTCCTGTCTGCACTTGTAGTATGTGCCAGTTAATTTGAGAATGCAAGTTGAAAGTATATTGGTTTTGCGAATAATCTACGGTGCCTGGTACTATACTGTCATTTTTCTTTCTCGTTTTTTCCGATACATCCGTTCATCCGCGGTCTTGAAGATTTCAGTGATATCGAAGTCCCCTTCCGTATGAATGGCAACGCCAAAAGAAAAGGAGAGCGATGGGTTCTCTGGATCCCTGTTGTAAAGGGCGTTACTCTTGATCAGGTTGTTTTCCAATCTGCCTGAAATGGCTTCTATCGATTCGGGCATACAATCCTTCACGAATATGACAAACTCGTCACCACCGATACGGCATATGGTATCGGTATCTCTGAAGCTCATCTCCAAGGTGCCTGGCACCATATTTCGATTTTGTATACAAAATATTATTTTCGTACCAAGTACTGTGCCGTGCTTGTAATATTCATACAGTTCCACGGTATCCACCGTATCTGTGGTTGTGATCACAACGAATGTACTCGCTTCAGGATGGAAGGTGTTATGGTCGATCCACACACCGCTATTGGCATAGTACTTCCCTTATAGTCGCGCGTGAAATCCGATGAAACAACTATAGACAAATTTCTGGACAACCGAAGATTTAAACACATCCAAACCGCGGTTAGAACAATAGACATCAATACGTTCAATATATGGAATGTTCAGGAGGATATATCTGGTGTGTGGGATTAAACAATTGCGTTGCAGTAGGAAGATAACAAAGAAAATAAAATAATAACAGAAAAATTAACAGAAATAGAAAACTAAATCGATCAATATAACTAGAATTAAGACATCTAGGATGTCAGATCCTACTGCAACGCAGGGGCACTATACCATGGGTGGACAATCGTGTATATGGTAAAACCACAATTCCAACCATAATGCTTCTTGGAGACAGTTGCCCTGGACATAGACATCAAGCTTTCCATGGATGCAGGACTTGCACCCAACCACCGTTTAAATGGGGGGCAGGAAAAGTAGAGCTGACCAACCTCAAAAGAACGTAAGTAGAATCGATCAGATGGCAAGATATTGCATACAAAATGCAAAAATGGTGCCTGGCACTTTATAATTAATTTTTTTCTATTTTTTTATTAATTTTCTTAATTAATATATTGCCTTTTATTAATTTTGATAGTAATGTTAGGGCAAGAACACTGGAGGCACCCATGGAACACGAATGGCAGAAGTTGACAGCAATGACGAATGGAAAACCCTTTCATATCACCAAGGTGTTTGTACCGGAGGATGGAATCACCATCGAAGGGAACTTCCAGCTGCCTCCCCTCGGAAAATTGGGGTATGAGGACCAGGTTTTTGTCGCTGCTTTCGTCAAGACCCATGGGTCGATCAAACAGATGGAGGCGATATTCGGCATCAGTTATCCAACGGTGAAGAACCGGTTGAACGCGATCGCAAGCCGATTGGATATCGTGGATGTCAAGGTGGATTTCACCGATTCGGTCTCTTCCATCCTGGACAAATTGGAGCGGGGGGATATCGACGTGTCCCAGGCTTTGCAGGAGATACGGTAATGTTGCCGATGCTGTTTTGGATACGGGTTCATGATGACGAACATTCGTTCGCCTTCTTCATACCACTGATTCTGGTATACCTGGTGCTCGCACCCGTATACGTGCTCGCCGCACTCGTCTATGCGGTCATGTGCCTGCTGGGAGATGAAACGAAGAATGCACGTGGATACGTTTTTATGCTCCTCTCCTTGCCGTCGCTGTTTGCGGCTGCCCGGGGAACGGAAATAGACATACACTCGGATACTTCCGATGTGACACTATATGTGAAATGATACTGGAGGAATAGAATGGCTGAAGAAAGGTTACGGATTTTAGGCATGCTGGCCGAAGGAAAGATCACCACCGATGAAGCTGACAAGCTGTTGGAGGCCATGGCAAGCAGAACCATGCAGACATCGGTCGAAGAGGTCAAACCCACCAATGGATTCGCCACATGCAAATATATGCACATCAGGGTGGAGCCCAAGGAGGGGAAGTCTTCCGAACGGGTCGTGGTCAAGGTGCCGCTTGCCTTGGTGAAGGCAGGACTGAACTTCTCGAAATTGATCCCAAAGGAAGCCCGGGACAAGGTCCAGGAATCCATGGACAGCAGGGGCATCCCCTTCAACATGAGCGAGATGAAGTTTGAGGATCTCGAGGAAATGTTCGCGGTTATGGAGGACCTCAGTATAGATGTCGATACGGAAGAATCCACGATCCAGGTCTTCTGCAGATAGTCTCCTAGGCTCTCTCGAAAAATGCCAAGACATCTTCCATCATCACGGCAGGATCAGCTTCGTTACCGGTGAAGGTCTCATACGATACCGCGCCTTGGTGGACCAGCAGATCAAGACCTTCGATACAGATATGCCCCTGTTCCTTCGCAGTCTTCAAGAATTTCGTTTCCCGCGGGTAATAGATCGCGTCGAAAAACATGGAGTCTGGTTTGACGGCGGAATAGGGAAAGATTTCATGCAAATCCCCCTGCTCTCCCATGCCGTTCGGCGTACCGTTGGCAATCAGATCGCAGGAGCCCAGGTGCTCTTCCCATGCTGAAGGTATCCAGTCGACAAGGGTGATCCGAACATCGGGAACGTGCCGTGACATCCTATCCTGGAACCGGCGGAAGCTATCGACGAAAGCCTTTTCCCCAAGTTTGGTGGCAACGACAATCTCCCCCACCCCTTGGATCGCACCTTGGGCGACAGCCGCCTTGGCAAACCCGCCGCACCCCAGGACAAACAACTTCCCTATCGCCATTCGATTGGCGTTCGCCGCTTGGACTGCCTGCCAGAAACCGATACTGTCCGTATTGGAGCCGACAAGTCTTCCACCAACGCTCACCGCGCAGTTGACTGCTCCGATGATCTCGGCTTCCGTCGTCAAGGCATCCATATGACCCAAGGCGATCTCCTTGACCGGCATGGTAAAGACGTATCCGGCGAAACCGAGTCTTTTCAGGACAGCGAACACCTGGTCGAAATCGTTCAGGTTCGCAGGCAAGGCCAGGAAGACCTTGTCCAATCCATCCCGACCGAAGTTCCTGTTCATCAGTACTGGAGACATCGAGTGTCTAATCGGGTCCCCCAATATTGCATATATCGAAGTATTGCCATTGACTGTATTCATCCCACTCTCCAACAAAAAGGCCATTGGCCCAGTATAGCGGTACCGTACGCGCACTTCCAGAGAATACAATTGGATGCATGACCGAAATGGGTGAAAAATTCTTCAAGTTCTCACGCTTGCATGGCACTGGGAAGTACGCCATACGGATTTTTACACAATCCAGAGGATTGTACGATTCAGCACTGTAGGGTATGATGGGGAATCATTTTTTATGAGGTTGTGTAGTTGAGAATCCTGCTGTGCACTGAAACGTATTTCCCCATATTGAACGGGATAGTGACCTTTGTGGAAATGTTGGCGAAGGTGTGGACAAGTCAGGGCCACGACGTATTGATTGTAGCTCCGGACCATACTGCAAGAAGGCATCATATTTCACATGGGGTCCTCCATTGCCCGGCGGTGAAAAGTGAACAGCTCCTTGTGGACCTTTCATTGCCGATCGACGCGGTACGGTACAGGAAAGTCCGGGCTTTCAAACCGGATGTGATCCATATACAGGCTGAATGGGGAATCTCGTTGTTCGGTCTGAAAACCGCCCAATATCTGAAGGTCCCGTTGGTGTACACCCTCCACACGGAGTACAGCAAGTTCTTCACCTATGCGGTCAAACCTTTCATGATTCCATGGGCGACCAGCACATTCGCCTATATCGAACGGTATATCGCCAAACATGCCACCATCATCACCAGCCCTTCGAAAAAAGGCCAAAAATACTTCGAGGCCCTCGGAACCGAGGTGCACGTCGAAGTGATCCAAAACAGTGTGGAACTGGATGATTTCGACCCGCTCCTATTCTCGGAAGAGGATAAGCGGAAGCTGCGGGATTCGTTGGGCATAGCCGAACACCAGAAGTGTGCCCTGTTTGTCGGCCGCATGGGACCGGAGAAATCGGTGGATGTCCTCTTGGAGTACTGGGCTGAAAGCATTCGGGCCGAACACAACCTTCGTCTGGTGCTCATTGGCGGGGGACCGGAAGACGAGAATCTTCGCAACCGTTCCAAGAAGCTGGGGCTGGAATCACAAGTCATATTCTGTGGCAAGATCCCGCATGCCCAAATCGGACTCTACTACGCCATATGCGATTTTTATGTCACCGCATCGCTTTCCGAGATGCATTCGGTGGCGATGTTGGAAGGCCTTGGCTCCGGATTGCCGGTTATCCAACGCCTTGATCCGTTGAACGCCGACCAGCTGCAGGAGGGAGTGAATGGATATTTCTTCACCTCCGCACAAGAGTTCGGCGGGCACCTGCTGTCGCTCAATGCACTCGACGCCAAGGATATGGCCGAGTTGAAGCGGAAGGTGCGTGAAAGCGTGTTGCACACCAACAGCCCCAAAGCACTTGCCGAGAAGTACCTTACGCAATACGAGAAAGCGATACGTCTGTACAGAAGGAAACCTTCACCTCCCGAAGAAGCATAATGCCGCTCGTATACCTCCTAGACCTGCTTGCCACTGGTCTAGAACAACGCATCGACGGCAACCTGTAATCCGGGGAACCGTACCGATCGGGCAGTCTGGCCCCGCATGTACATGGCATTCTCCTCGATTTCATGGTTGTGAAAGACATACACTATGACCGCATGGTTGGATGGATCGACAATCCAACACTCGTCGATGCCACTTTCCATGTAGAGGTCTAGCTTTTTTATCTGATCCTTGCTCCGTGACGAGGGAGACAGTATCTCGATCGCCAGGGTGGGAGTGCCCTTGTACTTGTCGCTGGCATCGATATCCTTCTCATAGTCGCACAGGACCACGAGATCGGGTTGCACCACATTGATATCATCCTCGGTTAGTTCACGCAGGAGGGCCAACGGCCGATGCATGAGCTCGATATCCAGTGGGGACAAGAACGGCCCGCAATCCTCATGCTCCTTGAAATATTCCCGGAACGCACTATATAGATTCCCCAACACCTTCTGGTGGATGAAACTCGGAGAGGCCAACAGGTACACCTTGCCGTCGATCAGCTCGTACCGGTGGTCGCTCTTCTCTGTCATCTCGAGAAACTGCCGATAGGTGACACGTTCTTCCTTCTGTGGAGTTGTGCCGTAGGTGATTGCAGGTTCACCCACCCTTCCCATTTCAGCTCCACCCGGATAGAAGAGCAGGAGGGCCTGTCTCCTGCCATTCTTGGTGATGATCACATTCTCGGTCTTGCACGCCTTCAGGTATTTGCCGAAATTGTTCTTCACATCTGTCGATGTCACCTGCATACTGCCCTCCCCGACTATTCAAAATAGCCATTATATTGGTAGTATAGGTTGTAATCAGCTATTAGTGAAGCATTATTTTAGCTAATTTGGAAACGGAACAGGGTGAGCACGAGCCACGGTCAACCCCAGCGGACGGTTGTAAAAAAGATGGAAAATCCCCCGATTGCCGTGTAATGTGGTGGTATATCCAGGTGGTGATATGGAAACACGAAAGTATCGGAAAGCGGCTGACGAAAAGCAGGTGATGGAACTGATTTCCCGAGAGGAGGGCTGGACCTACTCCGACGAATCCATGTCCGCAAGCTATCGGAAAGCCCTGGAGAGCTCGATCACCTATGTCGCCTACGAGAACGGCGAGCTGTGCGGGTATTCACGATCCCTCGACGATTTTGGCCATTATGTCTATGTATGCGACCTGTTGGTCGCACCGAAGCACCGCGGCAAGGGGTTGGGACGTAAACTGATGGAGTGCATCCATATCGATTATCCGAGTCGTACCGTCTATGTCATGTCCGATGTCGACGGATACTATACCAAGCAGGGGTACCAGCGCGCCGGTTCCCTATTCGAAGTCCCCGATTCATCTGCGAATCATACGTGACACTAGGAAAATTAGTAGAGGAATCCAAACAACCAAAGGGGTATCTTTCGTCCGAAACCCTGTTCGATACCATCGGAAGCCACAAAGGCATCCGATAGACCTTGCAGTTGTTTGCGGGTCTTATTTTTTCCACCCACCTCAATGGTATACATTCCATCGACCAAGAAATCACTTTGAGGTGAAAATCGAACATCAGCGACTTGAGAAATCTGATTCACAATAAAAGTTTCCCTTTTATTTCCTACCGATAGGGTGTCACCACCCAACAGATGCATGAGATTCGTATTGTCAAGGAATATCTTGTCTGGCTTCTGCAACAAACCAATCCCATGTGTGTCACGATAGATCATTCGTATCAATTTCGCCTGTTCCAGATAGTTTAAATAGGTAATGAAAGTCTGCCTATTGATTCCAATCCGTTCACTCAATTTGGAAACATTGGGTACAAATGGTGCCGATTCCGCAATTATTGCCAGCAATTGCTTTAGCTTTGGGACATAGGCCGGATCCACACCACGGAGCAAGGGCAACTCCTGCTCCAAGATCATCAGGACGGTTTCCTCAAGCCTCTGTGGATAGTCCTCCACCCCTTCGAGATAATATGGATAATACCCCCACTTTAAATAATTCTCAAAATGGGAAAAAGGTTTCACACGGGGGACAATTTCTTGTGTTATTCGGCTGTGCTCATTGCATACTTCACCAATTGCAAGCACAGGAAAATTGAACTTTGCTTCTATTTGAAGATACTCCCGAAAAGAAAGACCTGGCAATTCATACATCAGGGCCCGTCTACTGAGATCAGCCCTGGCTTTTACCATTTCCAGCAACGACGAACCGGTGAAGATAATGTGAAGCGAAGGATACTCGTCATATAGGTTCTTGATTTCAATAGCCCAATTAGGATACTTGTGGACCTCATCCAAGAAGATATGGGTCCCACCACGCTTCATGAAAAAATCAACCAAATCTATCAAACGGTTGTTCGAGAACCAGATATTGTCCAAACTCACATAGAGAGCCACATCGGGATTTGTAGAGAAATCCTTTTTGATGTGCTGCAGCATGAGCGTAGTTTTGCCACACCCTCTCGCCCCTTTGATCCCAACAAGCCGTGCATTCCATGAAATCTCACGTTCCAGATTCCGAACCAAGGCCATGTCGGTATGTTGTAAACGCCTCCGATAATACTCAAACAATCTATCCATAGCATCAGTATAGCATGGTTGGTTATTTTGTACACTATAATCACCATTTTCTAGAGTATTTTGTTTATTACAGTAACCATTTTTTGATAGATTTTGTACACTACAACAACCATTATTGCCCAAATCCATCGGGTTGAGCCAAATCCCCAAGTGTGGAATAGTATGCCTATGCCGATCACCATCCGACCGTTGGAACATGACGATATTCCCCGCATTATGGAAATTGAACACCGCTGCTTCGACAGCGACGTGTGGGAAAGCGCGGAAATCTACGGTGAACGCATCGATACCTTCGGCCACGGGAACCTGGGATTCTTCCACGGTGACACACTCATCGGTTTCTTCTGGTGCGAATTGTGGAGTCGCGAGGAGCGGTACGACTTGGCGCGATTCGAACTCTCACACCATCCCCGACAATTCTTCGACCCGAACGGTACGGAAATGTACATCTCCAGCTTTGCTGTCGACCCGGACTACCGCCATCTGCTGCGCGGCAAGGAAACCTTTTCGCTCGGTATGGCCCGCATGCGGGAAACCCACCCGTTTGAATCGGCGATCCTACTGGTATCGGCGCAATGGCATGCGGCCCGAACCATCTATACGCAATGGGGGTTTTCGGAAGTACAACGCATCGAAGGTTTTTTCACGGATGCATCGGGAAGGCATCACCCGGGAATCCTCATGGGAACAGCGTCCCGATGATTCACAACACCATCGCCCACAACGGAATGGTGAGCATGGACAAGACCGTCGAAATGGAGACCAGCTGACTGGCGAACGAGGCATCGCCCCCGTATTTCGAAGCCAATATCGCCGTGGTGCTGCCCACCGGCATACCCGCGAGCACCACCGATACCCCGGTGATCAACGGATCGACTGAAAAGAGGCGGCACCCCAGCAGGCACGCGAGGGGAATCAGCACAAGACGCACAGCCGAATACACCAGGGAAAAGAGATCGATCTTCACCTGCGAGCGATCCATCTCCCCCACGATCGAACCGATAAGCATCATCGAAAGCGGCGTGGTACACGCTCCGATCGAGGACATCGTCTGCTCGATGAACATCGGCAGGCGCAAGTGGGCCAGCATCAACGTCAACCCGATGTACACGGAAACCATACCGGGATGGAACGCGAAATTCTTGACCATACCCTTCCAATTCGCATCCTCGGGCGAGAAGCAGGACAACCCGGCCGTCCACATGACCACCCGCTGCGGAATCAGATAGATGGAGGCATACATCAGACCCCCGGCGCCGAACAGCTCGCCTGCGACCGGCAACCCCATGAACCCCGAGTTGGAGACCAGGATACCGTACCTGAGCACACTGCGCCGTGATGCGCTCTGCTTGCGGTAGAGCAGCTTTCCCAACACCACGCAAAACAACTGGACAATCACCGAAACCAGCAGGACCAGGGCGAACGAGAACAGCACGGAAGTCTCGATATCGATCATGAAGGAGAGGATGATGCTGCACGGCATGGTCACGAATAGGACGAAATCGGTCAAGAACGCCTTGGTCGATGCGGTGAAGATACCGATCCGACGCAACAGCACGCCTACACCGAGCATCAGCAACAATTGTCCCTGTACATTCCAGAGGTTCATCAAATCCATGCGCGCGCCGCCTGATCCATATTGACGCCCCGCCCGTTCAAAAGCACCGGCAATCGGGTACGTACCGACACTGTAACAGAAATCGCACGGCAAGACAGTACCCATACGTCATGTTTCCCGGGGATTTCGGAATGTGGGAATGTGGGAAAAGGGGAAAGGCCACCAGGTGATGCCCGCCCGATACCCATTCCTCCTCCAGCAGCATGGTACGTAGGATCAGAATCGGTAGCGCAAACTCACCTGCGGCAGGATCTCCAGAGCAAACTGCTCGTGCGCCACCGGCTCGATCGGCCTCCAGAACAGCGCGTACACCATTTCCGTCGAGACAGCGAAATGTTCGAAGAACACAGCCTCTACCCCCACACCGCCGCCCAAGCCGAACTCGGGATGGAAGTCCCCGGCGACATAAGTACCGGAATATGGTGGTGTTTCGACCGCCTCCTTGTAGCCCCGGTGGTTGATACCCGCGAGCACATAGAGCCTGCTCGACAGCCACGTGGAGAAATCGTCGGAGAATATCGCATAATAGCCTTGTGCCCCGGCATTGTAGTTGAACACATCGTGCCCGTCATCCATGAGCGGATGGTACAACGCTCCCGCCGCGAACTGGTAGCCCCACGGACCGTCCCACTTCTGGTAACTCAACCCGATTCCCGCGATCCTGCCGACTTGGACACCCAACGCCCGTGGGAATGTGGTGAACGCCAGGTCTTCGGCATGCACAGTGCCCACCATTGCGACTAGAACCAAGAGGAATATTGCAAAAAATTGAAACGACTTTCGCACGGAATGAGTATATCATAGGTACCAGGTACGAAAGTAAGTTTTTGTATTCAAAATGTGAACATGGTACCAGGTACGAAAAAGGGATTATGTATACAAAATCCGAGACCGATGGAAAGCATCACGATCTCGATACCCAGTTGGTATACCGTACGTTGCATGAGGACAAGGAAGCTTTCGGCCAACTTGTCTCATCGTATACGCCGACGTTCTATGCGCTCGTCAAACGCATGGCCCCCGACAAGTCCCCCGAAAGCATCGAGGACGACTTGCAGGAGATTTTCCTACGCATCTACCGGGCACTGCCGACCTTCCGCGAAGGCAGTCCGTTCTTTTCGTGGGCCTACACCATTGCCATCAACTGGATCCGCTCGCAACGGCGCAAGGAACGGACCCGCAAAGCTGTCTCCCCCATACCCTATGACGAAGAAGCCGCGGTATTGCAAGGGAACCACCATACCGACGCACCCGAGGAAGCTGCGATCGTAGCCGAAGCAGAGCATCTGGTGATGCAGGCCCTCAAGGAGCTCAAACCCGCCTACCGCGAGGTCTTCATCCTTCGCATGATGCAAGGCCTCTCGGTCACCGATACGGCCAAGGTGCTGCGCATACCCGAAGGGACGGTAAAGACCTATCTGCATCGTGGACGCAGGAAACTGCGCGACTGGTTGGTGAAACACCATTGGAATCCAGAGGATTGAGCCAAATTGTGAAACCGATATATACCGAATGCGTACGGTATGTATAGGCTGCAAAAAGGAGGGGCTACCATGAACTGCAAAGAATGCAACGCATACATCGATCGATTTCTCGGACAACTGGAGCAGACCGGACCCGCCGGCACCTCTTTTGCAGACATCGATCGGCAGGTGCTCGACCACATGTCCCGTTGCCACGCTTGTGCGGTACGGATGCAAGCCGCTCGCATGGTAGTCCACACGAGTGGGCACGATGCGGCCACAGTACCGGACCTGCCCGACGGATTGCAGGCCAGGGTCACCGAGTCGGTGCTCGCCGCAATTCGGCAGGAGGATGCGCACACAGTGTTCAAGGACCGCTCGAACCGGCGTTCCCGCCTACAAAAGTACCTGGCGGCGGCTGTAGCCGTTCTGGTGCTGATCCCGCTTGTCGGCGATCGCGACCGGGGCTTCATACCGGCACAGGAATCCGCCTCCCAAGTGGCACAGGTCGTGTTGCAGCTCGAAGCCCCGCAAGCCGAGGTTGTGGTGGTGGTCGGCGACTGGAACAACTGGGACCCGCAGGTCCAACACCTCGCCAAAAGCAACGGGGAAGGAACATGGAGCATCATGATGGAACTGGAGCGTGGTAGGGAATACCGCTACCAATTCGTCATCGATGGAGAGCGATGGATACCCGATCCGAATGCCTACCTACAGGTGGACGATGGATTCGGCGGCAAGAACTCTGTTCTTGAAATGTAGGAGCGACACATGAAACGATTGGTAACGATGGTAATGATACTGGCTTTGGTGTTCGGATCGGTGTATGGCGCCGAGAGCGCGACTTCGGATGGAAGTGCATTCCTCTCCGAATTGGCATACCAACTGCGGTTGCGCGGGTGGAATGAAGGGGAACTAGGCACATTCACCGAACAAGCCCGCCTGATGCAGTGGGATGAAGCCCGCATGGCCGACCCCGCGATGGTGGCCTATGCCCTCCACTATGGTACCCACGACGAGGCCGACATCTCCGGGGAAATGGCCACGGTCCGTGCCCAGCTGGCGCTGCAATTGGCGATCGAGACCCGTGAGTTGGAGCGGTTGGGATATGGCACCCAAGCTATCGCCCAAGGCGCGGCACTGGGCGTCCGCGATATTACAGCCCAGATACGCGCCGAGGCGACCGAACGTACCGGTACACCTATGGGACCCGAGATGGGCCTCCTGGTTCGGAATTCCGTGCGCAACGCAGTGGCCCAGCAACAAAAGAATGCTCCCCGCAACGCATCAGCAGGTAGCGCCGGCAAAGGATCCGCGGTAACATTCGGTCAACCGATGCCAGGATTGGGCAACCGTCCCGGCAGCAACCCGGGTGGCATGAAGAAGTAGGAGCATAACGTGGCGATGCATGGCAGCAAGACAACAATTGTTCTCATCCTCATGGTTCTGTGGATTCTGGCAGGGAGCTTGCTCTCTGCCGATTCCTCGTTTGCACGGGTCGAGCAGAAGATGCAATCGTCCCAATTCTCCGAAACCGACAAGGCACAGATGATGGGTATCCTCGAGCAAGCCGAGCAGCAGTCCATTCCCACCGAAGTGCTGGTCCTGCGTCTCGAGGAAGGCTTGGCCAAACGCATCCCCCCACACTCGCTTTACAATGCATTGATGTTGGAACTGCAGGCATACAATGAGACACGGAAGCTTGTCCTGGACCACCTCGGTCACCAGGAGGGCACACGATTGCTGTCAGACAGTACCATTTGGTCACGAACCGCGACATTGTATCGGCAGGGAGTTCCCGAAGTGGACCTGGCGGCATTGCTCGACATGTTCAACCACCAGGAGTCGCAGGAGAAATGGGACAACTACCGCTATGGCGGAGGCCTGCTGATCGCGCTCCGGCATTGGGGACTGGACAATGGGCCCAGCTTCTCGGTGATCGAAGCCTTGTCCCGCTCCCCCATACCGGGGGAAGACTACCGCGTTGTCGTCGACCTGTTCACCAAGGGATTCGCCAACCGCATTTCACCGGACGATATGGTCCGCCGAATCGTACAATCCGCCCCAAGGAGCCGTTCGATCTCCATGCTCGAGCGGTTGGTACGATAACATGAGGAGACTATCCATGCGACTGTTCAACAAAAGGCTCATCGTGCTTGGTATCATAGCTTTGGCAACCGTACACGGCATAGGCGCGCAGTCCTCGGTGTTTCTCGGTGCGTTCGGCGACTACGCCTACACCGACAGTCCCCCAGCGCACTCGGGCGAGATCGGCCTCCATGGAAATTTCGATTACCGCTCGCTGATCGGATCGGCCGGATACTTCAACCTGACTGCTTTCGGGGAAATTTCCATCGATCCGACCGATTCCGCCACCTCAGATTACCTCGCTGTCGATGCGCACGGGTTGTGGTATGTGGGTGACAACGATATGGAATTGACAATCGGCTCCGAATCCTCCTTCGCCGGCTATGACGGCTACGAGGCGTACTGGTCGCCCCATTGGGAACTCGCCTACCGTATCCAACGGGGACGCACATCGATCAATCCCAGCATAACCTACTCGGGATATGCGACCTCGACCCACGTTTCGCATGGCGCGCAGGTAGGCATCACCCGGGCTCCCAAGGTCGAACTGGAATATTCGGTGGCGGCCGGGGGTGGAATCGACACCTATGCCGATGCCGGCCAGACGGATCTATTCGCCTCCCTCACCTACTCGGTCAATGGATTGTCGGGATACTTCCTCAGTTGGAACATCCTCGGCTCATCGACCTACCGTTCGTCAGACGACAACACCAGGGAGGGGTTCTCCGGTTCCCTGTCGGCCCAAGCCACACTGACACCTTCGAGCACCCTGCAAGTGCGCTTCACCCCCACCTGGTACTGGAAATATCTTACCTCCACATCGCAATGGGACCAAGGGTGGGACATTTCCGCCCGCGCTGATGTGGCGATTTCCGAACACGTGTACTGCTATGCCGGTCCATCGATAATCGTCGGTCGGATGTTGGATCCCGCGGATGCACCCTGGAGTGTGCACATCACAGCCGGAGTGGACGTAAGTCTCTGACCGTGCCAGGTACCGTTTTTCAATTTTGCATACAAAATACAAATTTGGTGCCAGGCACTTGACGTGCGCATTTCCAAGGAGTATAGTTCTTTCGGTTCCAGTGATTTGTACCTGTAATAGTTTGTACGGATCACCAGAAATATCATAGTACGGAGATTGGATGTCCAAACAGTATTTGGCTTCGGTCGTCTACCCCGGCAACGGGCAGTGATGACGAGAATGCCAGCGTAACAGTCCAGCACAGCTCGTTCATATCACACAACCCGTTCCGGGCATGTTCCACCAAAAGACAGTGGTCAGCTGTTTTATTACCCGAACATAACGACCGGATGGTGTTTTATGGACAGTACACGAACGTACAATACAATTTTCACATATGGATGGCACGAAAGTCTCGCCAAGCAGTTCGAACCCTACGAAAACCTAGGGTATATTCCCATGCGCATAGTCAGACAAGGCCGGGGCCTTTACAAAGGAGTTTCGGGTGATGCATCGCTCCTGCTCGAGCTTTCCGGCTCTTTCTTAAATCTACAGGACCTGGGAATCCAACAATCGCCGGTTGTGGGCGACTGGTGCGCGGTACGGCAGTACGCATCGGACCGTGGTCGCATCGAAGCCATCTTGCCGCGGATGAATATCCTGCACAGGCCGGTGGCACACGACCGTCAAGGGTCCAACGGTGTCGAAGGATCGGCAAAACTGGTGGCTGCGAATATCGACATGGCAGCGATTATCCAAGACTGCCGGTATGATTTCAATCTCCGGCGGATCGAACGGTTCATCTCGCTGCTGCACGCCGACTCGATCCCAGCGATACTCGTGCTCACCAAAATCGACCTGGTAGAGGATCCAGAGGCGTACCGTCTGCGTGCGCTCGCACGGTTCCCGCAGTGCCACGTATTCCCGGTCGACTCGATCTCGGGCAACGGTATCGATGCCTTGGTGGAAGCTTTGCTCCCAACGACAACCACGGTGCTTCTCGGCACAAGCGGCGCGGGCAAATCCACCTTGGTGAACCGCCTCTGTGGACAGGTTGTGGCCAAGACCGCCGATATCCGCACCCAAGATGGTCGCGGCCGGCATACCACCACATCACGGTACATGCACCTGCTTCCCAATGGCGCGCTGATCCTCGATACACCGGGAATACGCGTGGTCGGCATGAACAGCTCCCAGGAACTGGTGCACGATGCATTCACCGACATCTCGGACCTCTCACACGGCTGCAGGTTCTCGGATTGCACCCATACCGGCGAACCCGGCTGCCAAGTGCTACAGGCCCTGCGGGAGGGGATGATAGAACAGGACCGCTACTTCAACTACCTCAGGCTCGGCCAAGAGGCGCAAAGCTGGGAAGAAGTGGTCCGCCAACGAAAACAAAAGAAGAAAGCGATAGGCATGTTGCAATACCGCCTGCGCAGGGAAGGAAACCTATGAACGGAACAGAAGATTTCATCTGCATCCATTGTGGTGCTCCGGTGGCAAACGCCGCCTGGGGCACCAGACACCGCAACCACTGCCCCCATTGCTTGTGGAGCAGACACGTCGACATACGCCCTGGCGACAGGGCTTGCCTATGCAAGGGACACATGGAACCGATCGCACTCTGGCAAAAGGAGGATGGGGAACTGATGATCCTGCACCGCTGCAAGAACTGCGGGACAATCAAAGCCAACCGATGCGCAGGTGACGATGCCTTGGCTCCGCTGCTGGCTTCGCTCAAGTACCAGGTACCAATGTAGCATTTTGTATACAAAATCAAACAATGGTGCCAGGCACCTTGATGAAACTTCCATAGTAGTCGGCCAACACATCAACCTTCCGGTTCCGTAAGGTTTCAATCCAAAATTCCCAGTCTCCGGGGAGCGGCTTGTCCTTGGAAAATCGAACACACACCGAGCGTCGGACAATCATGGAACTCAAGGGGACGATAGGATTGAAAAGCAAACCTTGGTGGAATCCGAACAACGAATCGTTGGGTATATGCATATCTACGGTACCTGGCACCAGATTATTATTTTGCATACAAAGTTGAAAAACCGTACCTGGCACCTGTTAAACTTTTAGCAAACCGCGGAATCCCCTGACCCCATACGAGGAAGCCCCGTTGTGGTAGACAAACACCGTATCGTACCGGCGATCGCAAAAGAGCGCGCCACCAAGTTCCCGGATGGTGGGAGGGGTCGCTACCCAACTCGACGTTTTGGTATCGAACTCCTCAAGTTTCTGGAGGTTCCGATACTCCTCTTCCGTCAAAAGCTCGATACCCATGGCCTGCGCCATATCACACGCAGCGTTATCCGGCTTATGGGATTTGCGGGAGTCCAATGCCTCCCTGTCATAGCACACATTCCTTCGGCCGGATGGAGTCTCCGCAGAACAATCGCAAAACACATATTCGCCCGTTCGAGTATCCTGGCCGATCACATCCGGTTCACCACCGGTCCTTTCCATTTCATGAAGCGACCATAGCTTTTCGGTGTTCGCACCCAACTTTTGTCGAACATCAGCCCATGCCATGCCCACATGTCGGTCCATATGTTTCTCGAAACGTGCTTCCAATACTGCAAGCAACTGTTCCCGTTGTTCCCCAGTCAAACTTGTTTTTTTGTCTTTCCCGTTCATAGCGGATAATCCTATCAAACCAATCGGGAATAATCAATATTCCGAATTGCCATCGTTTTCCAACAAAAAATGCACCGCAATTGTCGGGTAACGGCATGGTATAGTTGCTATGATGCGATCGAAAAGAGGTCAAGGAAATGGATGAGCTGAAACAACTGAATCTCGCAATGGGGTATATCGAGGCGAATATTACCGAAGATATTGATTTCCAAAAAGCCGCACGGATCGCCGGATGCTCGGAATATCAATTCAAAAGGATGTTCCCCTTCCTCTCCGGCATCAACCTCAGCGAGTACGTACGCCGCAGGAGACTCACGTTGGCGGCATTGGAACTGCACAAACACAATGGGAGGATCCTCGATCTGGCCATCAAGTATGGGTACGATTCACCGGATTCCTTTACCCGCGCGTTCCAGGCGTTCCACGGGATGACGCCGACAGAAGCCCGGAAGGACGATGCGGTTGTCAAAGCTTTCCCGCCCATGACCTTTCAATTGACTATCGCAGGGGGTAACGAAATGAAAGGCTCCTTTGGTCACCTTACGTTGCCTGCACTCGCTCGGGAGAGTGACCATTGCATGGTCCCTTTCCGCTCGCTTCGTTTGGCAATGAACTATCGTATCATCGACAAGGATGCTTTCACCATAGTTGGCATCAAAAAACGGATATCGCTCGTCTACGAAGGGGTGAACCACCAGATGGATGACATGTGGACAAGCCTGACCGAGAAGGATTTCATCGAACTGAAACAGCTGTCCAACGTGGAACCGAGCGGCATCATCTGCGCTTCGACGAATTTCAGCGAGGGACGGTCGGAAGGAACCAAGCTGGACCAGTACATCGGAGTCGCATCGACAAAAAACGTTCCCGAACGATGGGAAGTCCTTCCTGTTGATGCCTGCACGTGGGCGATATTCACCGCAATCGGAGATTTTCCCGCGACGCTGCAGAACCTGTGGGCCAGGATTTTCTCCGAATGGCTGCCAACCTCCGGCTATGAACTCATCAGCGGTCCGGAGATATTGTGGAACGAAGGCAAGGACACCACCCTTCCCGATTACAAAAGTGAAATCTGGATACCCGTGAAACAACGGTAACCAAAGCAACAACTACTACAACAAACGGGCAATCCAGATGACAGCCGGACCCAATGCCCAGCGGCCATCTGGATATTTTGCATACAAAATTGAAAAATGGTGCCAGGCACGTTACATAACCCCGATACACCGCAGATAGAAGATCGCCTGCGCGATATGCTTCGTGCGGGTCTTCATAAGTATGTTCTGCCGATGGTTGTTCACCGTATGAACACTGATACACAACCGGTCGGCGATCGCATCGCTTTGCAGCCCCTGGGATATCAACACGAGTATCTCGCGCTCCCTAGGCGTCACCAATTCCCGGACCACCCCATGTTCCCCATTGAACATACAGATACTGTTGTCCGACATATCGATGATAAACCGCCGTGGCAATTCGTCCTCGGGAAACGCGGACAGGACATCGGAAAGGATAAGCATCAGCCAGGCATTGTCCTGCCGATCCAACGCATAGATCGCCATTTGATGCAAGAACCGCACATACCCACCCGACTTGCCTCTCACCCGGTAATCGTAGACCAACTTGTACCGCGTCTTTTGCTCACCCTTGTCGCTGAGAAAGCGGTACATATTGATCTCGGCATCATAGACGTATGGCAAATCTTCGGGATGGATCATGGCATGGTAGCGCTCGATCTGGATATCCGGTATCTGTTCGTCATATCCCAGCAGGGAAAGATGCTGTCCCACCTTCATGATAAATTTCTTGCGATGGATGTCATAGAGGGAAACGGCCCGGTTCTCAACCTGTGACAATATCTCGAGATCCTTCAGATGTCCTGACAAATCGGCATAGTCGGATTCCTCGACCAAACAAATCCGGTTCTCTGTGATCTGGCGATAGTTCCTGCGCAAGGCAACGATATCCTGCACCATGGAATGATGATTTCTCCCTATAGGGAATTGTGTACCATCCGCGTTACCTTTTCAACCATGAGAAACCACGATCATGTGCTGTATGCGAAGTATCCTCCATCGCCACCCTGCAGTTGCCGAACCTGCTCGTACTTTTGCACGAGACCTGGCTGGTGGCTGGTGCTTGAAGCTCGTTTGGCACTGGAAAATGGCCATGCGAAGGACATGATGCTCGAATTCTCCCCCGATGCCTCCTTCGGTGTGCTGACCCCGGCGTTCAAAGGCAACGGTGGATATTTCGCGTTGGAGTCCTATGCCCACAATGGATGTACGTTCCTGGAGGAAGGTCGCTGCAGCATCCATCGGCTACCGTACCAACCCATGGAATGCCGGTTTTGCCATCACACACGCTTGGGGAGAGGCCTGCAATGCCACGCCGATATCGCCAAGGACTGGAATACCAGCAAAGGGCGGCGATTGGTGATGCGTTGGCTCGGCATGATGGAACTCAAGGTGCCTGCAGGGTATCTCGGGCGGTAGCTACACCTGGACCCGCTTGTTGGTGTTCATGGTCTTGCGGTACACGACAAACCTATAGTTGAGGTACTCGGTGACCAGGTTGACCATCATGGTACCGAACAAAACGACATACTCGTTCAATCCCAGGGAAACGAGCGGATCTACCCACCAGGTGGAAAGTGGTGTGAACACCGCATAGTAGAGGGCAACCAGCAGCATGGCCCGGGGGACATTGCCAGTCGCCTTGAACGTGAATTCCCTGTTGACCGTGAAATTGTAGAGGACCGAGGCAACCAAGGCGATGAAATAACTCCATCGGTTCGGCAGCTTGAACAGTTCGAAAAGCAGCGTGAAAGTGAGCACCTGGACTATGCCGGCACTGGCGGAAAACAATACGAATTTGAGCATTTGCACGATGTTTTGTCTTCCTGTCAATTTCGGCACCCCCTGCATGTGCATACCATGCAGGCATTATAATCCAATGGGGAAACGTTAGCTAGTTTACAGACCACTAGGAACGTATGGCGATCGCTTCTACTTCCACCAACGCACCCTTCGGCAACTTGGCAACCTCGAAAGCAGCCCTTGCAGGAGGATCCTCGGTGAAATAGGAAGCATACACCTCGTTCATGGCGGCGAAATGGGAAATATCCTTCAGATACACGGAAGCTTTCAGCACCGCTTGCAACGAACTGCCGCCGGCTTCAAGTACAGCCTTAAGATTTTCCAGACATTGCCGTGTCTGACCTTTCACTTCGTCGGCAGTAATTTCCCCTGTAGCGGGATCTATCGGAAGCTGACCCGAAACAAACAGCAGTTTCTCGAACCCGGTCGCCTGTGAATAGGGGCCTACTGCCGCAGGAGCAGATGCCGTATGGATAATTTCCTTCATTCGATCCTCCAAAACCAAATACTATGGTATTTGAGATTTTATCACAGAAACCGCTTTGTATATACGTGGCAATATGGGGTGGATCCGAACGTTTCGTAGTAATCCTGATGATATCCCTCTGCCCGGTAGAAGATATCCCGCGGCTTGACTTCGGTCGCGATATCATACCCGAGGTCCTCGAGGATCATGATCAGCTCCTCCGCAATAGCCTTCTCGTTGTCGTTTCCGTAAAAGACGACTGAAAGGTACTGTTCGCCGATATCGGGTCCCTGTCCATCCGTTTGCGTGGGGTCGTGGATCTCGAAAAAGAATTTCGCCAATTCGCGATAGTTGGTGATTTTCGGATCATACCAGACTGCGACAGCCTCGACATGGCCGGTTTTTCCGGTCAGCACATAGCGGTATGTGGGAAACTCCATGGTCCCGCCGGTGTAGCCGGAAACCGCATCGAGTACTCCCGGTTGTTGCTCGAACAGATATTCGACACCCCAAAAGCAACCTCCCGCAAATACAGCCACGGGGTTCCCCTCAAAATCACTTAGGGACCCGGGGACATTGGTGATGGGATTCTCTTCCGTATAACCTTCCCGTTGTCCCGCACCGACAAGTGGGAAGACAAAAAGAGCTGCAACTACGGCAGCTATGAGATATATCCGAAACTTCATGATGTTCCTCCTCTCCAGGCAACAGCATCGAAGGGGCTTACCTGTAGTGCCCTAAGATACTGCTGAACGGAGAAAAGGTGAAATCATTTCAGAAACTTCTACTACCTGTTTACATAGTAGAGGAATCCGATCGCTCCACCGAAGTCAGGTTGCATGGAATTCGCACTGATGCGGATACCAGGGGTGAGTTTGAAAAATATTTCGATCGGAGCATTCCTGAAATAATAGGAGATGCCGAGAGGAATATTAATCGAGAAGTTATGGAATTCGGGACCGAAGTTCGCTGCCGCGGTGATTCCAAAATTCAAATAGAACGGGAGTCTGTCGATATAGAAGCTGTCCAAGTCATATTGGACACCGAAATCTATCGCACCAGTGTTCCTGAAACTATAACCGATTGTTCCGACCAGTCTAAAATCGCCCATGCCATATTTGAATGCCACACCGGAGACCGGATAGCCACCGCTAAGTCCGATGCCGAACCCGTCTGCCCTATCATACGTGGCTGCGGACGCTGCCGACATGCCCAGTATGACAATGATGAGAACCAAGAGAATCTTCTTCATGATATTCGTTCCTTTGCAGGCGTACTGCTAGAGTACCCTTTCGAGATAGATGCTATATATCCATAATACAGCAAATAAAAGATATTTCATATGGTACCAGGTACGAAAATTGATATTTGTATACAAATTCCATGAAAATAATGCACTTACAACCAAAATACAACAATTACTGATATTTCTATTTCAAATTTGTATACAAAATTGAAAAATGGTACCTGGCACGTGCGTAGCACTCACAAGTCGTACCATATGCCTATGCCGATGTACTGCTCCAGCGGGATAGAATCCCATGCAGTCGGTTCCGTACTGTCGGTATGGTTGAATACGGCCAGAGGGGCCCTTCCGTAGTAGTATTCGAGTCCTACCCTGAACCGTTCGCCGCGTGACGGCGATTGCACCAGGTATCCGACCTGGACGGTGGTGCTGGGAAACCATGACGATTCCTGGTACATGCTGACATCGGCGGCGACATACCAGCTACCCCACCCCTCACGATATTCCGCCCCCGGAGACACACTGTTTGGCTTGAGGACCACCTCGAGACCACCGCCTGCCTGCCATGGGAAATCGTTGTAGCAATACATGTATTCGAGCATGCGCATCGAATACCGTACCTCCCCATATATGCGGACCAGGGGTGAAAGCTGATAGGACAACCCCAACAGCAACGAGTCGCGAACATAGAAGAACCCGTACGTATCACCATGGGCGAGTTCACCATCGTCCGCAATCGGTGCGTCGATGACACCATAGTTCGCCAGATACTCGTCCCCGACATGACTGGAGAGGTGATGCAATCCGAACTTGGCGGCAAACCGGTAGGTCGGCTTGTACTGCAAGGCAAGGAAACCCGAACCCTCCCACCCGAAATTGTCCAAGTCGTCTTCGAAAGCATCGAAGAGGGTGAAAATACCCGCACCCAAGGCGAGTTCAATTCCTAGCCCATCATCCGATCCGGGCGACAGCCGGACAAGACTCTTCACACCGCCGAATTCCAAGGCCTCGCGGATACCACCGTATCCGTCGGACTCCATGGTATCGATGGCGTGGGTGAGCAGAGCCGGAAACGACAGAGCGAAGCGGGGAAACCTTTGGTCCGCCAAAGGTTCGGGGAAGAGGGAATCGACTGGGACCGGACGGACTACCACTGGATCTTGGGCCGACAATGGGACAAGGCTAAAGAAAAGCATGCTGGCAAGAAATAGTGAAATACATACTGCACAGTGTCTCATTGCATCACCTTGGTATAAGACTACTACAGCTATTAGTTCTTCAATTTCTTTAAAAGAATGAACATACTGTTAAAAAATCACAACTTGAAAATTCCTGTGTACCGGTGAATTGTACACTAGAAATTCCAATCAGGACAGAAAAATTTACCATTAATTTGTCATAGTTTGTTCCATTCCATTGTATAGTGGAAAGTTATAGCCTACGGATTGCAATTCATGTATATTGGATTAATTCAAAATTCGAATAGGAGCCTGTCCCATGAGAAAACCATCAACTCCGATTCTTGCCCTGATGCTGTTGTTGCTGCTCGGTATCGGAGGGATGCAAACAACATTCGCGAACTCCCAGGAATCGGTGGAAACAATAGGCTCAGTCCGAATCGAAGGACTCAAACGGACAAAGGAAAGCGTCATCCGCTCCCTGATCGACATCGAACCCGGCGACATCCTAAACGAGGATACGATCGCAGAAATCGAATCTACACTGCAAAAGAGTGGCATTTTCGCGTCTGTAACCGTCGCAGCCCTGCGGGATATGGTTACCGGTACCAACGACCTGGTGATTGTCATCGAAGAGAAATGGACATTGATCCCGATTCCATTCTTCTCCACAGACGGGTCGGACTTTAACGGCGGCCTGTTCCTGTTGGAATCGAACCTCTTCGGCTACAACAAGTTCCTTATGACTGCGGTATTCGGAGGAACAGACGGGATCAATGGACTGCTGATCTATTCCGACCCCTCTATCGCAAACAGCCTCTGGTCGGGCAGTATCGTCGGCGGATTCGGCACATCGGACGAGAAGACCATGAAGCCCGATGGAACCCTTATACGATCCTTCACGACGAATTACCAGAATATCAGTCTTGGAATCGGGTACGATCTCACCCCCACCACGACCCTGAAAGGAAGGATCAAGTACAGGCAGTGGGTTGTGGAAGGATTCGAGGCTGGATTGGATACCGTGGCAATCACCGACAACTGGTATGTGGAACCATCACTCGAACTGGCCTACGACAATACGCGCCTGTCCGATGTCCTGCTGGTCGGCACAACCGCCTCCCTTTCGGGTAGATATGTCACTCTCGAAAACGGTTGGGAAATGAGTACGGAAATCTCCTGGAGCTATCCGGTGGTGAAAGACCATCGCCTGCGGTTGCTGGCTTCCGGAGGATGGGGGACGATGCCTGCAATCGCCGAATTCTCAACCAGTGATCGGGATGGGTACCGGACACTCCCCTACCAGGCGACTACCGCAGACAAGTGGGGAAGCGCCTCCATAGCCTACGACTTGCCAATATTCAAGACCTCGTGGGGAACTGGTGTCATATCCCATTACTGGGAAGCGGGCATGTACGACACCGAAACCATCGAAGCCCAACCGTTTCTCGGCCCAGGCGGATCCTTCCGCATTTACCTGAAGAAAGTGGCCATTCCAGCGATGGGTATAGATATATCCTACAACATGATAGATCCATCCTGGGTGTTCAGCCTGACGGTGGGAATGCGCATGTGATGCAGTCCTGATGGCCCGGGTATTCCAATTCGCCCATCGAGTGTGACCCTGCAAGTTCTTATTGCATTTTTCACCGCTTGTTGGTATATTGCCGGAGAGATATGACACATGTGTCGGATTAGTCTCTTGAGGTGGAAAAGTGGGCATCATTGGTACGGGTAGATCATCTGTCCGAGGGACTCTGGCAATCGTATATATATTTCTTGCCATGACAATCTGTGCAACGAGTCTCATATGGGATTCGGCAGGCGGAAATGGAACGCTTGGGAATCTTGATGTGAGCACGGCCGACAGCACCAATGTGGACTATACATCGGGGCAATACTATACCCTGGATGGTTTCCTTGGACGGTTCCGATATCAAGGGGAAGCCAACAATATAATAACAATAACCAATACCGGACCATTCGCCTCTGGAGGTAATCCAGGCAACTATTTCTTTTTCACGAAAAACGGCGATACCAGCCGTTGGCGAAGGGTCTTTTTTGTTGCCACCATAAAGGCTTTTTTGCATACCAATACCGAAGGCACGATCCTCGGAACGTACAACACGATTGTCGACAACCCGGGAGACAGCATTGTCATTCCCGCAGGGGCAGGTACCGAGGAGTACGATACCGGTGACCCCTCATACACCGGAGGGTACAACGCCCAAGGAACCTGGGGTTTCGGCAGCACGTTCACATACAAATACCCCTACAAGTACATTTGGTTCGACCTGACTATAATTAGAACAAATTTCTCCAACAAGCTGAACAAAGGACTATATGAGTCGAGAGTATTGCTTTCAGGTGATGGCATATCGATGAGCCTGAACCTCACCGGAATACATGGGAATATTTCAGAGGCCCCGGGCTCGTATTCCTTCGTACTCGAGAGGACTGCTCCCTCGACGATACCGTTCCAGGAATTGATCCAGAAGACCACCTTCACCAACAGTTATCCTGTGGGAAATGTCCGCTACAATGCCGTTGATACCAGAGCAAGAATATTCTTCGCTTCGAATCCTGAAGGAACACTTGCCGATTTCCGGTTTGTTTCCCCACGAGGATCATTCCCGTACCATGTGGTGTACTCGCCGAGAATTCCCTCCGGGTTTGCGACGAAAATCGATTCCCCGACCAAAGTTTTCCCCTCGACCGCAAGTCCGGTTCCTATTACAAGTCCCACCCATGGGGAAACGGAGCAACAGTACCAGTTGGATGGTGAAATCAGAATATTCGTAAACCCGGGGACCAATATGTTTTCGGCCCCCGCCGACTCCTATGCTTCAAAAATCTATTGCTTCCTTACCGCATACTGATTTCAAAGACGCCGTTTTTCACCACTTGGCATATTCTGACGTACCCGTAGATATTCCATCTCACTGTCCTTCCACCCACTGGTCCAGCCCATCGGATCATGTAAGCTGTAATGGAATTCCCCCGTCACCATTTGTTATGTCACATGTTTGCTATTTTAATATAATTCATCAACTTATATATTAGTCATAAGACAACTTCCTCATCATATATACATGTTTTTCCGAACTAATGACATAAGATATATTTTTATTCAATTTATAATTTATTATAATGTATTTATTTATATATTTTATTAAAATTATTATAAATTAATTTTTTCTCCTATTGACACATGTCACTAATATCACTACATTCAAATTATTCAAACCGCAATATGCGGTAATGGAGGATAAAATGAATCATAAAGCTACGAAATATTCTTTAGTGCTAATCGTGCTGCTCCTCACAACCTTTTCGCTCTCTGCAAAGAGCGCGCCAGGTCTAGCGGACACCTTCTATAGGGGAGTAACCACACTCCAGACTGCTTCCTACTCTGAAACCCTTACGACCACCGAAGTATTGGATACCTACACCGAAACCAGGACTATCGGTGCCGGGCAGTACAACAACGGTAATAATGGGAATCTCCAAGATCGCGAAGTGGTGAAAGAAAAGACGACCGTCAAGGAAATAACGACATCGATCTATGAACAACACCGCGGAGTTGCAATCAGTAATGGCAAATATTTGGGAACCACTACTGTCGAGACTGAAAAGATCCTAAGTACGACAGAGTCGACTTCGGTTGGAGACTGGGGTTCCGCTTATAGTGTGCCTTCAGACACAAAATAACGACTATAGATCTTAGTTTACTGGGAGGCCGGAAGGCCTCCCATTTTATTGTCGTACCTATGGCAAAAGACAACAATGGTCCATTGGAGGCATTGGAATTTATCCGATGCTACCGTTGGACCACTTGGAGCGGTACCGTTCCCCTACCGCTCGGGTAGGCTGTTGTTGCTCACAACCTACATCTATTTTTAAATTCTCTTAACTGCTTGGTGAAATCCTATACGAATTTGGCCACAATCAAGGCAACGGAGACGACACCAGCAACTACAGCGAAATAGGTCGAGAACCACGTTATCTTATCCATGATGCACACTCCTTCAAATGGATTTTGTCTATACCTGGAATCTACCGCTTTAAAAATATTTAATCAAGGGGTATACATCAAATTTCTATAATTATTTTTATGTATAGGTTAATATTTTTAGTGATATCTGATGATACCATCAGTATAGACTACATAGAATATGACTCTATATATAATTATCGATTACCACTGCCAACAGCTACCGAGGGGGCTGCCTGTACAAATGAGGCATTTCTGCAATGAACTTCAAATATGTCGAGCTTATAAACTTGCATAAATGTCGGTTATGGGGCAAAGTAGAGCGGCCCGTTGAAAAGTTATGGAGATTTCCCAAGTTCGTAGTGCCGCTGTGCAGCATGCATGGGCGCTAGGTTCGGAAAATCCCTGATTCTTCGATGGGCTGAAAAATTATCCGTCCCGGTTTGGGGATACCAGGAGGTTGCTGCATGCAAGATGAGCAGAATATCAAAAATCCTTTCGCATCCGAGTTGTGCGATTATGTGCAAGACCGCAAGACGTTCTATTGCATGCCTGGCCATAAGCAAGGCAAGGGCGCTCCTGCGTTTTTGAAAAAGGCATGGGGAGAGAAGGTATTCTCCTATGATATTACGGAAGTACGCAGAAGCGACGTCCTGGCTTATCCGAAAAAGGAACTGAAGTATGCCCAGGAACGTGCCGCCGAAATCATGGGGGCAGCACGCACCTGGTTTTTAGTAAACGGATCCTCCGCCGGCATCCATGCGATTCTTGGGGCGATTGTCAAACCGGGAGAAAAGGTACTGGTACATAGGGAATGCCACAAAGCGGTCCTCATGGGACTGGTATTCTCTGGAGCCGTACCCATATACCTCGAGCCGGTACCGAACCTGCCGGAATACGCCTACGGTTCGGTAGACTTGCAAAAGGTTGAGGAACTGCTTGGGAAGCACGACATCAAGCTGGTCCTGGTTACCTCTCCAAACTACTACGGCATCAGCCTCGACGTGGCGGCAATCGCCAAGATCTGCCACGAGCACGACGTGCTGCTGTTTGTGGATGAAGCCCACGGAACACACTTCACCTTCCATGAGAGTTTCCCGATGCAGGCTCTGCGTGCGGGAGCCGATTACGTGGTGCAGTCGATGCACAAGACCTTGGGCGGATTGTACCAGACGGCGCTGCTGCACTCTGCGGGAACCTCGGAATTCTTCGACGAGCGGGTCGACCACATGCTCTCCATGCTCCAGAGCACCTCCCCCAGCGCACTCTTCCTCATGAGCATCGATGCCGCACTGGAAGAAGTCCATCAGAAGGGCGAAGAGTTGTATGGCGCTTTGATCGAAATGTTGGAAGCCCTCCGCGGACAGTTGAACACCAGCAAGTTCGGTGTGGTGGTTCCCCCCGATGGCGTTCTCTCCGCAGGAAACTTCTCAGGCTTTGATCCGTGCAAGATCATTTTCCGCAGCATCTCCATGGATGAAGTCAATCTGATCCATATCAAGGAAGCCCTGTCGGAATCCTATGGTATCGAGATAGAGCTTGCCGGGGAAGACCACATGCTTCTGACGCTCTCGGTGGCAGACGCCGTGGATTTGGAACGGACGAAGAAGAACCTGATCCACTTTGCCAAAACGATCGACAAGCTATTTACAGCTGGAATCGGATATGTAGAGGAACAGGACGATTTCGTCGACCACCGGGAACTGCCGATCTTCGAGCTGACTCCTCGCGACGCCTTCTATGCCAAAAAGCGGGTACAACAGATTTCAGAGGCCGAACACTTGATCTCGGCTAGCATGGTATGCATCTACCCACCGGGGTATCCTCTGATCATTCCGGGAGAACGCATCCATGAGGCGGCGATCCACAAGATCTACCATGACCATGCCAAAGGCTTTACCATCATCGGAATCACCGAGGATGCCGGGGAGCTGTTCATCGATGTCATCGAGGAGCCGGTGAAGTAGGCACCCCGAATCCCAGCGAAGATTCCACCATGCGGCACGTCCCACCGGGCTGCACATCCATATGGCAAGACATATAGACAAACCAGTCCAGATAACTACTACCTGGACTGGCGACATGTGCAAGAAACGCAAGCCGGATGCTAGAGGAAGCCCTTCTCCTTGAGGTATGCACTTGCGACCTCACGAGGGGACTGCCCTTCCACGGCAATGCGGCTATTGAGCACCTGCAAGGTCTCGAGGTCCAGACTCTCGAACACCGGTTCGAGAATAGTGGCGATCTCGGGATTCCTTTCCAGAACCTCGGAACGGACTATCGGAGCGGGAGCATACACGGGCTGGATGTTGCGGGTATCGGTCAAGACCTTCAATCCCAACGCTGCAAGTTGCCCGTCGGTGCCGTATGCCATGGCCGCATTCACATTCTCCTGGCCTGAGGCGGCTGCCTGCTCGGTGAGTGTGGTGTTTCCACCAGCGAAAACAAGCAACTGGCTGTCATTGAGCGAGAATCCGTAGCCTGCCTCGAAACTGGGAAGCGCCGCTTCACTCGAGACGAACTCCTCGCTGGCTGCGAGTTTGAATTTTCCACCGGCGTTGACATAGGCGGCAAGGTCATCCAATGTCTCCAACGAAGCCGAACGGGCCAGGTCGTTGCGTACCGAAATCGCCCAGGTGTTGTTTGCCGGGGCCGGAGTCAGCCAAACAATGTCGTTCGCCGCCAGATCCAGCTCGGCTGCCTTTTCATACCCCGCTTGGAAATCCTTCCACACATCGGCTTCCGTCTCGCCTGAGAAGAAATAGTAGGCATTGCCGGTATATTCGGGATAGATATCGATTTCACCGGCTATGATCGCCGAACGGACAATCGGTGTCGAACCGGTCTGTGTCTTGTCGATCACCGAAAAACCGCCGTTTTCCAACACCAGCACGATCATGGTGCCCAACAGCGCACCTTCGGTATCGATTTTCGAACCGACCGTGATTTTGGGACGGTCGACGCGCTCGACACTTCCCCTTGAGAATACCGGAACCGACAGGAGTGCCAGCACCAGAATAAAAAGAACTACTTTTCGTGTGAACAGTCTCATACATGTACCTCCGTATGAAGATCCTGGAACATCCATGGAATCAATTCCGCCACTGTGGGATGCGCAATGACGGTATCCTGGATACTTTGGTAGCGAAGTCCCGCCTGCATGGCGAGGGAGAGCATCCCGATAATCTCATCCCCCCCCACACCAAACACGGCAGCCCCGAGAATCGTATCGTCACGCTGGTCGACCAGTATTTTTATACGACCTTTCGTCTCACTCTTTTCCTTTGCCCTACTGATCGTGGACATCTCCTTGGTGGAAACCAGATAGGGAATCTTGGCCTCTGTAGCCTGGCGTTCAGTCATGCCGACCCGGGCCAGAGGAGGATCGATGAACAGTGAATAGGTTGGAATCCGATCGGTCACCTTCTTGTCGCCTCCATCGAGCATGGAGAGGAAAACCTGCCCGTCATGTACCGACGTATGGGTGAACGCACCCTTTCCATTGACATCGCCAAGGGCGAATATGTGGGGGACGCTCGTCCTGCACTGGTCGTCGACTTCAATGAATCCCCGGCTATCGGTGTGCACACCGGCAAGCTCCAACTGCAAGGCATCGCTATTCGGAAGCCGTCCGACAGCAACCAGCAAGTGGGTCCCTTCGATACTTCGCGAACTTCTCCCCTGTTTGAACGCCACCGCAATGGTACCGTCCGCCTTGCGAGAAACCTCGGAGACCGTGGCGGAGGTGATACACGTTATCCCTTCATCCTCCATTATCGTTCGGGCAATCGCGCTGATATCCTCGTCTTCGCGTGGAATCAGATCGGGTGATGCCTCCAAGATCGTCACATCGGACCCGAGTCGCCGGAAGGCTTGTCCGAACTCCATGCCGATATAGGCTCCGCCGAGAACCAGCAGATGCCCGGGCAGCTCCTTCAGATCGAGGAGACCCTTGTTGTCGAGCCACCCGATGGTGTCCATACCTGGAATATCCAGTGGACGGGAACGTGTGCCGGTGTGGATGACAATCTGTTCTCCCCGAATCCTGGTTCCGTCGACTTCCACCGTATGGGAATCGACAAACCTGCCGAATCCACGGTAATAATCGACCGTATCCTCCAACCATTTGGTGAAACCGCTGCTTGCGGCATCACGAATGGCATTCACCCGCTGCATGACTTTGGAAAAATCGGTGGTTTGGTTGGGAACCTCAATGCCGAACTCACCAGAGCGCCGCACCACGTGTGCCACTCTGGCACTGGCGATCAAGGTCTTGGTCGGGGTACACCCCCAGTTCACACAACTTCCCCCGGTCCGGTCGGATTCGACAACCGCCACAGACCGTTTCAATTCCAACAATCGTCCGAGGATTGTTCCGGTAGCCTGTCCGGTTCCGATAATGATCACATCGTACTGTTTCATGGGATATACCTCCTGAAGAACCTTCCCTCCGGTTAATATCCATGTACATACGAATATATAATCAGAAAGTCGTAAAGACAACCCGATCGGTCGATATCGGCAGATGTCGGCACATGTCGGAAGAACTTGATTCCCCGCCGCTCACCTGTTATCTTCATCGTATCGGTGAGACTCCGGTGGAGACGGAACGCACGGAGCAGGCATTCGCCCTGCCCATGGGAGAACATGTGGGACAATTCGAATCACGGCTGAATTTCCACCGGAAACTTGCGGCGATCGTGCTGCTGGTGTTTGCCGTGAGCTTCTTCTTTCCGTTCTTCTTCGCCCGGGAAAACAGGATCAGCGCAGAAATCCCGGGAGGAATTGCCGAGTTGGCCTTGCTGCCGACACTCTTGCTCCTGCTGCCTCCAACCATGATTCTCCTCTACGCCCTCATACGGAATTCAAGAAGATCGGAATGGTTGCTCTCGTTCGCCGGAACCCTGGGCCTGCTCGCACCGCTGGCGGTACTGGCTTATGTCGGACCACGGGTGGTCTCGACGCTCGGTCCGTTCGCCCGCTATAGTCCCGGCTCGGGCATGTACCTGTACTTGACGGCGGTTGCGATCGTCTACCTCATGAAGGCACGTATCAGGATCGGCGATTATATCGGATTGGCGGTGGCTCTGGCAGTGGTGCTGGCATTGGGGCACCAAGGTTCGTTCAACCGGCTTGGGATCCTGTTGGAAGCACGGAATTTCGGCACCCGCCTCTCCCGTGAAATACTGGCGCATATCAGGATCACCGGAATCAGTATCGGTATCAGTGTCCTGGTCGGAATCCCGCTCGCCCTGGTGACGTTCCAGAGCCGTCGCATGAGGAAACTGGTGTTCCCCCTGCTCAATGTATTGCAGACTATCCCCGGAATCGCCTTGTTCGGACTGTTGATCGCTCCGTTGGCGGCCCTTTCCCAGGCCTTCCCCCAACTGCGGGAATGGGGAATCAAGGGTATCGGCAACACTCCCGCGATAATCGCATTGAGCATGTATGCCCTCTATCCCATAATCAGGTATAGTTTCACCGCGATTTCCAGTATCGATGCAAGCGTGGTCCTCGCCGCACAGGGTATGGGAATGAGTTCCGGCCAGGTGTGGCGGATCGTCCGCTTTCCGCTGGCCACACCGGGAATACTGCATGGCATACGGGTCGCCCTCGTCCAGACGATCGGGAATGCGACCCTTGCGAAGCTGATCGGTGGGGACGGACTCGGGGTGTTGGTATTCGAGGGACTCGGGCAGGCCTCCGTCGACATGGTGCTGCTCGGCATGTTGCTCATCATCGCACTGACCGTAGCGGCCGACAGGATATTCCAGATCCTCATCACAGTGCTGACCCCGGTCTCGCTACGCAGGGAGGGTGCTTAACGTATGCACAGCAACCACCAGCTCCACAAGGAGGCGCTATGACAACAGGTCCGGTCCGACCGACCCTTGAAGAATCCCCTTCGTTCTTGAAGGCGGAGCATATATCGGTACGCTATGGCGAGACGGTGGCGCTGAACGATGTGACGTTGCATATTCCGACCAACCGGGTCACCGTACTCATCGGTCCAAGCGGTTGCGGCAAATCGACCACACTGCGGTGTATCAACGCGCTCGTCAAAACCTCTTCGGGACACATTGATTATGGTGATGCCTCGATCCAGGCCATGAGTGAGACCGATTTGCGCAGGAATATGGGCTATGCCATCCAATCGGTAGGATTGATGCCCCACATGACAGTAGAGGAGAACGTGGACCTGGTTCCCCGCCTGCTCGGATGGAAGCGTTCCGAACGCACCGAGCGTGTCAGCCGGCTGCTCAAGCTGGTCCGCCTGGATCCCCAGGTATACCGGAACAAGTATCCGCACGAGCTGTCGGGTGGTGAAGCCCAACGTGTAGGGGTTGCAAGGGCCCTTGGCGCCGACCCTCCGGTGCTGCTCATGGACGAACCGTTCGGAGCTGTCGATCCGCTTACGCGGGAACAACTGCAGGACGAATTCATCCGCATCCAGCGGCAATTGAAGAAGACTGTCGTCTTCGTCACCCATGATATCGACGAAGCGGTGCGCCTCGCCGATTACCTGGTCATCATGAAGGATGGCATGATCGTGCAGGCCGACACCCCCGAACAGATCCTCGCGGCTCCGGCGAACGAATTTGTCGAGCGCTTCCTAGGCCCCGACCGGTCGCTCAAACGCCTATCGTTGTTTACCGCCGACCACTGCTGCTTGGAACAGGTGGTCTCGGGTACCGGCAAACCATCTGAAGCCCAACTGCCGAAAGGATCGAACCGGTGCTATTGGCAAGTGGACGCCGATGGAAAACCAATCATGGGCTTTACCTGGATACACAACAGGATCATCGAACGTCCCATAACCAGCTCCACCCACACGGTACAGCCCTATTCGTCGATGAAGGAGTGCATGTCGGCGATACTCAGCCTGGGAATGCCCGCCACCGCCGTAGTGGACGATGACGGACGATTGTATGGGGAGGTACGGTTTGAAACCATCCAGACAATCAGCCTTTCCTGAAAAACCCCTGGGCTCCACACGAAGGGATTCCGCCAGAAGCTGGATAGTCCTCGTGCTCATCGCAACCGCCCTGGTGCTCTACATTTCATCCGAGCAGGTGCAGCGGACCATACTCTCGCTCATCTTTCCGTCGGAAACCCAATTCACCCATACGCGCAAGACAATCCTACAGATGACCACAGCCCATATAAGCCTGACACTGGGGGCTACCCTGCTTTCCGCGGTAGTGGGAATCGTGGTCGGTATCGCGGTCACCCGCAAAGCCGGAAAGGATTTCCAGCAACTCGTACTCAGGCTCAACTCGTTCATCCAGACCTTTCCACCATCGGCAGTCATCATCCTGGCATTCCCGGTGCTTGGATTCGGCTGGAAGCCCGCCCTCCTGGCGTTGTTCCTCTATTCGCTGTTTCCCATCCTGGGCAATACGGTCGTCGGATTCCAATCGGTGAGCCCCGCCGTCATCGATTCCGCCAAGGGGATGGGAATGACATGGTTCCAGCAGTTGTGGATAGCCGAGTTCCCCCAGGCATTGCCCATGATATTCACCGGAATCAGGCATAGCTACATCCTGAATCTCGGGACGGCGGCCATTGCAGCGGTGATCGGCGGTGAGGGGCTCGGTACGATCATCATCAGCGGGCTCACGCTGAGAAACTCCGCGTTGGTACTCTCCGGCACCATTGTGATCAGTCTGCTCGCCTTCCTTGGGGAGCAGCTGTTCCATATGGTCTCGTCAGGACGGTAGCGGATGAAACCAGAGGTGGGAAAGCCGAAGCGACGCCGCGATATCCCCACATCGGCCAAATGGGATACGACCAGGCTGTACGCCTCGCACGATTCGTGGCTTGGGCATGCGAATCGGCTGCGCCAATCGTCCGAGGCGACCGCACAGCTGTTCGTCGACACGATCCCAACGGCCGACACACTCGTATCGGCACTCGATGCATACGACCACATCATGATGGAAGCCGAGAAACTACGTCACTATGCATTCTTGAACCATGCGGTGGATTCCCTGGACCATACCCACCGCAAGCAGCAGGAATTGATGCTGCAATTGGATGCGGCGATCGAGGAGGCATGGAGTTTCCTCACCCCATCGATACTGGCGATTCCCGAAGAGACCCTTCAACACTACTATCGCGACTCGCCGCACCTTCGGTCCCACTGCGTGCGGTTGGAGCGGATACGAAGACTTGGACCGCACACCTTGGACCGGACGGGGCAACAGATCATGTCCGCATATGGCGCCTTGGCCGACGCTTCGCACCGGGCCTTCTCGGCACTTGTCCAAACAGACATG
>PGXW01000055.1 GCA_002839355.1 Spirochaetae bacterium HGW-Spirochaetae-2
GACCGGGGCTTGTTTTGGATAATTTTGTGCACCCGTAGGCTTTTCGGGATGCTTCAGATTGTAGAAATTGCTAGGATTTTGCTATTTTGCAAGAGCCTCCACAATCTACCTATTTCCCTATGCCTGGCTGCAATATCACAATCTCAAAGCTTGCATGATATGTAAAACGGTATCGCAGGTTTGCTCAAAACTGATCTCTCTCGCATAATCGAAATCTTTCTGATAGTTCGCCCAGAAATCATGCATCCGGGGGTTGTCTCGAACATTGGTCACAATGGTTTGATAATCAGTCAGAAGTGAAAGGCTTCCCCTCTTGGCGGCAGTCCTTTCTAAAGCAGATTTCAGAAGCAACAGATCACACTCTCCCCATCGCAAGGTATACAGAATGTATATATCATAGAAATCTCTTGGTCTGGTGTTGGCAATGTTTCTGGACAGTATCGTTTCCAATTTCTCAGCCAATATGGTCTCCAGATTGTATGCCATCATAGATATGGTACGATCATCAAACAACAGCGGAAATGAATATTCGATTTCGCGCGGTGTAATCTTGTCGCCGGTCGTCACATCAACTGACAGGGGAACCCGCAAAGGAGGATAGCTGGCAATCAGACTGACACGGATACCAGGATAATCATCGGTTTCCCTAATGTCAGCAACTCGATTGACTGAGAATGTCACATCATCATCCACCCTTATGGCGCAGACGTGTTCAAATACGGCCCTGATGGATTCATGATTCAGCGTGAAGCCCTTGATGGTTGCATCAAGATCCATGGTGGATCGTGATTCGAGTCCGACCATGACTGCGATCAGGAACCCTCCTTTGATGATGAAATTCTCTCTGTAACTCGAAAGGGACAATCGTTCCAACAAGCGTTCCATCAGGTAATTCTGCAGAACGATTTGGGCTGGCAGACTCTTTTCGGCTGCCAGGTTCTTGATCCGTGCTTTCAACTGCATCGGGTTGCTCGTGATCATAGCAGGATCTCCATGTAGGTCAAAATCTTAGACTTCACCCGAAGCCTTTGCGCATAATCCATGAGACGCCCAATGTCCTTCTCCCGTGAGCCGGCATACATCCTCATCGCCCGGTTCACTATCTGGATATCGGCTTTGTGGCGTGTCCTGACCATATCACAAAGGGTACGTTCGATATTGTATACCTTGAGGGCATGCCCACTTAGGGATGGTAGTGTCATGATTCCCAACGGATATGTCTCCTCGCTGGTCACTTTTACCAAAACACCTCGTTTGAGGACATTGCCAGGATTGTATCCAAAGGGAAATGTCATGGTATACCGTGATGGGGTACGATCGGTCATGGCATGAAGATACAGAGCGGTCTCATGGGAAAAGATTCCCCTCGAGAACCGCCATTGGAGAATATACAACTCATCCTCCCAGGTTTCCGGGAAGGTATAGACACCCCGCTCGACTCGGACAAGCAATCCGCTGCGGACCATGGATGCGAGGCATCGTCTCGGGATTCCAGCCTCGGTCACCTGGGTGCTCGTGATGATTCCATGCTGTGTTTCAGCCAGTTGGAGAATCTTTGCTTCATCAGGGTTTCTTACCAAACCTCTTTGTACTTTCATGCTATACATATTACATTATTTTAGCATGTATGTACAATCATTTCAGTAGCTGTCACAATAGTTTTCACATGGGCAGTCATGAGGGGAGGAAGGCTGTGCCAGCTCGCCTCCCATTCCCTGCGCGCCTGTCGGCTGGTCGGCTCCTGTTCCCTTGCTCCCCTACGGTCCGCAAGCCGCAGCCGGCCAATGCGGCGCGACCCCTTCGAGACGTGCTGTCGGCGTACGGGAAACGGATGCCATGTTGCCAATATGGGAGTGGAACCTGGATATTATCTGATTGTTTATCGTTATCGTTAACAATATCAATATAATGGGCACAAAAAAATTCCGCAATTCCCAATGTGGATTCTGTGGAAGTTCTTCCTGATATGAAGTGACCTTTGTCAAGGCGAAAAAGGCAAATATCTTTCCGATCTTCTCTCCTTCAATCGATGAGGTGGGGAGGGTCGGCAGACGGTGGATTAGGTTTTCGGCACTCGACCATTCTGATATACGTGGATTGGGTACCACAGGTCAATGGTCCGCCTAATGCCCTTTCCGTCTGGTATCGTGAATCATCCGTCTGGCAATCGTTTGCCATCAGAGATGTCAGCAACAGGAAGATCGAAGATGGCTGGATCGTGTCCCCGTCCGACCGTCTGCCGCTCCTCCCCCCATCCGTTGTCCCTTCGGATCGTCGTGCGTCAGGCAATCCTGCCGTTCATCATGCCCCATACGAAACAGGACAACTCGCGCGCCACCGCGATGGTCGCCTTGTTGTGGTGCACTCCGCGCAGAAGCAACTTTCCGTATACCCGGTGCAGCCTCCGGTTGGCCCGGTCCGCATAGGAGATGACCGCGGGGTCGTTGCCCCTTTGCCGCGCCACCAGCCGCTTGGACTTCTTCCCGTAGACACCGCTTCTCAACAGCGCCTTGGCCGCCTCGACTAGCAGCAGGCGCAACCGGATGTTGCCCGCCTTGGTTATCGACCCGCGCCACTGCCGGTTCCTGCTGGAATCCTCGCTGGGAACCAATCCCAGGAATGCCGAGAACTGCCGGGCGCTCGCAAACCGCGAGAAGTCCCCGATCTCCGTCACGAGCGACAACGCCGTGTGGGTCTCGATCCCCCGGAAACAGCACAGTCTCGACACATCCTCCCGATATGCCTCCAGGGCCGCAAGCTCCTCCATCCTTTGGTCATAACGCTCGACCTTCTCCTGCTGGTCGAGCACCTCCTGCAGGTACTCGTTGAAGGTCTCCTGCTCCAACGCGTCCTCGAACCGTTGCCTCCTGAGCCACTCGTAATGGATGTGCGTCCAATAGCTCTAGCCCTCGGTGAAGGTCCTCCCACCCAGCAACAGGAATGACAAGAGGTTCTGCTTCGCCTTCTTGAGCGCCACCTTGCGGGCATTGCGCAACCGGGAGTAGTTCTTCACCGCCTCGTCCTGCGGTGTCGGCACGTGCACCGAACTATATGTCCCGAAGGCCAGGTGCCGGGCAAGCTCCTGGGCATCGAGCCGGTCGTTCTTCACCCTGTTGCCCACCGCCTTCGGCAATGTTGTCGGCGCCATGATCACGCAGGGGATCCCGGCTTGCTGCAGGTCCCGGTACAACCCGTAGCCGGTGGGACCGGCTTCATATCCGCACACGACATCGCACCCATCATGCTCCTGGCGGATGCGTCCGACGTACTTGATGACCAGCTTGCTGTCGCTGGCCACACGGTTCTCGCCAAAGTTCCGGTTGCTCGAGAAGTGGAATGCGCTCAACGAGTAGCTGTCCTTGTGGACATCGATACCAATGTGGATTACTGTGTTCATGGTGACCTCCATTTGCATGCGGTAGCCGCATACGGTTAATAGTTTTTCCCAGTATGCACGGCGAATCCACGGTTTGCAAACTGGGGGTCACTTCATATTGTCTGGTACCGGTTTTCCACAAACCCCAACAGAAATGCCCTAGAAGCCCACTTTTCGACCTGGATGTGGATTTTCTTCCTGGTACCGATGATCGTTATCAATATCATTATGATGGGCACAAAAAAAATTCCGCAATTCCCAATGTGGTTTTTGTGGAAGTTCTTCCTGCGAACCGATACCCGTACCGGTTCTATCGTCACCGACGATTATCGGTCTTGCATTCGAGCCGACAACACGACCGGGAAACAACCATCTTCAACTTGTGGTGAAAATGAACCTGGATGTGGATTTTCTTCTTAGTCCCGATTGTCGAGAACCTACCTACTGCGTAGCATGCTGTCCAGAAGCACTGAGATGATGATTACCGCACCGACAGCAGATCCTTGCCAGAACGGAGAGACACCGATCAAATTCAGACCATTGTGTAACACCGTGATGAAAAAGACTCCAATCAAGGTTCCCACCAAGCTACCCTTTCCACCGCTCATGCTCGCACCACCAATGACGACGGCGGCGATTGTATCGAGTTCGATACCGCTTCCGGTATCGGGATCAATGGCACCGAGACGGCTTGTAAGGATCAAAGCAGCGATGGCGCAGAGTAAACCGGTGATGCTGTAGGCGATCATCTTGTTGAATTTCACATTCACTCCGGCTAACCGGGAAGCTTCTTCATTGCTGCCGATTGCGTAGAGGAACCGGCCTAGCTTTGTCTTCTTCAACATGATGTGACCGAGGATGAACAGCCCGATCAGCACAATGGTGTAAAGCGGAAGACCGAAAACCCGTTGGTACCCGAAGAATCGATATCCCGCCGGCAGTCCGGTGATAGAACTACCATCGGTGATCACATAGGTCAACGACTGGGTGATCGAGAGAGTACCGAGTGTCACGATGAATGGGGCCAAACGGGCATAGGAGACCAACACGCCATTCAGTACCCCCACCCCGAGACCGGTAAGCAAAACGGTGGTGATACCCGCTCCGAGGCTGGTGTTGCTCATTACCAAGCCACCGAGCATCGCTGAGATAGCCATGATACCGCCGACGGAGAGGTCGATTCCAGCTGTCAAGATAATCAACGTCTGTCCGATCGCGATGATGCCCACGGTCGTCGCCTGCCAGAAGAGATTCCGAATATTCCCAGCACTGAGAAAGCGGGGAGTCAGCACACTGATCAATGCACAGAGCAGAAGAAATACGAGGAACATCATGATCTCCACCGAATACTCCGATCTGAAGTTGTGCAATCCGCTCAAGCGCGTGTGTTTGGTCTTGTCCATTTCAATTGTTCCCATGTGTTCCCCCAATAGTTCCGATAGTATCTAGATCCATCGTGCAATAGTACATGATCAACTCCTCGGATGCCTCCGAATGGTCGAGCTCCTTGACTACCTGTCCCTGGTTCATCACCAGGATTCGGTCAGAGAGCGCAAGGATCTCGGGCAATTCCGAGGAGACCAGCAATAGGGAGGTCCCTTGGTTCGCCAACTGGTCAATCAGCGCGTAGACCTCAAACTTTGCTCCGATGTCTATCCCTCTGGTAGGTTCATCAAGGATGAGCACATCAGGTTGCACGAGCAGCCACTTGGCGAAGGCAACCTTCTGTTGGTTCCCACCGCTGAGCGAATTGACCGGATTGTTGACCGATCCCATCTTTATTCGCAGTTCCTTGATCTTCTGCTCGGCTTGGCGCTTCTCCTCCTTCAAGTTCCTGAAGAAATGGGCGCGGTTGGCAGTATATGCCAAGAAAATATTATCGTGTATGGATTGTTCAAGCAAAAGACCCTGGTTCTTGCGATCCTCAGGGAGCATCCCGAATCCCGATTGGATAGCCATCTTCAGCGGCTTGCCTGCCGTCTGCTTTCCTTTGATCACCACACTGCCGTCCATAATCGGATCAGCGCCGAATATCGAACGCATGAGTTCCGTTCTCCCTGATCCGACGAGCCCGAACAATCCCAGGACCTCCCCCCTATCCAAGTGTAGGTTATAGGGAGTCTCGGGAGAGAACCCATTGCGCAATGCGGCTACCTCGAGGAGTCGCTCCTCCTGAGGAGCCCGGTGTCGTATCGAGTAAAGGTCACCCACATCACGACCCACCATCGCCTTGATAAGCTCCTGTTCATTGCTCGCGGATGTTTCCATCTCCTTCACGAACACACCGTCTCGGAAGACGACAATCCTATCGGAGATCGTGAAGATCTCATCAAGCTTATGGCTGACGAAGATGAGGGTCACTCCATTGGCGTTCAGGTTTTGCATAAGGGCAAAGAGGTGTTGGACCTCTTTCTGCGAAAGTGCGGATGTCGGTTCATCGAGGATGATCAGGCGTGCGTTCGTCGAGAGCGCTTTCACAATTTCGACATACTGCTGCTGGGCAACGGAGAGATTTTGAACCTTCTCGTTCGGATCAAGTTCAAAATCGATCATCGTACGTTTGAACAACACCTCGGTTTCCTCAACCATCTTCTGGTGGTTCTGCCAAACTCCTTGCTGATACATCTCCTTGCTTGTCAAGAATATGTTCTCAGCTATCGAGAGGTGAGGTATGAGCGCGAACTCCTGCAAGACAATGGCAATCCCCTTCGCACGTGCCTCCCTGGTCGTCTTGCAAGCAAGCGCTTCACCATCGAAGACAATTCTTCCCTCGCTCTGGGTGTGAACTCCAGCGATGATCTTCGCCAAGGTCGACTTTCCTGCTCCATTCTCACCTACGAGTGCGAGGATCTCTCCCTCATAAATGGGAAATGACACATCCTTCAGCGCTTGCACCACTCCAAAATTTTTTGAGATATGCTCAACTTCCAGCAGAGTATTCTGTGTCATCAGGAATGCACTCCTAATGCGATCGCACGTCCGGGACATCCGGTTGACAGTTCCAGTTTTACAGGCAGGAACATGAAGTGGTACCCGGTACTGGGCACCAAGTCCAGATTCGCCAATCCTTCCACGAAGATCAAGCTCTTTGACAACGCGTGCCGATGCAAGGCCATGCCGCCTTGTGAAGCGCCCATGCTCGGGGTATCGACCCCAAAGCAATGGACTCCCTTGTCATGCAGATAATCGATGGTAGCTATCGAGGGCACTGGCCATCCGGGGGCGTTTTTCTCAACCACAGGTCCGTCAACATACTGGTGCCTCGTACCCGAATCGGAGAGAAGCCGGTCCCACCCGGTAAAGAATACAACGATATCCCCGCTCTCAACACTTTGGTGCGAGTGCTCCCATGATCGAATCACCTCCGGTTCTATCTCGGGGCTGATTCCATCGTGAGATGTTGTACACAATGAACGCACATCGATAATCTTCAAGGGCCCATGCATCAGATCAAGCGGCAACAGGTCTCCGTAATAGTAAGACCCCGCAAACTCTTCAGGACGCATAAAGTGCGCGGGAGCGTCACAGTGAGTCCCACAGTGCTCGTCCATCGTGAAGTAGCTGGTCTGGTAAAAATCACCGGCATTGAAAGATCTCCACTTCGTATGCTCAAAACCATGGTGGCCGGGCCAGGAGACGGGTAAATCCCGTGAAATAGGTACACTAAGGTCCACTAGCTCGTCGAACGGCCAATGCATGTGGTTCCCAACGTTGTTCAATATCTTATCGTTCACGCATGCCTCCTCATTCGATGCGACGTACCCATGAGCCATGGGGATGGATGCCATCCCCACGGTTCTAGGAATCCAATTACATTTTCAGTTCGTTCGGATACACGTTGTCAGCGAGAATGGGTTCCACTTCCTCGACATTCTCCGCGGTCACCAGTATGGTATCGACGACAATGAGCTTTTCAAAAGGCTTACCGGTCAGGTAGGCGTATGCAGCCTTGAAAGCCTCGCGGCCCATGGTGACAGGCTGTTGCATGGCAGCGGCAGAGATCTCTCCCTTTTTGATGGCTTCCACGGTCTCGGGACTGCCATCGAATCCAACGTGGATCAGCTTGTCCATGACACCCGCAGTCTCCTTCGCGGGAAGAACACCGAGGTTGGCTTCATCGTGCTGTGTGAACAGTCCGACAAGCTTTGGCTTCGCGGTCAGGATATCCTGGGCGAGGTTCATAGACTCACTACGAGTGTAGTCTTTGCACTCGAGCATCGTAGTCACGGTGAATCCACTTCCCGCAAGGGCACTCTTGAATCCTGCTGTGCGGTCCTTGCCGTTCTGGCGGGCTTGGCTGATGGTGATCATGGCGACTTCACCACCGGTGATTCCACGTTCTTTCGCAACCTTCAAGAAATAATCGCCAGCTGTCTTGGCTCCAGTAGTGTTGTCGGTCGCGACAAATGCAGTGTAAGGACCGCTGTCGGTTCCGATATCGCAGATGAAAACGGGCACCTTGTTCTCAGCAGCAAGCTCGAGCACCGCTGGGCATGATGCAGAATCGGTGGGGGAAATGATAATGGCATCTACACCCGAAACGATCAGATCTTGAGCGTTCTGGAACTGGGTGGCGGCGCTGAGTTTGGAGTCGGAATTGATGATGGTTACGTTTGGCACCTTGGCCGCTTCGTCCCTGATTCCATCAGCGATATCCTTCCAGAATGGGATGTGGAGAGCGGGAGTCATGTACGCGACTTTGAATCCCTCAGCTTCCTTCTGTCCGGCGGCGAAGAGTGTCATGGACGCGACAAGACACACTAATACTACGATCATAGCCAGTTTTTTCATACGGGCCTCCTTCTTTGATACCAAGTGCATTGCACATATCAGGCCAACACAGAAAACCGTCAATCCGGATGGTTACAACGACAGTATCGCACATTATCACATACCATAGACGGGAAAAAATTCCCCAAGACGTGCCTATGGTGGGGAAAATATCCCCAAGGAGAATAATTTGACCAAGAGTGACTCCTTGCCATATACTGCCTATATGAAATACAAGGTGATGATCATAGATGACGAAAAATCCGTCTGCTTATCCTTATGTGAGATACTACAAGAGTTTGACTACGAAACCTGCTTCTGCATGGATCCGCTCCAAGCCCCTGGGAGGCTTGCATCTGAATCGATCAATCTTGTTCTACTGGACATCCGGATGCCACAGCTCAGCGGTGTTGAATTGCTTAGAAAGCTCAAGCAAGTCTCTCCCGAAACCGCAGTGATCATCATAAGCGGATACGCCTCCGTCGAGGATGCAGTGAAGGCGATGCGATATGGAGCGGTGAACCTCTATCAGAAACCGATCGACATAAGCAAGCTTGTGGATGAGATCAACCAATTGCGGGATGCTACTTTTAAGATAAAGAGGCTCGCGGACCATGTGGTCTATGAGTCACCTACTCCGTGCATGCGAAATCTTCGTGAGAAGATCGAGAAGGTAGCCCCTACCCCAGCAACCGTACTCATCACCGGAGAGAGCGGAACCGGGAAGGAGGTTGTCGCCCGGATGCTCCATATGATCAGTACGCAGGACAAGAAACCACTGGTGACCGTAAACTGCGCGGCGATACCCGATACCTTGCTCGAAAGCTATATGTTCGGCCACGAAAAGGGCTCGTTCACCGATGCGAAGGAGATGCACAAGGGGATATTCGAGACAGCGGGTGACGGCACAGTATTCCTCGATGAGATCGGAGACATGTCGATGGAGTCGCAAGCCAAGCTCCTGCGAGTGTTGCAGGAACACAGGTTCTGTCGCATCGGGGGGACTCAGGAGATCGAATCGAACGCCAGAATCATCGCGGCAACGAATACAGACTTGCTTAGCGCGATAGACCAGAAACTGTTCAGGGCCGACCTTTTCTACCGCTTGAGTGTCATAACCTTGCGAATTCCGCCTCTGCGTGAACGGCGCGAGGATATTATTCCCTTAGCCCACCACTTCCTAGGGTACTACAACGCAAACTATGGCAAGCGTGTCAAACGACTGTCGGACGAGGTCCAGACATTGCTCTACAACCATACATGGCCAGGGAATGTCCGTGAATTGAAGAACCTGATGGAGCGTCTCTGTATATTCTGCAACTCGGAGACCGTCACACTCGGAGACCTTCCTGAGCAGTACTACAGCCAGGAGAACCCGGTGAATGACGGATTGGTGAGCAAGTACGATGAGATGACCAAGAATATCCTGGTGGAAGCTATGGAACTCTCGCACGGAGTGAAGACGAGTGCCGCTAAAATGCTGGGAATCGATCGAAAAACGCTCAATACAAAGTTGCGCAAGTACGGGATAGAGAAATGATCCAATCGGCGAGGTCGCTTCTGGAGATGCATGACATCCACATGAACTATGGAGAGCTACAAGCCCTGAAGGGGGTAGATTTCAATCTGTTCCAAGGTGAGATTCACGCACTCACCGGTGAGCACAGGGCAGGTAAATCGACACTCGTGAAAATCCTCAGCGGTGCGGAACGCGCACGCTCGGGAACAATCTGCCTCAACGGCAAGCAGGTTTCCTATTTCACGCCACGATCTGCGATGCGGCAACGCATCGGAACGGTGTATCAGAATACCGCGGTCATCCCCGACCTCGAGCCCTTGGACTTCATATTCGCCCACCAATTGCCCACGCGTGGAGGAATGATCACCTACAGGAAGATGGAGACGACGCTTCAAGAGCTCATGGATCGCTACGGTATCTTCATCGATTACCATACGAAAATCAGGAACTTGCCCGCTGACCAGCAGTTCTTGATCGAGTTCCTTCGTGCTCTCATCATCGAACCGCAAATCCTTATTCTCGATGAGTTTTCCAACAAGCTCACTCCCACGGAGATGCAGAACGTCTACCGAGTTATCGATACACTGAAAACACAGGGTTGTGGCATCATCTATATCTCGCACGATATCCAAGAGGTGATCAAATTCGCCGACCGGGTGACGATCCTCAACAAGGGTCGTCGCCTGGAGACCGACATGGTCTCCAATCTCGACAGTGTCAGACTCTACGAGCTGACCTACTCATTCTCCATCGACCAGCAACAGTTGGTCCAAGCTGACAAGCTCATGCTCTTCAACGACCATGTGCGGCGTCTCATCCACGAAATTCCCTTAGGTGTATTCATCCTCGACAATGAGTTGAATATCCAGACCATGAACACTAGGGCCAAGAGCCTGCTCGGTCTGGACCTTTCCACCAAGTCGATCAACGAGGGTTTGCCCGCGTTCCTCGCAACGACGTTCCCGAAGCATCATGATGAGATCCTCAATGAGATTTACTGTCATGCCAGCCACAACTGGATCGGTCTTGAGGCTATCCAGAACGGGAAGCTCGACGTTCAAGTCAGTTCCATTCGCGATGACAACAGCGAGCCGATCGGGACGCTCCTGATCGTGCAGGACAACGCTCTCGATGACAGCATCAAGGAATACCTGCAAAAGACCGAGAAGTTCGCCTCGATAGCGGAGATGGCTGTCGGGGTTGCCCACGAGATCAACAATCCTCTGTTTGCTATAAAAAACTACCTTGAGCTTGTAGCGATGAAGAATGAGAACCCCTACATCGCGGAGAAACTCCAGACCATCCACTTGGAGCTGGATAGGATTGTGCGGACCATTTCCTCCCTGCTAAACTTCTCGAAGATCAAGACCGAGTACTTCCAACAGGTTGACCTGTCATCATTGCTCGAGGATGTGTTGCTTTTGCTGAACCATCGGCTCAATGCCAAGCATATCGTAGTGGTAAGGCGAATAGTCCCAGGGGTCATGCTCAGCAGGGGCATCGAGGACAAGCTCAAGCAGCTGTTCATCAACCTGATCATGAACAGCATTGACGCGATCCTCGATTACGGAAAGATCCAGATAGAGGTGGTCAAGAACTTCGGCAAGGCAAAGGTTCGCATCAAGGACAACGGCAACGGTATACCCGAGGAAATCAGGGACAAGATCTTTGAACCCTTCTACAGCACGAAAGTGAACAAGTTCAACACAGGCCTCGGCTTGGCGATCTCGAAGCATATCGTAGAGGCTCACGAAGGGACCATAGCGATTGAGGATGACCGTGCGTACCGAACCTGCCTCACCGTGACACTGCCGTTGTGACACGAGGATTTCTTACGGAGTGTGCTCCTTTTACCAAGATGCGCGATACCGCCTAGAGTAAGTGATAGATAACAATTCTGGATGTAACACATTGAAAATTGAAATTCTCGACGGCTATACGGAAAATCCCGGGGATCAGGTTTCCTATACCTGGTCCCCTCCTCCCTGCAGTGAAGTGCCAGCCAATGCGGCACGACCCCTTCAAGATATGCTGTCGATGTAAGGGAAACGGATATGGTGGCACCTTGGCGGACGTGGAGTATCCACCAGGCCCTGGGTATATTTTTTTTATCGATATCAATATTGATATTATGGGTTCAAAAAATTCTGCATTCCCTAATCCGGCAATGTGGATTTTGTTCCTAGTTCCGATGGTCAATTTTCGTCTACAAGTTGATCATCCGTCTGGCCTTCTCAACGGCCGAAGCGACTATTGGGTAGAGCGCTTTCCCAAGTTTAAACATTTCTGTAGAACCGTATAAAACTTCCACTCCAGCTGGATTGAAGTATCTTTGGGCATTGGCAATGGCATCTGCAATTAAAATCGGATGCTTCCTGCTATCAAACCCTCCCGGAATCATTGCATTCACATGGTTCTTCCATGCGGTGCAGTCAGCCAATACGACAGTTGCTGCATCCTCCGCAAACAGGTGATAGTAGAGCCAAACTTCGAAACAGGGATTGCTTTGCACCACATGCCAATTCGTTTTTCTTGCACAACCGAGCCTCAATTGGGGAATGTGGGAACCCCAGTCATCCGTATCAATGACAAACCAGACCTGATCCCCTTCCCCCACCTCATACTTTACAAGTGAATCCGAACCGTAGCCTTCGATATCGGAACAGGCTAGCTGATACAGCCCCGATGGAGAATTGTCACCTTGAGAATCTGCCTCCACGACTTCAAGGATGATCCTGGAGCTTAGTCCCTTGAAGTATTGGAAGTATTGTGGTTCTCTTTTGCTGCCTTCGCAATAAATTATGCAAAGGGTTGCATCCCTATCCGGCTCTTTGCGCTCATACAGCCTATTTCTTAAAATCATAGGCATCCCAGTTGAGGTCTTTCAGGTTCGCAAGGAATGGTATGGATCCGTATCGACCGGCGAGATAGCCCTTCCTGATATCCTTTGTGTTGTGTTCTTTGAAATCGCACAAAGAATAGAGATCTGAGCTTCCCGAGGGATTTTTCTCGACAAACCAAATCTCATCCTGTCGGAAGATCTCCTGATCAAGCAGGTTCGATTCATGGGTCGTACAGATGAGCTGTCCCCTGGTGTTGTCGTCGGCAGAGAATTTGCCAATGATCTCCTTTATCAGAAGAGGATGGATGCTGCGCTCGATCTCATCGATGAAATAGGTCACATCCTTGGTCAACAGGTCCTTGAACGCAGGGAGATAATCCATCAACCGAATCGATCCGTCAGACTCTTCCGATAGATCAAACATCACGGGACGGCCGTTTTTCGTGGTGTGCTCTGTCTTCAATTGCTTCACGAACACCTTTCCGTTTTCCTCGACAACTATAATCTCCTCACCATCCTTGTTGAATAACCCGAGGACTGCACCAGGAGATTCTGCCACCTTATTCAGCAGCACCTCCATGTCTGTCTTGTTGTCATCACCGAAAAACTCCGCGATCGGTTTCTTTACAGTCAGAAGTTTCTTAATCCCTACACTGAATGAGCACAACACCTGTTCGGCATAGCGGTGGAACTCTTTATCGATGTCCAGCCTGTGGGCAAGACCCCCTGACCTTACCTCCGGTGTGATAATCGCCAACTTATGCGTGAACCATCGATACGCATTCCTGGTATCCCCCAACAGTGGATTGTCGAGCTCGGAGAGTATTTTCAGACAAGTCTTGTTCTGTTTGATCAGGTTGTTCTCCAGAATCCCTTTCAGCACACGACCTTCCTCGCTCTTCAGGAACCCTTCGGAAAGTTGCAGGGCTGTCTTGCCGCCATCCTTTGCGGATCGTTCGAACACGAGCTCATCAGCACGCTTGCCCAAGCCAGAGATATACAACTCCTCCTTGAGAACCGACTGCTCGCCGATCTCCACAGCATAGATGAAAGGAACATCCTCATTGATGAACTCAACAGCCAACACCATCGGACTTTCGGAGGAATGGAAATGCTTCATCCTTCTCAGCTTCATCGGACTGGGGAGGTCTCCCGTGACGACAATGTCCTGAAGAAACTCGAGCGCACGGATCAGGTTCGACTTGCCGGCTCCGTTGGCACCGTAGAATGAGGCCAATTTCAGTAGCTCAATCCCATGCGACTGGTACTTGTGGCCTTTCAAACGAGTAAATCGGGGAGCAGGAATCATATTGAATTCCTTCTCGTCTCCGAATGAATAGATATTACGTAGCATGCATCTGATAAACATATACGTGATTTTATCACTTAAAGATACATATTACAAGAATAATATTTCTTGCTAGCAATCTCAAGTGAGTTAAGTGCAATGATTATCCGTACCGTGGTTCCGGTACCGAATGTACTGTCAATCGAGATACCCGAATCAGTCCCATACATGAACTTGATACGTTTATTCACGTTTGCTATACCCAAATGGGTAGAATTTTCCGTTAATAAATCCTTCTCGGATAAACGTTGAAGTACCTTATCCAAGGACTTTTCGTCCATTCCCAAACCATTGTCTTCAATCTCGATACAATACCGGTTATCCTGAGCATCGTATGATCGAATTTCAAGATGGTTAGCACTCCGACGCCTCCTGAAACCATGGATAATAGCATTCTCAACCAATGGTTGGAGGGTGAGGCGCGGAAGCCTCAATTCAGCCGGTCCGTTGGATAGAATGGAATAAGTGAATACAGGATCCTTATTGGATTGTCTCAGACAAAGGTAATCCTTACAATTCTCCAGTTCCTCTGAAAGTGTAACCTCACTTTCCTCATGCACAGAATACCGCAATAGTTTTCCAAGAGCCTGGACAGAAGCACTCAAATCGGAATGTCCTTCGGCTTGTAGCCTCCAATTAATCATATCGAGTGTATTGTAAAGAAAATGTGGATGGATTTGGGCTTGCAGTGACTTGAATTGCGCCTCTTTAGTTAGTAATTCCTGTTTGAAAGTGGTCTCAATAAGCATTTTAATGCGATGAACCATAGTGTTGAACACTTCCGAGAGCCATCCTATCTCATCTTTTCTGTTGGTATCGATTCTGACATCAAAATCACCCTGCTCCACTTTCCGCATTTTTTTAGCTAGTGTGCTGTCCCAATGATTTTTAAGTTTTAATAGATGCATATCCTGATTCAGTCCTGACTATGGGGTATAGGGATCTGAGCTTCACCCGTGCATCC
>PGXW01000009.1 GCA_002839355.1 Spirochaetae bacterium HGW-Spirochaetae-2
TTCGCTGGTCTTTGCCATTTCCCTGGGAGTCGGTCTCTTCGTCTCCATCGCCTTCGCCCGAATCGTGCTGGCCATTTCCTACCGCTGGGTACTTATCGGCTTCTATGCCATCGTCGCGGTCCTTTCCTTTTTGGTCGACACGTTTTTCCTCGGGATCGCATTCGATGCCGGAGGAGCGACCACCGGTCCCATGACCGTGCCCTTCATCCTCGCCCTCGGTGTCGGTGTCGCAGCGGTCCGCAAAAGCGGAAGCAGCGAGCAGGACAGCTTTGGTCTCGTCGGCATAGCCTCTATTGGTCCCATTTCTGCCGTACTGGTGATGGGGCTGATAGGCAAGGCCTCCGACGGGGGGATCCCGGTCGGGACGGCAACCGGAACCGTGTCCTCCAGCATGGGTCTGGGCAGTCTCATCGGCTCGAGCGCACTCGAAGTCTTGCAGGCCTTGGGGCCGTTGGCACTGTTGTTCATCCTGTTCCAATTCACCCTGTTGCACCAACAGCGTCGGCAACTGATCAGGATGATCGAAGGCCTGGTCTACGCCGCAATCGGATTGGTTCTCTTCTTGGCAGGGATCAACGGAGCGTTCATGCCGATCGGTTCCACCATCGGATCGTTGATCGGCGCTTCCCCCTACCTGTGGATATTGATTCCCATAGGCATGTTCCTCGGGGCGGTCGTGGTCCTGGCCGAGCCGGCCGTCTGGATATTGACCGACCAGGTCCGCGATGTTTCCGGTGGTTCCATCCGAAAATCGCTGGTGCTCGTATTCTTCTCGATCGGTGTCTCACTGGCAGTGGGTCTCGCCATGGTGAGGATCGTTTTCCGGCTGCCCCTATCCTATTTCCTGATTCCCGGCTATGCGTTGGCACTGCTGTTGACGTTCCGTTGCCCTCCACTGTTCACCACGATAGCCTTCGATTCGGGTGGTGTCGCCTCGGGCCCCATGTCCAGCTCCTTCCTGCTTGCCTTCACGTTGGGAGCCTCGGCGGCCTCCGGGGGTGATCCGTTTGCCGATGCGTTCGGAATCGTCGCCTTGATCGCCATGACACCGCTGGTTACCATACAACTGCTCGGATTGCTGTATCGAACAAGAAACACCAAGGGCAACCAATCGTCCTTGGAGAGGAATGCCGCCTATGAATGAAGCCATGCAAACCGTCTTCCTACACGCGAAACTACTGCTCAGCATTGTGCAACTGGGCATTGGAGAACAATTGGTCGATGCGACCAAAGCCGCCGGCGCACGGGGTGGGACCATACTGCCCGGCACCGGCGTAGCCGAGAATGCCATCCTGCACATGTTGGGAATGGGAGATTCGGAGAAGGAAATAGTGGTGACGCTGCTCGCCGACCAGGAGGTGGAACCGGTACTGGCGGCGCTACATCATTTCAGAAGGAACAAACGGCTGGCATGCGGTATCGCCATGTTGCTCGACGTTCCACAGGTATTGCGGCACAGCAGCCATCCGCTGCCGTCCGAGCCGCAAGGAACAGAAGACAAAAGGAGAAACCCCATGGATAGTCCGCACACATTGATCACCTGCATCGTAAACAAAGGAGCCGCCGACGAAGTCATGGATGCGGCGCGTGCAGCCGGAGCCACCGGAGGGACCATCCTCGCAGCGCGTGGTACCGGAAAAGAAGAGGATGTGAAGTTTTTCGGCGTACAATTGGTGCCGGAGAAGGAGATGCTGATGGTTCTCGTCGGTGCCGGTTTGACAGGCAAGGTTCTGGAAGCTATCCGCGCTGTGCCCTGCCTGGCCGAACCGGGGGCAGGAATCGCCTTCTGCATCGATGTCGAGCGGTTCATGACTTTGGGAGGCAAACTCCCGGTCAGTTGATGCTTGCGAACGGGTCCCACGGATAGGCGTCGCGGGCGTTTGCCAAGGCAGCTGCAGATTCTTCCGTTGTAGGAACATGGACAGGAAGGTCTATGCCGAATACCTGGCACGCTCGTGCCCCGCACAGCTGCTCCAGGTACCGCTCCGACACCCCGGACGACCTGAGCCGCCCGATGAGCAGCAACGTGCCGGCAAAACCCGGGATTCCCGATGCGCCCGCATGCTTGTCCGCCAGCGTATGGGGAGCATGGTCGCTCTCGATCCAATCGATGCCTCCGTCGCATAAAGAGGCGAACACCGCATCGCGATCGGATGCGCTGCGCAACGGGGGGTTCATCTTGCACAGGTGTCCCGGCGTGCCGGCAACCGAATCGTCCAGCAACGCGTGATGTGCCGTAGCTCCGCATGAAATGCGCATACCTTCGGAGCGGGCGGCATGAACCAGGGCAATCGCCCCTGCAGTCGAAATGTGGGCGATATGGAGCGTCCCTGCAAATCCCGACTCCCTTGCGAATGCTATCTGGTCGGCGACCGAAGCGATCTCCGCTTCAGGTCCCCTGGCCCATGTATGGCTCTCCGGTCTCGAGGGATCCCACAAGTGCGGGCGCATCTCCGATTCCTTCTCGCAATGGACGGCAAGGACTCCAGTGTACCCGAGACGTGCCAGGGACCTGTAGATCGATTCCTGCAACTCCGTCGTGGACAATCCCATATTGCCCGTCGAGTGCCCGGCGAACATTTTCAGTCCGACCACAGCAGGAAACAATTCGGCATGGATGGATACGATCCGGTCGATCTGGCCGGTATCGGCCGTCACCCCGCCATATACTCCATAGAAGATGTCGTTCCCAACTGCCTCCGCTACGGTTGCCGCAACTCTCCTACCCGCCTCGAGACGGGCACGGATCGCCGCCTCGGTTGTCAACGGAGGCGCTGTATTGGGCATGTCGAAGAATGCCGAGATACCACAGGAGGCACCGGTACGCATGCCATGATCCAGCGTTTCCTTCTCCGATTGGATTCCATCCCGCAAATGCACGTGTACATCGATCATAGCAACTCCGGTGCGTTGTCCTGCAGATATCGGTAACTGACAAAGGTTCCCCAGGCGCAGGTGAGCCGATCTCCACACAGGCACTCGCCGCACATGCCGATTCCGCAGAGGGTGGGCAATTCCAGCGAGAGGTGGATGCGTTGGGCAGGAACTCCGGCCGCGAGCATGTTCGCCGCGGCTATGCGCATGAAGACAGTCGGACCCACGATGTAGCAGGAGAGGTCGGACACATCGGCAATGGTCGCAGACTCCAGCGAACCGAGCACCCTGCCGGGAATCCCATCGTCGGCTACGATACTGACCGGACCGAACTGCTGCAGCGTAGATTCGAGCAACCCTTCCCCTCCCTTTGCATAAGAGGGTTCACTGGTGCCGACGAATATCTCCATCACCGTCCCCTGGTTATGCAAACGTCGCCCAAGGGCTGGCAACACCGCCACTCCCGTACCCCCGGCGACCAGAAGCGCCCGTTTGGTCGCATCGGGTTCGACCGGTGCGCCATACAAACCACGGATATAGAGGTCATCGCCGACGTGCAAGTCGTACAAGGCCTTGGTGAATTCGCCACGCCGCTTGATCACGAACGTCAACGGATCGGCTTCGGCAATCGAGAACGGCTTTTCGCCGATTTGGGGTATCCATAGAAAAACGAACTGCCCCGCCTCGTAGTTCCACGCGCCCTCCAGCGTCAATACGACAGTGTCCGCCCCATGGGTCCTGCGTTCGGTTATGCGTCTCTTCTCGTACCGCATGGAAGCGTCGGTCTTCACGAATCCTGAAGCCGTCGCCGGGTCCCCGCTCCCGGCCAATATCGCGGCTGCATCGGAGGCCAACGCATCGGTGAATGCCGGCCAAAATTTCTGGTGGACTTTTCCGAAGACCGAACCGACTCCCACCACATCGGCTCCGGCACCAATCATGGCTGCCACATCGGCACCGGAGGAGACTCCTCCCATGCCGATCAGGGGGACCTGCTCGCCCACAGCCTTGCGGATAGCCGCTATGCATCCAAGGGCCTCGTCGAGTATCCAGCGCCCGCTCTTGCCACCTTTCCCACCAAGCTTGTTCTGCAATATGGGTTTGCCGCTGATCGGCTCGACATGTATCTCCGGTCCCACGGTGTTGACAGCGGTGATGCCGTCTGCCCCTGCGTCCATCACCGCTTTGGCAATGGTGCCGATATCGTCGACATTGGGGGTGAGCTTGGGGAAAATGAGAGCTCTGCAATGCGGGAAGGCCGTGCGGATTTCCCGTACGTATTGGGCCGAGATGTCGGGTGAGCACCCGATCGAGGCACCATAGCCCGCACTGGCATGGGGACAGCTGAAATTCAGCTCCAATATGTCGGCGACCTCTTCGAAAGCACCTACCAGCGTGATGAAATCTTCGATGGTGGAAGCCGAGATGGAGACATTGAGCAGTGTCCGCATCGGATGGGTCTTCCGCAACAAACGCAACTCGGCCAAAGCGACATCCAACCCGGGATTCTTCAATCCCACCGAGTTGCCGAACGAACCGGGATATACTTCACACAGGATCGGTTCGCGGTTGCCCGGATTGGTGGTCACCTGGAAACTTTTGGTCGTGACCACCGAAAATGCCGGCATATGGGTATCGACATGACGCACTAGGGCTGTCTTGGTCGATAGTACTCCCGAGACCGTGGCCAATCGGACCGGTTCGGTACCGGCAAGGATTCGGGTATGCAGATCGGAAAGTGCCGCTCGCACCTTGAGGGGATCCTGGTTCCAAGTCACAGCGTTGTCTCCTCAAGCAACTTGTCGATATTTGCGATGCACCGGTCGAGCCAACCGGCGGGTGCAGGGGCTTGCTTCCAGGGGTGTGTCAATGCGCTGGAGCTGTTGATCCTCGCCAACGCGACAGGGTATCCGGCTTGTTCGAGTGTCCGCATGGTCATTTTCGCGCTCGCCCCTTGGCTTCCGACACCGGGAATGAGCAAGGGGATGGACCGTTTCCCATGATAGGTGGCGATCTGGCCCAACTCGTCGAGATTGGTGGCCCCGACCACAGCTCCGATACCATCGATCTTCTCAGCCCAGTGGGCGATCTTGTGGGCAACAGCCATATAGAGCGGATACAGTTCCTTCTCGTCGACCTCATCCACCACGATCAACCCCTGCAAATCCTTCGCCCCGGGATTGCTGGTGCGGTTGAGCAGGTAGATGCCATGCGAACCCTCGCGAAGTTCGTCGAAGGGGGAGACCGAATCGGTTCCCATATAGGGTGATGCGGTCACGGCGTCGCAACGCCAGATATCGAACGCCTCATGGGCATAGTTGGCACTGGAACGGGCTATGTCACCCCGTTTGGAATCGAGGATCACCGGTATGGTGGGAAACCGCTGCTGCAGCATCGACAACACGCCGGCCAAAGCCAACGAGCCTTCGAAGGCCCCGTTGCGGGGGTCGTCCAACGCACTGTAGTAACCGATGTTCGGTTTGAATGCGGCGGGAACGAGGTTGTAGCGGACCATAGCGTCGAACAGCTCGCCAAAGAAGCGCTGCAAATCCTCGGAGATATTTCCACTGCGGTATGGGAGGACCTCCCACTGCGGATCGAGCCCCATACAGGCGCAGTTGCCCGTCTTTTCGGCACTTTGCTGCAATTTCGTCTTATATCCTTTCATCTACTTCTCCTCTCTTATTGAAGGGGGAAATCCGTTGTCAGTACCCCACCTGAAAGGATTTCTCCTCCATTGATTAAGTAATTCGGCACCGTTTCCATCAACATAGCCTGTCGCAAGCGCTGTTGCAACCATAGTATCGTAATCGAGCAGCGCGATAGGTCGACACTGGGGCTCCAGCGCGGCGAACGATTGCACCGAGGCTTCCAATCCATAGGTGAAGATCGCCAGGCAATATGCCACCAATCCATCGGCCTGTCGTATCGATTGCACCGCCTTGACCGAGCTGCCTCCTGTGGAGATTAAATCTTCGATCAATAAGACCCGTTGACCATGGAACGAGCCGTCCGATCCCAATCCCTCTATCAGGTTCTTCAATCCGTGATCCTTTCCCCATGCTCGAACATAGCATAGAGGTTTTTCCAACTTGTCGGCAAGCGTGGTGGCATGTGGAATACCTGCGGTTGCTGTTCCAGCAATTGAATCAAATGGAATTTCCAAAGCTTCAGCAATAGCTGCAAGTCCTTCTGCAATCAAAGCCCTTGCTTTCGCGTCGGCCAATAACCGCCTGTTGTCGTTGTATATCGGCATGCGGTACCCGCTTGCCCATAAGAATGGATCGTTCGGTGACAATTTGATGGCTCCCATGTACAAAGCTTCTTTTGCGATTCGCGGGCCGAATTCCTTTTGAACATCTTCCAGTGTGTGGTACATTCCCAACTCCTATTTCCAAATTTCCTTGAATGTATGGACCGTTCCGCAGTAGGCACAAGCATACCGGTTGTCGCGGGTCCTTTCAAACCGTGCCGGGACCCCCTCGGCGTGGGAAGGGTGCGAGATGCAGGCTTCGTTGTTGCAGGCCAGATCGTCGAAATTGTAGATCCGCGGCGGAAGGTGGGTGCGGTACTTGGCCACAACCGAGCCGTCCCGGATAATATTGAGCGTGCATCCCGCTGCGACCGCGGCCAGACGCTTGAGATCCTTGCGGTCGAGTTCCCTCGTGCCCGGACGGAACACGAGTCCCTTGAATTGGCCCGAGTCCTTCTTGCTCGTCGATATCCATTCCCCGCCCTTGCCATCGTCCAATCCCATGACCTTGATGATCAACGCCATGTGGCGCCGGATTGTCGCAGGATCGTCCCCCCGGCAGATATGGTCTATCACCAGACCGTTGCGAATGGGTCGGACTCCTTCAGAATAGGCGTCCTCCTTCTTGTCGGCACTCGTCCCGTTGCTTTCGACCTGCAGGATATACTCCTCGTCGTTGCGCCCCTTCTTTTGGGCCTCGCCGGCAAATTCCGCTCCAATCTTTCCGGCTATCAGCGCCAACAGGACGATGCGGACGTACATGCCGTTTATCGACTGGCGTTCCCAGCCGTTCAGCGGGGTATCGTCGAGGAACGTCGGGATGGTGGGGTGTACCCGATGCCTCGGCAACGGATGGTAGAACTTGCTCCCTTTCGGAAGATACTTCATGAATTCCTTGCGAAAGGTGACTTTCGCCCGCAACTCGTCCTGGCGCTTGAGGATCTGTTCACCCATCCGCTCCAGTTGGGGGCGGGTAAAGTACCACTTGTCGGCCACATCCTGTTGGGCAAGGTATTCGTCGATCGAATCGAACAACCGCACTTCGAATCCGTTCTCCACCATCTTCATGCGGTATGTCTCGGGCATTGCCAATTCGGGAGGGGCGATCAGGTCGATGCGCACCCGATCGAAGATCCTCAAGCCGTCGGCCTTCGAGTGGACGGTCCGGCCATGGTACAAGTCGCCGACCAACGCCAGATGGATGGACGAAGTCTCCCAATTGTTGTCCTCGAGAAAGGTGAACCCGTCGAGCAGCTCCTGGGTCGGATGCTCGTGCTTGCCATCCCCGGCATTGATGAACGAAGGCCTCCTGCTCAAGTTGTTGCGCCCGGCGAATGCCCCGGCCTCATCCTCGAGCCATCGGCACACACCCTCCAGCTTGCTGCGGATAATGAACACACTGTTGTGGTAGCCGGCCAAGGTGTTGAAGGTGTCGGCGTAGCTCTCACCCTTGTTGAACGATGAGCTGTCGGTGGCAAGGTCGCTGACTTTCGCCCGGTGGAACTTCGCCGCGTTGCGAAACGATTCCCGGGTTCTCGTGCTATCTTCCAGAAAAACCTCATACATGCCGAAATCGGGATCGTTGATCCTGAACCGGTCCAGGGTCTTCTGGTCGTTCTCGGCCAATGCCGTCTTCAGAATCTTTGTCTGTTCGAACAGATACCGTCGTTCCGCGATTGTCAGGTCGTCGATCACCGCCAGCGATCTTCCTGTGAAGATGTTGTCCATACCCTACTCCTCCCTGTATTCGATTGTCGTCGAAAGTCCAAAAAAAAGACCGGTGAATATCACCGGCTCTCAACACCTATCATTGAAAAAGAAGACACGAGGCCCAAGGTCTGTAGTCAATCTACTGGAAACCCTATGCTTCATGCACTCCTCCACATTTCATTTCCACTGAACATAGCAAATCGGGCGTATCATGTCTACTCCTCTATTCGACCTGTAGCACGCGGATCATCCTCGATCGCCGCCAACGGATCCTCATAGTCCCGATTCCCGTCCTCGATTTTCTTTCGTAGGATATTGGAAATCGGTTTGGAGCTGTGGTCATCGTCCTGGAACGGATCCCGTTTCTCGATGAACGGATGGATCGGCGTGGCAGTTCCCAGGTTCCTGGACTTTTCCCGTCGCTTGAGGTCCTTCAGGAAGTTCTGCCGGTAACTGTTGCGCACCTTCGTGCTCTGGCTGGCCTTCTTTCCTTCCTTGTCCCCCGTATTGTAGCGGGAACTGTAATAACGCCTGGCATAGGACGAACCCTGGTAGGTGTAGTACCGCCCGCTCGAATAGTGTCCGCCCATCTTCGACTCGATCACACCGTTGAAGATCACACCCAGCACATTGATTCCGGCAAGATCCAGGTTGTCCAACAACTCCCTGAGTCCACCTTTTGTGGAGATTCCGGCCCGGACGTTCAGGGCGATCCCATCGACATGCTTTGCGATAGCCATGAGCTCCGATGCGAATACCAGCGGCGGGGTGTCGATGAGCACATAATCATACAGTCCCAGCAGATGGTCGAGCATCTCCACATATTCGGTCGAATTGAATATCGCGGACGGCAACGGCGGCAACAGGCCGGGTGGCAACAGATGCAGTGAGGGGATATCGCCCAAAGGCTGTATGATCACTTCCTCGACGGAAATGTCCGTGGTCGCCACATCGACCAGTCCCTGGGGCGATTTCTTGAGGTTGAAGAACGTCTCCAACTGCGGCAGGCGCAAATCCCCATCGATCAGCAGGACCTTCAAACCGTTCATGGCCATGGAAGTGGCGATATTGGCTGTCGCGCTGGTCTTCCCCTCGCCCATTCCCGGACTGGTGATGCTGAATATCCGCTGGTTGTTGCGCATAGTCCCGAACGAGACGTTGTTTGCAATCAGCTTGTACCGCTCCGATTCGAAGGAAAGCGGGTCGTTGTGGACGACGAGCGATGGGATATCCAGATCCTGGTTGAAGCTCATCAACGGAATCCAGCCGAGCAGCGGACGGTTCGGTCCCGCCAACTTCCTCAACGTCCCCTCATCCTTGATGGTGACATCGAGCATCTCCATCAGCAGGGCCAGCAATATCCCGAGTGCTCCTCCGAGGAGCACCGAAACAGCCAGGATCAGCATCTTGTTGGGGCTGACAGGAATTGCCGTTCCCTCACGATTTGCAGTGACTATGGCAGGATCGACAACCGTAACGCTTCCTGCTACGGCGGCTTCGGCGATCTTGACTTCCTCCAACAATTCCATCAGGCGCATGCGCAACGTCTCGTACACCTGCACATCGCGCTGCAAGTCCAGCAGTTGGCGTTCAAGGATCGGCAAATGCGACAACTCGTCCGAATAGGTCATCTCTATCGATTCCAACACCGACATCTTGGCTTCGGTCATGGCCCGCTGGTGCATGGCCTTGGCCAATTCCTGCGATGTGACCATGATGAACGGATCGGTACTCAAACCCCGGGGCGCCACCAGAAGCGTCACCCGATCCAACAACGACTTGGAGAGCTGGTTCAATGCGCTTTGCAACACGAACAGACGCTCAGATCCTTCGGGAATCCCCTCTTGGATCGCTTCGTACATGATCAACTCGCGGCTTCGCTGCATATAGGATTCGAGCAGGTGGTCCATGTCGATATCTGCGAGAACTTCATCGTATCCGGGTGTTTCCAAGGCAAAGGAGGACAAGGTCCCCTCGTGGGCCTGTATGATCAAGTCGGCTTCCCGCAGCTGCAACGCAAGCGGTTCGCGGCGAAGCTGGAAGTAGGCGATCTTCTCCGAAAGCAATTTGCTCTTGTCGGAAAGCTGGATATAGTTGCTCTCTTCCCTGAAGCGCCCCAAAGCATCGGCGGCGGCCTGCAGCTGTTGCTCGTTTATCGGAATCTGGGATTGTATGAATTCCTTCTGGATGGTCTTGTTGTTTCTGGCTATGCTTCCCAGCAACTCGTTGTAGCTCTCTGCCAAGGCATTGGCGAAATCGCGTGCGAATGTCGGATCCTGGTCGGTCACGGTGATCCTGACAATATTCGTATCCTTGACCGTGGTGACGCTGGTGCGGCCCTTGATATTGCCCACAATCCCTTCAACGGCATACGAAACACCATCCTCGGTGCGATAGCGGGACAAGTCGAGTTTCGCCAAGGCACTTTCGATATTGCTTCTGCTGAGGGTCAACTCTACCTCAGTGGATATCTTCGCTGTGCTCTGTCCCAGCAACATGCTTTCGAAATCGGTCCCCTTTTGCAGCGAATCGACCAGAATGGTCACTTCCGATTCGTACATGGGCGTCACATACTGCAGGTAGCCGACAGCAGCGGCCACCACCAGCACAAACACAACGATTATCCAGGCAAGGCGGACCTTGAGGATATGGAGCAACTCCTTGATGCTCATCCCCTCCTGCATCTCGTCATCGGGAATCTGTTGTGCCATATTCATGCTGTCCACGTATGTTCCCTCCCTCTGGGATTACAATCTCGATAAGACCACGACATCGTAGAGGATACCGACAATTGTCGCTACCAACCCGACCAGGGTCACAGTCGTTGCCAGGTTCAGCCCGTTGACGGCCTGGAAGGTATTGAGCTTGGCGGTGACGACCGCCTCCGGAGGAACCGGAACTTTCTCGTCGAGTTTGTTGCCGTTCTTGTCCACAACCGTATATGCCCCATTACGGTTTTTTGCGGGATCGAACCCTCCCGCCATATTGATATAATAGGAAGCACCTTTGTCGGGGATGTAGGGGAATGTTCCCGGACGCAACACCCCACCGGCGACATTGACGAACAGCTGGTTGAACGGCACCACGAACCGATCTCCCTCCTCAAGGCGCAGCTTGGCGACTTCGGACGGATTGCCCATCAAGATTGCCTGGACATCGACCGGTATCAGGCGATCCGAACGCAACAGGTAGGTTGCCCCGAGATCGCTGACCGCGGAGAAGCGATGCGCGATTCCCTGCAGCATTTCGCGTACAGTCTCGCCGGGAAAGAACTGGTAATAGACACGCCCGGAGGAACCGAGGGCACTGGATTGTGTCTGCACGTCCCCCATATTGACTGCACCCTCTATGGTCACCGCACGGGAGGTGGGGACGATCGGGCTGACGAAGATGGTATCGAGGTGCTTGGCTGCGAATGTGGCGAGCTCGCCCGAAGATACCCTGACCACATCGATCGTGGCACTCGTACCGGTACCGTACCTGCGTACCAGCACCGCATCGGAATCGCCACTGGGCAACACGCCGTTTCCATAGCGCGACAAGATGGTTGCCAGTGTCTCGCCGTCCAGCGGTTGGTACACTCCTGGACGACCGACTTCACCGGCGATCACAATGACTTTGCCTGCCTGGGGAATGGTTACGATATCGCCGGCGCGGACAAAGGGATTCTGACTGAGGTCGCCTTCCCGCAAAGCGGCATACAGATCGTACGATTTTGCTGTTCCATCGACCGAGGTCACCCGGACTTGCCTGGTGGATGCGTATTGGGTGGCGGACAACACGACCGAGGAGAGTCTGCTCAATCCCCATGCGGGAACCTCGCGGGTCGAGTCTACCTCGCCCCTGACTGTGACGGAGAAGGCTCCTGTACCGACCAGGTTCACCCGTGGCAGGGAGAATGGCAGGTAGGTCACCACCATTCGCTCTATCTCCCGAGCAAACTCCACGAACGTCTTGTTCCTGCCGTCGACTGTCCCGAATGTGGGAATGACGACACGATAGGAACCGTCGACCTGAAGCGTGAGGCTGGTACTATTCTTTCCTTCCGTGTAGAAGAGATTCAAGGTATCGCCGGGTGTCACCGGATAGCTGTTGTTGGAAATGGCGGCAAGCACCCGTTCTTGGTTTGCGTTGGCACCGGCAATCGCCGATTCTTCGATCGTGAGACCAAGCTGGTCACGATAGGTCCGGGGAATGGATACATCGCTCGTAGCGGCTGTTGCACCCCCGTAATATGGGGAACGTACGATCACCGCGTTATCTTCAGCGGGCAACATCGACAAGAATACAACCAGCACGACTATCGACAGGAGCACCCGATTCCAATTCCTCATAGCACCTTCCAGTTCGATGGATTCGACAACAGCACGATAGTATCACGCAATAGAGTGTGAAGTAAAGCGGATACTACTTATGAAAATGGTATAAAAACCATACCGATAATCCATGGAACGGGGTAATTTCCGTCAGATTTGCCTTGCGAATAATTCGGAAACGATGAGTCAAGAAATGAAAAGAAACCAAGCAATCGCTGACATTCAATATTCGGTACTATCTAATTTGATTGACACATAGGCAACATCATGATACCATTCAGTGGAAATTAATTCCATTTATCGGAATTTAGCAACAGAATACATACCTTCATTTAAAGGTTTTGGAGCTTTGGAAACATGAATCTTGATCGCCTGAATAACCATATCACCCAGATGGGAAGCATCGGAACAACTCCCGATGGTGGTGTGACTCGTCTGGCATTTACCGACGAAGATATGCAAGGAAGGAAACTTCTAACATCATATATGCATAATCTTGGACTAGAAGTATATGAAGATGGCATCGGCAATATCAGTGGAGTGTGGAGGGGATTGAACCCGACCCTACCGAGGTTGATTGTGGGCTCCCATATCGATACTGTACCGGAAGGGGGAAAATTCGATGGTGTGCTAGGTGTTTTAGGAGCTTTGGAATGTATCCAAACGATGCGAGAGCATGGGTTCATGCCGAATCGTTCAATAGAGGTGGTCTCTTTTTCCGCTGAAGAATCAAGTCGTTTCAATATATCTACTATTGGTAGTAAGATGATTTCAAGACCGTTTGATTTACAGGTTCTGCATCAATATAAGGACAAGGATGATGTCTCGCTATATGAAATCCTTTTTACCAAAGGATTCGACCCATCCAATCTGAAACAATGGGATCATCAGGAGATATTTGCTTTCTTGGAACTACATATCGAACAAGGCCCACGACTGGAATTATTACAAGCCGATATCGGGATTGTAGATAAGATCGCTGCTCCGACAAGGCTGGTTGTTACTATCAAAGGAGAGGCGGCACACTCAGGTAGTTGTCCCATGGAATATCGTAAAGACGCATTGGTTGCCGCTGCAATGGTCATTGAACAAGTTGAACAAGTAGGTATCGAAGAATCTGTTTATCAAACTGTCGCAACGATTGGACGAATTGATATTGAACCAGGTTCTATGAATGTTGTACCGGAGAGGGCTAAGCTGTATCTGGACATTCGTGGTGTGGATATGCAGAGCATCGAGCGAGCATTATCTGCAATCGTGTATAAGATTTCTAATATTACCACATCCAGAGGACTCACATTCACTGTGGAAACGATAAGTCACGAAACCCCGGTCCAGCTGGATTTTCGATTGGCAGGAATTATCGAAAATATTTGTCTAGATAGGGACTTTAAAGCTATAAGAATGTCCAGCGGAGCAGGCCATGATTCGATGAATCTGGCGAGAATAGTTCCTACCGCATTGATCCTTATACCATGTGTTGGTGGGATCAGCCACAATAAACGGGAAAATGTCCTACCCAAGGATATCAATAATGGATTGAATATTTTACATGAATGCATGCATCGGCTTTCATTTTGAATTCTTGAAGGAGAACTAGGTTTGAAATTATTTATCGCCAGTATTATCCAAAACCACGCTATTGCACACGGTATATATGAAATGGTAATCCATGCTCCAGAAATTGCGCTTCATGCGGTACCAGGCCAATTCGTAAACTTGTATCCCCATCTGGAGTCCACGCTACTACCAAGACCAATCAGTATTTCTGATGTGGACTACTCCGGGGGACATGTCCATCTGGCGTATGCCTTGGTTGGAACTGGTACGAAACTATTTGCCACACTACGCGTTGCGGATACCGTTACAGTCCTTGGTCCATTGGGAAATGGTTACGCAATTCCCGATAGCATACAGAATCCACTATTGGTTGCTGGTGGAGTCGGAACTCCACCGATGATATTCTTAGCACGATCCCTACGTATGCCTGTCATGATATATTTGGGATTCCGTTCTTCGACGCCATATTTCGTGGAACGGCTTGCGGAGTTTGGTGTTGTTCGAGTGGCAACTGAAGATGGTAGCGACGGGTATAAGGGAAATGTAGTAAATCTTATGGATAAGCATGGAGCGGAAGGTGATATTGTATATTCGTGTGGTCCCAGACCAATGCTGAAAGCAGTTCAGGAATGGTCCAAATCAAAGCATATCCCAACACAATTGTCTCTTGAAGAGCGGATGGGATGTGGAATTGGATCCTGTGTTGGATGTATTGTCAAGATAAAAGAGAATAATTATCAAGGCTGGAATTATAAAAAAGTCTGCCACGACGGGCCTGTGTTTTTAGGCGAAAAGGTAATCTTTTCATGAAAAGGACTGATCTTGCTATAAATATTGCTGGACATGAGCTTGCCAATCCAGTTATGACTTGCTCAGGAACTTTTGGGTCCGGTAAGGAATATTGCAGCTTCATGGATCTCAACATGCTTGGTGCAGTCGTCTGTAAAGGCATTTCCGTTCTACCCTGGAACGGGAATCCACCACCCCGTATCGCGGAAGTATATGGTGGAATGCTGAATAGTGTCGGTCTACAGAACTCGGGAGTTGATAGTTTTATTGCTAATGATATTCCATTCTTGAGGAAATTCAATACAAAGATTGTCGCAAATTTGGTTGGCCATAGTCTTTCGGAATATGAAGCGGTGGCGCAAAGATTGAATGAAACGGATATTGATATGATGGAGCTCAATATATCATGTCCCAATGTGCGGGAGGGGGGTGCGACTTTTGGGACTGATACCAGAAAGGCCGCAGAAATTACAACCGTAGTACGAAGAGTCTGCACAAAACCGTTGATTGTCAAGCTTTCTCCCAATGTAACAAATATCAGTGAGATTGCAATTGCTGTTGAATCAAGTGGAGCAGATGCCGTTTCATTGATCAATACAGTGCTTGCGATGAGAATAGACATATATCGCCGACGGCCAGTGCTTGCACAAAAGGTAGGAGGAATGTCTGGCCCTGCAGTCAAACCAATCGCTATACGGATGGTGTACCAGGTTGCTCGGGCTGTGAAAATCCCCGTTATCGGAATGGGAGGAATCCGCACTCCTGAAGATGCGATCGAGTTCCTTCTCGCTGGAGCTTCGGCTGTCGGTGTAGGTTCAAGCCATTTCTTTAATCCACAAGCATCGGTGGAGGTAGTGAATGGAATCCGTTCATATATGGAGGGACAAGGCTTTGCCTCGATACGTGAAATCAATGAAGCGTTGATCGATGAATAAGAATTAGTTTTTGGTGGAATTACCAAGATCGGCAGAAATCAATCTTGCGGTCTGTTTCAATTCTTCGGCAAAGTTCTGGGACACAGCTTCAGTAATTTTGCTTTTTAGTATGGTGATACTTCCGACAATTGCATCATCATAATTACGAATAGGTGCCGAAATCCCAATAACACCCGGTTCCAACTCTTCATCACATGTTGCAAATCCTTCACTTCGAATTGTCTCCAGCCGTTTAAGAAGCGCCTCTTTTTCAACTAATGTCTTCTGGGTAAATGGTAAAAGCTGTTCGGCATTCACGATCCTCTCCATTTCTTTCGGAGTAAGGAATGCAATAATGGATTGCGCAGCAGCTGAAGAATTTATCGGCATGGCACTACCGATTTTGACAAAAAAGGAAACATTTGCATCTGTCTGAACCGTATCGATACAAACAACGATATTCTGTTCAAACAAGCATAAGAAAACAAAACTTTTCGTCTTCTTACAAAGACACTCCATATGGGGACGGGCAATCCTCCTGATGTCATTATTTTTTATGACTTGTGCCCCCAGACTGAACAGCTTGATTGACAATATATATTTCTTGGTCATCGAATCTTGCCTGACATACGAATGCTTTTTCAATGCATGCAGGAAACGATGTACTACGCTCTGAGCCAATCCAATTTGTTCAGCGATATCAGATAAGGTAGCCCCACTGGGATGTGTGGCAAGATACTCCAGTATTAAAGATATTCTATCAATAGCTTGCAAAATATTCCCTCCAAGCTGGAGATTATAACGCAATTTTTAAATATTTAGAAAACATTTCTACTAAATGTTTTTTTTATTGATGTAGCCTTTTAATTGCCTGTACAGCAATATCGATACATTTTTCTTGAGTTTCCTTAAAATCTACCAACCAAGTATCGGTTGCTCTATTTCCATGTACACCAAGAATTGCTCCTGTATGCATTCCAAACAGATATCCCAATGTAAAGATTGTCTCTGCTTCCATATCGAAATTTAAAACACGGTTTCTTATATGTTCTTCCATTTGGGAGGAGTAATCCTGTGAACGCAATTCCATCGAATTTCGTAATTGGCCTTCATAATAGGAATCTGTGGAAACACCTATGCCCATGAAATAGGATTCCCCCATAGCGGTCGCAGCTTCAGCCAAAGCCGTACAGACAAATGGATCGGCGATTGCTGGAAACTCGGGACGAACATACCATCTGCTGCTTCCGCCCATCCGGACAGCTCCGGAATTAATAATGAAGCTTCCACAAGGAATCCCAGGTTGAAGTGCTCCACATCCTCCCACCCGAATCAACGTCCCAACACCGACACGATTCAATTCGACCACTGCAATTTCTGTTGAGCCACTACCAATTCCAGTACTGGCAACGCCAAAATGAACACCATCTTTCTGTGCTATTGCTGTCGTGAATTCCCTGTTCTGAGCAATCAGCTCAAAAGTATCGGCGTGATCGGCAAACCAAAGTACCCGTTCAGGATCTCCAGGGAGCAAGAATACTTCGGGATAGGTATTGCGAATGTCTATTTTCAGATGGGGCAATAAATTGTCGACAATCGGATTGGCTGCAACTTGCATTTCACGTCTAGGTTTCATAAGTCATGCCTCCAATACGATTTGTTTTGTCCGATGCCAGAAAAGCACCTTGTTTTCAACAACTGCTATTATGCCGTAGAAAAATAAACCAAGGAATGTGGTGGCAAAAATTCCAGCCATCAACAAATCGGAACTAAATTGGGTACTACCAAAAACCAACAGGTACCCGAGGCCGGACTGCCCCGATACCCATTCCGATACAATCGCCCCAATTACACTTTGCACCATACCTACCTTTAGACCAGCAAAGATCATTGGCATTGAAAGCGGAACTTTGACCTTGAAGACAATTTGCCTCTTGGTTGCTTTTAAAATATTCATCAATTCAAAATATGAGGGATCGATGGACTTGAACGACATCAGAGTATTCAGCATTACAGGAAAAAAAGCCGAGAGAACTACCAATATCAACTTTGAAGCAAAGCCAAGTCCAAACCATATCACCAATAAAGGGATAAATGCAACTTTTGGAGTACTTTGCAATATGAATACGTATGGCATTATAGTCTTCTCAACCGATCTTGATTTTGTCAGGAGATTGCCTCCAAAAAAACCAAGCCCCGAGCCAATTCCAAACCCAAGGATTATTGCCATGCTTGTGGCAAACGAATGTCTAAGGAGAGTTCCGTCAAGAAGTATCTCAATAAATTTGAAAAGGACCTTCTCGGGAGATGGCAACATATAATCTGAAATATCGTACTTTATTATATAGAATTTCCATGAACCGATAATCAGAATAAGAATCCCTATTGAAAGCAAGTAAACTCTCCAATTACGCTTCATCTCTCAACTCCAATAAGGACTTGGCTTTCTTTGCCAACCCATAGAATTCATTGGACAATTTGGTATCGTCATTTCTTGGACGATCAAGGGGAATGTGTATTGTCTCAATTATTCGACCGGGATTTCTTCCCATTACAATGACCCTATCTGAGAGGTAAATGGCTTCTGCAATATCATGTGTCACAAAAATGATTGTCTTTCCAGTTTTCGACCATATATCCAGCAATACATTATTCAAGCTTTCTCGAGTGATAGCGTCGATTGCACCAAAGGGTTCATCCATTAGCAATACTTGCGGGTCATATGATAGTGCTCGAACTATGGAAACCCGTTGTTTCATACCTCCAGAAAGTTCATGAGGGTATGCATCCTCAAAACCAGTCAACCCGGCAATGGCAAATAGTCTCTCAATTTCCGATCTCCTCTCTTTTGCAACTTTCTTACCAAACATTATTTCAAAAGGAAAACTGGCGTTCTCAAGTGCTGTATACCAGGGAAGCAATACTGCGTCCTGGAATACGAATCCAATATCGTTCCGTTCTATATTGTTTGGAGATGGAGAAATATTCACGTACCCCGAGGTTTTGGGAATCAAGCCGCTAATCAATTTTAACAAAGTGGATTTTCCACAGCCGGAAGGCCCAATCACTGAGACAAATTCACCTTGCTCTATCGAAAAACTCACATTCGACAATACTAGAAGATCCGATCCGCCTTTCTTCTTACCAGCAGAATAAATCTTGGTTACATTATTAACTTCCATTACTGTCCGCATCATTTTCATTCCTCCGGTCAATCACCCAATTGGTGCCATGATAAAAACTTTTTTTGGATCAATTCCATGAAAACATCCAAGAATAATGACATCAAGCTGATGACGATAATTACCACAAACAGCAATGCCAGATCATACATTTCATTTCCCAGTAATAAAAGCACACCCAGACCTTCCTTTGCCCCCATCATTTCTCCAATGATCGCCGAGGTGAGGGATAGGACCAATGCAATTCTCAAACCGGAAAACATTTCCGGTAACGCATTGTTAATTTCCACTTTGACCCTCTGGATACGGGTTGCTTTCAGTATTGTCAGAAGCTCATAATATTCCTTCGGAGTTGATCGGACTCCAACAATAGTATTGATCATGATTGGGAAGAATGTGACCAAGGCTATCAACACCACCTTCGATGTCATACCTAAGCCAAACCATAGGACAAACAGAGGCGCAAGGGAAATCTTAGGCGCTGTTTGAAAAATAAGGATATACGGGGCTAGGGCCTTCTCCAGAACTATCGCCTTGGAAAGAATATATCCGACCAGGATTCCAAAAACCGCACCATATCCGTATCCTACGAGTATTTCTTGCATTGTCACCAAGAGATGTTTTTGTACTGTACCCGATTTGAACAATTCCATAGCCCTTGACAATACTTTCTCAGGAGGAGGAAGCACAAGGGCAGAAAGATTGAAGATAATGGTGCTCAATTTCCACATAATCACTACGGAAACAAGCACGAGTATTGTATATATTTGCTCGCGTTTAAGTTTACCCAAGATATACCTCCAACCTGTAGTGCCAATAATAGATATGCGGGCATTGGTACGATACCCGCATCCTACAACTTGATTATCAGTTATTCCAGACCAGTGTCGAGGCATCGACACGCCTCTCAAGGAGATTATATTCATACATCTTGTCGATCGTGGACTGCCATTTGTCGACATTGGAATAACCAAACCCATTCATCTCGACATCCTGTCCCACCCAGAGGTAATCAGCATATACTGTGCCGATAATACCAGTCATATAATCTTCTTTACCTACGTAGGTAGGAGTATATTTTTGGATTATTGTTGGAATAGTCTCTTTCAAGTGCTCCTTATTGGAAAGATATGTCATGCTTTTATCCAAGGCATTCTTAAATGCAATGACTTGCTGTTCATTTTTCTTTAGATAATTCTCACCGACTACGACGACATTTCCAAAAGAAGGCATGAATTCATCCGACCGAAATTCACCAACATCGACTCCTTGGGATTTGAGCTCGAAAGTCCTTAGCATTGAGAAACAAATAGCATCCACACGACCATTCACGAGTGCAGGTACAATCGCCTCAGTCCCAATCACCTCAATCTTAATATCGTCTAGGTCCATGCCATTTTTTTTCAACAAAGCTTGCAACTGCACATAATTTGGACTACCCAAACTTGTAATCGCAACAGTTTTTCCCCTCAAGTCTTTTGGTGAATTGATCCCCCTATTTTTCAAGAAAATTGTTGCCCCCAGACTATGCTGCAAGGTCGAATGGACTACCTTTACTGGTATCCCTTGACTCCTGGCAGTAATCACTGGTTCCCCATTGGGAAATCCAAACTCAACATTTCCGACCGCTACATTCTTGGTGATGTCAGCAGCATTCCCAAACATATAATCGACTTCAAGCCCCTCTTCAGAAAAAAAGCCGTTCTCTATCGCAACAAAGATCGGAGCATAGTAGGGAACCGCACTTCCTTCAATCTGGACAGTCACCTTCGAAAGATTTTTGGATTGTTCCTGGGTACCTGCCGCAAACATTGTCGCACATGTAAACAATGCGATGATCATAGACACAAAGATTTTTCTTTTCATGTGTTTTCTCCTTTTCCAATTAAAGGAACTCTTTTCCATTTAATGGGATTTTCAAGATTTTACATCACTCGCGGGAATCTGTCAATATAGAATTATCCATAACCGTAATTTCCACCGAAATGGAAGAAACTTGAAAAAAATATAAAAAACTTCTCGCAACCTCGAACGTATATTTGGTCAAAGTTTGATAGAAGTGGGGACTTTTTAACCCGTTTCCCCTGGTGTTCGGAACGCTTGCCACACCTCATTGACCGATGTCACCACTTGGTCCCAATAATTCCTATGTTTTTGGATTTATTCCATTTTATGGGAATTCAATAGGAAATTTGCAGGTGCCGGCGCTACTCATCATGTCATATGTATAGAGCTTCCACCATAGGTTCTACCACTCCGGACAAAACTTCCACCACGAAACTTCGATCAAACCCAGAACATCTGACATATTCGTAATTCCTTTTATTAAAAGAATTTATATGTTGACTTATCCAAATAATACCAGTACATTGCACATATAACATGGTTGATCCAAGGATCGACTGTAGGAGGAAACGATGCGCAGGAACGGACAAACATTCAGAACGGTAGCACTGGTTTTGCTGGCCATTCTTTTTGTCGTTTCCCCACTTGTTGCTTCACGGGTCGTTGCTTCCGAAACCTTGACAATCCACGCATTCGTCCCCGAACGCACCTCTATCTCCTTCTCCCCGACCGGAGAACCCATTCTTTCTTCAAATGCTCCCGGAACCCTGGTCAGTGTCCTTCCTACAGCCGACGCGACACTCCTGTCGGTAACCGCCCGGTAATGCTACTTCCGCACTTGCGGTTCCTGGACTTTTTTATGGACGGCCTTCCTTTTGGAGGGTCGTTTCCTTTTATATGCGAACATGCATCGAAATAGGTCTGTGCAGCACACGTATATTCAAATTCGATAGGATATGTGAAGGTTTTCACATGTTTAGTTGCGAATTGTTGCAATTTTTATTTGACAGCATACTTTCCATGGAATACACTTCTGAAGTGGGACGATTAGCCCCGCAAGATATCATCAGAAGGAGATTTCTATGAAGAAACTGTCAGTGTTGCTGGTACTTTTGCTCTTGTCCACTACGCTTATGTTCGCACAGGGTGGCAAAGAGGCCGCACCGGCTGCGGCTGGGCCGTTCAAGGTCGGAGTCATCTACATCACCTCCCCTGGGGACATGGGGTATTCGTACATGCACGACCAGGGAACCAAAGCTGCCGAAGCGTATTTCGGAGACAAGATCGAAGTGATCCGCATGGAGAACGTTCCCGAGAACGATGCTTCGGCACGTGCCATGGAACAATTGATCGATGCCGGTGCCAAGATCGTCTTCGCGAACTCCTACAACTACCAGGACTACATGCTGCAGGTTGCCAAGGAGAATCCGAATGTCTACTTCGAGCATTGCTCCGGCTACCTCTCGAACGAGAACATGTCCAACTATTTCGGCCGGATGTACCAGATGCGCTACTTGTCCGGTATGATCGCAGCCAAAATGAGTACCACCGGGAAACTCGGCTATGTCGGGGCATTCAATACTCCCGAGGTTGTCCGTGGTATCAACGCGTTCGCACTCGGCGCACGGGCGGTCAACCCCAAGGCGACGACAACCGTCGTTTGGACCAACACCTGGTACGATCCTTCCCTCGAACGCCAAGGTGCGATTGCTCTGCTTGACCAGGGTATCGATGTCATCGCACAGCACCAGGACACCACCGAACCCGCAAAGGCAGCTATCGAACGTGGCAAGTACGCGATCGGTTACAATGCCGACTTCCGCTCTGTCGTCGGTAGCGACAATGTGCTCGTATCACCGATGTGGGATTGGGGCAACTACATGATCCCAGCGATTGAAAGCGCCATGAACGGCACGTGGAAGAGCCAAGCCTACTGGGGCGGACTTGAAGACAAGATGGTCCACCTCTCCCCGATCAGCCCTCTCGTTCCCAAGGATTTCCAGAATGTGGTCATGGCCAAGCAGGCCGAGATCGCCAATGGCACCTGGGATGTATTCTGGGGCCCGCTGAAAGACAACAAGGGTGCTGTCCGCCAGGAAGCTGGTGGCAAAATGGCCGACGACAAGATGCTGACCATGGACTGGTTCGTGGAAGGCGTTATCGGATCGGTCAAGTAGCCGACGCAAATTCGCTCGAATGGGGCAGACTACGGTCTGCCCTTTTTTGAGAGTCGCACCGTATCGAAGGCATCGCCGGACACGCTTGGCCGGTGCCAACCTGGATGGGCAAACAATGAACCAACAGACACAACAGATTCCTGTCGTCCGCATGGAGCATATCACCAAACATTTTCCCGGTGTTCTTGCGAATGACGATGTCTCGCTGGAGCTCTACCCCGGACAGGTGCTCGCGCTCCTAGGAGAAAATGGAGCGGGCAAGAGCACATTGATGAACATGCTGGTCGGACTGTATCGTCCCGACAGCGGATCCATCTATATCCGCGGAGAACTGGCGGACATCCACAGTCCCCAAGATTCGATGGCTCTCGGAGTGGGTATGATCCATCAGGAATTCATGCTCGTCGGAAACATGACCGTAGCGGAGAATATCGTGCTCGGCATGCGGGAACTCCCCTTCGTTCCCAAGATTGATCAAATCCGGGCCAAGATAACCGAACTTTCCAAACGATACGGATTGCAAGTCGATCCGGATGCAGTCATACACGACCTCAGCGTCGGTGAACAGCAACGGGTGGAGATATTGAAACTGGTCTACCGCGGAGCCGATATACTGATACTGGACGAGCCTACGGCAGTCCTCACTCCCGGCGAGTCCCGCGACTTGAACAAGATCATCAAGAAGATGCTGAGCGAAGGCAAATCGGCCATCTTCATCACCCACAAGATGGATGAAGTCATCGAGTTCAGCCACAAGGTCCAGGTCCTTCGGAAAGGAAAGACCGTCAATACCTGCGACACCGCAGGAGTCACCCCACAGGATCTGGCCAACATGATGGTCGGACGCGATATCCTCTTCTCACTCGACCGCTGCGCCTACAACCCGGGCGGGGTCAAGCTCAAGGTCGACCATGTGACGGTCGTCAATCCCCTGGGATCGCGACCGTTTCTCGACGATGTCTCGCTGGAAATCCACCGGGGAGAGATCATCGGTATCGCCGGTGTTGCCGGTAACGGACAGACACAATTGACCGAAGCCATAACCGGATTGCTGCACTGTACCAGCGGCAAGATATTCATCGACGGCAAGGACATGACCAACTCTACCCCATTGCAGGTCATCCGTGCTGGAGTCAGCCATATTCCAGCCGACCGCGGTGCCAATGGCGTTGTCGGAGACATGAGCGTCGGCGACAACCTGGCTATGAAAAAGTATCGGACCAGCGAGATCTCGCGGGGGGTCGTTATCAAGCGATCGTTCCTCCGGGCATTCGCCGACAAGTTGATCGAGGCGTTCGTGATCAAGACGCCCGACCAGGACACCTGTGTGAAATTCCTCTCGGGCGGAAATATCCAAAAGACGATCCTTGCCCGGGAAATCGACTCCTGTGGTGGAGTGCTGATAGCAGTCTACCCCTCCCGCGGTCTCGATGTCGGTGCTACCGAAGCTGTCCGGCAAAATCTGATCCTCCAGCGCGACAAGGGAAATGCCGTGCTGCTGGTATCCGAGGAGTTGGATGAACTGCAGATGGTGGCGGACAAGATCGCCGTCATGTTCGAAGGACGCATCATGGGCATCAGGGATGTCAAGGAAACCAACACCGAGGAATTGGGCATGATGATGGCGGGAGCCACCGGTGTCAGGAGGAATGCATGAGAATTGTAGTTGAAAAACGAGACAACAAGTCCAAGAGTGCGGCAGTTCTCATTCCGTTGGCATCATTCGCCATCTCATTGATCCTGGGAGCCATGGTATTGTTGGCCTCCCGGTCCAATCCGCTGCAAGCCTACTCGGCGATGCTCAACGGAGCTTTCGGCAATGCACGGCGTTTCCAGTACACCATAGTCGAATCGATCCCCTTGCTCATGTGCGGTCTCGGTGTAGGTGTGGCTTTCAGGCTCAAGTTCTGGAACATCGGAGCCGAAGGACAGTATGTCTGGGGAGCCATAGGCATCACCTGGGTCATGCAGTTCTGGAAATTCCTTCCCGTACCCATGCTGCTTCCTATCGGACTACTGGTAGGCATGACGTTGGGTGCCGTCTGGGCAGGTGTGCCCGGATACCTCAAGGCCCAATGGTCGGTCGATGAAACCCTCACGACACTCATGCTGAACTATGTGGCCATCGGCCTTGCCGAATACCTCTATATCAGTGCTTGGAAGGCTCCGTTGGGCAATATGGGGACACCGGAATTTCCCCGCGAAGCCTGGTTGCCGCCCGTTTGGGGCAAGATCCACTCCGGGCTCTACATCGCATTGGCCTTCGTCGTGCTGCTGTGGTTCCTCCTCTACAAGACCCGTTGGGGATTTGAGCTGAACATGATCGGCAAGAATCCGCGTGCCGCACGGTACCAAGGGGTATCGATCAAACGCAACATCGTGCTGGCCATGCTGCTCTCCGGTGCCATCTGTGGTTTGGCCGGTTCCATGAACACAGCGGCGATCGCCCATCGCCTGACCAAGGGTGTCGATGGAGGATACGGGTTCACCGGCATCATCATCGCATGGATGGCAGGGCTCAATCCCTTCGCCTCTATCCTTGTCGCCATTGTCATGGCTGCGTTGACTACAGGAGCAGACGCGCTGCAGATTGCCATGAAACTTCCCGAATCGATGGGGGAAGTGCTGCAGGGACTCGTGTTGATTCCCTTGCTGGCAGGCAGCATCTTTGTCGAGCACAAACTCAAAGTCATTAAAAAGGAGGCCGTCTGATGGATTTTATCACCAAACTCCTTGCCGCGACCATCGCGATGGGAACATCACTCACCTATGCGACACTCGGTGAAATCTATACCGAAAAGACCGGCATCCTCAACCTCGGTATGGAAGGAACCATGCTCATGGGGGCCCTCGCCGGATTCGCGACCGCCATGGCAACCGCAAACCTCTATCTGGCCATCCTTGTGGCCATGCTTATCGGTGGCTTGCTTTCCACGATCCATGCGTTCCTCTGCGTGACCATGCGGGCGAACCAGGTCGTCAGCGGACTGGCGATCACCATGTTCGGTACCGGATTGGCCAACTTCCTCGGCCAACGGCTGGGACCCGCATCCAACAACTACAACCTGGTCGGCATGAACCTCCCGAGCAAATTCGACAATATCGCCGTACCGCTGCTCAAGGATATTCCGATCCTCGGAGCCTTCTTCGATGTAAGTGTATTGACCTACGCGCTGTACATCATCATTCCGTTCAGTTGGTACTACATGTACAAGACCAAATATGGCCTGGCCATACGGGCTGTCGGCGAATCGCCGAAAACCGCCACCGCCATGGGGCTGTCGGTTCCCCGCCTGCGTTACCTCTACACCATTATCGGTGGTATGTTCGCCGGCTTGGGCGGAGCCTGCCTCTCGCTTTCATTCACGCCTAGCTGGAACGACGGGATGACTGGAGGAAAAGGCTGGATCGTAATCGCATTGGTCATATTCGCCACCTGGAATCCGGGCAAGGCAGTCATAGGCACACTGGTGTTCGGCGGTATCACTTCATTGCAGTTCAGTTTGCAGGCGGCCGGTGTAAAGATGGTCATACCAACGCAATTCCTTGCATTCGCTCCCTATCTCATTACGTTCTTCACCTTGTCTGTCATGACGATACTCAACCAGAACCGCAAGGGATCGTTCGCATCACCCTCCGCCCTGGGAACCTCGTTCGCCATCGACGACAAGTAATCCCACTATCATACGTAACAATGGGGCTGTCGCAAAAGTCGGAAGACTCGAGAGGCAGCCCCCAATTGTTCACTTCGCCGCAGAGCCTTGGAGGACAAGGCCAAGTCCGCCCACCGCCTCGTGCAAGGCCGACCGGAGTGCACGCTGGATCGCATCCTCCATTGTCATGGCCGTTTCCCTCTGCTCTTTCCGGTAGGAGGCCAAAACCTGCCGACCATCCTTGACCTGTACCGACAGGGTATACCTCACATTGGCATATGGCCCTCCGGCTTGTGGGATCGGAAGTACCGTATATTCGACGAGAATGGAGGTGGCTCCATTTTCCGGCGAATCCGATACGGTGAACCCGTAATCTGTGAACAAAGCCCCGAAGGCACTGGCCAATTGGCTCTTGGCCGATGCGATCTGCTGTTCGGCCAACAAGTCCCCTGTGGAAGCTACCCTCACATCCAGGCCCAGGGTGATGCTCTGGGCCAAAAGATCCAATTCCCTTTCGACTGCCTGTAGGAGTGAGGTTCTGGAAGTACCCGTCAAAAGTCGCACCTGCTCGGTCATCTGCTGGTGCTGCAGGGCAGGCTTCAGTGCAGGCAACAACGAGAAGAACCGAACCACCGCACGTTCTTCACGGGCTGCGGCCATGCGGATTCGTCCGACTTCCTGCTCGATGGCGGCCATATCCTTCTCGTACAACTGCGCGGTCTTTTTCCGATCGATAGCCACCCGTACCCAGACAATCGAATCGGGTGCGACCCATGTGTTGACCACCTGTCCTCCGACAATCCGGTCCGTCTCGGTAGTCAGACTACCTTGGTCGACAAGCGAATCGGAATCAGTGAACGTCACCTCGCCACCCGTACTGCTCGCGGTGCTGGTCGTATAATGGGAGATTGTCGATTCGACGCGGGCATTGAACACCTGCGAAAGACTCGAGAATGCCGCGTTCACCGCATTCTCACGGGTCGACCCCGTCCCGACCGCGCACAGGAATGTCTTTTCATCGTACCTGGAATCGTATAGGGAGTTGACCCACCCGGGGGTCTTTCCGTCAATCCTGCCCGAACCGGCACACCCCACTCCGAAGAGCACCACGGCCAAAACGAAACCGGCTGCGAGTACCACAGGCATCGAAACCTTTCCTGTTCTTCCCTTCTCTACAATGGACATACGCTCTCCCATAACCCGAGGTTCCCGTGGGCCACCTCAAGGTTTGTCAAATTCTGTTCATGGATTATCCTACCGTTACGGTCCCGATAGACTACGTGGGCATCATACGTTCCGACCGGAAGGTCCACTCCCCCCACCCATGCCATATCGGGATAGAAGTGGGAAAGGCGGACATCGGCCTGCTCGCTGGCCTCGTTGAATATCCGCGAGGCGAACGAAAGCAACGTTCCGTAGAACTGGATGCTGTTGGCCTCTTCTCTGGTCTCGGCATTCGCCGACATGGCATTGGTTGTGGCATCGATGACTGCGGTCCCGGTCGACTTCAGCAGGGACCGTATCACCGTCTTCGACTCTATGTAGCTGCGCTTGAGGCGGAAAGCCTCCTGTGCCACCTTTCCGATATCCTCCATGGGCTCGAGGACGAAACGGATTCCATTGCTGAGGCGGACATCGATGGAGGCGACACTGGTGGGCCGTTCCACCATGCTCGGCAGCGCGATCTTCACATAATTGCCCGGGGACAACCAGAACCGCTCGACGACCTCCTCCTTGTAGGGAGCGAGACCGGTGAACGCGACCAGATTGACCCGGACCTTCCCGTCTGTGGGCACTGCGAGATCCTTGGCGACCGTCGAGGGAATCTTGAAGGGGTAGATCGCAGGTTGCTTGGCAAAAGCCTGCCGTACCTGGTTGGCGGAGAATTGGGCCTGCGAAACCTCTCCGCTATCGCGGGCGAGCACCATGTGCAACCAGTTGCCCAATGCACTTGAGGAGAATCGGATCGAAACGCCGGCATCCACCTGGTACCCCGCCGACCTTCCCGCAGTGGTATCGACAGCCGCCATGAGTGTGTCGAACTTGTTTTGGAGCATCTGCTGCTTCTCGGCGAACCGGCGCAACTCGACCAGAGCCGCATCGGCATTACCCATATGGACATAGTTGAGGGCCTTGAAGACATTCGCATAGATATCCTCATAGTCCTCCCCTTGGTAGGCACGGGTATTGTCGTTGACCAGATAACTGGCAACATTCGCCGTGATGCTTTCGGTGTAGGCTTCCCAGATACGACGCTGGGCTTCGTCCAAGAACCTGTTCGAACTGTCCCATTCGTTCGCATAGTGGGCAAGCAGTCCCGCATCGAGGGCAAAGAGCAACCGTCCCTGTCGCTCGACATAATGGGTCTCGAGGGACAACAGTTCGTCATACGCCGCTTGGAAATCGGCTTGCCGATGGTTTTGCGTCACCGTTTGCAGCTGCAAGGCGGACGAGCATGAGAAGGTGGCGGCCATGACGGCAGCCACCAGGAGAGCCATATGGATGCGATTGGTACGTCGGGACATCCACTACCTTTCCATTACCAGGTGTACTTGCTCTGTTGGATGAATTTCCTGACCGTCTCTTCACCAACCCAGACCTTGCGACTGGTTTCGATATCAATCAACTCCGCGCTCACATAATAGGTGCGTACCGCTTTGCCCGACACCTGGTCGACCACGGTCCTGACCGCTCCCTGCAGGATAAAGTCGGCACCGACCTCCTTGCCCAAGGCCACCGCTGTCTCTTCGCTGGCGAAGTATTGCTGCGATTCGCGTTCGTCGCGCAACTCGTCGCGCATGGCGATATCCGCGACCATATCGACCTTTCCCGTATTGATCAGGGCCATCTCGAACCGCTTGGCGATGATCGCGGTGTCGATATGTTCGCTGCTCCGATTCAGGATCGACCCGACGATCACCACGGGGTTGTGTCCGTTTCGGATCCTGAACTGGTCGATCCAATTTGCCTTCATGCTCGAACCGACCAGCGATTGTGCAACAATCTGGATATCCGTATCATTCCAATTTCCGCTGAGATCGATCTCGTCCTTCATATCCAACCGGGTGACCCTCACCGCGGAGGTGCAGCCGGCGAGGACCAGCAGGAGGACCAGTATGATGGTGGACAGCATGGCTGCCCTGAACATATGCTTCTTCACGTTATTTTCCTTCCTTTGCCAATTCCATTTCCAGGTATTCGATCAACAGTTCGGCTTTCTGGATTTCGGCATTCCGCTCCAGGGCCGCGCTCTGTTCCTTGTAGGCATCCTTCAAGTTCTTCACCGGGAACGAGACCAACACCCACACCCCTCCGTCCGGTGCAGTCCAATGCTCCTCGACCTGTACACCCCGCAGGGAAATATTGACAATCTGACGGGAGATGCTCTCCATCATTTCCAACGACTGTTCCCCACTGGTACCCGAATCCTGGAAGTAGTTTGTCAGCGCCCCCTGCACCGTCGTGCCCGCCCAACGTGCGATCCCGTCCATTGCCATCGATTCGGCGCGCATGCGCGAGTTCTGCACATTCGAGAGCTTCCCGTATCCGACCGAGTAATAGGTCCTCCAGTGTGTGGGAGGATCGGTAGTCCATTTCGGAGAACCGTCGGAATTGGTCGTCGCACAGCCCAGTACCGTCAACAGGACCAAGGCTATCGGGATTATCGCAAGTCTATAGGTGCGTTTCATTCGGCATCCTCCTGCATAATTTCAATCGCACACTCATACTATGCGATTTTTCAGTCGATTTCCACACTTTATGGGCGAAAAACTCCCAGTTTCGGTACAATGGCATGATATATATGTTACATGGAGAACACCGGTTGCATCGGAAGGTAACGAACGGCATACTGGTCGCATGAAAACCAATGCCATGCGAATACTCGAGGCTGCCGGAATACCCTATGAAATCGTCACCTACGCGTGGGACGAGGACCATATCGACGCCCTGAGTGTGGCCTCTCTTACTGGACTCGACCCGTTGCAGGTGGTGAAGACCCTGGTCACACAGGCAACCGACCGCTCCATCCATGTCTTCTGCATACCCGCACCCTATGAATTCAGCATGAAGAAGGCACGTGCCTTTGTCGGAACCGACACCATAGAACTGGTCAAACAGCAGCAGCTGCGTCCGCTCACCGGGTATATCAGAGGAGGCGTCTCACCGTTGGGTATGCTCCGTCCCTATCCCCTCTACATGGAGGAGACGATCCAGCTCATGGACCGTATCGCCGTCAGCGCAGGGCAACGGGGTTATCAGCTCCTGCTCAAACCGGAAGATTTGCTGGATGCGGCACACGGCAGATGGGCGGACCTGGTCTAATGATATGCACCAACTATAGAGTACAACCGGTAGACAGCAACCTGCTTGCCTTTACCCGTTTGTGACGGTATGATGGCACACATGAAAGTGGTTATACTCGGAGCTGGTAAACGTGGCACGCTGTTGGCGCGCCATTTGATTCAGGAAAAACGGGATGTCGTCATAATAGACAACGATCCGAAGCGTGCGGCCGAAGTGCAAAGCAAAATGGACTGCATGGTCATTGTGGGCTCGGGAACCGACCCCGCCAAACTCAGGGAAGCCGAGGTCGAGAAGGCCGACCTGTTCGTAGCGGTCACCGATAGCGATGAAATCAATCTGGTCGCCTGCGGTATCGTCGAGAATATCAGAAGCGAAGTCACCACTGTCGCGGCAATCCGCAACCTCACCTATACGGGGAAAGACGGCTTGCCTGCTACAATCCTCGGCATCAACTATATCGTCAATCCCGAAGCCGAAGCAGCCAGGAGCATCCATGCGATCATCGATCGGGGAATCTTCAGCGATGTCATCACATTCGAACGGTCGAACCTGGTCCTCTACAATATCTTTGTCACACCGAAATCACGGTTCGCCAATCAGAATATCGCCAATTGCAGGGCAAACATCGGTACCGAGTTTGTCATCGCAGCGATCAACCGCGAGAACGAAGGGATCGTGCCATCGGGAAATACCGTGGTGTTCCCCGGAGATACCCTCTCGATCGTCGCCTCGGACAGCAACAAGGAATCGCTGTTCAAACTCATAGGGCAACACAGGGTCAAGCCCAAGAAGATTGTGATTGTGGGTGGAAGCAAGATCGCCCGCTTCCTTTTGCGCTCGTTCGAACCGGCCCAACACCGTTCGATCGTGCTGGTGGAACAGGATCCGGTCGTATGCGAACATTTCGCATCGCTGTTTCCCCAGCTTCTGGTGGTCCGCAGCGACATCACCGACGAGACGATCTTCGAGGATGAACGGTTGACCTCCTACGATCTGCTCATCAGTCTCACCGACAACGACGAATTGAACATCATCACCGCCAGCTACGCGAAACGTGTCGGGATCAACTATGCGATAGCCCTGATCAAGAACAACAACAACTACATCCGTCTGGCACGGCATCTCGATATAGATTCGGTGATCAGTGTCAGTGAAGCCACTGTCGACTCCCTGTTGAAATATATGCGCGGGGCTCATGTCTCGAGTGTGCACTCGCTCTTCGACGGACGCTTCGAAATCTTCGAATTCGTCATAAGTGGCGACATGGCTGTGGCCGGCAAGAAGTTGAAGGACATAAACATGCGCAACAAGGGTATCATCGCAGGTATCACCACAGCTGCCGGTGTGAACACCATCCCGACCGGGGCCTATCGGATCGAGGTCGGCGATACATTGCTCGTGTGCGCCGGACGTGAGGAACTGGGCTTCGTCCAAAAGATTTTCTCATAAAAGACAGGGAAGAGAAGAATGAACTGGAAACAGATCCTACGCCTTTCGGGCACCATGCAGAGCATTATCGGTCTATTCATGCTCATTCCTACAATCATGGCCATGTATTACGGAGAGTGGCTTGCATTCCGGGCCTTTATCGTCTCGCTGGTGATCATTGTCGCCTATGTGGCGACCATACTCACCATCGGCAAGTCGTGGAAGTCGCGTGGCCTCAATGTGCGCGATGTCTATCTGTTTGTCACCCTCACCTGGGTTGTAGCAAGTGCCTTGGGAGCAATCCCCCTCCACTTGACCCATACGACCACGGATTATCCGAGTGCGTATATGGAAATCATGAGTGGATTCACCACCACCGGTTTGACCACCCTTGCCGATATCGAGGCCGCTCCCCGTTCGATCCTGTTCTGGCGCTCCCTCACCCATTGGTTGGGAGGCATGGGAATTGTCGTATTGTTCGTCGCACTGCTGCCGCTTGTCGGTGTCGAAGGTTTCCAGCTGTTCGGGGCCGAAGCTGTCGGTCCGACAAAGAGCAAACTCACTCCGAAAATCAAGAATACCGCATTGATCCTTTGGCTCATCTATGTGGGGGTCACCCTCATGGAGACCATCCTCTTGCTCGCAGGTGGCTTGAGTCTCTACGATTCGCTTACCGTGACATTCGGCTCGGTCGCCACTGGTGGATTCGTCACCAAGAACGCCTCGATAGGATATTACAACAGCGCCTATGTGGATGTGGTTGTGACCATATTCATGGTGATGGCAGGAGTCAACTTCACCCTCTACTTCGCCCTCTTGCGCAAGAAATTCACCATGGTATGGCGCGATACGGAGTTGAAGGTCTACTTGACAATCTATTTCGTCGCCACGGTGGTCACCACCATCAGCCTCACCTCCAGCGGCACCTACCAGAGCGTTGCCCAGTCGCTCCGCTATGGGGCGTTCCACACCGCGTCGATCATGACAACCACCGGATTCGCTACCGCCGACTACGGCACCTGGCCGGTCCTTACCCAGGCGATCATCCTGATGCTCATGTTCATTGGCGGTTGTGCGGGGTCCACCGGTGGCGGTATGAAGGTGACCCGCCTAGTCACCATGTTCAAGTTGGGGCGACAGAACATCAGGTCGCTTCTGCATCCCAAGGGAATCTTCACCATCCAATCGGAATCGGAGAAGATCGCGTGGAAGACAGTGAATGCGATTGCAGGTTTTGTGGCAATCTACCTTGCCTTGGTATTGGCATCCACTCTCGTGGTCGCATCGGCAGGCTTCGACCTGCTCACCTCGTTCGCCGCAGGTTTGATTTCAGTTGGAAATATCGGTCTCGGGCTTGAGGCGGTAGGTCCGGCGGGAGCTGGATTCGGTCCCATGCCCATATATGTGAAGTGGTTCCTTTCGCTCATGATGCTTGCCGGTCGTCTGGAGATCTATACCGTATTCGCTATCTTCACGCGGACATTCTGGAGACGCTAGCGATCTGTACCATCCTAATCTTTGCTTTTCTTGGGCCTATCGAACACATGGACTTCGTTCGTGTCAGCTCAGATATCTCGATTGCCAAACGAAGCGAGAGGAAAGGGGCCATACAATGGCCACTCTCCCGAGCGAGTGCAGGCAACGTAAGGTTCCTTACTTCGCTCCTCGGGACGGCAAGGGAGACGAAGCCTCCACTATCCAGGGTTTCCTCCAGGTGTTGATACCTTTCATATCTTCGCTTCCTTGTCCTTGCCCTTTGTCCGATCCGCTCCAAGCTCAGTCACAAGTTTATGTTGTTGCAGATCGCCAGGTGTTACACGACCCTGTTGTTGAAGTAGTTGCGTACCCGACGTAGTGTAAGGTTCAAAGTCAAGAAGATCATGATACACACGGCTACGATGAATACGCTCGAGGACCAGGAGAGCAACCGTGGACTTGCAATCGTACGCAGGTGGAAGAAATCGGCGGCGACCACACCCCAACAGACCACAAGGATCAAAGACATCACGATATCGGTTATGGTCGGCTTGCCGAATCGGATGCGAAGGACCAGGAAGCTCGATGCCACCAGAGCGGTTCCATAGGTCGGCAGCGCAATGGTGACCGACCACGAGAGGGCGTTGCCTGACAATGCATCGATTGCCAACAGGTAGCCGGCGACTGCGACTGTCGCCAGGACGTATACCTGGATGCGATTGCGCTTATGCACCGTCCATGGGGCGACCGCTGTGAGCCAGAACAGTACGATGGACAGGTTGGCATAGCCCGACCAGCCGAGTGTCCGGTCGCTTATGTCGATAATGAAGAGCAATACGATCGTTATGGCCACGAACCAGGTAGCCAGATGCTGGTAGGTCGGTTTGACAAAAAGACCCACCAGGAGATACGAACCGCCCAATACCACGCAGCCGATAGGTAGCCAAGGTGAGAAAGATGCACCCAAAGCGAATGCGGTGATGACCAAGGTGATGACAGCGATCGCCATGAAGGCAATCACCAATTCAATGACACCTTTACGGTTCTTGTCGAGTTTAGGATGTTCAAAGGGACCGTCCGTGTTGTCGTTGGGAAACAACGGAATGCCCGGCTGCCCTATTACCTCGGCCGGAGCATGGACTTCCATACTGCATAGGGGACACACGGTCGCACCGGATTCCAATTTGACTCCACAACGTACACAATATGCCATACTGTTCCTCACTGTTCCTTCACGTTCCGGTTGGTCGCCACTTCGACCGGAATCCCTTTTTGTACCAGTGCCGTCAATGCTTCACGCTCGAAATCGGTCTTGGTCGCATAGATGCTGGTAAAGTTCATGACCAGGTACCCGTTCGCGCCGATCGCGGCACAAGAGGTCTTGTTCGTCTTGCTCGGCGAGAGGTGGAAATCAAGACGCTCGACCACCTCATGCATCCCCTCGGGGAATGTGACATTGCCGATATTGCTGATCGTCGTGCTGTAAATATCATCGCCATACGAATCGCTGAGGAGTTTCATCAACGGACGCTTGAATACATTCGGCGCATACCTGATCGCAGGATGGCGTCGTCCGGCCACATTGCGTGATACCTGCTTGCTCAACGATTTCACGTTCACATTGCCCCGCAACAGGTGTACCACCTGGTCCAGAATCTCCTCGAACGAATAGTGGCCCAACCGGACATCTATACCGACAACGACAAACAAGGTGAAATTCCGCAAAGATTTCGATCCGAACACCTTGCGGATATTTACCGGTACCGAGATCCGGACAGGCTTGTACCGTTTCGGATTTCCGACCATCTGTTCCTGGATCCGTTGCATCGCATCGAGTAGTTCCGCCACGAGGTATTCGGTGATCGTGACCTTGTGCACCGAACTGATGCGCTTGAGGTCCTCGATCTTGATTCGCGCGGAGATTACCTGTACGTTGTCGCTCAATCCATACTTGGACGGCATGTGCCAGGCACTCGACTCGAACCCGAAGACCGCTTTCAGGGGAGTGTAGAACCGTTCGAAGGAATCCTCCATCTCCTGGGGGTCCATGGGGGAATCGGGTAAGAACACCTGGGGGTCCTCACCGACCTGACGACCGGACAGGCGCAGGTATTCTGCTACCAGCGACTTGAGAAAGACCAGGGCTCCGGTTCCGTCGGTCAATGCGTGGAATATCTCGATCGCGATCCGCCGGGGAGTATACAACACCTTGAAAAGATAGCCGTTGGCTCCCCGCTTGCGATTGAGATATCCGCACGGGTAGGCGACATCGGGGTACACGGCCAGCGGCTTGTGGTTCGGCATGAAATAATACCAGTAGAACCCCTGGTGCAACGAGACGGCGAAATAGGGAAACCGATCCATGACATGTTCCAAGGCCGTTAAAAGCCGTTCGGGCATCACCTTGACGGTGAGATCCATGGATAGTCGGAACATATGGGTGTTGTACCGGGCCACTGTCGGAGGGTAGATGATCGCTGAGTTGTCAAGTGGTAACAGTCCATCGCTGTGTTGGTTGTTCCTCATATCCGTATTCTAGTGCAATTCACCAGCATGGGCAACGACCTGCCTATTCATTCGGATCTTCGGGGTGTCCGCTTGTAGAAGGGAGTCTTCACCAAGCGGGCTTTCCGGCGCTTGCCGTGGATCTCAACCTCAACCGTATCGCCGAAGGAAAGTCCGCAATTGCGGTCTATGAGCACATACCCACAGAAGATGCCCAAGGTGGGACTCTTGGTCCCGCTGGTGACAAACCCTATATCCGCCTCTCCCAAGTACACACGGTAGCCGTTGCGAGGAACCGAGGGATCGAGCATCTCGATACCCCTGAGCGAACGGGGGATTCCCCGTAGATGCTGTTCCGAGAGGGCCTCTTTTCCACAGAAATCGGATTTCTCCAATTTGACGAACACCCCGAGATTGGCTTCGAGCGGCGTGATCCCGTCCGATATCTCGTGTCCGTACAGTGGCAACTTCGCCTCCAACCGCAAGGTGTCGCGTGCACCGAGTCCACACGGCAACATGCCGAATTCGTTCCCAGCCTCTATCAAGGCCCGCCACAACAGGACGGCATGTTCGTTGTCACAATAGATTTCGAAACCATCCTCACCGGTATACCCGTTGCGTGAAACCATGCACCGCATGCCGGCGACCAGTGTGTCGGGGAGGAACCTGAAGAAGGTCAACTTCGGGGCATCGGGACACACCTTGGCCAAAATCTTCTCGGCAAGTGGACCTTGCAGGGCAAGCTGGGTGGTATGTGGGGAAAAATCGACGATTTCGATACCGGTATCCTTGGATGCGGCCTTGGGATTGTCCCGGGTGATCCACGCCAGATCCTTTTCGGTGTTCGCGGCGTTCATCACCACCCAGTACTCGTCGGGACCGAGGCGGTAGACAATCAGATCGTCGACCACCGTTCCATTGGGATAACACATGAGCGTATAGACGAGCTGTCCATCTTCCATGGCCGCGACCGAATTGGTAACCAGGTAATCGAGGTATTCACTGGCACCCGGCCCGGTGACCATGCATTCGCCCATATGGGAGATATCGAACAAGCCCGCCTTCTGCCGGACCGCATGATGTTCCGCAACGATTCCCGCCGCAAAGTGGACTGGCAACTCCCATCCCCCGAAATCGATCATTCTGATTCCCTCATAGGCTGCATACTCATCATGAAGTGGACTCTGGTGCATTCCTGGCCTCCTTGGCGACGGTGCTCCTCCGATTATACGGCCGAATTGCAGTGTTTGCAAACGAGAAAGCATGCTAGAATACGACTATCATGGATAAGATTGCCGACGGTCTCTGTATTGTCACCACCGGGGGAACATTCGACAAGATCTACGACGAGATACGTGGCGAACTCACCTTTCGCCGGTCGCACCTTCCGAAGATCCTGAAGGCCGCCCGTTGCGCGGTTCCGGTCTCGGTCAAACGGCTGTTGGCCTTGGACAGCCTCAACATGGAGACCTCCCATCGCAAGAAGATAGCCGATACCTGCTCCAGTCGTCCTGAACGGCGCATTATTGTCACCCATGGTACCGACACCATGGTGGAGACCGCACACGTTGTCGCCGCAAGGAAACTGGACAAGGTTATCGTTTTCACCGGTGCCATGGTTCCGTTCGCCTTGGAGAATTCGGACGCGGTCTTCAATCTGGGGTGTGCCTTCACCGCGGTGCAACTGTTGGGCCCGGGTGTATACCTGTGCATGAGCGGCAAGGTATTCTCCTACGACCAAGTCCGGAAAAACAAGGAACTGGGGATTTTCGAGGGATTCTCACTGCAAAGCACACCGGTTACCGAAGGGTCCGGTGATCCTGGAGTTAACGCATAGCATCCCCAAGTGCCTGGAGCACCCGCTGCACCTTCACCGCATTCTCGTCGTCCTTCGGCTGGTATTCGGTCACGGCACTCCCCACGATCGGGAACGCCTTGCCCAAATGTGCGATCTCAGTCAGAAGGTCATCGAACCAAAACCCACCGGGAGTCGGACAGGAGACCGCGTCGAAATCTGTGGGATCGATCACATCGAGATCCAGATGCATATATATGTGCTTGCGTCCGGTCTTTGCGACCACATTGCCCAACATGCTTGCGCAATCGTGGCACGTGGGAACGTTGGGAATGCCGTTCGCCACGATATACTGCCGCTCGGCATGGTCGAGTTCCCGCAATCCGGTGAAGACCACCTGACCAGGTTCCAACGTCGACGGGAGCATCTCCAACAATCCGGGTGCACCCTCGCCCAACAGCAATCGCAACGGCATGCCATGGAACTTGTTGCTGGGCGAACTCTCGGGTGTATTGAGATCTGCGTGGGCATCCAACCAAAGCACGGTCAAATCACCACCATAGAGGCGGTTCAAGTAACTGATCGCTGCTATATCGCTGGCACAATCGCCCCCGATGGTCAATATGCGCTGGGGCTTCGAAGCCTCGAGCGAGGCCAAGGCGTTTTTCAGGTGCTCGGCTATCTCGTACTCGTACCAGATACCCTCTTCCTTCTTGGCAACCGATTGCTCATGAACCGGAACCTGCACATCGATACGATCGGCTCCCAGCATCCTTACGATCGCCTGGGCTCCATGATATGGTCCTGTACCGGCCGCTGCCCCCTGCCATTGGGGAACGACCATGGTGAACACAGATGTCATCACACTACCTCCATGTGGCTTCGGTTCCAGTCTACTCCAATCGACTGTCAGTGCAAACCACCTGAAGGGAATTTTTCGGAATCGGTGTAGCCACAGCTTCACGATGCCGAACGACCGTTGGCGGTAACGGTCGTCCAGGAAAGAACTTGTGGGAAGTATATGTGTGTAGGTGTCATTTTACCAAGAGTTTTTGTTCCTCATAGGCTTCGAGCGGATAATGCTCCATGACATAGTCCATGTCCTTGTCCCCGCGTCCCGAAAGGTTCACCAGGATGGTCTGCTCAGGACTCATCTTCGCCGCGACCTTGATCGCATACCCTATGGCATGGGCACTTTCCAGTGCGGGAATGATACCCTCGAGCCGGCTCAGGTCGTAGAAGGCGACCAGCGCGTCCCGGTCGGTGGCAACTTCGTACTTGACCCGCTTGATGTCCTTGAGGTAACAGTGTTGTGGTCCGACACCAGGATAGTCGAGTCCGCTGGCTATGGAATAGACAGGCAATGGTTCCCCATCCTTGTCCTGCAACAGGTAGCAGGAGAATCCATGGATGATTCCCGGCGTACCGTAGGTCATGGTCGCCGCATTGTCACCGTTTGCCGGACCCCTTCCACCCGGTTCCACTCCGATGATATCCACTTCGGGATCATCGAGGAACCCGCTGAATATGCCGATCGCATTCGAACCGCCCCCGACACAAGCCACGACATGGTTCGGAAGGGAACCGGTCATGTCCAGGAACTGCTGCCTGGCCTCGCGTCCCACGACACTTTGGAAATCCCGTACCATCATGGGAAACGGATGCGGACCCACGACGGAACCGATCGCATACATGGTGGTCACGGGATCCTGCAGATAGGCCTCGAAGGCTGCATCGACGGCATCCTTGAGCGTGCGTGTCCCACGACTCACCGGAACGACCTTTGCTCCGAGCACCTGCATCCTCCGGACGTTCGGAGCCTGTTTGGCCACATCGACATCGCCCATGTAGATGTCGCATTCGAGCCCGAGCAAAGCCGCCGCGGTCGCCAACGCGACACCGTGTTGTCCGGCTCCGGTCTCTGCGATAACCTTTTTCTTTCCCATGCGCTTGGCTAGCAGGACTTCACCCAGGCAGTGGTTGATCTTGTGGGCCCCGGTATGGTTGAGGTCTTCCCGTTTGAGATAGATCTTCGCTCCACCGACCGCCTCGCTCAATCGTTTTGCGTAGTAGACAGGCGATGGTCGCCCGCTGTAGGTCTGCTGGAGGTAGGTAAGTTCCTCGACAAATGCCGGATCATCCTTGATCTGCATGTACGAGTCGGTGATCTCCTGCATCACTCCGACAAGACTTGGTGGCAGGTAGGCCCCGCCATAGTTGCCGAAAAATCCCTTTTCATCGGGTTGCTGTGTATTCAATACTTTCTTTTCAATTGTCTTTGCCATGATCGCGCTCCTGTAATATGGTGTTTATTTGTGATCCCGGGGTCTTGAGAATCTTCGATCCCCGGGTAATCTTGCAGAGGCTGATGCCAAGACTGTTGGCGATTTCCCTCTGCGGCTTGCCATCGTGCAGCTCCTTCATGAGTCGCCACCGAAGCGCGAAATCATACTTCTCCCGTTGGGTGAACAGCTCCTCGAAGAGTTTTTGCATGTCTTCGTATTTGCCGGTCCGGGCAAAGATGCCTATCAATTCATGCAGGTCGTCCATCGATTCCTCCCATCGGGTGATGGAAGGAACGTTACTATAAATAGAAACAAATGTCAACACCATTAGGTCGACAAAAAAGTACTTCCCAATCCATACCAATCGCGGCATACTTGGAAAGAGGGGGAAAATCCCATGGCAGAACGGAAAGAAATCAGCACCGCTACACGTGCGCTCCTACTCAAGATGCAGATCAACGAGCTTACCGAGAGCATCGTCTATACGAAAGTCGCCAAGCAAGTTGCCGACGAGCACAACAGCAAGGTGTTGCTGAAGATAGCTGCGGAAGAGCAGCGGCATGCAGGGATATGGAAAGGGTATACCAAGGTCGAGGCCAAACCCAAATGGTTCAAGACCATCTGGTTCCCGTTGCTGGCCAGGGTCTTCGGCTTCACCTTCGCCCTCAAGCTGATGGAACGGGGAGAAGGCAATGCCAGCGAAATCTATGCGACCTTCGCCTCCGAAGTCCCCGAAGCCGAGAAGATCGCCAAGGATGAAGACCGCCACGAACAGGAATTGCTGGCCATGTTGGACGAGGAGCGCTTGCAGTATGTAGGTTCCATGGTCCTTGGACTCAGCGATGCCTTGGTCGAACTCTCGGGCACACTCGCAGGTCTCACCTTCGCCATGCAGAATACCCGGTTGATCGCGCTATCGGGCTTGATCACCGGAATATCGGCAACCCTTTCCATGGCAAGCAGCGAATACCTCTCCTCACGGTCCGAAGGAAACACGAATGCCTTCAAATCGGGACTGTATACCGGAGTCGTCTATCTCGCCACGGTTGCGTTCCTCGTGTTGCCGTACCTGCTGCTACCCGATACAGCATTCATGCTGGCCCTCGGCATCATGTTGGGGACCGTGGTCCTGATTATCCTCGGGTTCACCTACTACATATCGGTTGCGAAGGACGTGCCGTTCCTCAAGCGCTTCGGCGAGATGGCGACGATCAGCCTTTCAGTGGCCGCACTCTCGTTCGTCATAGGAATCATCGTGAAGAAGACGCTGGGAATAGAGATATAGCGTATCTGTCCTTTTGATCCAAGGGTGAAGTCGGTCAGATTACGTGCAAACCATCCAATGCGGCATCGGTATGTCCGATGACCGCGGCCTCGATTCCCTGTGCTTCCAAGGCTTCTACCACTTCGCCGGCGATTCGATTCGGAACAGAGGCAAGCAACCCACCCGAAGTCTGCGGATCGAACAACACGAACCCCATCGTCTCATCCAGTTGCCCAAAATCCCCGACGAAGCGCGCACGGTAGTCGATGTTCGTATATGCCCCAGCCGGGATAAGGCCCATCTCGGCATAAGCTGTCGCGTTTCCGATAATCGGAACCAACTTCGAATCGATACAAGCCCCAACAGGATTATCTGTCGCCATCTCGCAGGCATGCCCGAGCAACCCGAAACCGGTCACATCGGTACATGCCGAGACGGGATAGCGGGAGAAGACCTGTGCCGCGTCCTTGTTCAACCGTTGCATCGAAGCCAATGCGGTCCGTTCTTCCTCCACAGATGCGATCCCAGCCCGAGCTGCGGTGTTCACCAGCCCTACCCCGATCGGTTTGGTAAGGACCAGCGACTCGCCGTCGTGCCACGTGTTGTTGGCCAGGACCCTGTCGGGATGGACCGTCCCATTCACACAAAAGCCGAATTTCACCTCTGAATCGCGTACGGTGTGCCCGCCCACCAATGCCGTCCCGGCTTCTGCGAGGGCATCCAATGCTCCCTCCATCATGGTCCGCAAGTACTGTATATCGAGTAGCTCCTCGGGGAAACAGACCACACTCACGGCGGTAATGGGCACGGCACCCATGGCATACACATCGCTGAGGGCATTCGCAGCTGCGATCCTGCCGAAGATCCATGGGTCGTCGCATACCGGTGGAAAGAAGTCAATCGTCTGCACAAGTGCCAGATCGTCGGTCAACCTATAGACTCCACAATCCTCGGCATGCGAAAAATCGCTGATGAGGTTGGGATATGCCGGTTGCCGCAAATCGCAGAGGGCCTTGTCGAGCAATGCGGGGCCCAGTTTGGCTCCACACCCGGCGAATCGGGAAAATTGGGTCAAACGGATCGTATCGTCACCCATCAAAGGCCTCCTTCACTGCACCCAGCGTAATCTCGATCTCCTCTTCGGTGGTACTGGGACCGACCGAAAATCTGACGGCTCCCCCATGTGCTTCGGTTTCAAGGAACCGGTGGGCCCATGGAGCACAGTGGTACCCGCCACGGACGGCGATATCCTTCGCATACAAGTGTTGGGCCAAGCTGCTGATCGTTCCTTCTCGTACTGTTACCGAAACCAAGCCCACCCGCCCCTCTCGGGGACTGAGCAATCGCAGATGCTCCATGGTTTGCAAACCCCTGTACAGCATATCGCCCAGAAGCTTGCGATGCGCCTGCATCTCCTCAAAATGTGCCACCACATGCCCGATTGCCGCCACCGAACCTGCTATGGCATGGATCGCAGGTGTTCCGCTCTCGTACCGGTCGGGAAGCATTTCCGGCTGCAACTCTGAATCGGAACGGCTTCCTGTTCCTCCAAACGTCAAGGGCCTGGGAGCGAAGGATCCGTACAGGGCCATGACACCAACCCCGGTTGGACCCAACAAACCTTTGTGAATCGAAAAGCACAGGGCACCCTGCGCATCATCCGGCAAGGGGGGAAGCCTACACTCGCCGATAGCCTGCGCACCGTCTATCACAAAGGGTATGTTCCGCCGGGTACACGCTGCGACCAGATTTGAGACATCGTTGATGGCTCCGGTCACATTTCCAGCGGCCGTGAAGACTGCCAGACGGATGGGAAGTGTTGCCAATTTCTGGGAAAAATCATCAACGTCCACCCTCCCGAACGTATCGCACGCACAATACTCCACATGGACTCCCCGTTGGGCCAGCTGATGCAGCACACGGGCAACCGCATTGTGCTCCACTGGTGTGGTGAGGACGGTATCACCAGTGTCCAGGGAACCAAACAGTGCGATATTCAAGGCATCGGTCGCATTATGGGCAAAAATGGTCCTCTCCAAGTCTGTCGGGGGCATGATCAGCTGCAAGGCCTGGCGACAATCGTAGAGAATCCGTGCGGCGGCCATGGCAGGCCCGTGCGCAGAACGACCCGCATTCCCCACCGGTTGTTCGATCGATCGCCGTATGCCTTCGGCGACCGGGGGAGCCTTGGGCCAGCTGGTGGCGGCATTGTCCAGGTATATCATCGTCTTGCACCACCCTGGTCAAGAAAACAGCCGGTTCGCATGAAACGCATCGATCGCCTCCAGGACCGCGCCTCCGATGGCACGGGCCTTGTCCGATACACTCGCGCAATGCCCGACTATCCCACGGGGATCAATATCTGCGATCTTGAAACCCTTTGGAACCTGCAAGCCATCGTGCAACAGTCCCCGTAGGACACCATTTATCGTTGCCGGAACATCGACACTTCCGATCCGACAGACGACCTGCCCTTTGGTGACCATATCGCCGATCGAAGCGATTGCCTTGAACACTCCCGCCAGCGGGGCATGGATCACACGCTCGGCACCAAATCCATCGATTATTCCCGGTACACCGGTATTATCGGCGGCTCTTCCGGTAGTGAGGATCCTGCCCAGATCGTGCCCGCGCTGTGTCTCGACCACCACATGGCAATCCTCTCCGGCGGTGAAACCGGGTCCGAGTGCCACGACAAGGGGTGCCATGTCACGGGATGTTCCCATGTTGCGTTTGGCTATGATGGCATCCACCACAACCGCCGGACGCATCGACTGGATGGACGCTCCCTGCGCATCGCAGAGCAGGGCAACCTCGCCAGCATCCATGATCGACTTCGCCTGCCGGTCGGACAACGCCTTCCTGCAAACGATTCCCTCGACGGTCGCAGTCTGGTTGTAGACCGCTTCCGAGAAGGCTACGGTCCTGCGGATGGTGGTCGGCTGGTCGGTCTCCAGCGCCAGGACACGATATCCTCCCCGGTGCAGCCGGCAGATCACTCCGGTCGCCAGGTCGCCAGCTCCACGGACTATCACCAGGTTCTCGGCTTTACGGCTGAGCGAACGGCCATCGGTGTTGTGGAGCACCATCATGATTTCGGCAACCACTCCGACTGCAATCTGTTCGGGGGTCTCGGATCCGATGTCGAGTCCGATCGGACTATGGAAACGCTGCAATGCTTTAGCGGTGACACCCTTTTCATCACGAAGGTATCGCCTGAAACCGTTGACCTTGGTACGGCTTCCCAACATACCGATATACCGTGCGGGCGAGCCGATAACTCGTTCCAGCACCTGCTTGTCCAGATTATGCGTGGCGATGACCAAAGCGCAATCACTGTCTATTTGTAGCGTGGCGAGTGCTTCTTCCACAGTGGCTCCGACGTGGAAAGCGCTGACCCACGGGAACCGCTGTTGCGTGGCGAATTCGGCGCGGGTCTCGACCAATTCGATATAAAAGGAGCACCCTGCGGCCAACCGGGCGATCTCCAGGTTCACATGGCCGCCTCCGATCAGGATCAGCCGCGACGAGGGCGCGATTACTTCGATGAACATCTCGACGGCCCCTCCGCAGTTGTGGCCTTCCGCCACGGTGAGGGACATGTTCATGCTCTCGCTGCGCCGTTGTCCGATCAAGACCTGTGCCCGCTGGATCGCCGCAAACTCCGAGGCTCCCCCTCCGACAGTGCCGAATGTGGTTCCATCGGCCAATACTATCATCCTGGCTTGGCTACGCGGTGTGGATCCTTCGCTTTTGGTGATGGTCACGAGGGCGAAGGCGATATTCTTGCGCTCCAGTTCGGCGGCTTTCTCAAACAGATTCACAATATGCTCCTTCCGGGTAGGCATTCCCCGCTACATGTCCATGGTGCTCCATGCGGTCAAGATGCCAGCTTCCGCACACGATATCGAACGGTTTGCCTTGCCATCGGTTAGCCATGGCTTCCAGGACCGATTCGGCTTCTGCCGATGAAATAGTGTCGCTTTGATTGCAAAACACAATTACCGGTACCATCGCGCTGCCTTTCAGCAGCCCTTCGTGGTGCTCCAACAGCAAACGGTACACCTGTGGGGTTACCAGTGTTCCTCCGTACCGGATCAGAAGACGGAACCTGTCCGAAAGATACATGACCTGCTCGTCCAACGAACGGCCGAGAGCTTTCAGACCTACCACAACAATAACGAGTTCTGTTATGTCAGGTATAACAGGATCCCGCTGGGCATGGATCCTCAACGGCAAACCGCGGGCTCCGTCGCCTTCGACCAGGACCCTGTCGAACCGTCTTGCCACCTTGGCAATGGTTTCCCTGGGAGGTGCGGCCAGCTTGTCTGTGGATTCGAGGCCGAAAAGGACTACCTGACCGCCCCTCGGTTCGGGCAAATCACCTCCGCCATGCGTATAGGGCACGAATTGTTCAAACGGGTATGCATGTACCGCAGGATGCGCCAGATGGGTACTGGTAGTCACCAGAACGCTCAGTCCCCGATCGGCCCATAACCGCGCCATCTGTTCCACGGTCGTGGTCTTACCACCGCTTCCCGTGACGGTGATGCAACGTGGAACGGACCCGGCACGGTTTGAGATGACGGCATCAAGGGCCGCGGCAAGTCTTTTTGAAGAGATCGGGGTTGGAAGTGCCATGTGACGAGTCTACCACCCTCCCATTATACAGTCAATAATATAACGGCAAGACACTGAAACCGCAAAGATTTCCAAATCCCGCGAAACACGTGTATACTGGAGGTATGGAGGAGGACGTATGCGATACCTGACCATACAACGGATACCTGTCCCAGTCTCGAAGATTGCGTTGGGCAGCACCTACTTCGGCACCACGATCCCTGAAAAGACGGTCATGGCCATGTTGGATGCCTTCGCGACCGCGAACGGCACGGCACTCGATACGGCACGTGTCTATGGCCAGGATTATCCCGGAGGCCCCAGTCCCAGCGAATCGGTGATCGGCAAGTGGCTCTCGGAGACCGGCATGCGCAAACGCATGGTTCTGGCTACCAAGGGAATGCACCCCAGTGGCGATGGCAAGAGCCGATTCACCTACCGGGACCTCATGAACGACATCGAGATGAGCCAAGAGTCGCTGGGTAGCGAGACGTTCGACATCTGGTTCCTCCACCGAGATGATCCGCAGGTTCCTGTCGGTGAGATCATGGACATGATGGCTCCTTTGGTACAATCGGGCATCATACGGGTTCTCGGTGCTTCCAATTGGACCACCGGCAGGATCGAAGCCGCCAACGCCTATGCCACGGCACATGGGCTTCCGACATTCGCCACCAGCGAGATTCAGTGGAGTCTTGCCAGCAGTACCCCGGAAAGCTGGAACGACCCATCCTTGGTGTGCATGGACAGCGACTCGTTGGTCTGGTATAGGAAGGAACGGATGCCCATATTCGCCTTCAGCTCCCAGTCGAAAGGATTCTTCAGCAAAGCCATTGCCCATGGACTGGCAGGATTGAACGAAAAGAGCCGCTCACGGTTCCTGAATCCCGACAATGAGGCGAAGATCGAGCGGGTACGCACCATCTCGGAGAACACCGGTTTGAGTCCTGCGGCGATAGCCACCGGCTATATCACCAACGAGGACCCCTCTTCGGTGGCGATCGTGGGCTGCTCCTCGGTCGGACAACTGGAAGACACCCTCACCGGTGCCGATGTGCTGCTCAGTCCTTCCCAATTGGACTATCTGGCGGGGGAACGGCAAGATGCAACATGAAGTAACCGACCGTCAGGACCTGCTCGATGTAAAGGGACGGATAATCGAAGAAGGTTGGGCACGCAACGCGGTATGGAAATATGATCGGCGCATGATCAAGGCATCGGCGCTGAGGATCAAGGAATGGGACTACTATTCGATCATGTCACACGAGCATCGTTTCAGCGTATGCGTCACCTTCAGTGATCTCGGATTCGCCGCTCTGTTTGCCATTGCGTTTGTTGACATGGCTTCGGGTAAGGTATCGCAGATCGACACTATCCAACCCTTGAGCTTGGGAAAACTCGGCCTGCCGGCGAACTCCGGAGACCACTCTGTCGCCTGGGCCAACAAGAAGCTTCGCATCGCATTCAGCCGGAAGGAAGAACGGCGAAGGCTGCTGGTTGCCGCTCCCCAACTGGAACTCCCCGATGGACGGGTCGGAATCGACGCCGACCTCACCTTGGTCCAACCACCAAACTCGGAGAGCCTGAATATCGCAACCTCATGGAAAGAGAAGCGGACAGCCTTTTACCTGAACGAGAAGGTCAACTGCCTCGCTGTCAGCGGAACTGTTCGGTTGGGCAATGATCTGGTCACTCTTGGACCGCACGAATCGTTCGGTGTCCTCGACTGGGGTCGGGGCCGGTGGACCTATGTGAACCGTTGGTATTGGGCTTCGGCATCGGGCATGTTGGACGACGTCAGCTTCGGTTTCAATCTCGGCTATGGATTCAGCGACCGCAGTTGTGCCAGCGAAAATGCGATAATCTACGACCGTCGGATCCACAAGTTGGATGAAGTGGTCTTCACTATTCCACCATCGAGCTATACCGATCCGTGGACCATAACCAGCGGCGACAACCGCTTCGAGATGACATTCGAACCGATCGTCGACCGGACGTCCGACATCAACCTGCTGCTGGTCAAATCGATCCAACACCAGGTCTTCGGTTATTTCACCGGAACCGCCGTATTGGATGACGGGACCAAGTTGGAGATCAAGGATTTCCCTGGTTTTGCCGAGGATGTGTTCAACCGGTATTGATGAATGTACCCCAACCTGTTCAGGTACCAGATCTCTGTTCGACCTCCAACACCACATCCTTGCTCTCGGCCAGGGAGCGCATGCGGACGATCCTATTCTCGATCGCCTTGGGCGAACAATTGAACCGTTCGGACAGCTCCCGTATCGAAGTACCCTTGCACCACTCGAACAGCAGGTCCATCTCGTCGATATCGTGGCGCTGCAAATGCCAATTGCGTGTGAAATAGGTTTCGCTGAAGGTCTTTCCGCAGGTGGAACACCGGTATCTCCGCACCTGTCGGTCCGGGTCGTTCGGACACCTATAGTATCCATGGGGACGATACCATCGTTTTTTCTCGGCATATTCGGGAATGTGGTATCGGCATTCCGGATTGGGACAGGTCTTTGTTTTCGTGTTCAGCATTGAAGAGCACCTCCTATACCAACAATTACCGCAACAGTATCCATTCTGCTTCAGTATTTCAAAAAAAATCGCATCCTCAGGTGACAATGATCGACACGCCTTGAACAAACGCCAACTATCGTATAGAGTTACTGTAGTTCTGCAATGATTCGACCTCCCAGAACATAATGTAGATGTTACATACCATAGTATCCTGCCTGCCCAGCTCGCCTGAGATACATCCATATTTAGGAGACCCATGCAACAGTTAGAGAAATTTTCAGCTCTCGGTCTAACAGACCGAACTATTGACGCCCTCATAGCAAAAGGCTTTGAGGAGCCCACCGCCATCCAGGCAGCTTGTATTCCACTACTTTTGAAAGAACAAGTCGACGTTGTCGGAAGAGCCCAGACCGGAACCGGTAAGACAGCCGCTTTCGGACTACCCATATTGGAAATCGTAGAACCGGAATTGCAATCGGTTCAAGCCCTTATCCTCTCTCCCACGAGAGAACTCGCAGTGCAGGTCGGTGCCGAAATCGAATCCTTGCAAGGCGACCGCCACCTGCAGATACTACCGGTGTACGGAGGCTCCTCCATGGACCTCCAGATCCGTCGTCTACGCAGGGGTGTGCACGTCGTTGCCGGAACCCCCGGCCGTGTGCTCGACCATATCAGACGGGGTACCCTCGATCTGTCGGCGTTGAAGTTCGTGGTGCTCGACGAAGCCGATGAAATCCTGAACATGGGGTTCATCGAAGATGTCGAATCGATCCTGGAGCAGACACCCAAGGAAAAGCGGATGTTGCTGTTCAGCGCCACCATGCCGAAACCTATCCTCAAACTCGCCGAACGGTTCATGCACGATTACCGTCTGGTGGAAGCGACACAGGATGGTGGAACTCCGGTATTGACCGACCAACATTTCTACGAAGTCAGGGAGGGAGACAAGATCGAATTGCTCTGCCGCCTGATCGACATAGCCCCTGCCTTCTATGGTCTGGTGTTTTGCCGTACGAAAATGCAGAGCGATGAAGTCTGTCGCATGTTGATCGACCGTGCATACAACGCCGAGGCCATCCATGGCGACTTGGCCCAGAAGCAGCGCGAGTTGATCCTCCACAAGTTCCGGGAGAAGCGGATCACCATTCTTGTCGCCACCGATGTCGCTGCCCGGGGCATCGACGTCCAGGACCTCACCCATGTGATCAACTACACGATTCCACAGAATCCCGAGACCTATATCCACCGTATCGGCCGTACCGGTCGTGCCGGCAAATTGGGTACAGCTGTCACCTTCGTGACCCCCAGCGAATCGCGGAGATTCACCTACATCCGACGTGCTGTCAAAAGCGAAGTCGTGCAGGAGCGGATTCCCGATATCGAAACCGTGGTGGCCATCAAGCGTGAGCGTATCATTAACGGTATCGCCGACAGCATAACCGCCGACACCTACGACGACTATAGCGTGATGGCCCAGGATCTGATCGAAATTCATGAACCCAAAGCAATCGTAGCCGCATTGCTTGAACGCCACTATGGCAGCCAACTCAATGAACGGGCCTACAAACATATCACACAAGCGGAGGACCGGAGCCGCAACCGACGGGAGCAGAGTGCTCCCCGCGAACGGGACGACCGGTACGCCCGCAGGGACGATTGGGACCGCCGTCGGGACGACTACAACGATGGTCGTCGTCCCGGTGCATCCGATGAAATCAGGCTGTTCATTGCGAAAGGCCGTTCATCGGGAATGACCAAGCGGCTGTTGGTCGATTACATAAAGGAACATGCCCAGGTGACCGACCACGAAATCGATGGTGTGCAGGTCATGGAGGACTTCTCCTTCGTGACAGCTCCCGAAGCGGCCGCGCAATTGATTCTCCAATCCTTCTCCTTCATGGAAAACGATGGCAAACCGATCGTGACCAAAGCCCGTCCGGACAATCCGAACGGAAGGCATTTGGCCGGCAGGCATCGCAGCGACCGCAACGACCGGTATGAACGGCCGTCCGATGGTCGCCGGGAACCGTATCGTGACAGTGCCAGCGCACGGCCGGTACGGGATGACCGCGGTTATTCCCGCGACGACCGCCAGGGGCGACCCGATCGTCCCGAACAATTCGATCGTCGCGACCGATATTCGTATCCAACCGACAGGCAAGTCCCCTCGTATGCGAAGAAAGGTTCGAAGAACCGCTTCAAATCGGGCGGATTCAAGAAGAGTCCATACAAAGGCCGATAGATAAAAAAAACAAAAAAATCGATGATACATGGCAGTTTTCAGGCATCACTTGGAAACTGCCTCAAAATTGAGTATTATTACCTTGCGGTTGTTGCTTTGGATATGACCGCAAGGGATACATGGTTTGGAACGTTTGGTAGTCGGGCAATTCAGTGAATCTTTTCCTCCCCTCATGGATGGCGTCGGATTTGTTGTCAAGAATTATTCCGAACTGCTGCTGGACAAGGGACATCAGGTCTATGCGATAGTCTCCGGTTCCGTTGCGGAAGAGGGATACGAGTACGACCGAAACCACGGCATAGACTACACCATCCGCTCCACCATGGTGCCGTTGCCTGGAATCAGTCCCTACGGCATCGTAGTCAAGAACATGGAGTTCCGTAAGGAAGTCCGTGAAATCGAATTCGATATCCTCCACACCCATGCCCCCTTCTTCCTCGGACGGTTCGCCGAGCAATTGAACCGGCACAAGCAAATCCCCCTGATCAGCACATTCCACTCCCTCTACAAAGATGATTTCTATGGGTTCACCCACTCGCATACCATGACCGAACATCTGATCCGCATGATACTGCGCCACTACAATGCGGCCGACGAAGTGTGGACTCCAACCGAATGGAGCAAACGCAAGTTGCACGGGTACGGTTTCGAGGGAGAAATACAGGTTGTGGAGAACGGGTGCGATCTCCCCGTACCGACGCCCCAAGAGTACCGGGCCTATGCTGAAGAGGGACATCATATCGTTGGAGTCCCGAAGCATATCCCCCTGCTCCTCTATATCGGACAATTGAAGAAGGAGAAGAACCTGGAGCTTTTGATAGAGGCATTGGCAATCGCGCATGCCCACCATGCCCAATTCCACATGGTGTTCGTAGGATCCGGACCAGACAAGGCCCATTTCAAGCGGATGATCGATGATCTCCAGTTGAAATCGCATGTCACCTTCACCGGAAAGATCACCGACAGAGAACAGATAAAGGCCCTTCTGGCTGCGAGCACACTCTTCCTCTTCCCTTCCCAATACGACACCTCCGCATTGGTGTTGCGCGAAGCGGCGGCATTCAGCTTGCCGCTGCTCAACACGCTCGGGTCCAGCACCGCCGGAGTCTCCACCGACAACGTGAATGGATTCGTTGCCAAGAACAATGCGAAGGATTATGGCCGACGCCTGGTTCAGCTCCTAGGCCAACCGCAATTGTGCAAAAACGTGGGATTGGAAGCGAACAGCACGCTCTACCGCAATTGGGGCGATGTGGTCGATGAAGTCGAGCAACGGTATCTCGAATTGAAAGCGAAGGGTCCCAAGGCGAAAAGGAAACGGTTAAACTCCCGGTGATGCGACAGCACGCTTCAACAGCACTTTCCTGAAAAGGAATATCATGACAAGCGATAGTATCGCGAACACGGTGTACGAACCGAACATCCTACCGAAACCGATCCATTCGACCACATAGCCACCGATTCCCGCACCCACGACTGTTGGAAGCCCGATACCTACCGAAGTGTAGAGTGCCATGCCGACCGCCCGACGTTCGGGAGCGATATTGTTGTTCACGAACATGATCGCAGCCGGATGGAAGAATCCATATACGACCGAATGGAACAACTGGCCGACCACAGCACCTGCCAAGGTGGGGATGAGCATGTAGGAGAGCAACCTGAAGCAGAGCCCCAGACTCGAGATACCGATCAGTATGATCGGACGGACTCCCGAACGGAGCAAACGCCCGCCGAGCAGCATGAAGCCCAGCTCGGTCATCGCAGCGAGAGCCATGAGGATGCTGACCAACTCCCCGCGATGCAATTCCTCGGTCACATACAGAGGAAAGAAATTCGCGATCGCAGCCATGGCCAGGCGATTCATCGCGATCACGGAGATTCCGATAATCAGTTTCCTGCTGAACACGGCATCCTTGCCTTTCGAACGCCAAAAGTTCCAGGTAATCTTCCGACGCTCGTGCTTGGCTATCGCCTCGTCGGGTTTCAACACCGCAAGCGAACCGAGATACAGGCAGGTGGCGATACCAGCCCACAGGAGCATGGACCGGTTGTCGGTCACACGCAGTACCCCACTGAATTGGAAGAACAGGCTGAAGCTGATGAAACCCAACGTCCCCGAGGAGCGCAACTTGGTGTATTGCCACAAATCCGATCCGATCCGGTGCATGAACATGGCGTCTTGGATTGGCCAGACGGGCTTGAAGAAAAAGGCCAGCAGGATAATCGAAGCTACTGTGGCAACCGGGTGGCCGAGGAGCGTCAAGGGAATGGTGAAGGCAAAGGTTCCCATCGTAAGGAACAGGAGTACCATGCGTGGTCGCCCTGTCCTGTCGGCCCAGTCGGCAAGTATGAACGGACTGATGATACCGACAGCTTCGAACAGTCCGAGAAGCACGCCGATGCTTGCATGGCTGTATCCGTGGTTGCGGATTATTATCTGCAGGTACGGAACCAGAATTGCCGATATCGTGTGGACGAAAAACGCGGGCAGGTACAGTTGCGACATAGGCTGAGTGTATGTTTGTGCAGAAAAAAAGACAATAGAAGCGGCAATGATACTTCTTGGAGAATTTCTGCCCTAGATATGTCACAAGCTGGTCCCTTCCATACGAGTTGAACCGAACCGAAGGCAATACCAGATTCGAAGCCGTCCGGACATTTGAACCGGATACTGATTCCCAGCTGCTGCACACTAGTCCGGAAAACAATGGCTATTGTGTCCCAGTACATGATTTAATGCTAAGTAGTCTATATTGGACCAGAACTGCGATGCAAAGCACCACACCGATCGAAGTATTACCCAACTGATTTCATTTCACCCCTTCACGGAACACTTATGACATAGTATACTTGGGTATTATGAAACGATTGAAATTTTATTTGTCGATAGTATTCATATTCTCATTTGGAATACTGCTCGGGGCACCACCCGAATATTGGTATCAGATTCAATGGAACACCAACAATACCTGGCTAAATAATAGTTCCCAACAGTTGGTATGGACCGGTTTCACCGGTAAGGATACGGGCACGTTTGGAGTTCAGAGATCATCATCAATCGCGCCACCCGTAGGCATGAGCTATGATTCGAACTTGACCATGATCGTCAGCTCTGAACCCCATTTAGATGAATTCAGACTGACAAAGGTAGGAGATCCAACCAAATATTTTCGTGCGTATCTCACCTTCAGCAAAGTCAGCGGATTGGAAATAGATTCTACTTTGGAAAATGATTACATCGCTATTTCTATTTCTGGCTCGAGTTGGTGGGGTGGTAATTTCCATTTGAACACACGATCGAATGTCGGCTTGTTTCCTGATGATACAGATTTCAATGGAATTTATAGGACCTATTTCCGCTTCCAGTTATATCCAACGGACCATTTGTTTGACGATGACTATCTTCTCCTTGACGAAACCATGCACTACAATCTCAAATATTGGGGTTCTGGGACGTGGACAGCTACTTCATTGGCGGTAACTCCTTTCACCAACTATGTCGATGTCATTGGATTACAACAATCGAGTGCCAGCATGCAAGTCGGTTCAGTGGAATTCGCATCCGATGATAGTAACAACAACAGAACGTACAAAATTTACATAACTCCGGGTGAGTTGGGTTCAACACAATTTGCATTCCACCGGACTGATGGAACAGCTCCTGCCATCACCTACTCTGTAAGAATTAATAATGGAATATTCAACCCATCCTCCTTAATCAGAACTGTAACAACAAAAGATTCCAATAACCACTGGTACGATTTCTTTACCCTTTCAATCGGAGGATTCCAAACCAATATTGTCTATAAAGCCGGTAGTTATGTTAGTAAAATAAAGGTCGAGCTGGTCTCCGAATAGTTCTGATTAGACATTGAACCGTCCGTAGATATGTTGCCCACAAATTACGCACACTCCACCCGGAATATTCTGTTGGATTTCGTTGAAAGCCTCTCCGGCGTAGGAATGTGAATGGATCAGGGTCTTGTGGCATGCCGGACATACAGTCTTTTCCCATGCGTACAATGCACTGTTGCCTGCATAGACATGGGGAATACCGACAGCCTCGGCAATCAGCAACATCTCTTCAAGGAAACCCTCCGAGGTTTGAGGTAGGGCGGTCATCCGGTAGTGGGGAAAGAATCGGCTGAGGTGCCAGACCTGTACACCCCGATCGGCCAATTGTCGGGCCAGGGTCTTCACCATCCTTTCGGTGTGGATTCCTTCGATCAGCAAGGTCGTCACCTCCAAAACCGTATCCCGGCGCGCCGCAATAGTCTCCACCGCATCAAGTACAGGCTGCAGGGCTCCACCACAGTACTCCCGGTAGAACCGGTCGTCACCCTTCACATCGATATTGAAGGCATCGATGACCCCGAGTATCCGCTGCAAGGCGCGTGGGGAAAAACTCCCATTGGTCACCATACAGTTCAGTTTTCCCTTGTCACGCACCAGGGTGGCCACCTCAAGCATATAATCCTGCCAGACCAGGGGTTCGCTGTATGTGTAGCTCATGATCTGGCAGCCGCTGCGTTCCATCATATCGACCAACTTCCGGGGAGTTGTCGGATTCGGAGTCGAGTGTCCGGTTCTTCCCGGCCAAGAAGGACTATCCGTTTGGGAAATCCGGTGGTTCTGGCAAAATCGGCAGGTGTAGTTGCACCCGAACAACGCGAACGAGAAGGTCTTGCGACCGGGCAGGAAATGGTACATCGGCTTCTTTTCGATCGGATCGACACCGGAAGCGACAACCTCGCCGAAGCCAAGCGTCACCAAGGAATTGCCTGTATGCTTGCGTATGCCACAGATACCGGTCTTGCCCTCGGACAACACGCATTGGTGCCAACAAAAATCGCACTGCAGGGAAGACACCTACATATCCTCCTCGAACACCTCGGCCTGGAATACCTCGAACAGACATTCGCTTTGTTGCCATGCCGTCGGATACATCCCCGCCTTCATCGCCAGATGGTTGAGCATCGTATCCCTGTCCCACCCTTGTTCGGTCGCCACTTGTGGCAGAAAGACCGCACGGTGATGCCCGCAGGTGAGCAACACGCCATCGGTTCCCACTACTATTTCCCCGGGACTTTCAATGGGTCTCGGTATGGTCAATACGGAGATTTCAATCGTCAAGTGTGCAAGTTCCTCAAGATGCACCGCCTGGAAACGCGGATCATGGAAGGCACTCTCCCGAGCCAACCGTTGTATCAACCGGTACAGGGGTTTTTGCCCGAGGATATTGCCTATGCATCCCCGCAAGGCACCTTCTCCGCCTGGAGAGATACCCTTGCGCTTGAGGGTGACGAAGGCCCCTTCCTCTCCCTGCAACTCGAGGGGAGGGTTTCTCCCGATCAGGGTTAAGGTTGCGGACGGTTCCCCCGTAAGCGCTTCCTGGATCGATTCACGGGCGATACGCAACAGATGCCGCCTATTCTCTTCGTTCATACCTACCTCCAAAGAATTGTGCAATAGGCCACGAATTCGGTCGCTTTCGTTCCCAGTACATCAAGCGAGGTATAGTAGTCGGCAACCCGCCCCGATTGCTCCAATCGTACCCCCAACGCGCTTACGATCGACGCGGCGGCTATGCCACACACAGTCGAATGTCCCATGCGCTGGGTAAGGAAAACAGGACCCAACTCCCCGTTGGCCAATTCGGTGGCCAACTTGAGGTCCGCCTCGCGGACTTTCGCCGCAACACCGGCATCGACATGGGCCCCGAACGGAGCATGCCCGAACCGGTGGCCATAATGAGTGAAGTCACTCGAGGCGACAACCAGCGTCTCGCCACGCTCCAGGGTATCGGCACCCAAGACCTTCACCAGAGAGGCTGCCAACCGCTTGGCATGGCTGGCATCGGTCACATGGGAAACCAATGCCATCGATACGGCGATCGGTTCGGCTTGCCGCAATTGCAGGTATGCCAAGAACGGTAGGACCATCTCGACCGCGTGCTCTCGCTGGATAGCGTTGGTCGCATCGGGTCCATGGGTTTCCAAGCCGGTGCGGAAAGCCGACAATCTGCCCAATGGCGTGTCGTATCCCGAAAACGTACCGAAAGACAATGTGTCGTCTGGCAATACGATATTGTGCGAAGGTGAGAGTATCACCACCCGCCGGATGATTTTCGGGGCATTACAGACCAGGTGCCCCAATCCTCTGGCGCTGTAGGCCAATCCTGCATGGGGCAGGACGGCCAAACCGATTGGTCCCCGGGTATCCTGCTGTGAACCGACAGCCTGGGCAGCTTGGATAGCAGCATCGATGGTCGAGCGCAGCACGTCAGGTTCGGCAGCATACCAGGTTCCCGCATACCATGCCTTGCGCACGGTGGGCGTTCCTTCATTATCCATATCCGACTCCTCGGCACCAGTATACTCCACCACATGCCTCCAGTACAGACTTGGACATGAGAGAGCCCCGAACGCGATGTCCGGGGCTGGTGTTCATGCACGAAGCGGTCAGTAGATCGAATCGGGTTCGTAGAACTGCGCTACATTCGTCTTGTCCACCATAACCGAGGGAATCACCATGGACGTCGGCTTGTTGGCCAAATGGAAATCATCCGGCTTCTTTCCCGTCGCCACATCGACGATATAATGGATACCGTCGGCGATCATCGACGGATGGTAGGTTGCGGTTGCGCGAACCAACGGATTTCCATCCATGATCATCTTGTAGACAACCTTGGATCCTGCACCACCGAGGGCGACCTTGATGTCCTTCCGTCCCGATTCCTTTATTGCCTGCAAGACTCCGGTAAGCACATCGTCATCCTGGCAAAATACGGCATCGATCTTCGGATACTGCTGGAGGAACGTCTCCATGAGCGACAAGCCCTTCTGCGTCGACCAATCGGCGAACTCATACTTGTCCTTGCCCAGCAGGTTGACCAACGAGGGATCCTTGTCCATTTCCGCGAAGAACGCATTCATCCGTTCGGTATCGATGGTCACCGGCAATCCGCCCATCGCCACATAATTCTTGAGACCCTCAGCCTTCATGGTCTTGGCAAGCCAAGCGCCGGACAAGCGTCCCAATCCGGTGTTGTCACCAGCCAGATTCACATAACCGAACGAGGTGTCTGTCAAGCCGCGATCGACCACTATGATGCGGACACCCTGGGTGTGGACCTCCTTCACGATTGGAGTAAGTGGGGCCGATTCATGGGGAAGGATAACGAGGTAATCCATGCCCCAGACCAACAGGTCCTCGACATTGCGGACTTGGGACGACGGGTTGTCGGCAGTGACTACGCGGAATTCGAAACGTCCCGGCATCTCGGCCTTCACATCGTTGACAGCCTTCTCCGCCCACCACACGATACCGCCGGTCCATCCGTGGTCGGCACTCGGGATGGATACACCGATCTTTGTGACTGCCGATTCCTTCCCTCCTTGAGCGAACAACGGCATCACGGTCATCAACACGATCAGCACAACTAGCGCTACTTTTCTCATACCAACCTCCTGTCAGTTCTTGTTATTGTATTGCAGCAATACAGCCACAATGATCACCAATCCACGGGCAGCCTGCTGCAGGTAGGAGGAGACTCCCCCCAAGACCAACATGTTGTTGATCATTCCCAGCATGACCGCTCCCATAACCGTTCCCATGACCGATCCCTTGCCTCCCGACATCGAAGTTCCCCCGATAACCGCGGCAGCGATCGCATCCAACTCATACCCTGTGCAATCGCTGGGATTGATACAATTGAGTCGACTCGACCAAAGCAGTGCTGTCAAACCAGCGGTGAACCCTGTAATCACGTAGGGAATCAATTTGATTGTCTGGACCTTGATCGCCGAGTAACGGGCTACCTGTTCGTTCGCCCCCACCGCGCAGACATAGCGTCCGAAGCGGGTATCGTTCAGCACGATGTGGAGCACAACAGCCACGGCAATGAACACCCATACGGGAACCGGAATCCTCAGGAACACTCCCGAACCGATATCGGCATAGAGGTTGTTGTTCGACAGGATGTTTCCGGCTCCGGAGAAATATTGGATCAACGAACGGAAGATCGACATGGTTCCCAGTGTCGCGATAAACGGGGCGATACGGCCTTTGGTCACCAACAGTCCATTGAACAAACCGCAGATGGAGCCGAACACGATCGCGAACATCGAGGAAAGGATTACAGCCAGAACCGAATCTCCCGGGAATAAGTTCAAAAAGAATATCGTGATGCCACCGGTGAAGGCAGTCATGGATCCGACCGAAAGATCGATTCCTCCCGATATGATGATCAGCGTCATGCCCAAGCCGATGATTCCCGTATAGGAAATCTGTCTGAGGATATTCGTCAAATTGCGGAACTGCAGGAAATTGGGCCAACCGACAATCGTAGCCAACAGGAACAGCAGGATAAATCCCACCCCCGTCGCATGCTCGCTCAACTTGAAATTCCCGAAATACCCAGCCAGGGCAGTGGCAAAGCTTTTCTTCTCCAATGAATCAACCATATGCTTTCCTTCCCTTGATGCCTGTGGCATGGAACATGATTTCCTCTTCGTTGATATGTTCGTCGGTGAGGCAACCGGCGACCATCCCCTCTTTCATGACATATACGCGACTACATAGCCCGATAACCTCTTCCATCTCCGACGAGATGACAATGCACGATATGCCCTTGGCCGCCAGCATGTGGATGAACTCGTAGATTTCCCGCTTGGCGTTCACGTCGATCCCCCTGGTCGGTTCATCCAATACCAGGATCTTGGGATCGGTATCTACCCACCGTGCAAGATAGACCTTCTGCTGGTTGCCGCCGCTGAAATACCGCAAGGCCATCTTCTGTGAGGCCGCTACGATATTGAATACCTTCACATAGTGCGAGGCTTTCTTTCCCTCGGCTTGCTTGTCGATCAGGTGCCGCTTCACATACTCGACCAATGATATCAACGTGATATTCTTGGGAATGTCGAAGTTTTGTACTATTCCCTTTCCCTGACGATCCTCGCTTATGTAGGCCAGACCGAGATCGACCGCATCACGGGCATGCCGTATCCTCACCGCCTTGCCCTCGATAGCGATCGAACCACGTTCCACATGACGCAAGCCCATCACCGCTTCGAACAATTCGGTCCTCCCCGCACCAACCAGACCGGCAAACCCCAAGATCTCCCCGCGTCGCAAGGTGAACGAAACATCGTGGAGCAGATTCCTCACCTCCAGATGCTCCACCTGCAATACGACGTCGGTACCATCGCGATATTTTTTCGCCGGAAACACTTGGGTGAAGTCCCGTCCGATCATCTTGCGCGCAAGATCCTTCTCATCGACACTATCGACAGTATCGACACTGATCAGTTTGCCGTCCCGCAACACCGTGACCCGATCGCAAATCGTCTTCACCTCCCTCAGCTTGTGGGACACGAAGATGATGGTGACTCCCTGTGCCTTCAATTGCCGCATGAGGGTGAACAGCGTCTCCAGCTCATGCCCAGTCAGCGTGGTGGTCGGCTCGTCCATGATCAATATGCGGGCGTGCAGCATGAGGGCTTTCGATATCTCGACCATCTGCTTCTCGGCCACACTCAGGTCCCCGATCAACCGATCGACTTTCACCGGCATCCGCAATTCCTGTAGTTGTGCAGCAGCCTGCTTGCGCATGGTTCCCTTGTCCAACAGGCCCGACTTCAACCGTATCTCGTTTCCAAGGAAAATATTCTCATACACGGTCAAGGTGTTGATCAGGTTGAATTCCTGCGGGACAATCGAAATGCCGAGGTTCTTGGCTGTACTGTAGTCACCGATTCTCACAACCTCGCCATTGAGCCGGATCGTTCCGGCAGTCGGCTGGTAAATACCACTTATTATCTTGATCAATGTCGATTTGCCGGCACCGTTCTCGCCGATAAGGCCCATGACCTCGCCGCGTTCGATAGCAAGGTCGATCGAGTCGAGTACCCTGACTGTCGAGAATTCCTTGGTGATGCCTTCCACCGACAGTATGATATCGGCCGAAGGCACAACCCCTGGTGGTTTCGGTATATCCATCAATTCTCCATGGCGCCGTCAAAACTGACCGACGAGCGATCGAAATCTATCTTTCGCACAAAAGCCAAGGCTTCTTTCGCCCCGAACAGACGGTCCATGCCGTTGTCCTCCCATTCGATCGAGAACGGTCCCTTGTATCCGGCAGTATTCGCCTCGCGCACAATAAACTCGAAATTCACATCGCCATGTCCCGGACTCACAAAATTCCAACCCCGTCGCACATCACCGAACTGCAGGTGGGACCCGAGGATTCCAGAACGCCCGTCGAGTTTCACATAACAGTCCTTGATATGGACATGGTAGATGCGGTCGGCGAAATCACGATAGAAGAGAGCCGGGTCCACCCCTTGCCACTGCAGGTGGCTGGGATCGAAGTTGAACCCCAGGGTCTCGCGATATCCGAAGACTTCCAACAACCGTTTCGCGGTGTAGTAGTCGAATGCAATTTCGGACGGGTGTACTTCCAACGCGAACTTCACCCCACATCTGTCGAACTCATCGAGGATCGGTGTCCAGAGTTCCAGTATCTCGGCAAAGCCGTCGGCAACCATGGCTTCGGTCGTCTGGGGGAACGAATAGAGGTACTTCCATATCGGAGACCCCATGAATCCGGTGACCACGGAACATCCCATGTTCTTTGCGGCTTGGGCTGTGTAGAGCATCTGTTGGATACCCCATTGTCGGATATTCTCCCATTGTCCGGCGAGCTTCTTGGGTGCGAAGCCTTCCAAACGTGGATCGCCAAATGCATCACCTACGCACTGTCCGGCCAAATGGTTTCCCAGAGCCCAGCATTTCAATCCATATTTCGCGAGAGTTTTCTTCTTCTTCGCCACATAGTCGGGATCCTTGGCTGCACGTTCGACATCCATGTGGTCTCCCCAGCAGGCAATCTCCAATCCATCGTATCCAAACCCACCGATGAGGCTACAGACATCCTCGAACCCCAGGTCGGCCCATTGCCCTGTAAATAGTGTTACCGGTCGTGCCATTTTTACTCCTCCTCCATCATAGGTATCATAGGGTCACCCAGGCGGCCCCTTTCTCCGAGCTTTCCACACATGCGCCGATAAACCGGACCCCGTCGGCACCAGCTTCGACCGTGGGGAATTCCCATGCCGTGCGATCCAATTTCTTTCCCGCCTTCTTTGACAACAAGGCATTCGCATAGGCCTTGTAGATGTTGGCGAACGCTTCGAAGACCCCCTCCGGATGGCCCGAAGGCAGCCGGTTGTACCGCTGGGCAGCATCCACAAAGACGTCGCGTCCCCGCGACCATCCTTGTGTGGCTTCACCAAGCTTGACCATGGTGAAATGGTCGGGATGCTCCTGGAACCATTCGATGGTCCCCTTTGTGCCGAATATCCTGACACGCAGGCCGTTGTCATAGCCGATCGCAATCTGGCTCGACCAGTACAATCCCTTGGCGCCGTTCGTGTATTCGACCATGATAGTGGCATTGTCGTCCAACTGCCTTCCCTCGACAAACTTGTCCAACCGTGCGCTGAGCCGCTGTATCCGCAAACCTGTCATGGTGGCAACCATGTTCTCGACGTGCGAGCCGATATCTCCGACACAGTTCGACTTTCCACTGAACGCCGGATCGGTTCTCCAGGCGGCCTGGCGGTTTCCCGAGTCCTCACTACGGGTCGCCAACCATTCCTGGGGATACTCCGCGTTGACGAAGCGGATGTCCCCGATCTCACCCGAGGCTATCAAGTGGGTGATCTGTTTTACCGCAGGATAACCGGTATAGGTGTAGGTGACGCCGAAGAGCAATCCCTTGCGTTCGACCAACTCGGCGAGTTCCTTGGCTTCATGGTATTCCACAGTCAACGGCTTGTCACACACCACGTTGATACCGTGGTTCAAGAAGGACTTGCATGCTTCATAGTGCGCTGCATTCGGTGTCACAATTACGGCAAAATCGATACCGTCGGGTCGTTCGGCCTCTTTTCGTGCCATCTCTTCGAACGACGGGTACAGGCGAGCCGGATCCAATCCCAGCGACGCGCCGAATTCCTTGCTCTTGTGTGCATCCCGTGAAAAGACACCGCAAACCAGGGTTGCCTTGTCGTCCATGCGTATGGCGGTCCTATGTACATCGCCGATGAACGCACCCGGCCCACCACCGACCATGCCATAGGTCAGCCGATCCACTCTCTTCTCTGTCTTACTTGCTTCAATCACGGTATCCTCCTCATGACCTTTCCGACCATACGCGGCAAACCGTGGGATTCTGCTTGGATAGGGGGAGGGGAAAATAGTTCGACCTTCGAGCTATCGTCGCGTCATGTACTGCAGGAATAAAATCCCCTTCCAAAAGGGCCTGAAGTATACACTCCAGACCACCAGACAAAATACACACGGATCAAACCACACTGTCGACATGTCCAGTATCGTAGGAATACAAGGGCACTTGAATAGATAAAATTGCTATGGCATATCTAAAATTGACCTGAACAGGTGCTGGAAGGTGCACTTGCAAAGCCGATTGAAAAGGAAGGCAATTACCGTTACCACCCTTTCCTCTGGTCTGGAATTCGGCTATATTGCTTTCATGGAACGAATCAAAGGGCTCTCCAACTTTCATACGCACTGCGGTCTCGACGATGGTGTCGGAACCATGGAAGAATATGTGCTCAGTGCACTTTCGAAAGGTTTTGGTGCACTGGGCTTTTCCTGTCATGCCCCGGGGTCCCTCGAAGACCAGTGGCACATGGACAAGAAGGACTTCCCCTACTACCTTGAGGAGATAGGTCGCCTGCGTACCCTCTATCGTGACCGGCTGGAAATATATGTCGGTCTGGAGTTGGATTACCTTGAGGATACCGAGGAGCTTGTAGGAGCCGAATACCGAGACCAACTGGACTACACGATCGCTTCGGTGCACCTCATGCGGCATACGAAATCGGGAACATACCTTTCGATCGATGGACCGGTTGTCGAATTCGAAGCACTGCTACAGGACAATTTCCGTGGAGATATCCAAAAATTCGCCACCCATTACTTCACCTTGCAGGAACGGATGATCACACAACACAGCTTCGACCTGCTTGGACATTGCGATCTCATGAAGAAACTCAATATCGACAACAAATATTTCGATCCCAACAGCACATGGTACCGCAAGGCGGCATCGCACCTGCTGAAAGTCGCCAGAAAGCACAATGTCCGTATCGAGGTGAATACCGGAGGAATTTCCCGAGGTGCTACCACAGAACCCTATCCATCCATGGACATGCTCTCCGAGTGTTCGGAACTCGGCATTCCGGTGACCTTGTCATCCGATGCCCACCAAAGCTCACATATCGACTTCTACTTTTCCCAAGCCGATGACCAACTGGTTCAGGTGGGATACCGGAATCTCGATGTGTTGCAGCACGGTATGTGGCAGACCGTTTCCATTGTCTAGTGGGCTGTAAACCTTAATCCTTTATTGCCAAACGAAGTGAGTGGAGAGGGGCTATGCAATGGCCACTTTCCCGAGCGAGTGCAGGCAACGTAAGGTAACCTATGTTACCTTTCACTTTCCTTCGGTCTAAGCGGTGTGTGGCGGCGTTCGTGTCGAATCCTCTTCTCCTTGGCCTTGCCACTCTCCACTTCCACTCGAAGTCAACTGACAAGTTTTAAGCTTTACAGCCCACTAGTCGATAGTACGATAGACTCACCGATTGCATACGTAGCATCTTCTCATTATACTTTCAAAAAGATAAAGGAGGATGTTCCCATGTCCACCCCGATAGATGCCAAAGGCAAGGCCTGCCCCATCCCCTTCATGCTGGCCAAAGCACAAATCGATGCAGGTGCAACGGATTTCATTGTTGAAGTGGACAACAAGGCGGCTGTGGAGAATCTCAAGCGCCTGGCAAAATCCCAAGCCTTCTCAGCATCGGTGGAAGTTCGCGACAGCACTTTCAGGGTTGCTTTCCTTCGGTCTGGAGAAAAGCAGAAATCTGATAATCCCGCACCACAACCTGTATCGAATGGCCAAACCACAGCCAACTATATTGTATTCATCGGTGACGATACCATGGGAACGGGAACGCATGAGTTGGGAAGGAACCTGGTCCGCATGTTTCTCTACACGCTCGACCAGGGAGAGAACCTTCCCTCCTCGGTGCTTCTCATGAACAACGGGGTCAAGCTCGCTGTCGACGACGAACAATGTATCGGAACGTTCAAGTCGTTGCAGCAGAAGGGTGTCGACGTCATGGTCTGTGGAACCTGTCTCAATTATTACCACATCTTTGACAAGCTGCAGACCGGGACCGTGGGCAACATGTATGAGATTACCCAACGGTTCCTGGCTGCGGGCAAGGTGATCACGGTATGAACGGGGAGCTTCGGACAATCCTCACCTTCCAATCGACCCACCATGCCATCGCGGCCCAGGATAAGCTCCAATATGCTCGCATACAGTTCGTGGTCATCCCTACCCCAGTGGAGATAAGCAGCAATTGCGGTATCGCATTGTCCATCGCTTCGGCCGATGCTGAAAACGCCCGGCACATGCTCATGGAACCAGGAACACCAAAGATCGACGCAATACTCGCCGAAGCCCGGATACTAGGTGGAAAACTGATAGTCCTGCTCCCAAGCGTTGACGGAGAATAGAAAAACGAATACAGTTTTTCCATGGGCAGGAACAAGATCACCATAGAGGACATAGCCCGGGAAGCTGGCGTAGGACTCGGAACCGTATCACGTGTACTCAACAACAGTACGCACGTCGCGGAAGAAACACGCAAGCGGGTGCTCGATATCGTGAAAGCACGTCAATACACCCCAAGCGCGGCTGCCAGCAGGTTGGCGCGCAACGATGTGGTCGAATCGACCGTGGGACTGTTGCTTCCCGATATCGGCAACCATTACTTCTTCGAAATCTTCGAGACCATCTATCGGAAGTTTCGGGGCCTCGGCATAGACCTGCTCATATTCAACTATGAGAAACACAATCCGCGGATGATCCAGAAGGTCCTGGATGCCCAGCTTTCGGCATTGCTCATATTCGCCTTCCAACTCGACGACACTGAACGCGATTTGCTGAAACGGCGCAATGTCCGCTACCTGTATATAGACTATCCCAGGGACCATGAACACTGCATCTATACCGACAACGTCTATGGGGGGCGACTTGCCGCTCGATACCTGTTGTCAAAGGGTGTGGCTTCGCCGTGCTATATCGCGGTCGAACCACCCGCACAAGCGAATGCAGACCGTTATCTGGGGTTCTCGAACGACTTGGCTGCCAATGGTATCGTCCATTGCGCAACCTTCCATGCGGGACTATCGGAGGAATCGGGATATGCGACCGGTCGTCGGATCGTGCAGGATGGAAGGTACGACGGCGTGTTCTGCTACTGTGACGATATTGCCACTGGAGTCATACGGGCAGTCCGCGAAGCACAAGCACCCATTCGGGTTATCGGATTCGACGGTGTCAGGACGACCGAACATCTGGGACTGTCGACAGTCAGCCAGGAACCGGGAAGAATCGGTACCCAGGCTGCGACGTTGATCGTGAACATCATGCACGCCGAGAAGGAACCGGCTCCGGTGAAGCACCTGATCACTCCTATGCTTATCGACCGCAACAGCTGATTACGACAAGACCTACGAAAGGTATCCCAACCAACGTCGCTGACGCTCGATCATGAAGTCCACCAATTCGCCGACCACCCGGTATTGCCCGACAGCAGGGTTTGCCAACAGAGCATGCACCACATATTCCTTCTTGCCCGTGAGGACCGCTTCGGCTGTCAGGTCATAGACGCCGCAATAGTTTCGCAACAGCGCCGCGAACCCCTTGGGATAATTGGGGAAGGCAACCGGTTCGAGACTTGACCGGTGTACTTTGGCTGGAACCTCCACAGCAATATTCGAAGGCAGCTCATCAATCAAGCCATTGTTCATGACATTTACCGCAGGTTCCTCATACCCGCTGTCATCAAGGATTCCTTCGATGATCAGCACCATGCGCTCGTCACGCCGCAACTCGATCTTGGGTTTCACCTGTGCCAACTCGAGTTGGTACAGGGTATAGAAATCCTTGATCCCCCTGTGGTCGACGACCTCGGGTGCCCAGGGGATGTACTCGCCGAAGTGGCTGTCCACTGTCACCGGCATGAGTTTGTAGGTCTCTATGATCTCCTTGAACAGGGTACGGTCCGACCAGCTTTTCGCGCTGCGATCGACATCGAGCACCACACGGTGTGAATTGCCTTCCGTACGGGGAGCCTTTCCGGTACGCATGACGTAGGAGAGTATGTCCGAGTACCCGATCTCCCGTTCGAAGAAGGCTGGGGCCTTTTCAAGGATATCGGGATACGCATCCTTTCCCGAATCACGGTACCGGGCTTCGAGCAGGACGCTGAAATGGTTCAGTCCAGCAGAACGAAGCTCCAGATTCCCGAATGGGGTGTCGAGGATCGACGGAAGATACCGTTCGAGCGATACTACTTCATGGCACAAACCGACAAACTTCAAGGTGGGATGCTTGCGCAAGATTGCTGTGGTGATCGCCGTCATGGGGTTCGAATAGTTGAAGACCCACGCGTCGGGACACATCGCAGCGGCATCGTCGCAAATCTCCATGATAACAGGAGCGATACGCAAGGCGTGGAATACACCACCGGCACCACCGTTCTCACCATAGACCTGGCGTATGCCATATTGTTGGGGAATCGTCCAATCCTCGTCCCACAACTTGAAGCGGTTGCCCACTTCGATCGAAATGATCACGAAGTCGGCATGTGCAAGGGCTATCTTCCTATCGGTGGTGGCGCTGACGGTAAAGGGCAACGGGTGTTCGGCCAAAAAGGCCTTTGCTTTCCCAAGGACTACCGAGAGTGCCTCACCATTGATATCGACAAGGACAATCTCGGAACCATAGAGTTTCTCACTCTGAAAAAAGTCACCCAATGTACCCAACCCGAATTGGGCGCTACCTGCTCCGATCAACACCAGTTTCATTTGGCCTCTCCTTACTCTTGGTCAGCATATACACAGCCAGCACGCATACCGACATACTAGCCGGTAAGCCGACGAGCTTATAGTCTTTTTTTAATTTTTCCGATTAGAACAACAGCATATCCAGCGTCAGCTTGTCGGTCGAGTCGACATAGGCGGCACACGACTGTGGATCAATGGCGGAACCGACTCCAACCGAACGCATCATGGCAGCATTGATCGCTTCGATTCCAGCCGGAGCATCCTCGACTCCACAGCATTCCTCGGGACAAAGGTCCAACATGTCGGCTGCGCGGGCGAAAACTTCCGGATCGGGCTTTCCCTTCACAACCTCAGAAGCCGGAACAACCGCATCGAACGCATCCTCCAGTCGCAACCGCTTTAGGATATGGGATGCATTCCTACTTGCCGAAGCTATGGCTGTCCGTATTCCCTTTGAACGCAATTGGGACAGCAACTCCCCGATGCCGGGAAGGATATCGCCGGGAGTCAGGCTGTCGAGGGAAGAGCGGTACCATTCGTTCTTTCGTGTGGCAAACCGTTGCATCGCATCCTCGTCCAGCATCACGTGGTTGTGGTCCAGGATAACCTGGAGGGATTGGCGGCGGGATATGCCACGCAGCTTTTGGTTCACCTTTTCATCGAATGCCCAGCCCTGTTCATCGGCAAGACGCTTCCAAGCGCGATAATGGTAGCTGTCGGTGGAAGTCACCACGCCATCGAGGTCGAATACCACCGCCTTGCAACGGGGCCGGCTCGACAGAACCACCGGATCAGGTCCAACCACCACAGTCTCGGACCGGTGCCGGATCCGCAACGATCCGCCGGAAGCTTGATAAGTAGTGTGCTTGGGATCTATGGATACCGACAATGTAACGGCTGCGAATGTGAGGCTGAAGCGCACGCGGTTCCACGAGGACGGAAGTTGTGGCCTGAAAGTCGGCATGCCATCGTGCAACCGGTACCCGGCGACACCGTAGACTACTGCCATCCAGGAACCTGCCATGGCCGCGGTATGCAGACCGTCCTTGGTATTGCGGTGCAAGTCGTCGATATCCATGAGTGCCGTCTGGCGACTGTACGTGTCTCCGAGATCGACATATCCGCAATCGAAGGCCATGATACCCTGGATGCAAGCGGACAATGAACTGTCACCGGTGGTCAGCGGTTCATAGAAATCGAAGTTGCGCTTGCGCAGGTACCAGGGGAACTTGTCATGCAGCAGCAGGGTCGCCAGAACCGTATCGGCCTGCTTGATCACCCTATGGCGATAAATCACCAAAGGATGGTAATTGAGCAGCATCGGGTGTCGCAACTCTCCCCGCTTTGTGGCATTCCACTCCTCTTTCTCCAGGAAATAGTCGTCCTGCGGGTTGATTCCCAATTCACTGTCGAATGGAACATGCATCGAAGCGGCAGCCTTGGCGAACTCCTCCAGTTCCGCATCCTCCAATCCCATCGTTTTTTGGAGCCGCCCCCACAGGTCCGGTTTGTTCGTCTTCAAGTGGACAGCCAATGTGCAAACCCGGGACAAATGGTGCTGTGCCATGAGGTTGGTATAGCAGTTGTTGTCGATCAATGCGGAATATTCATCCGGACCGGTCACTTCGTTGATGCAGAACCTTCCCTGTTTGCGGGGATTGAAATACCCCAGGTCGAACCATGTCCTGGCTGTCTCGAACAACACTTCGGCGGCTCCCTCATCCAGTATCGATTCGTCACCGGTTATCTCGAGGTATTGGAAAATACTATAGGCTATGTCCGCATTGATATGGTACTGGGCTGTTCCGGCGGGAAAATAGGCCGATGCCTCCAGACCGTTGATCGTGCGCCAGGGATACAAGGCTCCCTTTTGCGCCAACTCCCTGGCCCGTGCTCGGGCATGGTCGAGTATCGAAATCCGATACCGGATCAATGCCCGGGCAGTGCTGCTGCGTGTATGGTTGAAGAATGGCATACCATAGATTTCGGTATCCCAGAAATAATGGCCCTCATAGCCTGATCCGGTGAGACCCTTGGCCGCCAGCGAGGACATGCCGTCCGTTCCGGTCGACTGGTGCAGTTGGAAGAGATTGAAGCGCAATGCCTGCTGCATCTTGCCGTCACCGTCGATTTCGATATCGGCATATTTCCAGAACTCGTCGAAATGCTTCCGCTGCGACTCGATCAGGTCCTCCCAACAGAAGCAGTCGGCATCGAGCCGGCTTTCCCGCACCTGCTGCAACGGTAGGGCTTCCCCTGGCCGACCGGAGGTATGGTAGTAGAAGCATTTGCACAACTCGACCGAGGTTCCGTGGATAGTGAACAGCAATCCCGGTAGGTTTGCTTCCCCTTCGGAGAACCGTTCGACATGCGCAGGAACCTCGCAATTGTGCACTGCCCCACAGGAGAGATGCAAGGCACTCTCGACAGTCTTGAACGCAGCTTGGAATGCCGGATGCCGATTGTCTCCTTCGGTTGAGAATCCGCTGTCGATGCAATGCAATGCAGGTCTGTTCAACATGGTTCCGACACGAGGATCCAGTCCCGCCATGGCACGGTGCGCCGGAAGGGCGATTGCAGATCTGATAACGATTATCGCTGTCCTGTCACAGTGGACAACCAGACGCAAGGCTCCGACATGCTGATGGTCCATGGACAACAAGGTATTCCAGGAAATGTCGACCTGCTTGCCCTCGGGGGTTTTCCACACGACTTCATGGGACAACACCCCTGTACGGAAATCGAGTCTCTTGCGATACGAGTCGATCCCTTCGGTGGCCATGGAGAACTTGTTTCCATCGACCGAGACCGATACGAAGCGGCAATCGGGAAGATCGACCATAGTTTGGTTGAATCGGGCGAAACCATAGGCATCCTCCCCATAGTGTATGGGAGAGAGTTCATAGAATCCGTTGATGAACACTCCCGGATGCTGGGTCACCTCGCGTTCGCAGAAGAACCCGCGGAATCCCAGATAGCCGTTTCCGATCGAGAAGAGACTCTCGGAACGTGCGAGGAATTCCTCGTCGAACCGGGTTTCCTCTAGAGACCAAGTATCCAACGCCATCGACTACCCCTTCACCGAACCGGCCATGAGGCCTTGCACGAAATAGCGTTGCAATCCGAAGAAGACCGCCAATGGCACGATCATGGCAACAAAAGCTCCCGCTGTGAGCAAATGCCAATCCTGACCTCGGGATCCGACCATATTGGCCAACCGCTGGGTGAGGACCGCGACATCGCTGGTTCCACCTAGGAAGACCAACGCCACCAGCAGGTCGTTCCAGACCCAGAGGAACTGGAAGATCGCCAGGGAGGCGATGGCCGGCACCGACAAGGGCAGGACCAGTCGGTTGAATACCACCATAGGACGGGCTCCATCGAGAAAGGCCGACTCGAAGACGTCCCTTGGGATAGTCGAAATGTAATTGTAGAGCAGGTAGATGCCCAGTGGCAGGCCGAATCCTGTATGGGCCAACCAGATACCCAGATAGGAACCGGTGAGACCGAGACTCTGGTAGTCGCGCAATATGGGTATGAGCGCGATCTGCAAGGGTACCACCAGCAGGGCGACAACCGTCGTGAAGAAGAATTTGCGGCCGGGAAAAATCATCCAGGCGAATCCGAACGCGGCCGCCGAAGCGATGAGGATCGGTATGATGACCGAAGGTATCGTCACCGTGAAACTGTTGATGAATGCCCGCGAGAGGTTGTCGCCACTGGCACGGACGGTATTGCCCGCCGAATCGACGAAGGTATACTGGCTTCCACCCAATACCTGCCTATAGTTGTCCAACGAAAGTTCGCTGTGTTCACCGAATATGGTCCACCAGCCGGTGGAAAGGACGTTGTCCTGCGGACGAATCGAGGAGATGAACAATCCGATGATGGGGATGCTCCATACTATGACCAGCACCAACAGGATCAGGTTGACGACGAGGCTCCAATTGCTTTTCTTGCTTTTTACGCGTGTCATCCTAGAAGCCCTCCCTCTTGCTGAATTGCCGCAGGTTGTACCACATGACCGGTATGACCGCGATCACCAACACGATGGCTATGGCCGACCCCCGCCCGTAATGATAGAAGCGGAACATCTGCTTGTACTGCATGCTTGCGATCACTTCCGTGCCGAAATTTCCGTTTGTCATGGTGAATACGATATCGAAGATCTTCAACGAGATGATGATGATGGTCGTCGAAACGGTCAGCAGTGTCGAGGCGATGAATGGAATGATGATGCTGCGGATGATGCGGAGCTCGCTGGCCCCGTCGATCCTTCCCGCTTCGATAATCGAGGACGGTACGCCCTTCAGTGCCGCGGAGATGATCACCATTGCATATCCGGTTTGCAACCAGATAAGAATGACAATCAGGAACACATTGTTCCACGGTCGCAACGTGAACCAGGCTTGCGGATCTGCTCCGAACAAGGTAACCAAAGCATTGAGCAGTCCGATCTGGTCCTCGCCCGCCGGTTTGTAGGCGTATACGAAACGCCAGATTACCCCAGCACCTACGAACGATATGGCCATGGGCATGAATATGAGACTCTTGAACACCTTCTCCAACTTGGAACGGTCGGCGAGCAGTGCGATGAGCAAACCGAAACCGACTGCACCACCGGTTCCCAATACGATCCACAGGAGGTTGTTCAGAAACGATTCCAGCATCTTGGAATCTGTGAACGCGAACACGTAGTTCGCCAGACCAACAAAGTTCTTGGACTGCGCATCGAAAAAGCTCAAGTACAACGAACGCATGGTCGGAAGGAACAGATACCAGGTAAGGATCACCAATGCGGGGCCGACAAAAACAAACGGCTGCAATTTCTTGGCCACATGCAACGGGGTCCGGTTCACGACCCAGTCGGTTACCCAAAAGAGCATGGCTACACCGCCCACACCCCATATGATGGCAACCAACGCTATGATTCCCTGTGGAGCATTGCTGTCCCGAAGGAACATGAATCCCGCCCAAAGGATGACGAACGCGACGATGGGAACAAACAACGAAACCGCTATCCGCCCGATCGCAACCAAGGTTTGGGAGAGTACCCCACCCTCGTGTGTTCCAGTATCCGGTACTACCATATCCGACTCCTTTCAAGAACAAGGGAAAAAGCACCGGCAGCAGGTCGGTCCCATCTGCCGGTGCGCTGCGACTACAGGTGATTCACAACCTGTCTGTTACTTGGGCCAGGATCTCTGGACATCGTTGAGCATGGTAGCCAACGGTTTGCCGTTGACCCAGTCGACGATTCCTGTCCAGAACGAACCTGCTCCAACCTGGGCCGGCATGAGATCCGACGCATCGAAGCGGAAGACCTTGGCATTCACCAGGGCTTCGGCCAACGACCGTTCGATTTCGTTCGGATAGGCGCTCAGATCCTGGTTGAGGTATGGGAACAGTGCTCCTCCGGCTTTCGCCCAGGATTCGCCCGATTCCCAGGTTGCCAAGAATTCCATGAACTGTCGCACTTCGGGCCGATCATTGAACACAACGAACTGGTCTCCACCACCGAGTACGGGAATACCGAATTCGGGATTGATTGAGGGAAGTGGGAATACACCGACTTCCTCTTCCAGGTTGGCCTGCACGGCATCGGGGAAGAATCCGGTTATGAAGTTGCCCTGGCGATGCATCCAAGCCTTGGGAGGATTGTCGAACATCGGGCGCTGGGCATCACCAAAACTGGTGGTCAGGATGGTATTCCTTCCACCATAGACATACTTGGGATTCAACCAGATATCCCCGAGGAATTCGAAGGCTTCCTTGACTTCGGGTGCGTTGAACGGAATCTCGTTGGCAACCCACTTGTCGTAGACTTCAGGTCCCGCTGTGCGGAGCATGATATCTTCGATCCAGTCCGTTCCGACCCAACCGGTCGCTCCGCCGGATTCGATTCCGACTGCCCATGGGGTATGCCCGTTCGCGACCATCTTGTCCATGAGTGCGACAAGCTCTCCCCAGGTTGTCGGCACTTCATAGCCGGCCCGGGCCCAGGCCTTTTTCGGATACCAAACGAAACTCTTTGCGTTCACCCGGTGGAATACGCCGAACGGAGTCCCCTCATAGGAACCGAGATCCTTCCATACCGGTGCATAATTCTTGTCTATGGTCGCTTCCAGGGAAGCCCACATCGGAACCAACTTCCCTTGCGATGCGAAATTCATCATGAGGCCAGGTTGTGGCAATCCGGCGATATCGGGGGGATTTCCGCCTTCGACACGTACACTGATCAGTGTCTCGAAGTCTTTCGACCCTTCGTAGACGACCTTGATCCCGGTACGCTCCTCGAATGGCTTGATAGCCTCTTCGAAGCGTCGTTGTTCCTCATCGACAAAAGCACCGAAAACCGTTACGGTCTTTGCCCCGGTAGCTGCAGTGCCCTTCTGTCCTGCTGCGAATACAGACGGCATGATCAACAATGCAATCAGCAACACAAGCATTACTTTCCTCATATTCCTCTCCTTCTTGCCTGGTCTGGCCAAGCGTTTCAATACATTCGTGCGTTTGCGACGCATACGGAAAAGCACTTCCACAACCAGAGGCAAGGCAGAGGCAACACGGGAGCGGCAAATGTCGTGGAAACGCTTCCATGCATATTGTCCCACACGTTCCCCTATCTGTCAAACGAAATATTTCGCATGCGAACTTCTTGTGGTAGAATCGGATTATGGCACATCGGTTCGATCCTAGGATTACCGTTTGGCAAGGGGATATCACCACTATCAAGGTCGATGCGATTGTGAATGCGGCCAATTCGACACTGCTTGGAGGTGGAGGAGTGGACGGAGCAATCCACCGTGTAGCCGGGCCACAGCTTCTGGAATCATGCAAGACCCTTGGGGGATGTTCCCCAGGCGATGCGAAGGCGACCGCCGCCTTCCGGCTCCCTTCCGATTTCGTAATCCATACGGTTGGTCCGGTCTACAGGGGAGGAGCCGCAGGAGAAGCGGAGAAATTGGCATCATGCTATCGCAGGTCCTTGGAGGTCGCCCTGGAAATCGGAGCCCACTCGATAGCCTTTCCCGCCATCAGCACCGGGGTATATGGATATCCCCTGCCCGAAGCGACGCGGATTGCCTTGATGACTGTCGACAACATGCTCGCAACCATCTCCCCCGGACGCATATCGTCGGTCATATTCGTATGTTACGATAAAAGGGCACTACAGGTGTATGAAGACATTATGACGGGGTCGCGGATGTCACCCGATTAACCGAGCGCAGCGGTGCGTCTCAAATCGCGTACGACCAGGCTCCATTGTTCCGAGGCTATGTACATCGGATCGATCATCCAGCTTCCTGTCACGGCAATGACATTGCGGTTGGCCAGATACGTCCCGACCGTCTCCTCGGTGATACTCCCGGCAGCGATGAACCGCAAACCGAAACGATCGGCCAAATAGTCGACAACAGGCAATCCCCCGAGCTTTTCGATCGGATAAAACCCGATGACCTTCAAACCTTGCTCAACAGCCAGGATCCCCTCTTTCGTCACAGGATATACTGCTACTCCCTGCAACTGGCAAAGTTCAATAATCGCCGGGTCGAATACCGGTGAGAATATGAACCGGGCTCCCGCCTCGATGGCATTGCGGGCTTCTCCCACAGTCTGGACATTGCCACCACCCACAACAATATCAGGATAGGTCGAGGCCATGAGGCGAAGCAATTCCAAACCATCGTCGGTCTGTTGGCTGATATTCGCTGCCGGCAATCCACCCGCCAACAACGCAGCTCCCAATGCCTCGGCCTGATCCATTCCCACGGTCTTAATCATTGGGATATACTTGATCTGCGCCAGTCGTTTGGTAATCGCATCCATACCGATGCCCCCTTTCAATGCAGGCCACTAGTGTACCCAAAGAAAAGCTATCGGTAAAGAAAAAGCTGTGAGAAATTGGTGAGAAACGAACCAAAACGTAGTTCCGATACCGTATACGGGATGTTGTTCAGGCTTTTTGCCGCCTTTCCAACAACACAGCCACCCCTTCGGCGAATCCCGCACCACCTTTCAACGAAGTGGTGAAAGCAGGCAAGACCCGCATCAAGTGGGCATAGTCGGCGATATTCGCGACTCCGACGCTTGTGGGAAAGTGGATGAACATGGGTTCGTCGTTGGGAGAATCACCGAAGAAGATCACTTCAGCGACCTGCTTCGCATCGTCGTACCCGAATCGGAGTGCCAAGAACCGACTGGCCATGGAAAGCTTGTCGTATGTACCCATCCATGTATTCACATGGATCGAGCTGATCTTGGCGACAGCTCCCTCCTGTTCGCAAATCTCCTTGATACGCTGGGCATCGGAAATCGGCAACCGCGGCTCTTCCTCGGCGAAGTCTATCGCAAGGTCGAACATGCGGCCGAATTGGTCTCCGGCGACTCGGGTTCCCTCGACTTCTTCCAAGACGCGCTGTTCGATACGTTTCAATACAGCATGGTCGTTGGATATCGCCCTTTCATGGTATATCCGCTTGATATGTCCGTTTTCTTCCCAAAAAACCAGGGCTCCGTTCTCACCGACAACTCCGTCGACCGGCCATTGGCGTGCGATAAGATCGCACCATCCGGCTGGACGCCCGGTTATGGGAACGACATGGAGACCCGCATCGTGCAAGCACCACAGGGCAGCATAGGAATCGGCTGGAAGTTTTCCTTCGTTCGTGATCGTATCGTCGATATCCATAAGGACATACCGGATGCGTCCTGCTGTTTCCCGTGTCAAATCTTGAATCCTTTGCATCTGTTTCCCCCAAGCCCTTGCCTATCATAACGGAACAACACAATGTGCGAAAGCCTACCAAAACTACTTATGCGAAGGATGTGAACCAACGCCCCGAATCGACCACTTCATCAATCAATGCCTCCAAGATGCCGCATTCGTATGCCAGGTCGAACACCGTATACCGTGGTCGGATGATACGCGCCTTGACCATGCCATAGCGTACCATAGTGCGGTCCAAACCGATTTCACCCGGTTGAACCGGACAGGCCGCTTGTTCGAGCATTTTTCGAAGCTCTTCGAATGCAACGAGTTGGTTTCGCAAACTCTGTTGGATGTGGAGCCATTGCGATGCGATCCTCGCCCGACGTTCCTGCAATTGTACCCCTATGAGGTACTTCTCCTTGGCGATCCGGAGCATGTCGATATCGAGTTTCTCACCCAACGACGTTTCCAGTGCTACCTGTTGGGTATCGAACGAGATGCCGGGATTTCGATTCCATACAGAAAGAATGGCATCCAGCGGGATTTCACTTATTCTGGTCATCATCGCCGTGGTGATCAACGTGCCCATCGCCACCTTGTGCCCGTGCGACACCAGTTCACCACCGAACGACAATCCCTTCATTTCCCACACATGGCTGAGCAAGTGTTCGGATCCGGAAGCTGGCCGAGAATTACCGAACAGCAACATGGCCAATCCGGTCTCCACCAGACCTGAGAACACGTCGTCGATGGCAACAGGATCCCGAGCCATAAGCGCCTTTGGAGAGCCGATCCGTCCGCGCAACGGCAATTGCACCAAGTCCCACACATGCCGATCGACCGCTTCCACACCCAGCGCGTCGGCGATAAGCCAGTCCGCCCCTCCGGTTATCTTTGCGACCATATCCCCGTATCCCGAGGAGATCATGGCCATAGGGGCATTTCGAAGCACCGTAACGTCGGCGATGACCAGCTGGGGGGGTGCGCAAGGGATAGTCTGTTTGAAACCTTGTATGGTAATCGGAGCGTTCGGAGAGGTGTAGCCATCGACCGAAGGGGCTGTCGGCACACAACAGTAGGGTTTTTCACACTCGTAGCTGGCCAATTTGACAATATCGTTCAGCGAACCGGCTCCGATCGCGACTGCAACCAGATCCTCTTGTCCAAGACGTTGTTTCACGGCATCCACATGGGCTTGGTCGGCGTGTACCTGCTGTGGTTCGTCGAACAACAAGACCTCGGCAGTATCGAATCCCTCTTCCGAAAAGGCACGCGCCACCGCTTTTCCAGCAGCTTCCCAGGTATTGCGATCCGCAACCAAAAGCGGTTGGGCACTGGGCCACGCTGTGCGAAACCGATCGGGGACGAGCTTTACGGCACCTTCGGTGGTAACGATGGTTGGTGGAGACATTACTTCGACATTCCTTCGAAGACCGTGCTGCGCGGCTCCAACCTTCCGGCCGAGTAGCCCCAGATACTGGCGTATTCGGCAGGATCCTCTCCCATCTGCTGTAGTTGCCGCAAGTAGTGTGCCACCGACTTCGATTCTATGATCACCACAGAACCCATCTGCTCGATGACAGGGCTATGGGGCCGTGTATGGTCGAATTCGAATTCCAGTATCCGACGGCCATCGCTGGTCAAACCGATCGTACGGTAGGTGTTGCTCTTTCCCACGCCGGGAAGATTGATCGTATTGCGGTCGGTCGCGAGGAAGGGAATCTCATCGGCACTGCGTATCGATTCTATATGTTCCACCATGTTCGGTGCATCGGCGATAAAGGAACGCAGGGTGCTGTGGTAACGGTAATCGACCCGTCCGATCGACTTCTCCTCGTTTTGTTCCTGCATGGAACGGGGATTGTTCGCAAACAGCTCGCGGTTCTCCTTGAACCCTTTGACTGTGAAGGTATAGTACGGCAGTACCCCGATATCGTTGAGCACCTGACGCAATTTGGCGGTATGGCCCCTGCGGCTCGCGGCTACCGTGAACACTTCCTGGTTTGTGACCGCCCACCCCGCATCCAACAGCCTTCGAACTGCTTTGGCCGAATCGACCGAAACCTCCATGGCACTGGAAAAATGGGTTTGGATGATGCACTGGGAAATGCCTATTTCCTTGGCATCGAGCCTGAATTGTTCAAGGACGGCCACCAATTCCTTCGTTACCCGCTGGGGAAGATAAATCGGCAGCTTCGTACCAAGTCTGACCCGGCGGAACTCGGCCAACCGCTCCTTGGCGGGGCGTACTTCGTTGTCGCGTTTCTTGTCCCGGGCCATCTGCAATACCGCATCCAACACCTGCTTCAAAGAGGACACCGAACTCATGAGGGCGTCGCCACCGGTGATCAGGATATCTTCCAAAAACGGGTCGGTCCGGAAATAGACCATCGATTCGTGCAGGATTTCCGCCCAGGTCTTCTTCGGCCGCAACTTGTCGAGATCGAAATTGAATCGTCCGTTCTGGAAATCGTACATACGCTGGCAATATGCGCACAACCCGCCACAAGCCCTTCCCATGGTATCGGGAATGAATATGGCGACGTTGGGATACCGTCTATGGATGTTGTGGGATGGAAGAATCCATCCCGCTTCGTTTGGTTTCCCGGGTTCCACCACATCCTCTTTCTCCCAAGCATTGATATTGCCGAATTCATCGACAAGATCCTGGCTGTAGAACAGATAGCTGCGCAAGGCTTCGTCCGCAAACGGATGCTCCCGTTCACTGGCCGGACGCGTATCGATAAGCGAGAGGAAATACGGGGTTGCGAAAACCGGAATACCACGTTCCTCGGCATCGTCCATGATCCGGAGGGTCTGGGCATCGACCGAGTTGTCCAGATACCGGTTGACTTCTTCGGTGCTCCGAACAGCATAGCGCAAATGGAAACGGTCTTCATTCCACCACTTCTCCACCTGCCTCAGGGCATCGGCATCGCTGAGGTCTTCCTTGAACCGGTAGGTTGCCGATGCTTTTGCCCCGGCACTCTCCGTGCGAATACGTTCGACCAGCAAGACCATGATCCGCCGCTTGTTTTTCTCACGCCATGCGACAACCTCGGGGTCCAATCCCGAAGGATGGCGATCCATCCATTCGATCACCTTGCTCCGACTAGGTATGTCCTGGACTTCCTTGCCATTGAGCTGCCTCAGCAGATGCAGGACGTCGAGGACAAAATCGAGGTGGATCTCGCACGGTTCGCCACGGAACAATTTCCGCGTGAAGGCTATGGGGTTGGAGACAACCGTTTGCCCATGCAGATTGCCATCGACATGCGAAGAACCTTCATGATCCAGATAATCCATGATCCTGATGAACGCGAAAGCTCGCCACGTCAGCTTGAAAAACGCCGCTTCATTGCGATCCTCACCGGTATAATAAGCCCAGGCAGTGGGAAAATCGCGTTTCATGATTTCTTGGTAATGGGAACGGAGACGTTCGAACAACGACTGGTTGTCCATGGAATCGTCGAGCATATAGCTGCTGATGACGGGATTTTCCGCCTGTATGGCTTGTAGTAATGATGAGACCGATTCGTGATGTATATCCATGGCTACAAGATACTATGTCACATATTGAGGTGTCAACAATCGAATTATCAACCTGCATTTGTATGCACATTATATAGATGAATAATGTCGTTTCCGATTGGGACCAAGATTTCGCGCCACTTGTGCCATATGGTGGCGCAATTTTCGCATATCGGGGTACTATCGGATACAGATATGCACCATCACTATTCCGGCAACGCCGAGATACCTGCCAACGGGTCCTGGACAGGTATGGATTTCCTGAACTGGACAAGGACCACTCCGGATAGGATTATCAAGGCTCCAAGCATTTGCAGGCTGTTCAGTACATCGTGGAACAGGATGGCGCTGAGAAACAACACTATGACGGGAGGCAGGTTGCCATAGACCGAGACTTTGGTGCTTCCTATATGTTTTACCGACAGGTTCCACAAGACATTCGCCAATAGGAATGCGACCAAGCCCGAATAGGCTGTGGTGAGCCATACGACGGGATGTATCTCGGTCAAAACCAACTCCCGCAGGTCCTTGAAGAATACCAGCATGTACAGGACCACGGAAGTCGCCATGGCAAGACCGGTGACTTGCAACGGAGGATACCGTTTCATATAGGGACGGAGGAATGTCGTGTTGATGGCGTACCCCAATTCGGCTACCACGACGAATAGGATCCCACGCAATGTGGTATCCGTCGCACCGGTTGCCTGGCCCGAGGCTGAAGTGAGAATCGCAAGCCCCACCAATGTCAGCGCTACACCGGTGAACGATTTCCATTCCGGACGTTCCAGACGGAAGAAAATGGATAGGATAACTACATGCACCGGCATGACTGCCATGAGAACACCCCCGAGGGATGCGCTGGTCTCGTCGATACCGATCGGAAACAGGATCTGGAACAAGCCCAAGCCCAATACGCCGACAAGAATGATCCCCAACAGATCCCTTTTCGCAAATGGGGTCCGCCCTGGCCTCCAGAAGGCGAAATAGAGCATGAACGGAAAGGCTATGGCCATGCGGATGCCGCTGAATTGGGGTGCGCTCACGTATTGGAACCCAACTTTCATGAGTATATTGTTGAATCCCCAGCTGAGGGTCACCAATGCCAATAGGAGATGCACCCACCCGGTATGTTCATGTCTGTTGTTCATGGCGAATCATCCCACCTTCAGCTACACTGCCTCGAATTACCATAGGATATCACAAGGCCTGCGAAGGTGGGAAGATGGTAGCCACTTTCTTATTTCACATGAAAGGGCTCCTACTGCTAGGAAAGATCCTTGACCGATTCGCCCTGCTCGAATTGGGCTTCGATCACCACCTCACGTCCGGCATGTGTTGGATCCTCAAGTCGATCGAGCATGATTGCCGCCACTTCCTTCCCCACCAGCAAAGGTTTTTGCGTCATGTATGTCGGTTTGAAATACATGAGGTTGGCGTTGAGCATTTCTCCAAAGGACAACAACGAGAGCGATTCAGGTACAGCGATTCCATGCTCCCGGATATACTGGATCGCACCGATTGTTGTGGCATTGTTCATGATCATGACCAGCGAGAGTTCCGGATGCGATTCCAACAATGTTCCAATGGCGGTGTACCCACCCTCCTCGGTATAGGGAGTCGCAATGATCCGGGAAGGAAGCATGGGAGCACCAAGTTCCGCAAGCGTCTCGACAAAACCGATTGTCCGTTCACGGAATGTGCTGATCGACTGGTCGCTGGTAATGATGCCGATCTCGCGATGTCCCATAATAAACGCGTGTCGCGCCAGGTGGGCACAAGCCTGGTAGTTGTCGCTTCCTATATAATCTCCCGAAAATTCGGATGAAGCGATACGTCTATGGAGCAATACCACTGGAAGAGTCTTGCTGATCGATGCGATATATTCGTCGTTCTTACCAGAAGTGTTTATAATGAGTCCATCCACACGGTTTGACAACAGCATCTTGATCGCGCGGGCTTCCTTCTCCTGATTGGAGTCGGTACTGCACACGATCAGGCTGTATCCGAGGGGCCCGAGAATATCATCGATGGTCTTGCTGATAATGGTAAAATGCCGGTTGGTTATATCACTGACCACATATCCGATCGCATAGCGTCGTTTGAACTTCATGCCCCTCGCGACCGAGTCGGGCATGTATCCCAATTCGGCCACGGCCTTGTTCACACGATCGCGCAATTCCTGCTTCACCGGATAATTGCCATTCATGACACGGGAAACGGTGGATATGGAGACGCCGGCGGTTTCCGCCACATCGAAAATTGTCACACGTTCATTGTTTTGAACCATATCGCCATCCATCCCTGTCCCCACCCAAGGGGACTGGATCAGTACCCCTAGGTGTATAATTTACCGTATGTTTGCGTTTCACGCAATGTTATTGCACTAATTCCTCTATATAGCCGATACTATCCCATTGGTCGAAATCGGCATCAACCTCTGCCAAGGTAATGGCGGAGAAGGTCAGCACTTCGCATCCCTTCTCAAGATGCCCGCCATATGCAACCTTCTCATTCGAAAAGGTAATGTGGGCATGCACCCGTCCGTTTATGATCATCCCGTTGAGATTCAGTATATCCGCCGCTGCCTCCCCCTTGGTGAAATATTCCTTGGGTGGGTTGACTGTGCTCGCGATCACATGGAAATGGTGGCTAATCACCGAGCCTACTCCAGCCAGTATCACGGCATTTTTTATATTGTTTTCACGTACAGCCGCTCGAAGTCCTTCCAGGACATCGTCGCCGGGATTGAGTCGGACCAATACCGCATTACCAAAAGGAACCCGTACTACTTTCATGTTCAAACTCCATTATTTCATCAGATTCGGAAGCCATAGAATCAATCCAGGCACATATGTGACAATGACCAAAGTCAAAACCAACGGAATATAATAAGGTGCCACCTGCTTGATAACCTTGTTGATGGGCACCTTTGCGACCTTGCTCACCATGAACAGGGACAATCCCATGGGTGGGGTCACCAATCCGATCATGATATTGAAGACAAAGACGATTCCCAGGTGGATCGGGTCGATACCGACACTCACCAAAGGAGGTATGATTATCGGAACCAACAGCAGGATTGCAGTCGTGCTGTCGAGCATCGTCCCAACCACCAGCAACATAAGGTTCAGGATTGCCAACAGGACAATCGGGTTGTGGGAGATGGACAGCAGGAAACTGGAGAACATCTGTGGAATCTGTTCCACGGCAAGGATCCATCCGAACAACGAGGCTGCGGCGACGATAATCAGTACAGAAGCTGTCGATTTGATGGTCTCGAAGAAAGCATCAAGCACTCCTTTCAGGGTCAATTCCTTATACAAGGCACTGATCAGGAATACGTACAACACAGTCAGTGCCGACGCTTCTGTTGGAGTGAACACACCGGTGAGCATACCGATAATGAGGATTACCGGAGTCAGCAGTGCTGGTAGGGCTGGAAGGAAGGCCTGTGAAATCTCTTTGAATGACGGCCAGCGCTCGGCACGGGGATATCCCCGTTTGAGTGCAAGATATCCGGTGATTCCCATCATGAGAACCACCGCGAGGATTGCCGGTACTATTCCCGAAAGCAGCAACTTGATGACTGAGATGCCTGCGATGGAACCGTAGATTACCAATGGAACGCTGGGAGGAAAGATCGGTCCGACTGTCGCCGAGGCAATGGTTACGGCTGCGGCGAAATCCTTGCGGAACCCCTTCTCCTCCATAGCCTTTATCTCGATCTGTCCGAGACCTCCCACATCGGCCAACGCGGCTCCGGACATGCCCGCGAAGACCAGACTCGCAAAGATATTGACCTGCGCAAGCCCGCCGGGTAACCGCCCGACAAGCCTGTCGGCGAAATTGAACATGCGGGTGGTTATACCGGAAGAATTCATAAGGTTGCCAACCAGTATGAACAGGGGGACGGCAGCCAAAGTATACGAATCAAGGGCGTATTGCATTCGTTGCGCAATCATCTCCAGCGGCAGTCCTCTACTCAAAATGTACCATACACTTGGCAACAATATGGAAATCGCAACAGGAAATCCAATGAAGAACAGGGTGATGAATATGACTATTACTGCGATTCCCATGGCAAGTCCCTCTTGATGATTTTGTACACGACGGTGATGATACGGACGACTGTCATGGCAGTGAGACCGACGACGGCGGGAAGGAAAAAGAGCCAGAAGGGCATTTCCAACGTGGCTGTCCTATTTGCTACATTATTTATCAGAACGCTATATGAAGAAGCGGTTACAATGGCATACACGACCGTGGTGAGGATATGTGAGGACATGTTGACTATATTCCGGAGAATCCGGGGAAACATGGATTGGATTTCCTCCATGATAATGGTACTTCCGGATCGTTCGGAATAGGCCAAGGGAAACATGACCACACATATGACCAGGTAACGGGTCATCTCCTCGGCGCCCATGAGAGGCTTGGAAAACACAAAACGCAAAATGACTTGCAGCAGGATGGTTCCAATGAGCAAGGCCAAGCCCAGTACCCCAAGAAAACCATCGATATCGCGCAATCTTTTTCCTAATGACATGGAAAACTCCTCTTACTCACAACTGGCGCTGATCGGGTACGGCATGGGAGCTTTGGTTAGCTCCACATGCCCATACCGCATCAATTATTACATGCCTTGGATCATTTCGATATAGGGAGTCCAAGTCGGGAAGTCGATGGCGACTTGTGCGTTCACAGACTTTTGGAACAAGTCGTTTCGCAGACCATCCGATTCCTCGATGAATGTCACTCCATAGGCTTCCATCTCGGCACGGACAGGAGCTTCTTCCGCCTGTGTCCATTCAAGGGACTTCAATGCCATCTCAGCCAAAGCTTCCTGCATGATCTTCTGGTTTTCAGGACCAAGCTTCTGCCATGACTTCTCGTTGATGAAGGTCGACAGGACAGCTTGCATGTGGTTGGTCAACATGATGTAATCCTGCACTTCATGGAATTTCTGGGCATAGATATTGGTGATGGGGTTTTCTTGTCCTTCGACCAAGCCGGTGAGCAACGCCGTATAGAGTTCGGAAATTTCGACTGGTGTGGGAATGGCTCCCATGCCCTTGATCATGGACATCCACAATGCGACTGGAGTTCCACGGACTTTCCGACCCTTGAGATCTTCGGGAGAATAGACAGGTGTGTTCATCGACAATAGCCGAGCACCGCGGTAATTGCTTCCGATGACCCGGATACCTGCGATTTTCACCAACTCATCGTTGATCAGCTGCAAGGCTTTCGAGGTCTCGGGGTTTGTTGCCAGCAATGCATGCTCGCCATCACGATAGATGTATGGTGCATTGAAGACCGCGATATCGGCATAATATTTGCCGAGTGTGGCGAAGTCGTGGTGTCCCATGTCGATAGCACCGGATTTGATACCATCGGTCATTTCATTCGCACCACCCAACTGGCTGTTTGGGAACACCTGGATCTCGACGGCTCCTTGTGTCCGTTCCTTGACCAAGTCTGCGAGACCTTGAGCGTACCTGGTCTGGATTTCCCCAGCGATACCGACGTGGGCATACTTCAACACGATCGGTTTTGCGGCTCCGGATTCTGTGCGTCCGGCAGCGAAGAGCATCATTGACGATACAATGACCATGACAAGCAAAAGTATACTTGCTTTTTTCATTTTTCAATCCTCCATTCGTTTTTAGAAAACGTTTTCTGAAATCGAAATTATCACATGTCCAGTAAGGTGTCAAGAAAAATCTTCAGAAAAATATATCAATAATCAGACGTTTTTATGTTATAATCAGGGCTCTTACGTTCTAAACATATACAAGATAGTATGGGAAAACGTTTTTTTTCACAAATCTACGAGGTCATAATGTTCACACATGTATTCGCCGCAGCTCCTATCCTTGCGCTCTTCCTCATCGGCTATCTCATGCGCCGGATTCACTTTTTCAAGGACGGGACACTCGCCGATATCAAGAAATTCGTATCGTACGTCTCCCTCCCTGCACTCCTGTTCAACGCATTCCTTTCCCTGGAGATTCAAGCCAAACATACACTGATGCTCGCGGTAGTCTACCTCATGTGTGTGGTGATGATCTTGATCGGAAAAACTGTTGCCCGCGTGGCATCCATCAAATCGCCATTGTTTCCACTCATGATGGGTGGATTCGAGATGGGCATGTTCGGGTATGCCCTCTTCATCTCCCTGTTTGGTGTGGAGCATCTCGGAAAGATCGCATTCTTGACCATCGGCCAGACAATCTTTGTCTTCACGATCCTCATTTCATCGGTTATGGGTCTTCACTCCGGCAAGCAATCGCTCGCCACGGGCTTGAAGCGATTCTTCACCTCTCCTGTCATCCTCTCCATCATAGCAGGAATTGTAGTCGGACAGTTCAAGCCTGTAATCGGGGACAACGCGGCACTAGGCGCGATCAAGAACCTGATAGGCTTGCTGGGGTCGATGACGATTCCACTGATCACCATAACCATCGGCTATGGCATCTCGATCAGCAGGGAAGGATTGGGGTTGTCGATAGGTACGATCCTGGTCAGAAAAACATTCCTGGTGATCATCGCACTGGCAATCAATACCTACATTATCGACGGGTTGCTCCAGATGGAGAGCATGTACCGGTACGCCATGCTGGCGCTCGCACTGGCACCTCCCCCGTTCGTCCTCTCGGTGTTCATCCACCCCGATGATCATGAGAACTTGGGTTATATCAACAGGACGATTTCGCTGGATTGCCTCGTATCGATCGTACTTACCATAGTGGCGGTGACGTTGTACCGATGAGGGAGATTGTAAACATTACTTACCCAGTAAAAGTGCCTTGAAAACGTCGCGTGAACCCAGCAAGTGCCAGATCATCTGCTGTTGGGCCCGCTCACCATCCCTAGCCTTTATCGCTTCGACGACCATGCGGTGTTCATGCAAGGTGATGTCTGGACCACGGACAAGTCCCTTTTGATAGGTACGGGCTTGGAAACCCGTTGTCTTCAGCGATTCCAGGATGAAACCATTGCCTGAGAACACAACGATATCCTCGTGGAACCTCCGGTCGATCTCGTAGTAATGGTGCACCAGTTCCTCGTCCAAGGGAAGCGAGAACTCGTCGAATGCGGAAGTCAAGACCCGCAACTGTTCGTCGGTGGCGTTCTCGCAGCAAAGGCGGACGGCAATCCCCTCCAGCCCTGCCCGCATCTCGAACAGTTCGCAGAACTCCACCGCATTGAACTCGCGGATATAGTACCCGTCGCGTGGCCGTTGCTCGAGAAACTTCTCACCAACCAATTGGTTCAAAGCATCGTGAATGGGTGTCTGGCTAACTCCAAGACGTTCCGCCAGTTCGGACTTGTCGATCTTCTTGCCGATAGGCAAGTCCCCTTGGTCGATCATTACCCGGATATGGTCGTACACATAGTTTCTCAACGCCTTGTTCTCAACTCTTCGCATGGGGGGTCAACTCCTCTTGGGATGTCTGTGGCGAAGCCAACAACTGGGCCAATCGGGTCCGTGCTCCACCATGGATATGATAAAACATCAATTCCTTCGCTCCATTGGCATCGTGATTCTTCAGGGCATTCAGGATTCCGATATGTTCCTCGAGGGTCTTCCTGGGAGTCTTCAATATGCGTTCGCTGTTGCAGAGCATGTTGTTGAGATTCTTCAAGATATCGTGGAGGAATTGGTTGCCGCTGAGCTCCATGATGCCCATGTGGAATTCATAATCGTATTCGAAGAATTGCAGGGCGTCGGAAAAATCCCCGCGCTCGATAAAAGCTTCCGTTCCATCGACAATCTCCTGCAAGCGCTTGATATCATTATCTTGCGCCCTCTCGGCGGCATAGAAAGCCCCCATTGGTTCGAGTTGCCCGCGAATGTCGAAAATATCGAGATATTCCTGGGTAGAAAACTTCTTGACAAAGGCCCCTCTCCGCGGAATCGTGTTGATATAATGATCCTTGGCCAGCTTGGAGATAGCCTGCAGCAAGGGAGTACGGGATACTCCCAAGATTTCGGCAAGATCTTCCTGAACCAATTTTTGTCCGGGCTTGAGATCCCCTTTGACAATCATTTCCTTCAAAATGTCATACGCCTTGGTTCCCAAGTCGTCATATATAGCCATTACTGCTTCCATAAAGTGCATTGTAATATGTAAACAACCAAGTATCAACGTAAAAACAGTACATTCCGGTAACGTTAAAGGAATTTTGCTTTACAGTTTCTTCCTGATTCCCAACAATTCGTAGGCTTCTCCGATTGTGGCCACCTCATACCCCATCGCATGTATCAAATCGACGGCATGTTCCACCAATTCGACATTTCTCGCCGGTTGTCCAGGCCTGATGAAGAACCCGTCCTCATAGCCGACACGGATTCCCGCTGCTCCACTTCCGACCGCTACGGCGATAAGGGAAAAATCCTCCATCCCCTCATGGATCAGACTCCAGGTGCTGCCGGGCGGCAGGGCCTGCTTCAACCGGAACAAATTGTCCGCGGTAGCAGGGAGTGCTCCGGTGAATCCAAGCGAAAAATTGAAATGGAGCGGGTTGGACAAGGTCCCTTCGGCATGCAGCACCCTGATTGCCTCGACCATCGACAAGTCGAAGACTTCCAATTCCGGAACAACCTTGTTCTGTTTCATCTTCGTGGCCCAGTAGCGAATATCGTCCCACGTATTAATATATACGCCATCCCCGAAATTGGTCGAACCCATGTTCAAGGAAGCCATCTGCACCCGTGGTTCATCGACAGATACGGACCGTTGCTCCAACGAAAGCGCCGACTTCCCTCCAGTCGATCCCTGGATGACGATATCGCTCTCTTTCCTGATAAGGTCTATGGTATGCGAAAAGAGATCCAGTTCCCCCACTTGAGCGCCGGAGGCATCACGGACATGCAGATGGACCATCGAAGCTCCGGCACGCGCGCAATCCAACACTTCCTGCGCTATTTCTTCCGGGACCACCGGGTTCTTCACTCCGTGTGGTATGGTCTTCTCCATATGTGCTACAGGCGCTACCGATACTATGATCTTATGTGTTCCCATGGGTCCCCTCCGTCAATTTTGTATACAATATCATAAAATCAGTATACTCCTTCACTTCGAAATGTCAAATGAATACTATAATGATTGTTTTGATTGACACATAAAAACAACTGTTCTACACTATAGTAAATTTTGAATACATTATTTTTTAGGAGCGACCTATGCTTGGAGTCTCCCCGGCCTTCTTCTTCTCATCATATTCGACGGAATTTACAGTCCACGACTACGCCAAAGGGCTGGAAGTACTCAAGCGAATGGGGTTCACCGGATACCAGCTTGAAATCTTCAACAAGGATAGGCTCGGAGAGTGGGAAACCGGCTACCAGACTGTGGTTCGCAAAGCAGATGAACTTGGCATGCATGCGACACAGTTCGTTGCCCATTTCCTGCTTGCCGCCACCGCCGACGAGACGTCGCTCCTCTCCGATTTCGGCTTCAAGGAGATGGAACGGGTGGTGGATATCGTAGCTCACTTCAACAACTGCAAGACCATAACACTCCCACTGCCTCCCTTCTCCTTTCCACGGGAAGCGGTTGTGGGGTCCTATTCCTGGAATCGGTTGTGGGAACGGTTGTGCGCCAAGCTCTTGCAGTTTGGAAACATTGTCGAAGCCAGGGGTTTCCGCCTGGGATTGGAAATCGTTCCGGGCTCACTGTTGGGGGGAACCGAAGGATTGTTGCGCTTCAGCCATGAGACCGGCAACACCACGATCGGCTACAACTTCGACACCGGACATGCCTGGAGCAGCAAGGAGAATATCGTGACAATACCCGCAAAGCTTGCCGGGAGGATCTACGGTACCCACCTGAAGGACAACTTCGGAAACGAGAACCTCGCATTGCCTCCAGGGCAAGGTACTATTCCCTGGAAGTCTGTCATCAACGGGTTGCTCGCGAATGGGTACGAGGGATCTTTCGACTTGGAGATCGCCTGCAGCGATCCATCTTCGGTGGAAGCTTCGTATCGTGAAGGTAAAATGAACATCGAAAATAATTTGAAAGGCACAAAGGAGGCTTCGTTATGAAGTATGCAGTTATCTCTTCCTTCCTGGGGAAGACAAAAGACAGGTTCCACGAGTACAACAAAAGTCTGGAACTCGAAGAGAAGTTCAAGATGGCTTCGGAAATTCCCGACATGCAAGGTCTGGAATGCGTATATCCCTATGAAGTGAACGAGCCGGATGAAGTCAAGGCTCTCATGAAAAAGTATCACCTCGGCATCTCGGCGGTGAATGTGAACGTCAAGGCAGAACCCGAATTCCGCAATGGTGGATTAACCTCCTCCGACAAGGCCATAAGGGACAAGGCGGTGCGGTTCATCAAGGAAGCGAAGGATTTTGCGAAGGCAATCGGAGCCGACAAGGTGACATGCTGCCCACTCGGAGACGGCTATGAGTTCAGTTTCCAGGCCGACTATGCGAAGAACTGGAACTACTTGAAGGAAACTTTTGGCGAGGCAGCCGCATATTGCCCGGAAATCCCATTGTTCATCGAATACAAACCAAGTGAGACCCGGGGAACCTGCTTCCTGGACAACGCGTCGAAGACCATCCTTCTCATTCAACAGATCGGACTGCCCCAGGTAGGTGTGACATTGGATTTCGGTCACTCCATGTACGGTGGGTACAACCCTGCCGAGGATCTCTGTATCCTGCATGAAAGCGGACTACCCTATTATATCCATATCAACGACAACGACGCCAAGTGGGACTGGGACTACTTCGCAGGTAGCCACCATATCCTCAGGTACGCCGAATTCCTCTACTACTTGCGCAAGTTCAAATACAACGACTTTGTCACCTCCGACACTTCACCGACACGGTGGGACATCAAGCGGACCTTCGAAATCAACAACCGCCTGACAACCAAGCTGCTCAACGTGCTCGAGAAGATGGAAGCGGAAGGTTTCGATGCGGTATTCGACAAGGGCGATTACATGGACACATGGCAATTCATCGAGGAGAACCTGTTCGGATGGAAGTGATCTTCTGAAATCCTGACAGGGCAAACGCTGAAAAAGGCCGGTAGGTTTCGAAAACCTCCGGCCTTTTCACATGCTGGATAAAAACCGTTAGAACAAGGAAGCAACGCGCTCCCGAGCCTGCCCCCATGCCTTGCGGAAACTCGAACAGAAGAGCACCACAGGTCCGAATTCCTCGTAGTCGTGTGCTTCCAGTCCTCCGACCAGATAGGCTTTCTTGAAATCCGGCAACTTGACCAACAACTCGTCCAGTACCGACTCGGGCACAGGATTGTCGAATCGGGCCACAACAGGTGGATCCAATTCCAACAGGTCCTCGGCCGTTCCCTTCCAATTGATTGTCGTGGAGATGTCGGCTCCGACCCACTCGGTGAAATGGTGCAGACCACGTGCTCCACCGTTGATGAATCCTACAGCGGTCTTGCACTCATCCATGTATGCGCGGATCTTCTTAGCGACGATCTTGCCTCCCTGGAACGTCAGGTCCCCTCGTATCGGAACCTTCTGCTCTGCCACATAATTGTTGATATACTCGTCGAAAATTCCTGCGATATGGGACAGGTAGACTACCGGGGGCTTCTCCAATCCCTTCGCAGCCTCTTCGTAGACTTCGATCAAGTCGATGGCCTGCTGGATACTCATGACTTCGGTGGCATTGACCGGCATGCCTTCCGAAATACAAGCACCGATGGCCTCGAGACCATCCGCGGTTACGGGAATCTTGATCATGATATTCTGACCGGCCTCCCGATTGAACCGGGCCGTTTTCAGGATGGTTTCGGCATCCTCCCTGAACGGATTGCCTTGGATACTTACATATCCCAGGCGTCCGAACGATTGCCTGTACAGTGGAAGGAACATCTTGGCGACATCCGCAACCAAATCACGCTGCACCATGACCAAAGCATCATCCACATCCTTGGTCTTCCCCAAAGCTCGCTTCACGGATGCATCGACCCGTGCCTGCTCATCTTTCGCAGTCATCATCTTCCATACATACGAAGGGTTCTGCGTGCAGCCCGTGGCGCCCGCATCGATTGCCTTCTGCGCCTCGTCCAAAGTTACATTGTTGATCCAGAACCGACTTGCCGTCAGCTGCTGAACCCGTTGGAAATATCCGTCCATTGCTCTATACCTCCCCAGTTCACGGGTGAACTGCATTCTTCACTTCCTTTCCCTGCAGGAACACAGCCAGATTATCCACCGCAATGTCCATCAGTCGCTTTCGGGATTCCCTCGGGGCCCATGCGATATGTGGTGTGACTATGCAATTTTCCGAAGCGACCAACAGGTTGTCGGCTGCGGGTGGCTCGGTTGCGACGACATCGACCGCAACTCCACCGACCTTCCCCGAATCCAAGGCCTCTGCCAAATCCTTCTCCACGATCAACGGGCCGCGCGAGGTGTTGATTATCAACACACCATCCTTCATGCGGGAAATGGATTGCCGATTGACCATTCCTTTGGTCTGGTCGGTGAGGGGACAATGGAGACTGATGACATCGGAATTCCGCAACAGATCGTCGAGAGGGACATATACGATCCCCTCGGCCTTTGCACCAGGGTCTTCGTACGCATCGAACGCAAGGACCCGCATGCCCAAGGCAGAAGCGATCCTTGCTGTACAGCGGCCGATTCTTCCCAGCCCGATGATACCCATGGTCTTGCCGGCCAATTCGATCAAGGGATAATCCCAAAAGCAGAAGTCCTCACTATTTGCCCATCTGCCGGCTTTCACCGCCCTGCCATGTTCCCCGACATGATGGCATAGCTCCAACAGGAGGGCGAACACATACTGGGCGACTGCCGTTGTACCGTAGGTCGGAATATTGGTTACCACGATACCTCTTGCCGACGCGGCGGCGACATCAACCACATTGTATCCGGTGGCAAGTACGCCGATGTACCGAATATTTGGACAGGCATCCAACACCTTGGTATCGATGGGAGTCTTGTTGGTGACCACTATGGCCGCATCGCCGATACGTTCAACGATCTTGTCCGAAGAGGTGCGATCATAGACCTCCAATGTTCCCAGAGCCTCGAAACCGCTCCAATCCAAATCGCCGGGATTCAAGGTGAATCCGTCCAATAGCACAATCCGTTCCTGTCTAGACACGCTCGCCCTCCTCAATTCTCATCATCGACAATTTTTGTCATACGCAACACATCCGTATCGGTGAACTGGTCAAGGATATCACGGACACAGGTGGAAAAGCTGAAGATACAGCCGCCTTCGGGGCCCCCTCTCATCCAATGCTTGACTCCAGGAGGTATGATCACCTGGACGCCCGGGGTCAGGTCGATACGGTTGCCACAAGTGAAACAATCCGATTTCCACTGGGGTACCAATGAGGTGTCCACCGGTTGGTCACCCTCTTCGAAATACTGGACTGTTCCCCAGAACCCCCGCAGTATCTCTTCCTTACCGGGGTCGTTGCCCACTGGCGGATGCCAATGCTCGGGAAGTATCTGTCCCGGGAACAGGACTATCAGCTTCGCGCTGATCCGTTCCGTGGCGAATAGTGTCAGGATCTGCGCACCTTCCCTGGTGGGCGCACCCAACCCGAAATCGGCGACAGCAATCGAATCCAACTCCTGGCGCGTAACGGGAAATCCCGTTTGCTCCAGTATCTGAGCAGCTTGCTGACGCAGGCTTCTTTCTTGGGATCGAGTAATCATGCACTCCCTCCTCTATTCCCCAAATTGTATTCAATATTCTAATATATGCGGGGTGAAATGTCAAAAAAAATGATAAAAGAAAAAATGATGTATACAATATTTTTTTAATGACAAGAATCCAGTCTTACGGTATCCTTACTCCATGAAGAGATCAGCCAGTATTCCACTCATCTTTCTTGCGACGGTCGGATATGGGCTCATGCCCATATTCACCCTCGTAGCATATGCCGCAAAAACCTCTCCCAGCGAGCTGGTCCTCATGCGTTTCCTTGGTGCCGCGGTCCTCATGTGGATATACTATATAGCCACAGGCAGGACCAGTAAGCTGACCGCCTATCCGAAGGCAGTGGTCCTCCGAGTCGTGTTCATGATCGGAATACCCTTCACCTTGACGATTCTGGTCAAATTCCTGGCTTTCACCACCATGCCGGTCGGCATCGTCCAAGCAATCTTCTATGGATATCCGTTGATAGTCATGTTGATCGGAGTCTCCAGCGGTAGGGAGTCCTTCTACTTGTCCCGCCTGCTCGGTTACATGGTCATCCTGGTAGGAATCCTTCTTACCATGGATTTTTCCGATGCACGCTTGACGGTAGTCGGAGTATTGCTTTCGGTTGCATCGCCGATAATCTACAGTTGGTATATCCTCAGCCTTCGCCACAAGAAGGTTATTCCCGTACCGAGTCCGATAATCACCACCTATGTAATGACCACCGGTTCCGTACTGATGGCACTTGCGTTTCCCTTTTTCCCCAACAACGGGTTTTCGTTCGAAAGCCAAGCCTGGTGGGGAATCGCCGGGCTCGTATTGATCTCCTCGGTCGGTGCTTTCATAGTTTTCAATTATGGAGCGAAACATGTCGACAGTAGTCTTGCAGCCACGATCTGCTGTTTCGAACCGATCATCACCATTCTCATCGAGATCCTATTTCTTGGCGGCTACTATACACCAAGACAAATGGCCGGTATTGTCCTGATTCCTTCGGGAATCATCTTCTCCCTACTCTTCTCTAGAAAATCAAAACCCAAAAGCCCTGCATGTTGCACAATCGGAGGTGATTCGTGATACAAAATGAAAAGAAAGATGCCGTGGTCCAGAAGCTTGAAACCCAAGCAAAGGAATTGCGCAAGACAATCCTGACCATGATCCATGAAGCCAAGTCGGGCCATCCCGGTGGATCGCTATCCGCTGCGGATATCATGGCGGTCCTGTATTTCGAGGAATTGCAAGTCAGGCCACAGGACCCCCATTGGGAGGAACGTGACAGGTTTGTCTTGTCGAAAGGACATGTCTGTCCCGTCCTGTACTCCTGTCTTGCACTTCGGGGGTATTTCCCCATGGATGTTGTAAAGACGCTCAGGAAAGAGGGTTCCATGCTCCAGGGACACCCGGATATGAAGCGGTGCCCGGGGGTGGATATCAGTACCGGATCCCTCGGACAAGGATTGTCGACTGCTGTCGGCATGGCACTTGCCGCCAAACGCGATGAGAGGAAGTATCGGGTCTTCTGTCTTGTCGGGGACGGTGAATCGCAGGAAGGACAGATATGGGAAGCTGTGCAGACCGCGGTCAAATACCAATTGGACAATCTTATCATAATCGTCGACAACAATGGGCTCCAAAACGACAACACCTGTGAAGTGGTCATGCCTCTTGGCGATCTCGGGGTAAAGTTCGAAGCTTTCGGATGCTCCGTCCAGCGTATCGATGGTCATTCGATCCCGGAGATTCGTACGGCTTTCGGATTTGCACGGGAACATCGAGGTGGCAAGCCCCATTGTATCGTCGCAAAGACAGTCAAGGGAAAGGGAGTCTCCTTCATGGAGCACGTGGTCGCGTGGCATGGAACGCCTCCGAATGATGAGCAATACGGTACCGCGATACAAGAAATCGAAGGGGGTGTATGATGGATACGATACAAGGATTACCCACTCGGGACGCATATGGAAAGGCTATTGTAGCCCTTGGAGAAAAGAACCGGAATGTCTACGTGGTGGACTGCGATATCGGAAAGTCCTGCAAGACCGGAGAGTTCATGCAGACGTTTCCCCAGCAGTATGTCAATGTCGGTATCGCCGAGCAGAACGGTTGCGGTCTCGCAGCGGGATTGGCGACATGTGGAAAAATCCCATTTGTCACCACCTATGCGGTCTTCGGCAGTATGCGGATGCTCGAACAGATACGGCAAGAGGTCTGTTACCCCAATCTGAATGTGAAGATAGCCTGTTCGCATGGCGGTTTCACCCCTGCCAATGATGGAGCGAGCCACCAGGGAATCGAGGATCTCGGAGTCTTGCGGACTATCCCCAACATGACAGTGATCGCACCAGCCGACTACCATTCGGCATACGCGTTGGTCAAGGCAGCAGGAGCGGACTATTATGGGCCGGTCTACCTCCGGTTCACCCGCGATGCGGTGCCATTCATATACTCCGAGGATGATACATTCGAGATCGGGAAAGCCAAGGTACTCTCAGAAGGATCGGATATCACCATAATCTCCAACGGCGATATCCTATCCCGTTGTGTGGCGGCAAAAGACAGGCTTGTAGAATCGGGAATATCCGTCCGGTTGCTCGACATGCATACGATCAAGCCCATCGACAGGGAAGCGGTGCTCGATTCCATAGCCAAGACAAGGGGAATCATTACCGTCGAGGACCATAACATTATCAATGGCCTGGGAAGTGCTGTCAGTGAAATAGTCGCCGAAGTTGGTGGCTGCCGTGTATCGAGAATCGGCATCCAAGACCAGTTTGGGGAATCGGCTCCCTATGAACGGTTGTTGGAAAAGAATTTCATCACCGTCGACAATATCGTCGAGACAGCCATGCGGATGTTGAAGTAAAGCCAGCTACGTTTGGATATGCAACGGGTCCCTCACCAGAAGGGACCCATTCCTTATTTTGTTCACATACCTTGGAGGGGCAACAGAAGCTATCCGATAACTATTCCGGGAAAGCCTGCGGCACGTTCGGAGAATTGCTTGTTGGTCTCCTCGTTGAAACTCCACAGGTATGATTTCTCAGGGGCACTGATACGGTTGAGTTCGGCCCGAAGTTCGTCTGTCAAAACCAGGTCGGCAGCAGCCATCGTGTCCACGAGTTGATCCAGAGATTTGGCACCCAGGATCACCGAAGAGACGTATTGCTTATCCAACAACCATGCGATAGCCAGTCTGGAGGCGGATATACCGGCCGAAGTTGCCAATTCCTGTAGGTCGTCAGCAATCTTTTTTCCCCGTCCAGTCCAGAAGCGTGGAACATCGAGATTCTTGCGGTAATCGAAACGGGAATTCTTGGGCACTTCAGTGACACCGCTGTATTTTCCGGTCAGCAGGCCTCCGGCTAAAGGACTCCAGCAGAGGATTCCAATTCCTTGGTTGACCATCGCGGGAAAGATTTCCTGCTCACAATTCCGGTCGATCATGTTGTACATGTACTGGCCACAGACGAAGGCGCTGCTCCGTCGCGCCTTGGATTCCATGGAGTCGAGGACTACCCGCCATGCAGGCAAATTGCTGCAGGCACCATATAGTATCTTTCCCTGTTGTTTCAGGATATCCAAGGTCTCCATGATCTCTTCCGGGGCAACCACCGGGTCCGGACGATGCAGATAGTAGATATCGATATAGTCTGTACCGAGACGCTTCAAGCTGGCCTCGACCGAAGTCATGATATGCTTGCGACTCGAGCCGACACCATTCGGGCTCTGGTCGAAAGGGAAATTGCATTTTGATGCCACAAGCACATCGTCACGCTGTATCTTTGGCAGAAAGGTTCCGATGATACGTTCACTTTCTCCCTTTGCATAGACATCGGCACAATCGAGCATGTTCCCGCCGGCTTCGACATACGCTGCCATGATCCGATGCGATTCCTTCTCATCACATCCCCATCCCTGCGCTCCAAATGTCATGGTTCCAAGTGTCAATTCCGACACGGCCAGTCCAGATTTTCCCAAGTAACGATAGTTCATTGCAGCCTCCTTTCAGGTATCGACCTCTTGCAACACTAAGCCTTGCGCAGGATTTTCGCCAACAATCTCTTATAGATCCCGGTGTTGCTGACAAATGTGAATACAATGATCAGAAGCAGGATCAAAGCTACCGGTCGGGTGAAGAAAGGTGCCAGGCTACCCTGCGATACCATCAGTCCCCGCCTCAGGTTGGCGTCCGCCATGGATCCGAGGATGACACCAATGACCAATGGAGGAATCGGATAGCCCATGTTTGTCAGGTAATAGGTGAGGATTCCCATGGGGATCATCAAATAGAGGTTGAACACTTTCAAGCCCAGTGCATACGAACCGATCAGACACAAGACGGCAACGACCGGCATGAACAATGCTGGCGGTACCTTGAGCAACTTCACGACTTGCTTCGCCAACAACATACCTACGATCCACATGGCCATGGAGGCCAACAGGAGGATCGCACTGATTCCAATGGTGAATCCCGGTTGTTCGATCTCCAGCATCGGACCAGGCGCGACGCCATGGAGCATCAGGGCTCCCAACAGCATGGCCGCGGGAGGGCTTCCAGGAATACCCATGGAGAGCAATGGAATCATCGCACCACCGATACACGAGTTGTTCGCGACTTCGGAAGCGACAATACCCTCCTCAAAACCCGTCCCGTACTTTTCCGGAAACTTCGATGACTTCTTCGCCGTACCGTACGAAACCCAAGCTGCGATATCCTCGCCAATGCCTGGAACCGCACCGATTCCGACTCCGATCAGGGCACTTCTGACAATATGCTTCACATTCCGTCCGATTGTGCCGAACGAGGGTATGATCTTCTCGATTTTTGCCGGTTCCGCAGTCACCTGGCGATCTTTCAATACCTGGATGATCTGGGGAATACCAAAGGCTCCGATCAAGACGGGAACCACTTCGATACCGCTTTCGAGTTGCATCATCCCCAAGGTGAAGCGTGGATAGACCTGCAACTGGTCCCGACCGACCATGGCTATGAACAATCCCAAGAATCCGGTGATCCATCCCTTCTGTACGGTATCGGGACAGGAAATGCTTCCACTGATCAAGATACCAAAGAACGCGAGGAGGAAAAACTCGAACGAAGTGAACTGCATGGCCAATGCCGCGATCAATGGTGTGAATATGACGACGAACGTCATTCCAACGATGGTACCCAAGGCACTAGCGGTGGTTGTCAGTCCCAAAGCTTTGCCGGCTTCACCGCGCAGCGCCATGGGATACCCTTCCAAAGCCGTCGCGGCAGCTGAGGCTGTTCCGGGAATATTGAGCATGATAGATCCGTAGGAACCACCATAGACGGCTCCGACATAGATTCCCATGAGAGCCACCAAGGCCGCTTGGGTCGACATGCTGTAGGTCAGCGTGGTCAACAATGCGACACCCAGTGTCGCGGTCAAACCGGGCAGGGCTCCAAAAATTATCCCCATCAAAGTACTTCCGAACAGGATCAGCAGCAGGGAAGGACTGGAGATGATGCTGAATATGTTGGAGAAAAATATTCCAAATTGTTGCACAAGGTTCATGACAAGTTCTCCTTCATACCATTACCTGAGGGTGTAGTATACGAGCGACATAAGGTTTACGATCCCACCTTCCACTGGAAGAGGAATCCGAAGTGCATACCGGAATATCGGCACAAGGAACAGGGGAGCGATATAGGTCATGAGCATCGCATGCCTGAACTTCCTGTTCACCTTTTCACCGGGCACCTTGCGCAGCTGGAGTTTCATCCAAATAGTCAATGCCACTATCATGAGCAATGCGATGATATCGAGCAGATAGGTGAAGATCGAAGCAAACACCACATCCAGTTTCACAATCGAAATGACAAGGAGAATCGCCATTTCAACAGTATAGAAATAGAATGTCGAACGCATGAATTTGGTATCGTCTATATAGAATACGCTGATGGTGAATGACAGGTACAACACCAAGGTCAAGAAGAAATCGACCATGGTAAGGTTCATATACACCATCGCAATCAATGGCAGCAGAACAGAAGCGTAGCGAATATTTCCATCGCTCAGCAGCTTCTTGCCTATCCGTGAAGCCCATAGGACTTTCAAGGCTTCCTTGCCACCATGTTTCATGGCATGCACGAATATGGTGAGAGCCAGCAATATGATCGCCGTACCTATGATCAACGGCATGAGTGCTGGAGAGACATACCAGGCACTATTGACTCCAGCGTACGAATCTCTCAGCGGCATCTTGAAGGATTCGAATAGAATCCATACGCCCAGCAGGAAAAAGAGAAAGCTGGTTATCAGGTCGGCACCACGTAACTTTGAATTATCCATCATACTATTAATCACCTTACCAATGGAGTTGTGATCGCTCACAACTCCATTGCATCACGAGTTTACTATAGTTAGACCGAAGATTTATCTAGGAATACCAAGTGTCTGAGGATTCACTTTGGCGGCACCGAGATCCCACAGTGTCCAAGAGAAGACCGATTCGAGCTTGTCGAAAATGTCGTTGGCTTCCTTACCAACCAAGCCCTTCAGTGTAAAATAACGTTCCGCACCGAATTTCTTGATCGGATCGGCAGTCATGGCTACCTTGAAGGCTTGCTGCAATTTGGTTTTCACAGCTTCTGGAGCATCCTTGCGGATGGCGAATCCGATCTGTTGTTCGAGTGGCAGATACTCCGAAAGACCAGGATATGCCTTGAAAGCAGACGGGATCTTCTTGCCCATGAAATCGAAATCCTCGGGAATCAACATGCCGAGCGGTCGAAGTTTGCCAGCCTTGAGCAATTCAGCCTGTTCCTGGACAGAAGTAATGACCAAGGTGACTTCACCCGTCATCGCAGCATTCTGTGAAGCTGCACTGCTGTCATAGGGAATGAAGTTGAACTGTGCGCCCGAGCCCTTCTCGAAGGCCAACAGGTTCAAGTGGTGGATCGAACCGGCGGCACTGCTACCTGCACGAATACTCTTCGGGTTCTTCTTTGCTGCCTCGACCAATTCGGCGATAGTGTTGTACGGAGCGTTTGGAGTTACGGATACCAGGTCGGGAGATCCACCGATAATGAAGAAATCCCATACGTTCATCCGATTCCCGAATCCACCCTGTACCGCTGCTGTGACAACCGATTCCGACAATCCGCAGAGTGTATAGCCGTCGGCAGGTTTTGCGAAAGCCTCATACATGCCAACCGAACCGCCAACTCCACCGGTAACGTTGTTCACGTTGACGTTGACACCAAGTTCCTTGGCCATTTCAGCCATAACCAGACGGTTGGCTGTATCCGTTCCACCACCAGCACCCCATACCAGGATATTCGTGATATCACGCGCTGGATACTCAACCTCTGCCTGGGCAGACACAAACCCCAGGGCGACAACAAGCACGATAAGCATCAGTAAAATCCGTTTCATAACCTTCCTCCTTGCGAAATATTGTATACAAAATTATTTTAGCATAGTTGTCGGCCATGTCAACATTTTTTTTTCACAATCATCCGATACATCAAGACAAAGCAATGTCATGACATGCAATTATTTATGAGTATTTCTTTCATGGTTTTAAAATTATTGGAGAAAAAAAGGTTATTCGCTGAATCGAGTGGGTAACCCTACATGATGGTGGCTTTGGGAAGAGCAAGCTCTCCACAGACAAAGTAGATCATTGCCATGAAATTCTTCA
>PGXW01000079.1 GCA_002839355.1 Spirochaetae bacterium HGW-Spirochaetae-2
GTTAGTGTCAATACAAGTGCGCAAATTCCATCAGTCCCCGAAGGGTCAACTCAAGCAGCTTGGATACGGTCCGTTGCGATCTGGTGAAGCACCTTGGCATCAATATAGGATCTGGAAGTGGACCAGTCTTCACTGTACTCGATGAGATAGCTGGTTACCAAACGGATGTAGGAGTCCATGTTGGGGAAGATTCCGACCACATTGGTTCTACGGCGAATCTCAAGATTCAGGCGTTCGATCATGTTGGTGGAAGAGATCCTGCGGCTGGAAATCTGTTCGTACTGGAAGTACTGCAGGGAATCTTCAAGGCCGGCCTCCAGGACTTCCATAGCTTTGGGGAAACGGTTTTCGTATTCGTCCATGACCATCCCGGCATACTTCACAGCGCTTTCGTAATCGGGCTGCGTCCAAATCTGTTTGAGCCTGGCGGCAAAGGAAGCCTTCTCTTTCGCCGGAATATGCGCCATGATGTTTCGCATAAAATGGACTTTGCATCGCTGCCAGGAAGCTCCCACAAAGGATTTTCGAACCGAAGCAACCAGCCCTTTGTGGGCGTCTGAGACCACCAGCCAGACTGATTCCATTCCTCTGGCTTTCAGCGAATCAAACAGATGTTGGTAGCTGGCTTCCGACTCTTCGTACATGGGCTCTACCGCTAAAATATCTCGGGTTCCGTCCATGCGAAGCCCACAAACCACATGAACCGCCATGTTCCTTACGTGTCCGTTGTCCCGGATCTTTTCGTAGAGAGCATCCACCCACAGCACCGGGTAGACTGGCTCCAACTTGCGGTTCCGAAACTCGCCAACCTGAGCATTGAGTTCCTTCGTGATTTCGCTGACCTGACTTCGCGAGATCGAATGAATGCCCAAAGACTTGGCCAGGCGATCGATCTTACGAGTGGAGACACCGTTGACGAAGGCTTCCTGGATCACATTCATCAGGGCGGCTTCGGAGCGTTTGCGTTCTGTTACGAAGAAGGGAATGTAGCCTCCTTTTCTAGGCTTTGGAACCATGAGATACATCGTTCCCATCCGAGTGTCAAACCGTCTTGGCCGGAAACCTGCACGATACTCGTTACGGCTTTCACTTCGTTCGTGCTTGTCTGCTCCGAGTTTCGCAGAAAACTCGGCCTCCATGAGCTGATCGCAGAGCCATTCGAGCATAGCCAGCATCGGGTCGGGAGCATTCAGAAATTGAAATAGCATTTTCTCTAAAGATACAGTAGAATTGAGGTGAGCCATCAGTTTAAATCTCCTTTCAGGTTTGTTTCGTCACTACCTTATTCGGGGAAACTGATGGCTTTCCTTTTTCCTATGAATTTGCGCACTTTATTTTACATCACC
>PGXW01000010.1 GCA_002839355.1 Spirochaetae bacterium HGW-Spirochaetae-2
GGAGATAATGATAAATCATGTTACGGGGAGGACCTTCATGCTTGAGTCGATACGCCTGATTATCATACTTGAATCCACCGGAGCCAAAGAATCGTTGGCAAACTATCTCAAGGAACATATCGCACACGTTACCCATGTCGATTCCATGGTCGACGGTTTGTCGAACGTCAAGAGACACCGTTTCGATGTCGCGATCCTCTCCGCCGACATGCAGGACTATTATACCGTAGACAACATGACCAAGATCCTCCAGGATATCGGATCGATACAGGATGTCGTCATGGTCAGCGAAAAGGACATGTTGCCGTCCGATTCGAAAACCGTGAGATTGTCGGATATCGAGGCCGCACAAAACATGATCATGGCCCAATTGACGGAACTTGATGCCAAGGTGCAGGTCAAGTCGGCACACAAGAAGATCTCGACAAACGGCAGGCTCGCCGAGACATCGTTGTTCGATAGCGTTCCATCCGGTCTCTACAGGATCAAACCAAGCGGGGATTTTGTGGAATTGAACCAGACACTGGCCAATATTGTGAAGGCTCCCAGCATGGAGGTCATGCGGTCCGACAACTACTTCTCCATGTTCAACGATCCCGAGGAACAGAAGACCTGGCGGGAAATAATCGAACGGGAAGATTCGATACATGGACTGGTCTTTGAGATCGAACGGTACGACGGCCAACCGATCTGGGTTCGCGATACTGTCCGTACTGTCTACAACGGAGAGGACGAAGTCTGTTTCTACGATGGTTCCGTCGAGGATATTTCGGTGCAGAAACGGCTGGAGGACAAACTCTCGTTCCTGGCGACACAGGATATCCTTACCGGGTTGCCGAACAGGAACTTTTTCCACGACCAGGCGAAACTCACCATCTCACAGGCACGGTACTCGGATGATTTCGTAGCCTTCCTTGTCATCGATGTCGACCATTTCTCCACCATCAACGAGAACCATGGCTTCAAGGCCGGTGACAAGGTCCTGCAAATAATGGCCGGCAGGGTAAAGGCCCAACTGAGAAAGAGCGACCTGGTCTCACGACTTGGCAGCGACAAGTTCATCGTCCTGCTCAATGGAATCAGGACTCGCCGCGACTCCCTGGCCGTGGCGAAGAAGATCAATACGGCCTTCTCCACTCCTTTCGAGCTTTCCGAGGAACTCTCGATCGATGTTTCCGCCAGCCTTGGCATCTCGTTGTATCCCGAGCATGGCGATGATATCAACACGCTGATCAAACGCGCTGAAATCGCAACCTACGCTGTCAAGGATCGTGAGCGTGGCGGGTACATGATCTATTCCGATATCCTCTACTCCTCCGACGACCACCCCCAAGACAAAGAGGTATGAGCATGCGGACAGGCAAGACCCTCATGGCCCTGGCCCTGATACTGGTACTGGTGGCGTTGTTCGTATCCGGTTGTGCCACTTCGGGGGAAACTGGTGTCGCCGCAAAGGAAAAGACCTACGCGATAGGAGCTCCGGGACCTGCCCGGGGTGTGGTCTTCTACGACAAGGGGGAAGTCTCGGACGGTTGGAGATATCTGGAAATGGCTCCGGATACGACCGAAAGATTGCTTCCCTGGGGTTTCCAGGGATCGTTGGCGAGTACCCGGACCGCTGTCGGATCCGGTCGAACCAATACGGAGGCCCTGGTTATCGACTCCCCCGATATGGGAACGGCAGCCACCTATTGTGCACAACTGGTGGTACAGGACTTCTCCGATTGGTTCCTCCCTTCGAAAGATGAACTCGACCTGCTGTACACATCGCTGGCCCGCAATGGAACCGGTACATTTCTCCGGGAGGGATACGGGTATTGGAGTTCTTCCGAGTACGATGAAAGACGGTCGTGGGGACAGGGCTTTTCCAATGGTGTGCAAGGGCGTGTGGAAAAGGCCGAATTGCTCGCCGTCAGGGCAATCCGCGCTTTCTGACTATTGCCAACTTCCACTTGATTACTATACAGATGTATAGTATATCTAAGGTATGGCAAGGATACTTATCGGAACATCAGGGTACAGTTACACGGAGTGGGTCGGCCCGGTTTATCCCGAGGGCACGAAAGCCGGGGAGTATCTGGACAGGTACGGAACCCTTTTCCCCACAGTCGAGCTGAACTTCAGCTATTACCGCATGCCTGAAGCCGAACAGCTGCTGGCAATGCACCACCAGAGCGAATCCTTGCTGTTTTCCATAAAAGCCCACGAATCCCTTACCCACGCCATTGATACGGCGACATGGAGAACTGCGGCCGCAACCTTCCGGTCTGCGGTTTCGCCCCTCCAGGAGAAAGGGGTCTTGGGTGCGGTCCTGCTCCAGTTCCCCTACTCGTTCCATTACGACCCCGACCGCCGCCGGTACCTCGATGCGCTGGTCCGCTCATTGGGAACTTTCCCCCTCGCAGTGGAATTCCGCAATGGGCAGTGGTACAACAACAGGACGTTGGATGCATTGCGGGAACGCAAGGTCTCGCTCGTTTCGCTGGACATGCCGGAAATCCAAAGCTCGCCGCCCATGATGGATGTGGCGACCTCTCCATTGGCCTATATCCGGCTCCATGGACGCAGCAAGGAGACCTGGTGGGGCTCCGATTCGGCGGCTCGGTACGACTACCTCTATTCGGAGAAGGAGCTGGCGTCAATCGCGGAACGTGTCCGTGGTATGGCCGTCGCGGCGCAATTGGTGTTGGTCTACTTCAACAACCACAGACGGGGGCAGGCGGTAAAGAACGCCATGGCGTTGCGGAAACTGCTTGCCCTGGGGGAGGTGGGAGCCCATGACCGGTGACCATGCGAGCATCATCCATGTGAATGTCACAAACTTCGCGGCGTCTGTCGCAACAAGCCGGGACCCTACCCTTGCCGACAAGGCTTTTGCCATTGCCCGGGAGGGTTCCTCCCGACGTATTGTCATTGCTCCGTCCCGACGGGCAATGGAAGAAGGAATCCATGCCGGCATGCCGGTGGCAACGGCACTTCGTATGGTTCCGTCCCTCTCCCTCATAAGCCCCGACGCATCCGCCTGTGCGAAAGCTGAATCGGCCATGTTCGAGATAGCCTCCCGCTATTCACCTACCATACAGCACGATTCGGGTGGTCATATGTATCTGGATGTCGCCGGCACCACCCGCCTGTTCGGACCTCCGGTGGACTGTGCGGTCCGTATCCGCAATGAGATCCACAACCTCCTGGGTATGGAGCCTGCGGTGGCCGTGGCCTCGAACAAGCTCGTGGCAAAGATCGGAACCCGTGCGATCAGGCCCAGCGGAATCACGCAAGTCAGGGAAGGCGACGAGGAGTTGTTCCTGGCCCGGCAGGATATGGCCTTGCTGCCGGGAGTCGGTCCGACGATAGGGCGGCTTCTTGCCGTGGCCGGATTCAGTGACATCGGTCAGTTGGCGGTCCTTGACGACATGCAGGTCGAAGCCCTGTTGGGCAAGCACGGTCTGGCACTCCGCAACGCAGCCCGTGGTTGGGACACCTCTGTGGTAGATCCCAGGCACCTGGGAAACCGGACCATCCACAAGCGGGTAGACTTTTCCGAACCGGCGGGGGAACTCGAAGCTCTCCGGGCGGCAATGGTCTGTGCAGCCGAGGACGCCGGCCTTGACATGCGCAAGGAACTTCTGGCGTGCACTGCGGTCCATATCACCCTCTTCTGGGCAGACGGGGCCACGAGTGAGGGAAAACAATTGTCTTCCCACCCCCTTGTACTAGACACCGAGATACTGGAGGCTTCCTGGAAAGCCATGCAGCAAGCCATGCGTCGTCGGGTCCGTATCCGGGCCTTCACACTCTCGTTGCAACGGTTGCTGCCAGCCAAACGGGAACCCGACCTGTTCACCCCACCCGGGCCGACACGGGAAGAACGCCTGCAATCGGCAGTCGATGCGACCCGACTCCGTTTCGGACCAGCGACCCTGACCCATGCCGCGGCGGTGTTCCGTGTATAGCAGGCTCGGTATCCGTTCCTCCTATTCATTGCTTTGGGGTGTGGCTTCACCCAAGTCCATCATGGAAAGGCTGTCGTCGCAAGGGTGTCCGGCCATAGCGATAACCGACAGGGACAACCTCTACGGGCTGCATGCCTGTCGTGAAGCGGCACAGGAATTCGGCATGAAGTTGGTGGTAGGGGTCGAATTGACGACTGCCGAAGGTCCGGTATTTGCCTTTGTGCGTACTGCCGAGGGTTATTCGCGCATATGCAGACTCTTGTCACGAAAGGGTAACTGCCAAAACCTGGATAGTGCGGAGGAACTGGCAAACGATGCCGAGGGACTGGTGCTTGCCACCAAATCCCCAAGACTGCTTGGAAAGCTGTCGGGGAAAGTTCCCGACCTGTATGCAGCCATAACCCCACGCTGGTTGGGCAGCATTCCTACCGCCCGCCAATTGGGGATTCCCCTTGCGGCCATTGACGATGCCTCCTTGCTTCTCCCCGGGGACCAAGACCTCCATGTCGTGCTGAGAGCTATTGCCTGTGGAAAAACAACGGGAACCTTGACTGCGGATGATCGGGAACCGGCTGACCAGACCATAGGGGACATGGACCGTTATGCCAAGGCTTTCGAATCCTGGCCCCAGGCCTTGGAGAACACCGGGAAGATCGTATCGGCATGTGCCGACGTGCCCTTGTTCCAGTCGCTGGTGTTTCCCGAATACCCCGTAGCGAACTCGACTGCGGAAGTGGAATTGCGCAACCGGGTCCTCAAAGGTGCGGAAAAACGTTATGGAGAGATTTCCGATGCTATCCTGGGCCGGATCGCCTATGAGTTGGATATTATCAACCGCAAGGGTTTCGCCTCCTATTTCCTCGTCATGGACGATATCGTGGCTATGGCCAGCCGGACCTGCGGCAGAGGTTCCGGTGCCGCCTCGATCGTCTCCTACTCGTTGGGGATAACCAATGTGGATCCTATCGCGTACAACCTGTATTTCGAACGGTTCCTTACCATGGCCAGGACCGATCCGCCGGATATCGACGTGGATTTCGCGTGGGACGAGCGCGACGATATTCTCCACGCCGTGTTGGAACGGTTCGGCGAGGACCACTGTGCCCGGGTGGCAAACCACAATCGGTTCCGCGCCCGATCGGCGATCAGGGAGACGGCCAAGGCCTATGGGGTTCCCGACTCCGACATCACCCTTATGGAACGGCAGCTGTTCGACTCGGGACTCTCGGGTATTGCAGATCCCCTCTGGCAAACCATTTGTTCTGTCGCAGCCCGGATCGAAGGCCTGCCCAGGGGCATTTCCATGCATTGCGGGGGAATGGTGATTACCCCCAAGCCGGTATCGTACTATGTTCCCATCGAATCGTCGGCCGAGGGGTATCCCCTATTGGCTTGGGAAAAGGAAGGGACCGAAGCCGCTGGACTGGTGAAGATAGACTTGTTGGGAAACCGTTCGCTCGCCGTAATCCGCGACGCACTGCAGAACTTGCGTGAACAGGGAATCCATGTGGATGAACAGACATGGCACCCGGCCGAAGATCGGAAGACCGTGGAAGCCCTTGCCCGTGGAGATTCCATGGGGGTGTTCTACATCGAGTCCCCGGCCATGCGGCAATTGCAGCAGAAGACCGGTCGGGGCGATTTTCCCCATATCGTCATCCACTCCTCCATCATCCGTCCGGCAGCGAACAAGTTCATCGCCGAGTATGTGCGTCGTCTCAAGGGAGGGTCCTGGGAACCGTTGCATCCGAGCCTGGCAAGGATCCTCGACGAGACATATGGAATACTTTGCTACCAGGAGGACGTGTCGAAAACCGCGGTCGCCCTTGCCGGTTTCAGCGAGGCGGAGGCGGACACATTGCGAAAAGTCATTGCGAAAAAGGCGGGTGGAGAAAAGTTGGCCCGTTATGAACGGCAATTCTTCGAGGGGTGCCGACAACGGGGTGTGCAAGAGTCCACCATATCGGCCATATGGGAAATGATGCTCTCCTTCGACGGATATTCATTCTGCAAACCCCACTCCGCCTCCTATGCCATGGTCTCTTTCCAATCGGCCTACCTGCGGGTCCATCATCCCGGGGCCTTCATGGCCGCGGTCCTCTCCAACCAAGGCGGATACTATCGGGCCCAGGCATATATAAGCGAGGCACGGAGAATGGGTCTGTATATCTGTGGCCCCGACATAAACCGTAGTCGGAAACAGTATCATGCCGAAGGATCGACAATGGTGGTTGGGTTCATGGCCATTGCCAACCTGTGTACCACCGCAATCGGAGCGATCCTGCGGGAACGTTCCACCGGGGGGGCGTTCACCACCCTGGAGGAAGTCTCCTCCCGACTTTCCCTCCAACGGGACGATCTCGTCTCGCTGGTCGCCGCCGGAGTCTTCGATTCCCTAGCTGTAGGTACGGCGAGAAGCGAACAGCTTCAACGGTTGCTCATTACCCCGAGAAAAAGCCAAGGCAAGGAGGGACAAGGCGAACTGTTCGCCGCCGAGACACCCTTCCCCATCCGGGCGGACCGCAAGTTGCCTGTACCCGGACCTATGGGGAGAACCGAAGCTGAACTGCATAGGGAGTTCGAAGCCCTCGGCTTCTTGCGGGAACACCATCCGTTGCTCTTGTGGGCCCGTCGGATCGCACGGGTCCGACGAATCAGGGCCGTGGAGATACCGGCACATGTGGGAGACAAGGTGTTCCTCCTCGGGTGGCCCATTACCCGCAAGACTGTCTGGACTAAACAGGGATTGCCAATGGACTTCGTCTCTTTCGAGGACGAAACGGCATTGTATGAAACGGTGTTGTTTCCAAAGATCCATGAACGGTACAGGAAACTGTTGTACGGCCAGCGGCCGCTGGTCGTATCGGGTACGGTCCATGACGACCAGGGGGCCCTGCATGTGCAGGTTGAAAGCATGCGGGTCATCGAGGAAGGTTAATTGTGCCGGGAACAGGTCGGCTAGAGGCCATCTGTTCGGAAGCCCCACACCTGGTCCCCTTATAAAATCTTGTACGTTTTTACATAAATTTTTTACAGAATCCACTTTTTGCGCTACAATAGGGGAAATCAGAGGGAGGGAACGGTGAATATCCAAAAACAACAGGCGATGCGGAATGTCCTTATCGCATTGTCCCCTATGTGTCTTGCGGCTATCTACCTCTACGGTTGGCGATTTGTCGTAGTGCTCGCGGTAGTGGTGGCGACAGGTCTTTTGAGTGAGTGGCTCATGGCAAGACGGTACCAGCTGAAGGTAACCGAATCGGTGTTCGTGTCGTGCGTTCTGTTCGCACTGTCGCTACCACCGGGAATACCAATCTGGATAGCGGCATTAGGCATAGCATTCGGAATCGTATTCGGCAAGATGGTGTTCGGCGGATTCGGCAAGAACGTGTTCAATCCGGCGATAACCGCACGTGCGTTCGTATACATCAGCTTCGGCGTTCCCATGACGGCCCGATTCGTGCTGCCCCAGACAACCATCAACTGGTTCCCCGCCGGATTCGGCACCTGGTTGACCTCCGCCGACAGTATCTCTGCTGCCACTCCCTTGACAACGAAAGCCGCTTCATATGTGGAACTGCTGCTGGGAACGATCAGCGGGAGCTTCGGAGAGACCTCGGCATTGTTGATTGTACTGGGTGGAGCCTTCATCATATACAAGAAGGCCGCGAACTGGAAAATTGTCGTTGGTTCGATTGGATCGTTTCTCATATTACAGACTATCCTCTGGGTAGCAGGCCACCCGAACGCCAGCGATCCCTTGTACGCTCTGCTGAGTGGAAGTTTTCTACTCGGGGCATTCTTCATGGTCACCGACCCCATCTCATCGTCCCAGTCCACCGACGCGGGCCGATGGTTGTATGGCATCTTGTTCGGTCTGTTGACCGTGTTGATCAGGGTATTCTCCGTTTGGGCCGAGGGAGTCACCTTCGCCATACTGCTGGTGAATATGTTCGGACCGCTGTTCGACCACTACTTCAAGCAATCGAAGGCAAAGAAAAAGGCCAAGGCGAAGGCTGCAGAAGGGGGAGCCGCATGAAAACACAAAGTTTCTATGCGAAGCGTATCCAGCCATTGGTATTCATGGCACTGGTGACGGTCGCATGCATCCTGGTGACAGCGGCGTTGCACCTCTCAACATTGGAACGGGTCCAGATCAATGAACAATTCTTCCTTTGGCGCAGTGTATTGGATGCAGCGGCAATCTCGCATGACGGGCAACCGGAATCCGTAGCCGCACTATTTGCGGATATGGCGAAGACAGAGGGCAACCAATACACGGTGCAAGCTCCGGACGGTTCGACACGGTATGTTGTCGAAATCACCGGACCCGGCTTGTGGGGCCCGATCACTATTATGGCCGGCTTTGAAGAGGACCTGAAAACACTTGCGGGTATCTCGATTGTCAGCCAAAGCGAAACACCGGGACTCGGTGCACGGATCGAGGAACGCTGGTTCACCAGCCAATTCGCCGGCAAACAAGGTCCGTTCCGTCTTGTCGAGGAGGGCACCGCCGATGCTCCCGAGGAAATCGATGCCATTACCGGTGCTACCATAACCAGTGAATCGGTCAGGAATATCATGAACCGCGTCATAGCTGAAAGCGGCAACATCTCGAGGGGGCAATAATATGGCAGCAGGAATGATCAAGAAAACTTTTTTGGCCCCATTGGGGAAAGACAATCCGGTATTCGTCCAGATATTGGGTATCTGCTCTACGTTGGCTGTAACGAACAAGCTGGAGAATACCATGGTCATGACACTCGGAGTCATGTTCACCACCGCCCTTTCAAGCTGGACCCTTTCGGTCATGCGAAAGTGGATTCCTTCCCGTATCCGCATGATGGTCGAGACCATGATAATCGCCACGTATGTGATTATCGTCGATATCGCGTTGAAAGCCTTCTACCCCGAGATGTGGAAACAATTGGGTCCGTATGTAGGTCTCATAATCACCAACTGCATAGTCATGGGACGGATCGAAGCGTTCGCCCTGCAGAACAAACCAATGCTTTCATTGGTCGATGGTCTGGCAAGCGGTATGGGTTATGCCTATGTCCTGCTCGTCATCGCCTTCTTCCGGGAATTACTCGGCACAGGAACCCTTTGGGGCTACCAGATTCTCGGATCCTGGTGGACAAACTGGTCTATCATGATCATGCCACCCGGAGGATTCTTCATGTTGGCGATCTTTATTTGGATTGTCCGTGAAGCGGTATTCAAGGAGGGCACCAAATGAATGATATCCTATTCCCATTGGCAGTATTCTTTGCAGCCGTTTTCACCAACAATATCCTGCTCACAAACTATCTGGGCATGTGTTCGTTCCTTTCGGTCTCCAAGGAACTGGAAACCTCCGCAGGCTTGGGCATCGCCGTCACCTTCGTCATGGCCACAACAACCGCGATCAACTGGGTCGTCTACCATTTCCTGCTGGTCCCCTTCCAGTTGGAGTACCTGCGGTTCATCGTGTTCATCATCATAATCGCCGCGTTTGTCCAACTGATCGAGATGGTCATCGAACGCTATAGCGAGGGACTCTATTTTGCCCTCGGCATCTTCCTTCCCCTTATCACTGTCAACTGTGCGATCCTTGGAGCTTCGCTGTTCATGGTTATCAGGGAGTACTCGTTCATGACCTCCTTCTTCTTTGGATTCGGTAGCGGACTCGGGTGGTTGATTGCAATCATGGCCATGGCCGGAATCCGTCAACGACTCAGAACAGCGAAGATTCCCGCAGGCCTCGACGGGGCGGGAATCGCTTTGATCATCGCCGGTTTCATGGCCATGGCCTTCATGGGGTTCAACGGCATGATCACCATCTCGTAGGAGGAGCACATGCTAGCAACTTTACTTGTCAGCGTACTTGTCATTACTCTCATAGCTATCGTGCTCGCACTTCTTATGGTGATAGCCGATGCTACTGTGGGCAATTATGGGACGGCGAAAATCACGATAAACAGCTCGAAGGAATTTGAGGTCCAGGGAGGACAACCTCTATTGAAAGCTTTGAATGGCGAGGGGGTGTTCATTCCCAGCGCCTGCGGCGGACGTGGATCCTGTGGCCTGTGTAAGGTGGCGGTCCTTGAAGGTGGCGGCAATTATCTTCCCACTGAATTGCCATGGATTTCCGAAGAGGAGAAGAAGAATCAGATACGCCTTTCCTGTCAATTCAAGGTGAAGAACGATATCGCCATCAAAATTCCGGAAGAGTTGTTCTCGGTTAGGCAGTTCACCACCAAGGTGGAAAGTCTTCGCGATCTTACACACGATATCAAGGAAGTGAAGCTGAAACTCATCGAACCGACCGAGATCGACATGAAGGCCGGACAATTCATCCAATTCCAGGTTCCGGAATACGAGTTGACCGACGAGCCGGTGTACCGCGCCTACTCCATGGCTTCCGTACCCAGCGACATCACCCACATTGAACTGGAGATCCGTCTGGTTCCCAACGGAATCTGTACCACGTACGTGCACAAACACCTGAAGGAAGGCGATACGGTGATTGTGAACGGGCCCTATGGGGAATTTTTCCTACGGGATACCGAACGCGATATCATTTGTATCGCAGGGGGATCCGGTATGGCCCCTGTCAAGTCGATACTGCTCGATATGGCCGACAAGGGAAGCAAGCGCAAGGCCCGGTACTTCTTTGGGGCACGTTCGGCACGGGACTTGTTCCTGATCGATGAGATGCGTGAACTGGAAACCAGAATGGAAAACTTCAAGTTCATCCCAGCCCTCAGCGAACCGGCACCAGAGGACAAATGGGAAGGCGAAGTCGGTCTGATTACCGATGTCGTCGGCCGCTTGACCGAAAATGCATCGGAAAGCGAAGCCTACCTTTGTGGAAGTCCCGGTATGATCGATGCGTGCATCAAGGTCCTCAGGGACTTGGGCATGCCCGATGAACGTATCTATTACGACAAATTCTCCTGATCCATTGGAGGGATACCCAGCATGAAACAAACACCCGAATACGATGCCATACAGAAACAGATGCTTCCTGGTGTCATTACATTGGAAGGGTTCCTCGGCACCGACACCCGCAAGTTGATCGATATTCTCAGCGAGGACGATTCCTCGGTCCGCCGCTCGGAAAAAACCCATGAGCAAATCGCCCAGCGCATGCAATACTTCAGGGATGCCGGAATGCCCGGGCTTGGAGAATTCATGTTGCTCGACGATATCTTCGATGTTCGGGTTGATTCTGTCCGGGGAAAGCTACCCTCGCCGTTCGGTGGTCCCGGAATGTATGACAAGGTGAATACCACGGTCATCAACAAACGCCTTGGCCGGGAAGTGACCTTCACCGACCTGCATATCCATTTTGTACGGGATCATGGGTTCTACGAGGGCAAGGGCTCCCTATTCAGGTTGGAACCCCACGACCTTATCGAAATTCTGGAAGTTTGACGGTCCGGATCACTTCAAGTCATCCCATGACAACTGCAACACCTGCTCGACAAACAGTCGGGCAAGGTCGGTGTCGAACTGAGACCCCGAACAGCGTTTGAGTTCCGCAGCCGCTTCGCGGTCACCCACCGCTTCGCGGTAGGGCCGGGCAGCAGTCATCGCGTCATAGGCATCCACGATCGTGATGATCCGTGCCTGTAGTGGTATCTCCTCTCCCCGCAAACCCCTGGGGTATCCCTTCCCATCCATGCGCTCATGATGCGAAAGTATGAAGGTCGCCACTTCGCCCAGCTCACCGACCGAGCCGAGTATCCTGTACCCGGTCTCGGGATGCCGCTTTATTGCTTCCCATTCCGCTTCATTCAACACACCATCCTTGTTGAGGATAGACTCGTCTATCGCGATTTTCCCGATATCGTGCAACAACCCCGCCGTGCGCATTTCCGAGACTTCCTTGTTTCCCAACCCCAACGCCTCGGCCAACCGGACACCCAATACGCTCACCCTTCGCGAGTGCAGCTCTTCCCTCCGGTTCTTCTCGTGCAAGGTATTGATAATGGTGTTTATCGCTTTGCTACGGGCGCTGGGGCTTTCGCTCAGCTTGCTCCGGTTCAGGGCATTCTCGGCTTGCTTGACCACTTCGTTCAAGTCCTCGCCCGTGTGATGCTTCACCGCCACCCCAAACGATACGGTAACTTCCACGCTCCGGACCCCAATGGTTGATATCCGTTGTTGTATCGTCGCTGTCAAAGCCCATGCGGAAGCCTCGTCTGTCGTAGGCAACAACAGGGCATATTCGTCCCCACCAATACGGGCACAGTACCCGCCTGTTCCCATGATCGACTGTATTTCGCGTGCTATCCGTATCAACAATCCGTCCCCGACTTCCCGACCGAAGGCGTCATTCACCAGTTTCAGACCATTGACGTCCCCGATCGCCACTGCCAGCGGATACACTCCAACACTATCGAGTTCCTTCAACTTCCTCTCGAAATGGGTGCGGTTGAACAGATCGGTCAACGGGTCATGCGAATTCGCATACAAGATAGCCTCTTCCATGGCTTTGCGCTCAGTGATATCGGTGACCATGCACAGGTGCTGCCTAATTCCTTTCAATGGTGTCTTCAGAATACTGATAGCCATATTCACCCAGACGAAGGTTCCATCGGGACGTATGAAACGTTTGTCCAATGTGAAGGATTCGATGTCACCGTTGATCAAGCTCTCTGTCAAGTGTTGATCCGCGGCAATATCGTCGGGATGGGTGATGGACATCCAGGTGACTCCAATAAAAGAGTCCCGTGTCCTCCCGATGATTTCCAGAAACTTCCTGTTGACTTCGATCGGCGTTGCAGTCCGGGAATCGGTCACGGTGATACCCATGGGAGCCTGTTCGAACATGGTCTTGAAACGATGTTCGCTGATTTCCAGACGATTGATGATATCTATGCGCTGCACTTGGAAGAACAACAGCATGGAGAGCAGATACGAACCGATCGGATAGACGAACAGGATGGGCAAGCTCATAGCACGAACGACGTGCCATTGGTCTTGGTTCGGAATAAGGAACATGCAGGCGAGCATGACGACATGCACCAACAAGCCCACCAGGTACAATTCGAAATTGGCCGGAGATTTTGTCTGCATGAACCTCCGGTAACGGAAATGGTGCCAGAGTACGCCGATGGCACAAGCAGTCGAGATAACGGAAATTCCGGTCACCATTCCACTTCCACCAAGGAATATCCGGTATGAAAGCATTATACAAGATGCGATTATGGCGGGAATAGGCCCGAAGAACATGCCCGTTACACCGATTATGATCGACCTGCCGTCGAATACGATACCGTCGGCAAGGACAAACGGTCGGGACATGATAAGCATGCCGACCAGTCCGATGGCAAATCCCATGATAGTGAGAAACCGTTTTGTAGTTCGCATAGCCTTGAAGGGATAGGTGGCGTACACCACGCTGACCGAGAGCAACAGGGCTATGTTGTAGATAATATCAATAACCATTTGAAAAACAATCCTCAACTGTGGGTTCGAAGCGACTATGTCCCCCAGATTTCATGGTATCACAGAACATCTGCATGATATAGTAAAAGTTTGCTATTTATCGGTCACGGAAAAACTTATGCCACAAGTTTTGTCTTGCTACAAAACATCCTACACGTACACGACCCTATCCCTTCCCTGCTCTTTCGCCAGATACAAGGCTTTGTCCGCACGGCTGACGATAGTCGCGGTGTCAGTGTCGAATATCGTTACATCCGAGACCCCGATGCTTACAGTGACCGGCAGGGTAGTCTCTCCAAAGCTGAAGCTGTGCCGATGGATGCTGAGACACAATTGATCCGCTATTTCCATCGCATGGGGCAACGGTGTTCCCGTAATCGAGAGGATGAATTCATCGCCACCGAAACGGGCGACAATGGCATGCTTCGGAACAGCTTCCTGAATCACCGCCACCAATTGCCTCAATACCTGGTCCCCCGCGTAATGTCCGTACGTATCGTTTATCGGTTTGAAATGGTCGATATCCAGGATCATGACCACCAGCGGGACCTTGTCACGGGTATACATATCCAGCTGCTCACTCAAATGGTCGAAGAAGTAGCGGCGATTCGGCACCTTTGTCAAGGAATCCTGGTAGGACAGTTCCCGCAATTTTTGCTGCAAGTGCTTGCGCTCTGTAATATTGAGAATCAAGGCGGTTACTGCCCGCTGTCCATCGAAAAGGCTTTCCAGGGGGAACATCCGCGCTTCGAACCACTGTGTTCCGCCCGGCCCATTCTTGGGAATTCCATCTACAGTCTCGGTCGCCAATTGGTATTCGAACGAATTCAAGGTACTTCCCTGCAGTGTTCGATGCACCTGGTTCATGAAGAATTCCGCAAAATCCTTCTCCATGAAATCAAAGATATTCCGACCCTTCAAGGCTGCCGCATCGTCGTACAGACTGCGTTCTGTTCCCCCGAAAACATCCAGGTACGTGCCATCATCGGAAATGATGAAGAATGGATCGGCGATCGATTTGAGTAGATTCTCATACAGATCAAGCATGGCTTGTCGGCCCATCACTAATACCCTCCTCGCTGATAGTGTCTTTTTCCAGATATTCCCGCGGTAACGAAACCAACGTCTCCACGACCTTCGGATCGAATTGCGTCCCGATATATGTTTGCAGTTCTTCAAGGGCTCCAGGGATTTCCAACGGGTGCTTGAATCCACTGGAACTTGTCATGGAATCGAATGCATTGGCTACCGCAATGATTTTCGATTGCAGGGGAATCTCACTGTCGACAAGTCCCTGGGGATATCCTTTCCCATCGGGTTGTTCGTGATGGGCAAGTATCCAGTCTGCGATACGACCGAAATTCTGGACGGACCGCAGAATCTGAAATCCCATCTCCGGGTGCCGCCGCATTTGTTCCCACTCGTGTGCATCCAGTGGACCCACCCTGTTGAGCACATCGGTATCTATTCCGATCTTGCCAATGTCGTGCAACATGCCCGCCAGCCGCAACTCGTCCAGATCACCCGATGCAAGTCCCATCGCCTTGCCGATCTCATAGGAGAGAAACGAGACTTTATTGCTGTGCTTGCGCTCATACAAGCCCTTCTCATGCAGACCATTGATCAACAGCTTTATCACATCGTGCTTATAGCTTGAGCTTTCGAGCAACTTGCGCCGGTACATGATATCCTCCGCTTCCTTGAACAACGGCTCCAGCGATGCTACAGGGGCGGCAAGGGTCGCTGAACCGAATGAGACCGAAAGACGTGTTTTCCCGACAATCTGTTGCGAGACGGCTTGCATGATCGCATCGATGCGCGCTTGGGCCTCGGGTTGGGAAGTGTTGGGGAACAGCAGCACGAATTCATCTCCCCCTATCCTGGCAACCACGTCGTCCGGCTGTTTCGATTGCACAAGCACATTCGCGCACGATTTGAGCAACTGGTCGCCGACCTGATGCCCGAACACATCGTTGGTAAGCTTCAGTCCATTCACATCGCACACGACCATGGTCAAGGGAAGGGAAGCCGGTTCCGCATAGGTGCGTTGATGTTCTTCGAAATAGCGCCTGTTGAACAGTCCGGTAAGTTGATCCCGGTAACTCAGGTGGAGGATCTTCTCCTCATTCAACTTGCGTGAAGTCACATCCCGGCTCACACCAATGGCTTCGATACTTCCAGTCTCGGTATAGCGGAAATTTATCGAGGCATCGGCCCAGATGATCGTCCCGTCGGCTTTCCTGTGGCGAACCTGGAACGTCCACTTGTTCTGAGGTCCCGGGTTCCGTTTGAATTCCAAGATCATTCGCCGCAGACGGTGCACAGTCGGGGCGATATCGGCTGGGTGCAGGGAGGTTCCGAAGGGAAGCGTCATCAGCTCTTCCGGAGAATACCCGAGGAACTGTTTCACCGAAGGACTCATATAGGAGAAGGTCTTGTTCATCATGTCGAAGACCCAGATCACATCCGAGGCATGTTCTGCCATGAGGCGGTACATCCGTTCACTTTTCTCGAGGGCAACCGCCCCTTCCTTCCGCTCGGTCATATCGAGCTGCATGCCGAAATGGCCGACAACACGTCCCTTGGAGTCGTAGATGCACGAATAGTCTCCGACTGTCCACAACGGAGTGCCGTCCATGCGCCGTTCCTGGGTTTCGAAATTGATCCGACCCTGGTCAAGCAACTTTCTCCAGGCCTTCCTGATCTCATCCATATCGGTTTTGAAGAATTCGAGGGACGTCTTTCCGATCACCTGATCCTTGGTAGCACGATATTGGTCCAACAAGGCCTGGTTGGTCCTAACCACCCGCTGGTGGCTCAGGATATATTCCAAGGTTGCATCCTTATCGACGGAATGCCTCCAATCCACCGGTTCATCCAGCATCATCATATACATTCCTGTCAGGGTCTGGTCGAACAACAGGTTCATCAGATCCAACTCGCGTTGCTTCTGTTTATCCGCGGCAAGCTTATCGGTAATATCCCGGGCCGCACCGTAGACGAGGCCATCGCTCACGTGGGCACGCCACTCCAGCGAATGGTATGAGCCGTCGAAGGCAAGGTAACGGTTCACGAAATTGCGTATCACCCGGTCCTCTCCCAACTCCTTCATCATCGCTGCGGTCGATTCGATATCGTTCGGATGGATATAATCGTAAATATGGGCACTGAGCAAGGCCTGTTTCGGATATCCCAAGGAAGTTGTCCATTCATCGTTGGCCATGATAATTTTCCCATCGAAATCTATGACACACAATAGAATCGGGGTAAGGTTGAAGATTCCCTCATGAATGCGCAACCGCTTGATCTCATGGCTGATATCCACTACCTGGAGTACGATAAACCCAGGTTCCGGACAAAAGGCCCTCACACTTATCCAGCGGTCGGACTTGTCGAGATGCTGGACAAAATTCTGCCGTCTTCCCGTCAGTCCGATCCTACCCACCGTCGTAATCCAGTTGAAGTCGCTGGTAATCCCTTCGGGAAACAAGTCCCTCGTCCGTTTACCGAGAAACGAATCGCTATCCAAGGAGAACAGATATGCGAACGCAGCGTTGACCTCTACGAATTCGAAGTCGACGGGCACCTCTTGGGCATCGGTGAGAACCTTGATATATGCATAACCGTACGATGATTCGGCAATAATCCTACGGTAGAAAGCTTCATCCATCTGAATTTCCTTATACTCTTGTCATATACTACCATGGAACGGGTATTGCTTCCATCGATTGCCCTGTCCATTCACCCAAGTTGAAAGGAAAACACACACAATGGGTGACAGATTCCATTTTCAGTTGTACCATACAATTGTCAGTGGAGAGAACAAGTGGAAACTGAAATGCTCTTGGCCCCCTGCGGTATGAATTGCTCGGTCTGCTCCGGCATACTGAGGGCAAAGCCCATATGCGGGGGATGCGCGTCCGAACAACCAAAACCCCGGTCCTGTGAACATTGCGTCATAAAGCGTTGTGCCCAGGACAAACCCGATGGAACTTGCATGACGTGCACCACTATGCCCTGTGCACGCCTAAAACGTCTGGATGCCCGATACCGCTCGAAATATGGCATGAGCATGATCGAGAATCTCTCTTTCATCCGTGAAGCAGGGTTGCCTGCATGGAACGAACGGGAGCTTCACAAGTGGCAGTGCCCCTCTTGCGGCAACCTGTTGTCCGCCCACAAGTCGACGTGCCTCTCCTGCGGTGAAACAAACCCCTACTATATTATCCGGAAACCGTAAGAGCCATATTGATCGACTCGATGCGCGTGTGCATCGATTCCGAACGGGAGGTAAGCACCACCGGGAGCTTGGCACCCACCACGATTCCGGCTGAAACGACATCCGGAGCCGAAAGGAAGGCTTTGAACGTGGCATTCGCGGCATCGATATTGCCGAATACAAGAATATCGGCGTCACCGGGAACCTCCCCTTCTATCCCCTTCACGCGGGCTGCCTGAACAGACAACGCGACATCCAGACCGAACGGCCCCTCTATGACAGCATCCTCGAAGACAGCGGTATTCTTCTGGAGGAACACAATCTGGGAGGCATCGGTAGTGGAAACGATGCGGGGGTTGACCGTCTCGACCGGACAGACCAACGCGATCTTCGGTTGGGGAATTCCGATATTGTGGGCGACGGCGATGGCGTTGGCGATAATTTGCACCTTCTTATCCAAATCCGGCACAATCGAGACGGCGGCATCGGTAAGCAGCAATTGCTTGTGGTACCAAGGCAAAACCAACCGTGCGACATGGCTGAGCAGCGAACCTTCAGGCAACAGTCCATACTCCTTGTCCAGGATCGCCCGTAGGAAGTCGGCGGTGTGCACCGATCCTTTCATAAGTACGTGCACGCTCCCATCCATCGCCGCGTGAGCCGCCAATTTGCACGCTTCGATATCATCGGAGGCATCGATAATCCGCAACCCTTCGATGTCTATTCCCAACGCTTGGGCTTTTTCCCTGGTTTCCTTGGTATTGCCGATCAAGAGGAACTCGGCGTCATGTTCCGTTTGGAAGGCTTGCATCGCCCGCAGACTCTCGTTATGGGCCGATCCGACAAGTGCGACGGTTTTTTTCGATTCACTCATACTCCATCACCTCCCGGGTACGGTCCAGCACCGCATAGCCATTCTCTGCCAACGACTGCATTTCCCCTTCGCCGGGAATAACAATGATCGGCACCAGTCGACCTATGCGGGATTCGACCATCCCCATCATGGTTGTATTATGGGCTATGCCACCGGTTAATACAACAGCATCGACAAGGCCCTCGAGCACTGCAAGATGGGAAGTGATTTCCTTACATATCTGATACACAAGGGCACGGACCCAGAATTGAGCCTGTTCGTCACCGTCTTGTGCGGCTTGTGACAAGGCCTTGACATCCCGGCTTCCCGTATAGGCGTACAACCCGCCCGAACCGGTAATCCGCTTGCGCAGCTGGTCATAGGTGAACCTGCCGGATAACGTAAGTTTGACCAGCTCCCCCGCCGGAAGAGTTCCCGAACGTTCCGGAGTGAGCGGGCCTTCGCCATCCAACGCATTGTTGACATCGATCACCCTCCCATACCTATGCGACCCTACCGAAATTCCTCCACCCAAATGGGCGACGATCAGGCGGCTCTCCTCATACCGTTTTCCCAACTGCCGCGCCGCCTGGCGTGCCACGAACTTCTGGTTCAACGCATGGAAAATACTTTTCCGTTCTATTTCCGGCATCCCGGATATCCGGGCCTCGTCGATCATTTCGTCAACGACCACAGGATCCGCGATAAGAGCGTCGCACCCATACCGCTTTGCGACGGCATCGGCCAATGGAGCCCCCAAATTGCACGCATGCTCACCGTACGTGCAATTCTGCAAGTCACGCAACATCATATGTCCAACTCGGTAGACGCCACCCGGAAGCGGGTGGAGAAGTCCACCACGGCCCATGGTGACGGCGAGATCGCCGGGCTGGATGTCGTGTTCATCCAAAAACCGTATGATCAAATCCCGTCTGAACGAGAACTGACCGAACACCGAACCGAATGCGGCCAACTGTTCCACGGTGTGGTCATGGTTTCGCACAGCAAATTCCGCCCTATCCTTGAACAGAGCCAATTTGGTTGTGGTCGAACCAGGATTGATCGCCAGTACCAACTCACATTTCTTTTCCATCACAACCCCTATGGTGGGATACGGCTTGGTGTCTCTCTAGACCATCCCGTTCTCTTGCAAATATACCATTGTGCGTTCCACCAATGAAAGGTTTTTCTCCAGAAAGGCTTTTTTTCTCAATACCAGTGGAATACACCGCTTGAGCGTATCCAATGGAATAGCCTTGCTGAGCAACAGGTATGCGGTGACCATGACAACATTCGCAGCCGAGACCAGACCGGCCTCCTGCGCAAGATCGGTGGCCGGAATGTATATCGTCCTGACATCGGTCCTGCGGACCTTGCGGGTAACAATGGACGAGTTGACGAAAACCAAGGCGTTCTCGACCACTTGGTCCTCAAAATGGTCAAGGGACGGTCCATTCATGACCAACAACACGTTCGGGTGGTCGACCAAGGGAGAACCGACATCTTCCATGGACAAGGTCACACTCACATTCGCACTTCCTCCACGCATCTCGGGTCCATAGGAAGGCAGCCAAGAGACTGCGAGTCCTTCCGACATCCCGCACGTGGCCACCAATTCCCCAGCGGACAACACGCCTTGTCCGCCGAATCCGGCTATCTTGACCCGTTGGGTCTCCGACAAGGGTTCCATGCGCATCACCGGAACATCGGAGGCTCCCTTGAGCAGGTCGACCAACGCCTCGTCATCCAACCAGAGCGGTTCTTCCTGGTCGCCCGGCCGATCATCTTGTTTCGTGACGGAATCACGGAAATTCCCCAACGGATAGAGGAGCGTCATCTGCTGGTCCATCCATGTACGGGCATCGACCGGAGACATGCCCCAGTTGGTCGGACAAGGGGAGAGAATCTCCACGAAGGAAAACCCCTTGTTGTCGATCTGATTTTGCAGGGCCTTGTGCACAGCTTTGCGGGTCTTGAGCAATTCCTTGGGGGTCGCCACCGAGCAGCGCTCGATAAACACCGGTGCGGCGATCGCCTGCATCAGCTCGGCCATACCCATGGGCATACCGTCGCGGTCGCGGTCCCTACCGAAGGGGGTGGTCAAGGTCTTGCGGCCCAAGGGAGTCGTCGGGGCCATCTGTCCCCCAGTCATACCGTAGATGGCATTGTTGATGAAGAATACGGTTATCGGTTCACCCCGGTTCGCCGCATGGACGATTTCCGTCATACCGATTCCGGCCAAGTCCCCATCGCCCTGGTAGCTGATCACAATCGCATCCTTGACAGTCCGCTTGACCCCTGTGGCCACCGCGGGAGCACGGCCGTGGGAACACTGGATATTACCCGTATCGTAGTAATAGTAGGCGAACACGGAACATCCGACCGGTGAGAGGAAAATTGTCCGATCCTGGATCTTCAAATCATCGATAGCTTGGGCAATGAGCTTCTGGATCGTGCCATGCCCGCAACCGGGGCAATAATGTGTCGATTGCTCGCCTTCGCCCTTGCGTTCGTAGGTATCGTAGAACGAATCCGATTTCCCGAATTTCTGTACTTGCCCGATCATGAGGACCTCCTCGAACCCAAGGTGGCCAGATCACGACGTACCGACGACACCAACTCTGCCACTGTGGGAGTTTCCCCACCCATGGTCAGATACCGGAGCACCTCCACATTTCCATTGGCTGCGAGGGAAACATCGTCGGCCATCTGGCCGCTACTCAATTCCACTACCGCCAGGGGAATTCCCCTCTTGGCAAAATCCTCCACCACGTTCTTCGGAAATGGAAATACCGTCTTGGGTCTCAACAGGGAAGCTCTGATCCCCTGTTCCCTAAGCGCATGCACCGCCGAATGGCAAATGCGTGCGACAATCCCATAGGCAACAAACACGATTTCGGCATCGTCGGCCATATACAACTCGTAGTCGACGACTTCCTGCTCCACCTGGCGATACGTCTGCTGCAACTCCTCGTTGTGCTTGCGCTGCAAAGCCGGGCTCATATAGATCGAGGAGATCAGGTTCTTGCGGCTTTGGGAATCGCCATAGACTGCCCAATCCTTGCGCTGGCCGTGCAGCACAGGTCCTGATATCTCCACCGGTTCCATCATTTGACCGATATATGCGTCGCTGAGGATAAAGACGGTCATCCGATACCTGTCGGCCAATTCGAAAGCCTTGCGGGTGAAATCGAACATTTCCTGCGCCGATGCCGGAGTCAAGGTGATGTTGGAATAGTTTCCATGACCACCCCCTTTGACGACCATGTTGTAGTCGCTTTGCTCCGGCCAGATATTGCCCAATCCCGGACCTGCCCGCTGCATGTCGATCACCACGGAAGGAAGCTTGGCTCCGGCGAGGTATGACAGGCCTTCGCCCATCAATGCGATTCCCGGTCCTGAGGAGGCGGTCATGACCCTGGCCCCGGCACTTGCCGCACCGTAGAGCATATTGATGACACTCACTTCGGATTCCGCCTGCAGGAAGGTTCTTCCGGCTGCGGTGAAATAGTATGCGGCGGCTTGGGAAATTTCACTTGCAGGGGTGATGGGATACCCGAAAAAATGGGTACATCCGCCCATAAGCGCTCCATGGACGGCTGCTTCATTCCCTTTCATGAGTCTTTTGCCCATCTACTCGACCTCCTGCTCAGCCAGTACGGTCAGGGCACTGGGTTCGGGACAGCTGAGAAAGCAGAGTCCACACGCAGTGCATGCTTCCTCGTGGAAAAAATGGACATATTCATATCCCATGGTGTTGAGCTTGCCCGACATCGCAAGGCAGCCTTTGGGACAGACGGAAACGCAAACGGCGCATCCTTTGCATTCATCGTCACGTACTCGGACATGATTCATGCAGGACCTCCTGTCGATTCGGTCCCATGTTGGTTCGTGAATGACACGCACCGGAACCGATCGGTATTTCAGTCACTCTGTGTTCAGTATACAACAGAAATGACTACTTTTGTTACAAACATTACAGTTAGAAGCCAAGCTCTTATTGAACTGATTTTAATCTGACAGTTATCTGATTATGTGTCAAGTTAAGATTTATTCGAAAATCCACCCCGTTTTGGACAAAACGGATCACAATCCCTTGCCCTACTTGGAAAAATATTATAAATTACAGTTTGACAAATTTTGTTATTTTGTAATAATGGTCATTACTATGACCATAAACCGAAAAGGAGCGACGCATGTACGACACACTCCCAAAATTACTGCAACATATTGTTACCCAGTACGGTACGAATGAAGTACAACTTTCCAAGGATGACGAAGGAACCTTCCATCCAACGACCTACCAACAGTTCTATACCGAGGTATTGGACCTTGCCGCAGGATTGCACACCCTTGGTGTCAAGCGGGAGGCTGCGATAGGACTGATCTCCGACAACCGCAAGGAATGGTTGGCCGCAGATCTTGCTATCCTCTCATTGGGGGCCGCGGATGTCCCCAGAGGCCGCGATGCGATGCCGTATGAACTCCAATTCATCCTCAAGGTCACGGAAAGTGAGATCTGTTTTGCGGAAAATACCGAACAGGCGAAGAAAATCCTCGACGAAGCGCACGCATTGCCACATCTGCACAAGCTCATTGTCATGGACAGTGTACACCACGTTGCGCAGGATCTGAAGGCTCCCGACTCCATCGGCATTTTGACCTACCAGGAGGTGTTGGAGGCTGGGAAGGCTTTCAATGCGAAGCACCCCGAATTTGTGGAAGCGGAAATTGCAAAGGGAAAAATTGACGACCTTGCGACAATCATATTCACCAGCGGTACAACCGGCGAGCCGAAGGGTGTCATGCTCAGCCACGGCAACTTCCTCTTCCAATTGGAACAACTGCCAAAAGTCATCGACTTCCACAAGGGTGAACGCTGGTTGAGCGTGTTGCCTGTCTGGCACTCCTTCGAACGGATTCTCCAGTATGTTATCATTTCCCAGGCCTCTGCGATCGCCTATTCCAAGCCGATCGGCAAGATCATGCTGGTGGACCTCCAGCGGGTCAATCCCGCATGGATGGGATCTGTTCCCCGTATCTGGGAAGCAGTCAAAGCCGGTGTCTACCAGAATGTCAAAGGCAAGAGTCCTGTTGCCAAGGCGCTGTTCCACTTCTTCGTCTGGGTCGGTGCAAGCCATGCATCGGTTATGAATCTAGTCGCAAACCGAATGCCCCAGTTCAAACGCCGCTTCTACCCGTTCGACCTGCTTATCGGAATCGTACCCCTGGTCCTGCTGACCCCGTTCAAACTGCTTGGCAATGTCCTGGTGTTCAAGACAATCAAGAAAAAGTTCGGAACCAACTTTAGGGCAGGCGTTTCCGGTGGCGGCTCCTTGCCCTCCTCTGTCGACAAGTTCTTCAAGGCCATCGGGGTCACCCTTCTGGATGGGTATGGACTTACCGAGACCGCCCCTGTCATCGGATTGAGGAATATCAATCGCCAAGTTCCTGGAACCGTCGCGCCATTGCCGGAAACGGAGATCAAGATCGTCGACGATACAGGCAAGCCGGTGAAACCAGGGAAGAAGGGTGTGATCTTCGCTCGCGGAAAACAGGTCATGAAAGGCTACTACAAGCGACAGGATTTGACCGATGCAGTCATCGACAAGGACGGCTGGATCAATACCGGCGATATCGGGATTTGGACCCATACGGGGGAATACGCGATCAGGGGAAGGGCGAAGGATACCATCGTGCTCTCGGGTGGCGAGAATATCGAACCGGTACCACTCGAAGCGCGGCTCAGGGAATCCGAATACATCGAGCAGGCAGTGGTGGTTGGCCAGGACCAGAAATACCTTGCCGCATTGATTGTTCCCGACACCAAGCAACTCGAGATATATGTGAAGGAACACAATATACCCTACATGGCACGGTTCGATATCACCGAACTACCGGAAGTGCAGGACCTGTTGAATTCCGAAATCAACGAGATGGTGAGCGCGAAGAACGGTTTCAAGAGTTATGAACGCATCAACCGCTTCTCCATCCTGAAATCCTCGTTCAAGGTAGGTCAGGAATTGTCGGCCAAGCAGGAAGTCATGCGCCACAAGATCAACCAACTGTATGCCAAGGAGATCGCTTCGCTATTCTCTTGAAGTGCTCCATCTTCATTCTCTTTGCGCGCCTCGGATACTTGCCTATCCGGGGCTCTTTCTGTATGCTTGTTGCAATTGCAACAGTTGTAGCAATCCAATCATGATACGATACGACAAAGAGAGTGAAATGGACAAGAAGACCATAGATTTGCAGAAGACTGTCCACGCGTTGTGTTCAGCGGATCCCGAACTGGCCCCGTTGCTGGCGGAACTTGGATTTACCGAAATTGTGAAACCCATCATGCTGAATACCGTAGGAAAGGTCATGACATTGCCAAAAGGAGCCGCCATGCGCGGTATCGCATTGCCGACAATCATCCGGACCTTGGAGTCCCATGGATACACGGTCATCGAAGCACCACAGGAGGAGAAGAAATGAGTGCCGAAATAAACACTAGTGTTCGCCGTCAACAACTGCTCAGGCAGTTGATCGAACGACTGCATGCCGGAGACGACTTCGAAGCGGTAAAGGCCGATTTTGCCAAGGAATTCGAGGGTGTCGGTGCCGACGAGATCGCAAACGCCGAGAAGGCTTTGATCGAACAAGGTGGCGTGAAGGTCGAGGAAATACAGAAGTTGTGTGACGTCCATGCATCATTGTTCAAAGGCTCTGTCGCCGATATCCATGCTGACAAGAACCAGACGAAAGACTTCGGCCACCCCTCTTGGGTGCTGCGTGAGGAGAACCGGGGAATCGAACGGTTGTTCTCCGATCGGATCGATGTCAATGTGGCGAAGCTCAAGCAAGGCGATATCTCCGCACTCTCGGCCTTGGTCAACGACCTGAAGGACTTGTGGCAACTGGATATCCATTATGCCAAGAAGGAGAACCTTTGGTTCCCGATCATGGAACGGTATGGGATTACCGCTCCTCCAAAAGTCATGTGGGGAGTCGACGATGAGATCAGGGATATGGTGAAGTTGGTTCGCAAGAACCTCGACGAACTGATTGCCGGTGGACGGCCTGCTCCCGAAACGATACAGAATTTCTTCAGGGACTTGGATGCAGTCAAGGACAAGGTTGTGGAAATGATCTCCAAGGAAGAGAATATCCTCATTCCCATGGTCAGCGAAGTCTTCTTCACAACCGACTGGCGTCAAATTTCCGAGGGAAGCGCGGAATTCGGATATTGCCTCATGGCAGACCACCCGACATGGAAGGCTCCCGCGGAAACCAAACCACTTGCGGTCTCGGCGGCTGTCGAACAGGGTGTCGTGACCCTGCCTACAGGAAAATTCACAGCCGATGTCCTTACAAGGGTGCTCAATACGCTGCCGATCGATATCACCTTCGTTGATGCGAACGATGAGGTCGGGTATTTCTCGCAAGCAAGCGAAAGGATATTCCCCCGGACCACCGCCATAATCGGTCGCAAGGTCATCAATTGCCATCCGCCTGCCAGCATGCATGTGGTCGAACGGATATTGAACGACTTCAAGTCGGGTGCACGCGATGTAGCCGATTTCCATATCCATTTGGGCGAGAAGTTCGTCTATATCAGGTATTTCGCCGTACGCGACGATTCGGGCAAGTACCTGGGAACGCTCGAAGTGACACAGAATATTGCCGGCATCCAAAAGATCTCGGGGGACAAGCGACTGCTGGACGAGTGACATACGTATAGGTAACCCGATCGGACCCATACTGAAACCGCCTTGCACAAAGGCGGTTTCATACTGCTTGGAGCATGGTCTCGCTCCGTTTGTCAGTCGAACCAGATAAAGCCGTTATCCTTTGCAAGGTCCGATGCGAATCGTGGTAGTGTCCTGACCGGATATACTTCCATATGACGTTCTTGCTCCAGCATGGGTGTCACGATCCGCCAGGATTCGGTGATCTCACGCATGGAAGGGAAGAGGCTCTTGTCCCCTTGGAGGATCTTCTTCACAATCTGCTCGTAGGCTTCCGGTGTATTGGCGCCAAAGGTTTCGGCCTGGTTGAACCTGAACCGTACGGGCTTGGATTTCCAGGAAGTATCGGGTTCCTTGAGATTCATGCTGATATCGATAGTCAATTCCGGATGAATCGTTATGATCACCCCGTTCTCAGCGATCGAATCGTCATGCATCACCTTTCCGGTCGTATTGCGAAACTTCACATAGATAAGGGATTTGGCATCGGCCTGCATCTTTCCTGTCCGGATATAGATCGGCACATCTGCGAAAAAGTAGGTGTTCACCGACAACTTCAGGGCTGCATAGGTCGGAGTGTCGACCACATGCCCGCTGTTTGCTCCCAATGACTCGTATCGTCCGGTGTGGAATTCCGAGACAGGCGCGATCGAACGTAGGACCTTGATCTTTTCCACAGCAATATCTTCCGGAGATAGCGTCGCAGGCTCGTTCATGGTCAGATACGTGATTATCTGCATGATATGGTTCTGTATAGTGTCCCGGACAACTCCGATCTGTTCATAGAAGCCCAACCGCTGGTCCACCCCGTGGGTCTCGTCGAATATGATCTGGATACTCTCGATCGAACGGTTGTCCCAGATACTGCGTATGATATCGTTATGAAAACGGAGTATCAATAGATTCTGCATGAACTCCTTGCCCAGATAATGGTCTACCCGATAGATTTCCTTGTCGTCGAAGGCCTTGAGCAAAATCTCGTTGTAGCGTTGGGCACTCTCAAGGTCGAAACCGAAGGGTTTCTCCACCACGATCTTCTTGGTCAGATTGCATTGGCAGGACAGTTGCGAATCTATCTTTTGGATTTGGCGAATCGCCTCTTCGTACAATGAGGGCTGCAAAGCCATGTAATAGATTAGCTCGACCTCGTCGGTACCTTCAATGACCGTCTGGATATACTGGCGTAGTGGATCTGTGGCTTCGGGGTCGGCCATATCGTAATACAGGTACTCCAGGTTCTTCAGGAATTCGGGCGAGGCATCGGGCGATACCATGGCTTTCACAAATTCCTTGCGGTCCTTGAATCTCCTTCCCAGGGCTAGGACAGAAAAATCGAACCCTTTGCCCATGAGATGCTCATACGCCGGATACAGTTTCTTCTGTGCGAGATCTCCCGTGCCACCAAATTGAACCACTATTCGTTTCATACCGCACTCTCCTACAAATCGGTCACGATATCGACTGGAAACCATTCCCGTGGAAAAAACATGCAGGGAAGCGACGAGGGGTTCTCCTTGGCTTCCAGGAACCGCTCCAGCGCAAGACGTTTTCCTTCGCCGAAAAACAACAGGTAGGTCTGGGCTTTCTTGGCACAACGCCTGAATCCGCGATACGTCACAGTCACCCGTTCCGGTGGCGGTTTCGGACTGTCCGTCACATATGCGGTGTCACCGGCATCCTTGGCATCCAGATCCGGATAGGATCCGGGGAAAAGGGAGGCCACATGCCCATCCTCCCCTACTCCGAGATACAACAGGTCGAGTTCGCATCCCTCCGGGAAGAAGGACTCGGCCATATGGGGAATGTGCAATTGCGACTCGGAGAAGACTCCCCGTTCGATCGCTTCGTGCAAGCCCACATCCAAAAGGGTGTCTTGGTTTGTCGGTCCGGTCAATCGCTCGTCCACCAGGTACAACTCCACCCGTTCCAATACGGAAGGGTCGCAGGCAAGCAACCCTTGTACGACTGAAACAGCTCCCCGCCCTCCTGGAAGACCGACCCGGATCGGGCCGTCGTGCTCTTGGGCGACTTGTTGTATATGGGAAGCCACCATGGGAATGAAATCCCCCGGGCTTTCAATCTTCAATTTCTTCATAGCTCGAATATACAGCATCACGTCCCCAAAGGACAGTCGAATCAGATGATTCCGAGCTTCTTCGCCTCTTCTCCGATAATCTGGATCGCCGTGTCGAGTTCCTGGTCGCTATGAATCGCCATGCACGAAGTCCTGAGCAGTGCGCGTTGCGGAGGAACTGCCGGAGAGATGACCGGATTCACATACACCCCTCGTTCAAAGGCGTTCTTCCACAAGGTGAAGGTCTTGTCGCTATCGCCGATCAACAACGGGACAATCGGGGTTTCGCTGGTTCCCACATTGAAACCAAGCGCGGAGAATCCGTCGATCATATAGCGTGCGTTGTGTTGGAGCTTATGGATCCGCTGCGGTTCCTGTTCAATGATCTCCAAAGCCTTCATGGTCGCGGCGATATTTGCCGGCGGCATGGAGGCACTGAAGATCAACGGCCGCGCGAAATGCTTGATATAATCGATTACCTGTTCCTCTCCCGCCACAAATCCACCGATAGAACCGAAGGATTTGCTGAACGTGCACATGAGCAGGTCGCATAGCGAGGGATCGTTCCCATGGTGTTCACACGTCCCCCGTCCGGTAGCCCCGACCACACCGAGGGCATGTGCCTCGTCGAGGTATACCCCGGCCTTGTATTGGTCGGCCAAAGCCCGAATGGCTGGAAGCGGCGCTATATCGCCTTCCATGGAGAACACGCCGTCGACAACGATCATCTTCGGTTCTTCCAAGGGAATCCGCTGCAAGACCTTCTCAAGGTCCTCCATATTGTTGTGTTTGTACCGGTAGAGGTTGATCTGCTTCTTCGTACCGTCAGCGAGGAATATGCCATCCATGATCGAGGCATGGTCATACTTGTCCACAATCACGTGGTCGCCACGATTCAGCATTGCGGACAGGGAACCCAAGTTGGTCTGGTAGCCGGTGGTGAAGCAAAGGGCTGCCGGCTTTCCCACGAATTTGGCCAAGCGTTGCTCCAATTCCTCATGCAGATCCAGTGTCCCGTTCATGAACCTGGAGCCGCTGCAACTGGTACCATACCGTTCGGCAGCCAATTCGGCCGCTTCCTTCATCCGGGGATCGTTGGCGAGTCCCAGATAGTTGTTGGACCCGAGCATGAGCATTTCCCGGCCATCGATATAGACCTTCGTGCCCTCACTTCTGCCGATAGGTTTGAAGTACGGGTACAACCCGGTTGCCCTCACCTCCTCGGCGGCCGTGAACTCGTAACATTTATCAAATATGGAAGCGTGACTTGCTCGACTCATGGTGTTCTCCTTCGTTCCAAAATGCTGTGCAATTGAAAATAAAAGCAATTCCATGACAAATCCAGTGCAACCGTATGATTTTCAACCCATGGGTCCAACCTGGTGGAGTCCATTGCACGACTGACAGAAATTGTATCAGATTTTCGCCAAGATGCAACCCACTCTCCATTCCTCTTGTGCAACCTCCCGTAGACCGGATGGTCCAATTCGATTGACAGAGCCTCGCCGACACGCCTATCATACCGCATGATGATACAAGATGTCCTACTCATAGACAAACACGATACGGTAGCGGTCGCACTCAAACCACTGTCGGCAGGAAATCCAATCTCGATCGACAACCGGGAACTGGTAATCGCGGAGCATATTCCGCAAGGGCACAAGATAGCCATCCGGTTCCACGCGATAGGCGATAGTGTCTTCAAGTACGGATCTCCCATAGGTACCGCCACGGAAGAGATCCAAATTGGCAGTTGGGTCCATTCCCACAACCTGAAGACGTCACTGGCCACAACGAAGGCTGTCCTCAAGAGAAGCACGGCAGCCATGCCTGAAAAACGGGAACCGGACAAACACATTCTGTTCGATGCCTTTGAACGCGACAACGGAAGCATTGGGATCAGAAACGAGCTGTGGATCATTCCGACTGTAGGGTGTATCAACAAGGCCGTCGCCTCCCTGGCCCGCTGGGGAGAGGGCGAGGTATCCGAAGGAGCATGGAAGGGGATAGACGGGGTCTATGCCTGGGAGCACCCCTACGGATGTTCGCAACTGGGCGACGACCTGCGCCATACCCAAGCGATACTCGCGGATCTCGTCCATCACCCGAATGCCGTGGGTGTCCTTGTGGTAGGTCTCGGATGCGAGAACAACACCATTGCATCGTTCAAGCAACAACTGGGTCCGTACGACTCCGAACGGGTACAATTCCTCCTCTGCCAGGAAGCCGATGACGAGATAGCACAAGGCAAGGCCCTACTTGCCCGACTTGCCCGAAGGGGAGCAGCGTGTACACGGGTCCCGGTTGAAATCGGACGCCTGGTGGTCGGATTGAAATGCGGTGGATCGGATGGCCTGTCGGGCATCACCGCCAATCCATTGTTGGGCACATTCAGCGATTTCCTGACTGCTGCCGGCGGAACCGCCATACTCACGGAAATTCCCGAAATGTTCGGAGCCGAGCAACCGATGCTCGACCGGTGTTACGATCCACAAGTGTCCAGGAAGTTCACCGATGCCATCGATGATTTCAAGTCCTACTTCATCTCCCATGGGCAACAGGTCTATGAGAATCCCTCCCCGGGAAACAAGGATGGAGGGATCACCACATTGGAGGAGAAGTCGCTGGGATGTGTCCGCAAAGGGGGGACCTCCCCCATTGTCGACGTCATTCCCTACGGCAGCAGGGTACGGAAACCGGGATTGGTAATCCTGGAAGGTCCTGGCAACGATATGGTCTCCTCAACGGCCCTCGCTGCGGCGGGAGCCCACATCGTATTGTTCACTACCGGACGGGGAACTCCCCTCGGATCCGCCGTCCCCACGATCAAAGTCTCGTCCAACTCCGAATTGGCACGGAGAAAGACGGGGTGGATCGATTTCGATGCAGGAAAAGGCTTGAAATCCGACCCGCTCGTGGTGTTCAATGAATTCAAGGAATTTGTCCTTGCGGTGGCCTCGGGCACAGTCAAGGCGAAACACGAGATCAACGGTTACCGTGAGATCGCGATATTCAAAGATGGAGTAACATTATGAAACCTTTCATGGGTCCGGATTTCCTTTTGGACAACGGGACGGCGAGAGAACTGTACCATACCAGTGCGGCGAAAGAACCGATCCTCGATTACCACTGCCACCTCATTCCCCAGCAGATAGCAGAGAACAAGAAGTTCTCGAACTTGACCGACATCTGGCTCGGTGGGGACCACTACAAATGGCGGGCCATGAGGACAGTAGGAATTGAAGAGCAGCTCATCACTGGCGATGCCGACCCGTTCGACAAACTCATGGCGTGGGCCAAGACCATGCCCCAGCTTTTGGGAAACCCGTTGTACCATTGGAGCCATCTCGAGTTGCAGCGCTACTTCAGAATCGACGAACCGTTCAATGAACTGAGTGCCAAATCCATCTGGGACCGGACCGGGGCACTGCTTGCGACCGACGCCCTATCGGTTTCGGGCATATTCTCAAAGTTCAGGGTCGATGCTGTCGGAACAACCGACGACCCGGCCGACGACCTGGCCGTTCACCATGCGATCAACACCGGCAAAGCGCCGATCGGACCAATCGAAACAAAGGTGATGCCTTCCTTCAGGCCTGACAAGGCTGTGCTTCTGCAAGCCCCGGGATTCGCCAGCTATATCGGGAGATTGGGAGCTGCCGCGGGTATGGATATCAAGTCGGCCAAGGATGTCTGCGAAGCTTTGGACAAACGCCTCTCCTTCTTTGTGGAGCGGGGATGCAAAGCCAGCGACCATGGCATTCCCATGGTTCCCTGTACCAAGGCGACCGATGCCGAAGTGGAAGCCATTTTCCAGAAAGCCCTGGTGGGAAAAGTACTGACCCCTTCCGAAATCGATGCCTACCAGACCTTTGTGATGGTGTTCCTTGGTAAAGCCTATGCACGACACGGGGTGGTCATGCAGTTGCACCTCAATGCCATTCGGAACCTGAACGGGCCGAAACTCAAGACCCTGGGGCCCGATACCGGTTTCGATGCCGCACACGACTTGCCCCTGGCCGAGAAGCTCGCTGGTTTCCTCGGAGCATTGGAATCCGAACACGCATTGCCGAAAACAGTCCTGTATACCCTGAATCCCAAGGATTTTTATGTAATGGGCACCATCATGGGAGCCTTCCAGGGCGATGGGGTCCCCGGAAAGATCCAGTTGGGTTCATCATGGTGGTTCCTCGACCACAAGGACGGCATGGCGGACCAGATGAAGATCCTGGCGAACCTCGGGTCCCTTCCCCGGTTCATAGGCATGCTTACCGATTCACGCAGCTTCCTGTCGTATCCACGCCATGAATATTTCCGAAGGATACTCTGCAATATCTTGGGAACCTGGGCTGAGAATGGAGAGATACCCGCTGATCCGGTATTGTTGGACACCATTGTCCGCGATATCAGTTTCCGCAATGCCCAACGATATTTCGCTTGAGGGAGCCCTTTGTGAATGAAAACGGCGATCGGGCCACGATACGGGCGGGATCAAACAATTTGAGTTCGGCGGCTAGGACACTCGGCATACTCGAGCGGCTGGCCGGACACAAGAAGATCAACCTCGAGCGACTGGCCCGGGAAACCGCGCTACCGAAGCCCACCTTGCACCGGTTCCTCGCGACATTGGTGGATTTAGGATACGTATACCGCGATGAAAACGACCAGTACTCGTTGACCTTGCGCATGTTCAGTATCGGGGCCAAGGGATTGGCCCACATGGATATCGCGCAGGATGCCCGACCGATCGCCGAAGCGTTGGGAGCACAATTGGGAGAGACTGTCCATATGGGGATCCTGGACGAGGACATGGCCATGTATGTCGTCAAGATCGAGTCGAAATATACTATCCGCATGTACTCGCGGGTCGGCAAGCGGATTCCGCTCTACTGCACCGCGATCGGAAAGATCCTGATGGCGGGAATGGAAACCGAAGAAGCCGGGAGTCTGATTGACTCCCTCGAATTGGTGCCATTCACCAGTGGGACACTCACGTCCCGCAAGGAACTGTCGACTGAACTCCAACGCATCCGCGAACAGGGGTTCGCCGAGGATTTACAGGAACATGAGGAAGGCGTACGTTGCATCGCGGCCCCGGTACGGGACCACACTTCGGCGGTAGTCGCAGGATTGTCGGTCTCGTGGCCCCTATTCCGTTTCGACGAAAGCAAACGGGAACTCTACATCAAAGCTATCAAAGAGAGTGCCCTGGCCATCTCGAGACTCTTGGGGTATTAGCGATCTGTCAGCTCAGATACCTGGAGACACTTCACAAACCGCTAACGCTGGACCCTACCGGAGCCGTCACCCTTCATCAAAGCCTCGACCTCATCGCGGGTCGTCAGATTGAAATCACCGATAATACTGTGCTTCAGGCATGAAGCTGCGACAGCGAACCGAAGGGCGTCCGCCTCTTCCATATGGCGCAATCCATAGATGATTCCGGCGGAGAACGAATCGCCTCCCCCCACCCGGTCGACAATATCGTCGATGGCATATCTCGGCGACGAGTGGAAACCATCCTTACCCAACAGTACCGCCCTCCATCCGTTCCTATCGGCACTGATGCTTTCGCGCAATGTTATGGCGACCCGGCTGATGGAAGGGAATTGGGACCTCACCTTATTGGCGAGCTGTTCGTATACGGAATCCGATAGCTCCCCCTTGGTCACATCGACATCGGCCTCTATGCCGAGACACTTCTGGATATCCTCTTCATTGGCGACCACAAGATCGGCAAAGGCGGCCAATCGGCGCATCACTTCAGGTGCCTGCTTGCCATAATTCCACAGTTTCTTCCGATAATTCAGATCTATCGAAACGGTGATACCCATTTCCCTGGCCGTCTGGACAGCCGGCAGCGCACAATCCGCGGCCGATTGGGAGAGTGCCGGTGTTATTCCGGTGATATGGAACCAATCGACGTCGGAAAAGAGTTCCTTCCAGTTGAAGTCGCCCGGTTTTGCCAAGGCGATCGCCGCACCTTCGCGGTCGTACACCACTTTCGACGGGCGCTGGTTCGCTCCGGTCTCCAGGAAGTAGATACCGACCCGCCCTTCTTTCGTACGGACAATCTTCGATGTATCGACACCATGGCGACGCAATTCGGAAATAGCCGATTCCCCTATCGCATTCTTGGGCAAGGCGGTAACGAAACCGGCTTTGTCGCCCAACAGGTTCAACGATACGGCGACATTTGCTTCCCCACCTCCAAACGTTGCTTCCAAGCACGGGGATTGGAAGAACCGCTCGTTCTGTGGTGATTTCAAGCGGAGCATGACTTCTCCGAAGGTAACGATCTGTTTCATGGATTCCATCCTCAAGATTCGCGATGCCCTGATTATACCATTGGACTCCAAAAGGTCAATGTTTTTCGGAATATTGTTCCATTTTTCAAACGCAGATGCTATACTTTTCGCATCACACCCGATGGTCCCGACGATTATCGCAAGGAAGGCCCCCATGGCAGACATGCATGAAACAATACGGAACATCGGTATCGTGCCCGTTATCAAGATCGATTCTCCCGAGCAGGCCCTCCCACTGGGCAAGGCATTGCTGGCCGGTGGCCTACCGGTCGCCGAGATCACATTCAGGACAGCCGCCGGAGAAGAGGGTATCCGGATACTCAGCTCGCAATTGCCTCAACTGCTGGTCGGAGCGGGAACCATCACCTCGGTGGAGGCGGCCCGGAGAGCGATCGATGCCGGGGCGAAATTCATCGTTTCACCCGGATACAGCGACGATGTTGTCGAATACTGCATCCAGCGGAATGTCACGATCTATCCCGGTGTGAACAACCCGTCGGAAATCCAATCGGCCATGCGACGAGGCCTTTCGGTGCTCAAATTCTTTCCGGCCGAGGCCTCAGGAGGTGTGGACATGCTCGATGCATTGAGCGGTCCATTCCCCACGCTCCGCTTCATGCCAACCGGCGGAATCGGTATGCACAACCTCGCTTCCTACATACGCAAACCCTATATCGTCGCCTGCGGCGGTAGCTGGATGGTGAAATCGGACCTGATAAACGAGGGGCGGTGGGACGAGATCACCCGTTTGAGCCGGGAAGCTGTGGCGGCTGTCCACGGTTTTTCCTTCGCACACATCGGAATAAATCCTTCGGACACAGAGGAAGCAAGCAACATAACCATGGCGTTGGGAGTATTCTTGCAACCGGTGACCGAAGGTACCACTTCCTTCTTCGCCAGTGAAAGTATCGAGATCATGAAACAACCGTTCCTTGGAACCCATGGGCATATCGGCATACGGACATGGGATATCGAGCGGGCCTTGGAATATTTGAGAACCTTCGGGGTCGAGGCCGATGAAGCCACGGGAAGAAGGGATGCGAAGGGCCGCCTCACCGTGATCTACCTCAAGGATGAAGTCGGGGGCTTCGCCCTCCATTTGCTTCGGGCGAAATGAATGGTATCGCAACCCCAGGGCAAGGGGTGGACCAGGGAGGCTTCGCCTCCGCTGCCGCCCCATGGGGCTCACGTATCTCACCCTACGTTCCCTGCACTTACTCGGTAATGGACCAATAGTAATTGTTCCGCTACCCTCGTTTCGTTGGGGAATAAAAGGTATCAATTCCCACCGTATCGGCCACGGGGTATTTGTACTCCGTGGTTTTTTATATCCTTTTCATCTTTTTTAATATATACTGGTATTATACATATTTAAAGGAGTCGATTATGCCGGGAAAATTTATCATTTCCAAGACCCCAAAAGGGTTCTTCCGTTTCAATCTCCAGGCGGCCAACTATCAGACCGTCCTTACCAGCCAAAATTATGCCAGCCTTCGCAATTGCAAGGACGGAATAGAGGCGATCAAGAAGAACGCGACAGCTGCCGTGGAAGACCAGACACTGCAGAAAGTCGAAAAGAAGAAATTCCCCAAATATGAAGTCTATCTGGACAACGCAAGCCAATTTCGTTATCGGTTGCTTGCATCGAATGGCCAGAATATCGCTATGGCTGAAGAGGGATACGCCACCAAACAAGGATGTTTCAGTGGCATCGACGCCATCAGCCGTGCAGCAGTGGATGCGGAGATAGACGAGTCGGCGTTGGGGAAATAGTCTTATACCAATCGGCAATGCCGGTGCCCGACTTTATTCCTCATTGGATACTATGGTAATCTTTTATCACAAGATAATTGTGATATCATTGTTATATGCAAATAGAACAAGCCTTACACCAATACTTGAAAGCAAACAACTACCCTATTGCACAATTCGCCCGAGATATCGGCATTGCCCGATCGCATCTGTACAAGATACTGCATGGTACCCACAGTCCTACATTGCATACGGTGGAACGGATGAGTTCGGCGCTTGACATGACCCTCGCCGAATTCATTGCCATGATAGAATCACCGGTTGCGGTGGATGCGGAATAATGGGCTGTGCATGCAAACGGTGGTCACACAGGACCCACTGTCGAGCCGCAAGGAACACTAGCCGTTGCGCTTCTGTGCATAGAACAATTCTTCGGTAGCCAAAGCCATTTTTGTCACCGAGAAGTCGTTCCCATGCGGATAGATATAGTAGGTGTCCTCCAAGGTCGACAGATCGATGCAATCCCCCCTACCGAAATAGTCATACTCGATATGGCAGGAATACATGGACGCGACCGGCTTTTCCAACCGGAACGGCTCCCCGTCGAACACTCCATCCAATACAAAGCCTTCCATCGAATGTGAAAGGGCAGCGGTCCCGAGCCTGATGTACCGTTTTGCATTGGGTAGCGCATCCACTGTGGCTTCGACGTGCAGCCGATAGGTCCCACTCTCCACCTCGGCGCGTACATTGCCGCGCTCGAACTCGTACCAATCGGGAATATGGGTGAATTCCGTATGCAACGACTGCTCGTCATCCGCCTTGTGCACCGCACGCAATTCACCGAGTTCAGTCATTTCCCAACTTTTGTTGCACGCGGTGCATGAGATGTGATCTCCATGGCTGGTCATGCGGTATTCGGTGAGGCAATGGGGACACTGGTAGAGGACCTTGTGCAGTCCCTCGGCCCGTTTCGGATAGTCGATGACTATCCCCTGGTCCTTTTGCCATGCATATTCGTCGTAGGAGAACGCTTCTCCAATCCTTGTGTTGATCTCGGCTACCGTGCTGCCCTTCAATTCATCGACAGTCAAGATTTGTGTCAGATCGGCAGCCAACCTATTCCCACGCTCGGTGAGGTTCCAACAAGGACTGTTCAGGTAGTTTCCATGCATGTTCAGCATCACCACGGGGACTCCCAGCAGCTTCACCATCTTGCCCAGCGAGTCGGGAAGCACCGCATTGGTACCAATCAATGAATAGCGGGCTTCGGGATACAAGGCCAGGATATCACCCTGCTTTACTATCACATGCCTGATCTGACGGATGAGTTGGATATCGTTGGTGAATTTCCGCTTGCAGATGCCCCCGGCTTGACGCAACAACCATTCGCGTCCGATAAAACCATCGATAGCAACCACATAGTTGGCGCGATGGGGAAAGATCGCAGCGGTGGTGACCTTGAAATCCATGAATGCATGATGGGTACATAAAAGCAAATAGGGCGGTTTTAGGCCATCCATGTCCTTTTTTGTGATTGCCAACCGATGTTTCCAGACTGCCGGAAAACTCAATATCCAAGTCAAGGGCCGTAGATATCCACGTTGCCTGACAGGCTTGCGCACCATATCGAATCGGACTGCTGCCCGTAATTTCTCTATTCCAGTCATGTCCGGATCCCCCCGAACCCAAGGCTTTGGGTATGAGTGACAGTACCACTACGATTTGCCATTTGCAACATTTTCCGCATACCTCTTGACCAATGTTTGGAAAATCTATATATTAAGGCAAGAACAGTGGCAAGGTCTGGTGACTATACAAGGGTTCGATTCCCATGCTGGCTTGAACCGGTACGATAATCTTTATGGTTTTCGTGGTAAAAAGGTGCTGATTCGGATTGTGGATACTAGGTGATTGCAAGTTTATTCCAGTGATTTTGTCCCATACTGGAAACTGCAAGTTGAACCGAAAACGCAATACCGAACGCACCTTTTTCGTTTTTATTGACATCTCCCCCTGTACAGCTGTACGCTATCCGACATGCACACAAGAACAATCGGCTCTTCCCAAGTACTGCTTGCGGGCGTCTTCTGGGGGACATACGGAACCTTCGCGTCCTTTCTCCCCGATTACATCTCCCCGCTTGCTGTAGGGGCCATCAAACTCGCGATCGGAGCTGTCGGAGTCGCGCTGTTCCTCATGGTATCCCATAGGGGCCGGATCATTTCAAAAGGTACACGATTCCCTATTCCGATACTTCTTTCCTGTGCCGTGGCCCTGGCGATCGCTCAAACTTCGATTTATATGGGGGTACGCAATGCGGGAGTTACGATCGCAACCATGATATTCATCGGCACTCCCCCACTGTTCAGCGGCTTGTTCGCACAATTCGTGCGGAAGGAACGCCAGAGCCTCTCCTGGCTCATCACTTCGATCATCATCGCCCTGGGGTGTTTCTTCATGGCGATTTCCGGTGATACCACGGCAGGTGGAAACCACTTGCTGCTTGGCAGCCTATTCGCGGCGACCGCTGGTGCCACCTGGACCTTCGTCGGTACAAATCTGCGTTCCATGCAAAGGAATGCGACACCGTTGGAGTCCTCGTTTGTTGTCATGGGCGCCGCCTCACTGGTACTCATGCCGATTGTGGCATTCCAGGGAATCGCATGGATCGCCGAACCTGGTGTGTTCTCCCTGGCCCTTGCCCTGGGATTCGTCTCGACGGCAATCCCCTACTGGCTGTTCACCACCGGGGCCCGCCGCATTCCGGCATCCCATGCATTTCTCTATGGACTGACCGAACCGATCACCGCATCCTTTCTTGGGCTGGTGGTATTGGGCGAACGGCTCGCCTCTATCGGAGTAGTCGGGTATGTCCTTGTCATCATCGGATTGGTTTTGTTTTCCGTGTGGGAGTTCAGATCAGCCTGGATATTGGAGCGGAGCCTGCGGGGTCCGTTGGCATAGCGATCTGTGGTTCGGCAGCTATTCCTTGGCGGCCAGCTCTTCCCACCTCAACAGGTTCTTCTCAAGCAATACCTGTTTTGCCGCATATGCTTGTGTCCTCTGGGCCATGGTGGTAGGATCCACATCCCGGGAAGCGAAGCTTGCCTCAAGTGCGGAGATTTCCCCCTCGATCACATCGATCTGAGAGACCAAAAGTTCCAATTCCTTGCGTTCCTTGAACGTCAAGCCAGTCTTCTTCTCCCGTTGGGAAGGACGGCTCTTCTTCTCTTCCACTTCACGAACAGTCGTCTTCTCCTCCTCGACCAGAGCCTGCTGGTAATCGCTGAAGGAACCGGCGAACTCCTCGATACAGCCGTCTTGGCTGAAAACGAACAACGTATCGGCAATGCGGTCGAGAAAGGCACGGTCGTGTGAAACCACCAATGCGCAACCGGCGAAATCGAGGAGATACTCCTCGAGTCGGCGTATAGTATCGATATCCAGGTCGTTCGTCGGTTCGTCGAGCAGGAGGAAGTTGGGAGCTTGCATGAGCACTCCGACAAGATGTAGCCTCCGGCGCTCGCCACCGCTGAGTAGTCCGATCGAGATCCTATGGAACGAAACGGGAAACCCGAACAGTTCCAGAAAACGGGCTGCACTCAAGGTCTGCCCCGGTGCAACGGTCACCTCCTCGGCGATTTCCGAGATGTGTTCGAGTACCGTCATACCAAGGTCCATCGGTGTATCGAGCTGGTCGTAATACCCGAAAGCCGTGTTCAAGCCGACATCGACAATTCCTTGGTCGGGCTCGATCCTACCTGCGATCATCTCCAACAGGGTGGTCTTGCCCGAACCGTTGGGACCGATCAATCCGATGCGCTCCCCCTTGGAAAAACTATGGGTGAATGGAAGTACGACCGGTGTATCCCCGTAGGTCTTGCCGATATTCTCCAACTCGAGGATCTTCTTGCCCATACGACGGTGCAACGATGTGAATCCCGCCATCTGCGGTTGTTCGGTGGTCAACGACTCCTGCATGGTCCCGATACGGTTCTTACGTCCGGAATCCTTTCCAGTCCTGGCTTTGGGTCCGCGCGCGAGCCATTCCAGTTCCCTGCGCAATACCGTCTTGAGCCGGTCCTGTTCCGCCTGCATACTCGACAGGCGCTCTTCACGACGCTGAAGGAACTGGGTGTAGGCACCGGGATGCTGGTAGACATACCCCCGGTCGAATTCCATGATACCCGTACACACATGGTCCAACAAGTACCGGTCATGGGTGACCAGGACGACAGAAACGGCTGGCGATGCCAAATAGCGCTCCAGCCATTGGATAGTGGGGATATCGAGATGGTTCGTGGGTTCATCCAGCAGCAACAGGTCGGCATCCACCGCGAGCACCCTGGCAATGGCGACCTTCTTGAGCATCCCTCCGGACAGCACCTCCATGGGAGTATCGAGCGGGGGGCCCTGCAACTCTCCCAGAAACGAGGCGAAACGGGTCTGCACATCCCATGCATGCGTATGCTCGATCTGTTCCATCACCTGGTGCAACCGCTGCCCGCTCGCCTTGGTATGGGCCTTGCTTTCCGCCACGAGGGCATGGTAGGTGCGCAGCAGATGTATGGACGGATGGTCCCCATCGAGAAGAAAATCCTCCACCTTTTGCCCGCTTTGGAAGCGGGGTTGTTGCTCCAGCACCGAAATCGACAACTCGCGGGCTTTGGCTACGGTTCCGGAATCGGTGGAAGAGCTTCCCTCGAGCACCCGGAGAAACGTGCTCTTGCCACATCCATTCGGACCGACCAGACCGATCTTCTCGCCACGTTGCATACCGAACGTGACATCCTGGAACAAAGGCTCGTCCTTGACTGTTTTTGAGATATTTTCTACCGAGAGAATGACCATGGCCCAACAGTAGCCTGATTCAACCGTCTATGGCAAGCTGTCGCAGACCTCTAATCGGTATTGGGAAACCGTTCCTCACGGTCTTCCAGCACTTCCTCTTCCGGAACATGTGCCGGTTGCCGATTCGTCCGATTCGTATGTTTCTTGTGACCCGCAAGCACTTGCCCGAGATCCCAGTCGGGATCGCGTTCGTAATCGGGTCTTCTGATAGTGTCTCGAATTCCTCGCTTCATTACCCACTCCTTCGTGTCTCCTGCGACACTGCATAAAGTCGATAGCGGCTTACATGACCGTCTCGTACGGCCAGTCTACAATTCCTCCGAAGTCATATACATTCACATAGCCCAACGCAGCAAGCTTGCGTGCAGCCTGTGCGCTCCTATTGCCACTGCGGCAATAGACGAGGATCACATCGTCCAATTCGGGCAGCTGCCCGGGATTTTGGGTCGTACCGATGGTTTCATTCGGAATCAGGATTGCTCCGGCAATATGCCCCTGCTCATATTCAGCCTCGGTGCGCACATCCACTATGACCAGCGAATCACCCGAATCCATCATTTCCTTCGCTAATTGAGGAGAAATCTTCCTGTATTGTGCTGTAATGGCAGTAGCCACGTCAATTCCTTCCTGTCTCGATGAGGACGTAGAGTTGCCTTTACAGGAAATGGCTCCCAACACCAGACCCAGTACCAGTACCATTGCCGCAAGTTTTACAAAACGCATCCGTATCTCCTCGTACTCACAATATGCAAAAAGGATTGCCCGACGTCAAGCTTAAGGTGCCGTCGACCGGTCCGATTCATACGAAAAACACCCGGACTTTCCTCAAGAAAATTACTAACCGGCCTATTGACAATTGTACTAATACACTAGTACAATCCATCCAGAAGGGTTGATATGACAAAGGATGCGGACCAGATACCAATCACATTCACTCTCGATTCCAAGAGCGGAATCCCCTACTACAAGCAAATCATCCTGCAAGTGGAAATGGCAATTGCGGACGGCCGCCTCTCCAAAGGCGCACGGCTACCGACTGTGCGCAGCCTCGCTGTCGACCTCAGCATCAACCCGAACACCGTTGCCCGCGCCTACAATGAAATGGAGATCAGGGACATCGTGGTGACACAACAGGGATCGGGAACATTCATAAGCGAGAAACAAATCACCATCGATGCAATCGAACGTGAGCGGATCCTCACCGAGATCACCCGCTCATTCATCACAAAAGCGGCTTCCTATGGAATCACCCTCGAAGAACTGTTGGACCACATCCGAGACCTGGGAAGCGATATCGTACCAAAGGGAGACCCCTCATGAACCTATTCACACGAAAATTCGAACGCATCAAGAACATGCAGCAGTTCACGTTGAAACGTGATTTCGCCTTTGGCGCCGTATCATTCTTCATCCTCGCGCTCTTCATCGGCGGCGGCATCTGGCTCCAGATGACCCTTTTTCCATGGATCCCCTTCGATCCGGTTATCACGTTGGCAGTGATCATCCTCGTGGCGGGACTCTTGGTGTCCCTCGTCCCCATGTGGGCAACCATCATCCAGTTCTGTGTGATCCTCTGGCTGATCATCCTGGGACATCTAGGCAACGCCCTTTACCCGTTGGGTTTGGCAGGTACCGCCGGCCTGTTGGTCGCCTCATCGGTCCAGCTGATTTTACACTGGGACAAGGTGGTGGTATTGCGTATGGGACGTTTCAGGAAGGTGCATGGACCTGGCTTGCTGTTCCTCATGCCCTTGGTGGACCGGATCGCCGAATTCGTGGATACCCGCATACGGGCAACCGATTTCAGTGCCGAGAAGACCTTGACCCGCGATACCGTTCCCGTGCATGTAGACGCGCTCGCCTTCTGGATGATCTGGGATGCGAAGCATGCGATCCTTGAAGTGGAGAACTATATCGAAGCGGTCATCCTTTCGGCCCAGACCGCGCTCCGCGATGCTATCGGCAAACACGACCTCTCCTCCCTCCTCTCCGAACGCGAGGAGCTGGGCAAGGAGATCCAGCTTGCCCTCGATGCCAAGACAAATCCGTGGGGGGTCACCATCCTCTCGATCGAGATCACCGACATCATCATTCCGAAGGAATTGGAGGATGCCTTGAGCAAGCAGGCACAGGCCCAACGGGAAAAGCAGTCCCGTGTGATCCTGGCGACCGCGGAGGTCGAGATAGCCAAGCAGTTCGAGGAAGCTGCCGTCATGTACTCGGAGAATCCCACAGCCCTGCAACTGCGGGCTATGAACATGGTGTACGAAGGAATCCGGCAGAACAACTCCATGATGCTCATGCCGGCATCGATACTGGACAACATGAATTTGGGAACAGTCCTTGGAAGTGCCGCCTTGCAGAAATTGCAGACACCCGCACCTGCCAAGCCGGTTGCCACCGAAGAACCGGAAACCGGACGGAGGTAGGAGATGCGGTTGATGTTCCTCGTTGTACTGGCATGCAAGAACCTCACGCGCTACAAACGAAGGACTGTAATCACTGCGGTCACCATAGCGATCGGCTTGATGCTGTTCATCCTGATCGATTCGATCCTGATAGGCGTCGACAGGGAATCGGTGCGCAATTTGTTGTGGTATGAGACCTCCTCGGTGCGGATCATGGCCACCGGCTATTGGGAAGACCGGTTGATGCTGCCGTTGGATGTATCGATCGACGATCCCTATGCAAAGGTTCGGTTGTTGCGGGAACAGGGCTACGACGCGACACCACGGATCATGTTCGCCGCCGACCTTATCCTCTACAGCGAGGACTTTGGGGAAGATGGGAATCTCCCTGTCCGGGTGACCGCGGTTGACACGACGTTGGACAACACCGTCTTCCGCTTTGAAGACACCTTGTTGGAGGGACGTTTCGCCGAAAGCGGCAAGAACGAGCTGGTGATCGGATCATGGATGGCCGAGGACCTGCAGGCCGAGGTCGGGTATTGGGTAACGCTGGTCACCCGTGGCAATGGAGGATTCTTCGAAGCCATGGACATGCAGATCGTGGGAATCGTCAATTGTCCGAATCCGAATGTGAACCGCTCGCTGCTCATGGTACCGATCGATACGATCGCCGATTACCTTGCCATGGAGAATCTGGCCACCGAGATAGACATCTCACTTCCCGAATCGGCCGATGTCGATATCGAGGCTCAAGCGATAACACGCCTCATGGCCGAATCCGGCAACTCTGCGACGGTCATGACCTGGAAGGATTTGGCCGGAGACTACCTGGCCATGATGCAAGCCGAACGCGGGGGATCGTCGACCATGTTGTTCCTGGTGTTCCTGATTGCCGCGGTGGGTATTTCCAACACCATGCTCATGGTGATCAACGAACGGACCCGCGAATTGGGAATGATGCGTGCGTTGGGAATGGACGACCGGAGCATCCACTGGCTGTTCATGCTGGAAGCAGGAGGAATCGGCTTGTTGGGCTCGTCGATCGGTGTAGCCCTGGGTATGCTGGCGAACATATATATCGTGCAGGAGGGGTTGGATTTCGGCTTCTTCATGCGGGAAATGGACATGGCCTATCGGGTGCAGGGCATTTTCCGCGGCGCATGGAGTTTGAGAAGCATTTTGACCACGTTCTTTTCGGGAATTTTCCTTTCCATGCTGGTTGCGTGGATTCCGACCCGACGGGCCATAAAAATGGATATTCCATCATGTCTAAGACACCAATAGGAGGAGACAACATGATTCAGGTACAAAACGTTATCCGCAACTACAAGACGGGTGAAACTGTCGTCAAGGCGCTCAAGGGAGTCTCCTTGGATATTGGGGATGGGGAATTCCTCTCCATCGCAGGACCCTCCGGCTCGGGGAAGACAACCTTGTTGAACCTCATCGGGTGCATCGATGCCCTAGACGGTGGAGAGATCACCATCGAGGGACAACCGGTCTCGGGTATGGACAAGAAGGCCAAAACGGAGTTCCGTCGCAACAACCTGGGATTCATCTTCCAGACCTACAACCTCATCCCGGTATTGAGTGCCTTTGAAAACGTATCGTTCGTGTTGTCTATCCTCAACATTCCGGAGAAGGAAATCGAGGAACGGACCATGCGTATCCTCAAGGAGGTCGGACTCGAGGGGATGGAGAACCGCCGGCCCGATCGGCTCTCTGGTGGCCAGCAGCAACGCATCGCCATAGCCAGGGCCCTGGTGAAGAACCCCAAGATAGTCCTGGCCGATGAACCGACCGCGAACCTCGATTCCAAGACAGGCGAGGAGATCCTCAAGCTCATGAAGGAGATGAACCGGAAGTACCATACGACCTTCATCTTCTCCACCCACGACAGCATGGTCATGGACTACGCGAAGCGCCTGGTATTGTTGCACGACGGGCAGATCGTCAGCGACGAAAGGAGGTAAGTGTGAGATTCATCATCTCATTGGCCTTGAAGAACCTCTCCCGTTACAAGAGGCGGACAATCATCACCGCGGTGGCGATAGCTGTCGGACTGATGATGTATATCGTGGTCGATTCGATCCTATTGGGTGCCGAATTCGAATCGATGCGCAACTTGCGCTGGTATGAAACCGCATCGGCCCGTATCATGCATCCCGACTATTGGGAAGATCGGTTGATGCGTCCCTTGGACATATCGATCGAGGACCCCTACACCATAGTCGATTCCTTGCGTAAGGAAGGAATCGCGGCCGCACCCCGCACAATGTTCTCCGCGGACCTGATCCTCTACAGCGAGGACTTCGGTGAGGATGGGCACATGCCGGTCCAGGTGACAGCAGTCGATCCCGAACTGGACAATTCCGTATTCCGATTCGAGGACACCTTGATCGAAGGGCGCTTTGTCGAGAGCGGAACCAACGAATTGGTGATAGGCTCCTGGTTCGCCGAGGATATCGGGGCGAAGGTCGGCTACTGGGTCACCTTGGTGACCCGAGGCAATGGAGGCTTCTACGAAGCCATGGACATGCAGATAGTCGGAATCGTCAATTGCCCCAATCCGAACGTGAACAGGACACTGCTGATGGTTCCGATCGATACCATAGGCGATTACCTGGCGATGGAAGGGGCGGCGACCGAGATAAACATCACATTGCCCGAGAGCGCTAAAATAGCGGAGGAAGTGGCTCGGATCCAGCAACTGCTCGACCCGAACGGCAACAACCTGCTGGTGGTCAGTTGGGACGACTTGGCCCGCGACTATGTGGCGCTTGCCGAAGCGAAACGCGGCGGAACGGGAATGATCCTCTTCCTGGTGTTCATCATTGCCGCGGTAGGTATTTCCAATACCATGCTCATGGCGATCTATGAGCGGATCAGGGAGTTGGGGATGATGCGGGCCCTCGGCATGAACGACCGCAGTATCCAGTTGGCATTCATGGTAGAGGCTGGAGGCATCGGGTTGATCGGTTCGACCATCGGGGTGCTCTTGGGAATCGCAATCAACTTCTACATGGTGAACGTTGGTATCGACTTCGGTCTGCTGATGCGCGACATGGACATGGGGTATCGCATCCAAAGCTCGTTCCGTGGAACCTGGAACCCATCGACCATCATAACAGCCTTCTTCTTCGGATCGATCCTATCCATGCTTGTGGCTTGGATTCCGACAAGACGGGCGCTGAAGATGGATATTCCATCGTGTCTGAGACACCAGTAAAAGGAGCAGATCATGACGATGAAATTGATACATGTGGCATTCCGCAACATTTCGCGGAATCGACGGAGATCCCTCCTCTCGGGTATCGCTATCGCGGTGGCATCCATGAGTATCGTATTCCTCTTTGCCATGGTGCAGGGGATGCGCGACGATATGGCCCAAAACCTGGCCACCTACTATACCGGGGAGGTGAGGATCCGCAATGCCCAATACGAAGAGTATGAGCGCTACAATCCAATCCACCTGACCGTCGATTGGCAGCGAATAGACCAGGCGCTCGCCAAACGGTCCGATGTGACAGCCTACGTGCCGCGCATCCTTTTCCCCTCTGCCTTCTATGTGAATGGGGGCAATCACCCGGCGGTTGGAATCGGAGCAGACTTCTCCCGAGAAGCCGAGTACAGTGATTTCGCGGCCTCCATCAAGGAGGGGCGGATTCCCGACGCGGGCAAGAACGAGATGCTCATAGGCTCGGTCCTGGCCAGGGACTTGAAACTGGGTATCGGGGACAAGGTGACGATCATCAGCTCCACCGCTGCCCGGGGCAACAACGCCATGACCCTTGAGATTGTCGGTCTTGCGGCATTCCCGGTCGCTTCGTTGAATTCGCAATTCTTCTGGGCACCGTTGGATCGTGTCCAGCATTTCCTGCGCATGGACAACGAGGTCCTGGAAGTATTGGTCATGGTCGAGGACGACGAACGGAAGGCTGCCGCTGCGATCAAGGCGGATTTGGAACCGCTACTCGGCTCGGCACTGGATATCAAAGCCTTCAACGATATCAGCATGATGTATGGCTTTATCGAGCTCGCGCAGTACATCTACTACTTTATCGGAGTATTCTTCCTGCTGCTTGGCAGTACGGTGATCATCAACACCACCATGATGGTGATCTATGAACGGATGCGGGAGATCGGAACCCTCGGGGCCCTAGGCATGCATGGAAAGGAATTGACCCGTCTGTTCTTCCTGGAAGGAGTGTTCATCAGCGCGATCGGTGCCGCTGTGGGCGTATTGGTCGGCGCGGGTATCACGGTCTATCTCGGGAAATTCGGATTGAACTTCACCGATGCGCTCAGCGGTATCGACATGGAGATTTCCAGCGTGCTGTATCCAAGATTCAATTTATGGACAACGTTGATTGTGTATGTCTATTCGGTGGTCATCTCTGCGGCCGCGACGTTGATACCTTCGCGGAAGGCATCCAGGATCGAACCGGTGGAGGCATTGCGCTATGTATAGGAGCAACAATATGAAGATTCGCATGATGGCGATCGTGATGGTCGCCTTGGTATCGATTGCTACTGTCGGAGCTATGTCGGCAGAGGATATTGTGAGGCAGATGGATGCCCTGGAAACGTTCGACACCTCGTACGCAGAAGGCGAGATCGTCACGACCGACAGGTTCGGTGTAAAGACCAGCACGTTCCGGTCCTGGTCCCGCGGGGCCTACGACTCGCTGATCGAATTCACCAGTGTTGCCGAGCGGGGACAGAAGGTATTGCGGACCGAGGGCGAGTTGTACCTCTTCTACCCCGATGCCGAGGAGCTGATCCGGCTGCAGGGAGCCGCGTTGCGCCAGTCCATGCTGGGTAGCGATATCTCGTACGAGGACATGACCGGCGAAAAGGATACCCTCTCCCAATACGATGTCAAACTGGTGGGCAACGAACGCATAAGTGGCAGGGATTGCTATATCCTGGAATTCTCAGCGAAGACCAGGACGGTCGCCTACCCCATGCAGAAGGTATGGGTCGATACCGGAACCTATATGGTGTGGAAGGGTGAGTTCTCGACCAAGGCCGGTCGCTTGTTGAAGGAGATGGCGGTGTTGGAGACGATGACGGTCGATAACCGGACCCTGCCGAAAATCACGAAGATCTCGGATAAGATGAAGCGCGACTCGGCGACCGAGATGCGCCTGTCCCGTTTGGATATCGATGTCGATCTCGATCCGGTCATCTTCACATTGCAGAATCTTACCTGGTAACTGGAGGTTGTATGAAATTCCTACGTATCACGACACCCGTACTGTTGGCCCTGTGTTCACTCCTTCCCCTTTCGGCAGCTGCCGATACGGTGGTCGATCTGAATCTCTACCATGTGATGCAGGTGCGTGATACGGGGGAGGAGGTCTCTTCGCTGTACACCATGGCTGGAGAGGCATCGGTTTCGTTCAAGTCTCCCAACGAGGGCAATGTGCGAGGAGATGTTGCCCTCTCGATAGTCGACATGTTCAAATCGGGTAATTGGATTCCGGTTGTTCAAATCGACCGGGCATATCTGCGGGTACGCTTTCCTTCCTTCCGCCTCACAGCGGGAAAGACGCGTGTCGGTTGGGGCGACGGAATGCTATTCAATGCGGCCGACGTGTTGTTCGGCAGCACCGATACGGGGGTCAACCTGCAGGACCAGGAGTTACGCACGTCGACAAAGTGGCTCACCTCGGTGAATATCCCCTTGGGTGCGTTTTCGTTTGTCGAAGCTGTCGTGGTTCCTCCCGAGGACCTCGCCGATGCGGAATTATGGAAGACCACCCTTGGAGCCCGCTACTACACGACAGTGGGCAGCATGAAGGTCGAGACGGGGGCTGCGTATCGGGCGGACCATACCAGTGGCAATCCGACCGGCCAAGTAGTGTCTCCCTACATCGCTTTGCAGGGGAACGTCGGGGCAGACTGGTATGTGGCGACTTCAGCGAACCTGGCCTATCCCGAGGATATTGCCGAGGAGTTGAAGGATTCGTGGATGCTCAGCGCCGGGCTATTCCACCTCGTGAATGTGGGGTGGCAAGGGACCCTCTCCTTCCGCCTGGAGACACTGGTGCGTCCGTTCGGAGACTGGGAAGCCACAAACGAAGCAGACAAGAACTATGGTTTGTATCTCTATCCGGAAATCTCCTATGCCCCGAGCGACACGTGGAGTCTCAGTCTCCGCTCGATCGTGTCACCTCTGGATATGAGCGCTGTGGTCATGGTCGGTGGCAGCTGGAACGTATTGCAGGGCTTCAGCTTCAACGGCTATGTGACAGCGAATGCGGGAGAATCGGACGATGCCTTCCCGTGGCAATCAGCCAGTGCACTGTCACCTTCGGTCTCGGCGACAGTGGGGATGTCGTGGGTGTATTGAACTACTCGACAACCCAGTCCGTATAGACCTGGCAGAATCCACCGGGGAAACCAGTTGGAGTTCCAGTAGCCTTGATCAATATCTGTTTCCCACGGTCTTGGCTTGTCGTCGTGTAGGACTCAGTCGTCTCTCCAACGATCAGTTCCTCCTGTTCCCAATTGTTCGGATCAACCCTGTACCATTGGTACGTGAGACAATCGTCAATTTGTGTATCTTCCGAATCTACAACGGTAAAAGTTGCCACAAGACCACATCCGACATTGGGAAACATTATGCCAGTATTTGCCATCGAATAATCTAGACTCCAAGAAATATCGGCAACAATCGTACATTTTGTTGCAAACACCTTGTTGGACACTTCACCATCGAATTCGCCACCAGTTATCGCGAGTCGGAACCAGCCTTCGTCATCAGGTATAGTCACCCCATAACCAGAAGCGTCAGTCTGAGTGCCAGTTTCCAAAATTCCACTTCCCCCATCGAAATTTACGAAAGTATCGTCTGCCCCCGTTTGTGAATACTGAACAGTATATCCCGTAGCTCCAAACTCCTCTGGTGTAGCAAACCAAAGGAAAACTTCTGAACTACCGTAAGTATAGTCACTTTCTTCGTAGTACAGCAAATTCTTGGGATTTAACTCAACCTCGGGCAAATCCGACGAGCCGGTAAGCTCACAACCCATTGCAGTCACCAACACAACCATGCCCAAGAGAAATAACCATACCTTTTTCATACCTATTCCCCTCACAATTTATTGGCAATTTTTATGCCTGTACTATGTATAACACAGAACACAATGATAAATGACAATTATTTTGTCATATTAATTGACATTCTAAGAGGTTTTATATGTGGGAATTATACTTTCTACCGGTTGAGCAGATCCATGAAACCTTTTTCATCGACAGCGCGGGAGAAGAGGAAGCCCTGATATGCCGAGACACCCAAGGATTTTAGGAATTCCAGTTGTTCGAACGACTCTATCCCTTCAACCAGGACAGGAATCGCCAATTCCTTGGCCATACCAACCATAGCCTTGAGAATAACGCCATCGTCGTTTCCAGGATAATCCTTTATGAACGACCTGTCGATCTTCAATGTATCGACATCCAATTCATGCAAATAGCTGAGAGAAGAGAAACCCGTGCCGAAATCATCGATTGCTACCTGGATTTTCTCATCGTGCAACTCTTCGAGCACCGAGTTCGCTGCCTCTAGGTCGGTAAGCAAGGTCCGTTCGGTCAATTCGATCATCAGACGATCATGGTCGACCCCATAGGATTTCAAGGTACGCACCATGTGGGGAACCAAGTCCGCATCCTGCAGTTCGGTCGGACAGAGGTTCATGGATATCCCGATTTGGGAAAAACTCTTCTCCTGCAACTCATTCAGGAAACATACCACTTGTTCAACGACATACTTGCCCAGACTCCGTTCCAAATGGTTCTGCTCGACAATCGGAATGAACTCTACGGGAGAAAGAGCACCGAGAGTCGGGTGGTTCCAGCGAATCAACGCTTCCGCACCACGGATCATATTCGTCGAGACATCCACAACCGGCTGGAAATTCACTTTAAGCTGTCGCTTTGCCAACGCTCCGGGAAAGGCCTGCAGGATCGCATAGTAGCGGAGCAAATGCTCATCGACCGTCTTGTCATACACCAATGCTCCATTTCGTTCGAAATGATCCTGCGCGGCGAGCGCCATCCGACACTGGCGGAGCATGGCCGCAGCATCGGGACAGAAAGGGGAAGCTGCGGAAACACCGCTGCGAATCCGTACCAATTGTTTCTTATCGCGCAATCCAAACGGTTCATCGAACACTTTCTGGACCATCGCGATTTCCTTCGGATCGGTGTGATCGGATACATGCATGGCTAGAAGGAACGTATCGGGTGAATACTGGATCATCAGATCGTCTTTCTGCAATGCCTGTGCGATGCGTTCACGTATCTGTGCTCCCAATACATAATGCTCGTCAAGCGAATATTGCGCCTCGATCAAATCGATATTCAGTAATTTCAAGTAGACCGACACAAATCCTTTGTCCCGACTTTTCTTCGTTTCCAACAACTGCAAAGGATAGATATCCATTTCATTTGTCGATTGATCCTGCGCAAGCACCATCTTCTCAAACGATTCCTTGGAAAGATTCCTGGGATTCGAATAGAGTTCGACGGTATGAATGGCATGGCCTTGGTTGTTCGAGATACTACTCACACTCAAATGGGTCAGGGCGCAGTGGCGTTTGCCAATTACCCAAAGAAACCCTTGCCAGGATTCGATCGATTGGTTCTGGACCGATGCGAGTCGCATGACCTTTGCAGATTCGAATTCCTCACCAGACAGGGCCCGGATATCATGCATTCCCGAAAGGATCTCATCGTTCGAGAAACCAGTCATGGATTCGAAGGTCCGGTTGCAGTAGGTGACCTGCATCATGGTATCGGTGATAACCACCCCGTCGTGCGATTGGTCGGAGACGAGATTGCTTACCGCCAGCAGTTCACGGTCGTTCCGCCTGAAATAGGCCAACAGGTTTATGAACCCACCCAGCAGCAGGATCAACACAGCCAGTACCCATCGAAGCGGACGATTGCGCAAGAGAAACGAATCCTCGAGTACCGTAACATCGTCGTCGGCAAACGACATGACTCCGACAAGAAAATGTGGATGTGTCTCATAGAACGCACTGGCATCAGCAAATGGATCGAACGAATGAAAGTGGTAATTCATTCCGTTCATTGAGGCTTCCCCAAAATTTGAACGCACTATCTGATTCCACAATTCGGGAGCCTCCCGAACCAATGGGTTTTCCTGGGAATCATAGGAACGCATATGGGAACCGTCGGTACGTAGAATCCAATTCCCCTTGCTATCGGCAAGCCCGTAGCGGATCTCGCTCGGATGGTCGATCAAGAATCGTTCTATCATGGACAAGATATGGTTCCCATCCACCAGCATGCTTATGGTGGCGGAAACTGCTCCGGCTGTATAGACAGGTATTGAAGTCCCAATGACCGGAATCTTCGTACCACCATTTGCCAGTGGTACAACGTATGTCAATGGAGAGAAGTAGAATCCCTGCTCTGGAGCAAGTACTACATTGGACACCATCTCATACCAGATTCCTGGAAAGGGGACTGTCCCGTAAACGGTTGATCGAATACCACCAAAGGCTGTGAGACCGAATATCGGCTCTCCAGAATCGCTTCCAAGCGACAATCCATTGATATAGGGGCGATTGTCGGACATCCGCGTGAAGAAAGCCTCCACTTCCTTGCGGTTCATATCCGAAGGGTCGGCAAGATAATTGACCATTTCGTTGGAATTGCGGATCAAGTGCAACGTCGAATAGTACTCCTCGAATACATTGTTGACCATGTATTCCATGAGCTTCAGGTGCCCCGTATGTTCCGAGATAACCTTTTCACGGGCGTTCTGCTGTTCGAGCGTGACCAGCTGGGCATACATGAAGAGGAAAAGGACCGCTATAGGTAGTATGACGAGAAATCGCTTGGTGATATTCCAAATCAATCGCTTCATTATCAGCCTATTCTACAGCATCTATGTGCCGTCTACAATCATTGTTTCCCTTACCTTTCTTTGGTTGTCAGCAGCCGAACGAGAGCAACCAGAAGAACTCCCCAGAGGAGTACGATAACAACTGTTCCGATGTAGCGGTAGACCAAGGGCACCGACACTCCGTTTTCAGTTTGTGCCTTGCATTCCTCCCAGATGTGTTTCGGAATAATCTTTATCGCAATCGCAATTCCCAACGGAATCAGTATCAGGTCGTCGAGCAGTCCCAGGATTGGAATGAAATCCGGAATGAGGTCGATCGGGCTCATTGCATACGAGATGACAAAAATCAGCCACACTTTCGCATACCAAGGTGTCTCAGGGTGGGCATAGGCAAGAAACACGATATCAATCTGCTTCTTCAGCTGGCTTGCCTTGAGCCGCAATGTCTTCAACATGGGTCCCATGTATGGAGTAGTGGCTTGTTCTCGTCCAGTATCCACAATTGAAATCGAACAGGTCCCCATGATACAATGCGCCCACCCGGATTGGTAAAAGGATTCGACACAATGCATCCAGCCCTCCTCTTCGCCGCCTTCTTCTTTTTTGCTGTCGCATACAACCTGCTTGGCCCATTGGCGACCAATATCATGGCTTCGACCGGATTGAGTCTGACAGACTCGGGTACGTTGGTCAGTTCGCAACAACTGGGCGCGATCATATCCATGATCCTCTCGCTATTGGTCATGAAACGGTTCAGACAAAGTACGGTAGCCCGGATCGGCTATAGTGCCATGGCCATCGCCCTGGGAGCAATTGCGGTCTCGAGTGGGAGCATCCTGCTATTCATCTTCTATATGGTCATAGGATTCGGATCGTTTTTGATAGACAGCGGCTCCAATGCTGCCCTCGCAAGCGATTACTATGAAAAGCGCTCGTTGTATGTCCCGTTGCTGCACTTCTGTTATAGCGCCGGGGCGATCGCAACCGGGTATCTGATCCTTCCCTTCAAGGGCCCTTCGTGGCGTTGGGCATATGGGGTGGTCGGTATCGTGTTGGCCGTGATCGTGGTTTTAAGCCTGCTGAGCCAGCGGGCGCGTGACAACAAGAAGCAAGCCAATCGCCTGGAACAGGGGAGTCAGGCGATTGAAGAAGTACAGGTAGGTCCTATCAGCGCACTGTTGAAGGACAAGGCCTTCATCCTGTATACATTGGTGATCATGTTCTACATGGGAAGCCAGATCGTATGTTCGGCTTGGATTCCGGTCTATGTCGAAACCGAACTTGCACAACCCGCCGCCATCACGGCTACATCCCTTACCGTGTTTTGGATCGGCACCGCGATTTCCCGATTGATAATAGGGCCGGTCATGAATAAAGGTGGAAAACCCTTCCTGCTCTCGATAATCGGCATGCTGCTGGCAGGCCTGTCCCTGGCGGGTGCGACCATGACAACCAATATCGTGTGGGTACTTGTGTTCGTCGCACTTTGCGGATTCTTCGCTGGTTCCACCATCCCCATGTACATCGTCGTGACCTCGACATGGTTTCCACAGAACACCGCATTCATCTCGTTGTCCTACATCGTGGCAGGAACGGTCGGACGGATGATATTCCCATGGTTGGTCACCGAGATTGCTTCGGTAACCAACCTGGGGTATGCACTGTTGGTAAGCAGCCTCATGCTGTTCATCTCCACCATACTCATCTTCATGGTGCAACGGATCAGCCGGGACCGTATCTCCTTCTAGTTAGAGGACCTGCCGTTCAGTGCGCTCCAACTCGATTTCCTGCGACTCCTTCGCATACCACCGTGGATTCTTGAAATGGATGAAGCAATCGCTTCCTTCGGGGAACACATTGGCATGCGAGGTGTGTATCCGGATCGATTGCTTGCCGATTCTGATGTGGTACTCGATACAGAAGGTCATGTAGAGCCGCTTTTCGATCTTCGCAGGGTACCCTCCATCCGCATCCATCGAAATATCGATTTCATTCGGTCGCGAGGCAAGCAGACCATCACCATCGGCTACACCTTTGGGCAGCTTGAATGGAATCGGCATGACGGCCCCCCCTTTCGGAAAGACATTGCCCTTCACCGCCTCCACCTTCAGGAAATTCGACAAGCCGAGGAACCCATACACGAATTTGTTCGTTGGATTCTGGTACAGTTCGTCCGGTGCCCCAACTTGGACAATCTTGCCCAGATCCATGACCAGCATCCTGTCGGAGAGTGCCATGGCTTCCGATTGGTCATGCGTCACGAAGATGATGGTGAAATTGAATTTCTTTTGCAGGGCCTTGATTTCGAACCGCATGGATTCACGCAGCTTGGGGTCAAGATTCGACAACGGCTCATCCAACAACATCACCCGAGGATTGGTCACAATCGATCGCGCCAGGGCGATACGTTGTTGTTGTCCACCGGACAGGTCCGAAGGATACACCCGCTGTGAACTGAGCAGGTCGGTGTGGGAAAGGGCTGAGAGCACACGTTCTCGGATCTCATGTTTCGGCAGTTTCATCACCCGCAAGGGAAAAGCCACATTCTCGAATACATTCAGGTGCGGCCATACGGCAAACGATTGGAATACCATGCCCAAGCCTCTCTCCTCGGGAGGGACGTACAGATTTTTCGATTTGATGGAAACAGGCTTGTCTCCCAACCAAATCTCTCCTTCCGAAAGGTCCTCGAAACCGGCGATCATCCGCAAGGTCGTGGTTTTCCCGCATCCGGACGGTCCCAGGAAGGAGAAGCATTCCCCCTCCTTGATCGTCAGATTGAAATTGTCAACCGCGACAACCCGGTGCCCTCCACGGGTCACAAATTCCTTTGTTACGTTTTTCAGTGTTATCTGGCTCATTTACAACCCCTTTCGTTCTTTTGTGATAAATCGGAGGGCGAGGTTTCCCGCTACGATAATACCAATCGCCACAGTTGCCAAAGCAGAAGCCTGAACGGTATTGCCCTCGGAATTGATTGCATAGATCGCAACTCCCAATGTCCGGGTGAACGGTCCATACAACAGTACGGAAGTAGTCAGTTCCCGCATGGCCGGAAGGAATATCAAGAAGAAACCGGCGACCATACCCGGCCGAATCAACGGGAGGGTGATATCACGCAAGGATTCCAAGTGTGTCGCGCCACAGGAGCGTGCGGCCTCCTCCAAGGAATAGTGGACCTGCTCCAATGAAGCCGAAGCCGATTTCATCGCGAAGGAAACATACCGGGCAATATAGGCAATCAGGATAATCCAGATGGTATTGTAGAGGTTGACGCCGAAAGCACCGCTCCAGACCAGAATAACGCCGATAGCCAACACTATGCCTGGAATCGAGTACGGCAACAACGAGAGTATCTCCAGGAACCCCTTGCCCTTGGGTTTCACCTTGATGACCACATACGCGATCATTACACCGAGGAACATGGTGATGACACCCGAGGAAACCGATAGGAACAGGCTGTTCACAATCGAATCCTGGACCATCTTCGATTGTCCGAGGATGTACTGGTAATTGCGCATCGTAAGATTTTCCAACTTCAACGGCAAGCCGTAGGCTTTGAGGAAACCGACGATGAGGATCATGAACAACGGTACCACAACAATAACAAAGAGCGAGACCAAGCTGATCGAAAGCAATGGGATCTTCGCGCCACGAAGCTTGATCAACATGGGGCGCATGCTCTTTCCCTTGATGATATCGTAGTGGCCTGTCTTGAGCACCAATCGTTGCAGATACAATGCCGCGACCACGACAATGACAAGTAGGATTGAAAGCGATGCCCCTTCCCTGATTCCTTGGAAACTTCCAGCAGACCGGTTTATCAACTGGTATATCTTGGTCGGCAAGGTGAAGATGTTGTTCGAGAATCCCAGGATAGCCGGTACGCCGAAGTGGGACAACGACGATATCAATATCAGCATGGCACCTGCCGCGATCGCCGGCAAGACCAACGGGAGTGTGATCTTCCGAATCACGTACCATTGGCCGGCTCCGGCAATCCGTGCCGATTCCTCAAGCGTAGGATCCATTCGCTCAAGTGCACTAACCACTTGGAGGAACACGAACGGGAAATAGTAACAGGTCTCCACGAACACGATTCCACCGATGGTGTTTATGTTCAGCAATGGGGATGTTCCGCCGGTAAGCTGCATGAAGAGCTTGTTCACGTAGCCTGAACGTGGCGCCAGCATAAGGCTCCATGCCATGGCTCCAAAGAACGGAGGAAACATGTATGGAATGGTGAAGAGTGCTTTCATGACGCCCTTGAGGGGAATGTCGCTTCGGCCGATCAACCAAGCATAGAAGAGTCCCAATAGGGTGCCGAACACAGTCACCATGAATGCGATCCGTACGGTATTGATGATCGCCGAGAGGTTTTCCGGTGCCAGGACCACCTGGGTGAACAAACGCCAATCGAGTTGTGTTCCCTTGAAAAAGGTTCGGATCACAATCATGAGGATAGGAAAGAGGACTGTTACGACCAGGATGAGAAGAGACAGGATGAACAAGCCTTGGTCAAGTCCGAAGCGCCGATCTCCCATGGCGGATTTCCTCTGGAACATATGTGTCAAAAAATATTTCATACTAGTACTCCACTACTTCGGTTGTCAAAAGACAAACCGGGGATCTTGTGCGTCAGCCTCATACAACGAGGGGCTGAGAAACTCCACCGCCCTGACAGAACCTTCTTCCGGGACGCCCCGGCGGAAAGCCTCCAGGGAATCTTCCTGGACCCGGATCTCGTGTCCACCGATATCGACGATATAGTCGAACTGGTTGCCAAGGTAGGTGACCCGTTGCACAACGCCCCTGACTACACCGACATCCGTTTCGGACAAGGGGGAAAGTCTGATATCCATGGGTCGGGAAGCCAACAACAGGTTCGAACCAAAGGTTTTCGGGATATCGAAGAACGTATTTCCGATTGTCTGGGGTTCTGTCCTCGAGACAAGTCGGACCTGTTCCCGGTCCCTTACCAGTGGAAGGAAGTTGGAAACCCCGAGGAATGTGTACACATCGCGGTCTGTCGGATGGGTCCATATCTCTTCGGGAGTTCCCAACTGGCGAATTTTTCCAACCTTATCCATGATCACCATCCTGTCCGATATGGTCATTGCGGTCTCCTGGTCATGGGTAATATAGATGACCGTCACACCGATGGTCTTCTGGAGATTGCGGATCTCATAGGCCATTTCTTCCCTCAGTGTGGCGTCCAGGTTTGTGATCGGTTCATCCAACACGATCAGTTCCGCAGAAGAGACCAAGGCTCTCGCCAATGCAACCCGTTGTTGCTGTCCACCCGACAATTGCGATGGCAGCCGGTCGGCAAAATCGCTCATCTTGACTTGTGCCAAGGCTGCGTAGGCCCGTTCCTTTGCCTCGAGCTTGTTTACCTTTCGTTTCTTGAGCGGATAGATGATGTTCTCAATGACGGTGAGGTGTGGCCATACGGCATAATCTTGGAACACCACACCGATTCTCCGATTCTCCGGGGCGACCATGATCCGTTTTGCTGGAGAGGAAACGACGGTATCCTTGATTACAATCTCTCCGTGCGAAATCTTGATGAATCCACAGAGCGCCCGCATGAGGGTCGTCTTGCCGCAACTCGAAGGACCGACGATGGCCAGGTTCTCACCTTTCTCAACCTCAAGCGACAACCCTTCGATTACGACATTCTTCCCATATTGAACGGTGACGTCTTTCATTGCGACAATCGCCATACGTATGCCTCCTAATGAGTTTTGGTAGCGGCTCCAAGGCAGACTTGGAACCGCACTTTGATACTATGGTCGGGGTACTCTTTACTCCCATATGGAGCGAGTGCAGGGAACAAAAGGTGCAATACCCCACCCCTTGAGGCCGGCAAGAGGCGAATCCTCGTGGATTCGGCTCTTGCCCGGGGTATCGGTACCTTTTACTTGAAGATCGAGTCGAACTTCTCGAGCATGCTCAATTTGTCACGGACCAACACGACAGGATCCACCGTAAGCATCTTTGCCTCGGCGACATTCACATCGATCGCATTCTCAAGCTTCATGTTCGGATTAATCGGCATGGTGTATTCTTCGAGCAGGACGGATTGTCCGTCTTCGCTGATGATGTAGTCGTACAGCTTCTTGGCAGCTTCGACATTCTTAGTGTTCTTGATAATCGCAATCGGACTCTCGATAATGGGAATGTCATTGTCGGGGTACACGAATCCTATCGTCGCGCCCTGTGCCATGACTGTGCGGGCGATATAGTCGACTCCGATCGAAACCTTGTACTCACCGGCCGCGGCCTTGTTCACGACGCCACTCGAGCCATTCTCCAGCTTGACACCATTGGCCTTGAGCTTTTCGAAGTACGACCACCCGTAGCGCGGATTCTGGACCAATCCAGCAACGGTAAACAGTGTCGTTCCGCTGGTCGTGGGATCGGTCATTGCAACATAATCCTTGAATTCGGGCTTCAGCAGGTCTTCCCAGGTCTTGGGAATCGAGTTGCCCTTCACCAGATTGGTGTTGTACACGAACCCCAGCATGATCAACCGTGCCGACATGTACAAGCGGTCCGGATCCTTGAACTTGTCGGGAATCGATGCGGCAGCTGGAGAATCGTACGGCATGAGCAAGCCCTGCTCCTTGAAATCGATGTAGTTGGTGGGATCGCCAACCCAGATGATGTCGGCCGAAATGCCACCTGCTTGTTGTTCCGTCGCCAACTTGGTCATTACGTTTCCTGTACCGGCGGTGTAATAGTCCATGGTGATGTTGGGATACTTCTTCATGAATCCCTCTTTGATAGCCGCCAGCTGCGAGTCTTTCAAAGATGAATAGAGCATTACTTTCTGCTTTGTTTCACCAGAGGATGCGGTCTCCGCGCCACCACCGGCGAATACGAATCCACTTGCCAGGACCACCAGTAGGGATACGACAATTAAAACCTTTCCATTCTTTTGCATAGGAACCTCCTTCCTTGTTTCGCATTGTCAGTATAGGAAGGTACTATCCATCCCGAAACTGCAAATTCTCACTATCTCGACGATTGTTGAATTTTATAGTCGGGCACGCTTGCGAAATTCATTGGGTGTGAACCCACGTTGTTTCCGGAATACCGCATAGAAATAGTTCTCATTCGAAAATCCTATCGCCGAAGCGATATCTTTAACCGGGATATCACTTTCTTCCAACATTTCGGCAGCTTTTCCCATACGGATTCCTAAACAGTAATCGCTTACCGAAACCCCTTCGCAATCCTTAAAGACCTTCGAAACATAGGAAACCGAAAGATGTACCTTATCAGCAAGAAATTGCAAGCAAAGATTGGGATTCGCGTATTCCTCTTCCACCACCTGCTTGATCTGTTCGGCTATCGCACGGTTCTTCTGTGCCTTGCAACGCTGCAATTCCTCTTCGAAACGGTCGAACCACTGGCGGAAGAAATCGTCCAAATCCGATCGGTGGACCAGGCTCTCCAATGACAGTTCGAACTTTCCTATCGAGAGCTCCTGAGAATCGATGAAGCAGCCGGTCTCCTGCATTTCCTTGACTAGCAACTGCAGGGATATGTAGAGCCTTTTCATGCTAAACCTGAAATGCGTGAAGGAATACTTGGCAATCTCTCCAAAGAAGCCCGTATACACATCGTAGGCTTCGATTGCCCTTCCCTGGTGCAACAGATGCAGGAGATTCTTCTCCAATTCGGATGGATACACTCCTGCATTCAGTGACCGCTTCAATTCCTTCTCTTCCACTTTGATTCCAGTATCGTACATGAAGGAGAAACGCAACTCCTCCAGTATCAGCGAGGCATGGTTTGCGAGTTGGAACGGGTGTTCTATCCGTCTGTTGAAGATTACCAGCTCTACTCCACTTGCAATCGAACGATCGTACAGGTCCTGCAATTGTTGGGCATTGCAATTCTGGGTTACCACAAGCATCCGTTCTCCTTCGAACGGGACTTCCATATGGACGTCCAGAAAACCAAGCCCCAGTCTTTCCAGAGCTCTTTCATCGAGAGGTTTCAATCCGATGAGTTGCAACGGTGCTTCGAGGGAAAACGGCAACTTGTACTCCTTGAACTGAGCGAGCATCAAGTCCGGATCGCCGATTTTTCCCATGAGTATCTCGCGCAGCACATCGGTTTGCAACAGCGTCCTGTATGATTCGGTGGTCTCCTCGAACGTTTCCGCTTGCGTCAGCATGCGATCGATGCTGGAAGAGAGGAATCGCAATTCACCTTCTTTGTACAAGGCTTCCTTATCACCGGCATGGACCCGACTCACCATCTGGTGGATCGGCTTGTAGAGTCTTCTGGAAATGAGGACGGCGAGAATCATCGCTACCGTTATGCAGGCCAAGACCAACAACAACGTGGTGATACGCATGCTGACAATTCCGCCCATGATCGTATCGTAGGGGTATATACGCATGAGGTACAACGGATTTTCCGCGCTTTTAGAGTAGAAGACGAATGATTTCTCCTTGCCCGCTCCATAGGGGAAATAACCGGAGGGACTATTGCTCGCGACCATCTGCCTGAACGTCGCATCCTCGGCGATATTCTTGAGAAATTGGGATGAGTCGGTATGGTACGCAATGGTTCCTGCTTCGTCGACGAACATGACTTGCGATTGCGATCCGACCACATCCTTGAATATCTCCCTCAGCCAGTCCAAGGTGATGTTCATGACCAATGCCCCACCGATGCGGGGCTCGGTCTTCTGGATATCGTAAAAGACAAATGAGTAGACCGGAATCGTTCCCAAGGGGCTGTCGGCATAGCGTGGGATCGGGGCCAACCTCAAATGGTCGGCGGATCCGGAGAACAGTTCGGTAACACCTGCATCCTTGAACTTTGCGACGGTATCCGAATCCACATTCGAAGTTGCGTAGATATAATCGTTTGCCGCATTGTAGACATAAATGGAGTGGGTATGGATATTGGTGCTCATGACAGCATCCAATCGTCTGATGCTTGTCACCACGTCGAAATTGGGCAGATCCTTCTGGTACATGAGCTTTTGGACCGAAGGCTCGAAAAAAAGCTCCATACCGCTAATCTTGACCATTTTCTGCAAGTATTCGTTGATCCTGTGGTTCTCTGCGAGAAACTCCTGGTTCAGCTGGTTCACCATGTGTGTCGTGGAACGCTCGAAATGGGAATTGAGGAACCAGGAGACCATAACGACCGTTGCAATGATCGCTATGGCCACAAGGAGGAGGATTTCAAGAAAGTACGTCTTAAGAATCCTGAATTTCAACATGGTTCAGCCGCAGTATACCATGGGTATTGTCACATGGATTCAGAAAACTGCACCCTGACACCGTCGGGATCCTGGACGTAGAAGAACTTGATATGGTCGTTGGGTTGGAACGGACCGCTTTCCACCACAATCCCATGGTCAGCTATGAACGCGAGCGTCTTGTCCAGGGAATCGACCGCAAAGCCAAGTGTAATCCCATTGCCGATGACGAAGGTTCCGCTGGGACGTTGGATCAATTCGACTTGCGTCTCCCCTGCTCCAAGAAAAGCGATCTCACCATTGGGTCCGGCGTTGAAACGGCGGTTGACCGGCAAGCCGACGATATCCCTATAGAATGCGATCGATGTATCCAAGTCCTTCACCATGATGGTAGTCCAACAATAGGTCATGCCAATACTCCTTTGTACAGAATTTCCTGCCTATGGTACCATGGCAGTTGCAGGAGGAACAACAATGAAATCATATCGAAAGGAATTGCACTTCAATCTGCCTACCAGACGAGGCTTGGTGAACATAACACAACAGGTGCAGGAAGCGGTAATCGATAGCGGGGTACGGGAAGGATTGGTCCTGGTGAACGCCATGAACATCACCGCCAGTGTATTCATCAATGACGACGAACGCGGATTGCACAACGACTACGAGAAGTGGCTCGAAGGAATTGCCCCAGAAAAGCCCTACTCCCAATACCAGCACAACGGGTACGAGGACAATGCCGATGCCCACTTGAAGCGGACCATCATGGGACGTGAGACGGTGGTCTCCATTACCGACGGACAACTGGACTTCGGTACCTGGGAGCAGATCTTCTACTTCGAGTTCGACGGCAAACGAGACAAGCGGGTGTTGATTAAGATTATTGGCGAATGAATCATTAGTACCATTTCTGGGAATCAGCTTGAAACACTTGTGTTACGTGTATCACATGTGATACACGTATTTTACAGGAGGACAATGAAATGAGCGAATCTATTTCCGTGCGATTACCGAAAGAATTGGTCGATCGTCTCGATAATTTGGCGAAGCAAACCGGAAGAACGAAAACCTACTACATTCAGGAAGCACTCTTGGAAAAAGTAAGTGATTTGGAGTTAGTATACTTGGCCCAAAAACGCGAAGAAGATCTCAGGGCTGGACGCAGCAAAACTCATACGCTTGAAGAGGTCATCGAAGCGAATGGCTTGGCAGATAAGATTTGAAACCCAAGCAGTAAAGGAACTTTCGGCTTTAGACAACTCCGTGAAAATAAAAATTCTAAAATACTTGAGAAAACTCGAGGAATGTGATGATCCACGTGTCCTTGGCAAATCGTTGACTAATAACTTTTCGGGTTACTGGAGGTACAGGATTGGCAACTACAGAATCATCTCTCGGATATACGACACTGAGTTGGTTATACTGTTACTCGCCATCCGAAAGAGGGATGTTGTTTATAAGATCAAGCAATGAAATTTTTTCCATGCCTCCCTTTCAGATATTATCCTGATCAACCTATCTCTTTGGGTATATGCTATTAGGGTGAGTGACCATTGAATTGCCCCTTTTTACTCATTCCCTAATACTCGCCTACTATTCACTTAAAAGGTTATACCTTCAATATATTCATCTTTATATGAATACTTTGTTGACATCTAGGGATTTTGTATTAGAATGTGCATATGAAACAGGGTGGAAATTATTATGTGGCGGTTATCGCCGACATCAAGGATTCCAAGAAAGCGAAAAATCGGGCGCTACTGCAACAGAAGCTCAATTCGGTGCTCAACGAAATCAATCACAAAGTTGATCTCTCGTTCGGTTCCATCGTCTCGGAAAACCCACCTCTCTATTACAAGGAATACTTGAAACCTCTACAGGGCAGCACGCATAAGGTGAAAACAGCACCTTTCCCTGTCGACATCAATCAAAATGTGTTAGCTTCCAACTTCATGATTACGCTGGGAGATGAATTCCAAGGGTTGTTGTCGTATTGTTCCGGACTCATGCCGATTATCGACCATATCGAGAGGAGTCTATTCCCACAAAAGATACGCTTCGGCATAGGAATTGGGGAAATCCAAACCGAGATCAATAGGAATCTTCCATTCGGCATGGATGGGCCGGCATACCATATAGCTAGGGAAATGATATCACTATTGAAAGAATCTGAGCGTAAGACACTGGAACCTTCTGCAAATATACGAATTGGCATACAAGGTAACGATGGTCTTTCATTCTTGCTGAATACAATCTTCTCATTATTGACAACAATCAAGGAAAGATGGACTGATCGACAGGTTTTGATTATGAACACGTTCATGCATGAAGGAGCCCAGACTCAGATGAAAACAGCAGAACACTTGGGCATTTCCCAATCAAGTGTCCAGAAAGCATTGTCTGCTTCAAATTTTTATACGTACCAGTATGCCCTTACCAACGTCTCTGTCATGCTGCAGGACATCGGGTTTACATATGCTATTGAGAAATCATCAATCATGTGACTGGAAGAGAGGTTGACAATATGTTCAGATCCATATGTAGCGTTTATTTGCTGCTACATCTTATCGGGGATTATTATATGCAGTCAGATAAAAACTCCCAAAGAAAAGAGATAAAGTACTCCGTTGTGCTATCCCATAGCATTATCTACGCCATACCGTTTTTTATATTGGTAGTATTCATCGATTGGCAAAATGAATGGTTGATGCAAGCCGGTATGCTTAGTATTTCCCACCTATGTATCGACACCATCAAACACTTCGTAGTAAAAGAACGTAAAAATATGGGGGCGTTACCATATCTGATCGATCAAGCATTCCATATGCTGTCTCTGATGTGTATAGCACTGATTACCATTAGGTGGATGCATGGTATTGAGGCAGCGCCTTGGGTACAAACAATCATTAATGTTTCAAACACTAAGTATATAAATATCATTGCATGGGCTTGCATGCTACTACTGGTTGGAAAACCAGCAAATATCACAATCAGACAGATATTGAGAATATATAAACCAGCCGGAGATGAAGAATCGAAGAGAAAAGTCGGTGCATTGATTGGCTCCTTGGAACGTATCATCATGATGCTTCTTCTCGGAATTGGGCAATACACGGCAATTGCCTTGGTACTCACTGCTAAATCTATAGCCCGTTATGACATGCTCAAAGACAAGCAGTTTGCGGAGTATTACCTGTTGGGGACACTCTTAAGCACCTTGATTGTGTTATCAGCCTTCCTGGTTCTCCTGTATCCTTGACCAACCCGATTATCCTCACCCGGATTCTAAGCAATCTTCAAGCCTGAAAGGCCCAACGGCTCAATAAATGGTAATAATACTGCAGAACAAGCTCTGGACCTTGTCTCCGCCTCGATTGGATATCAGTCTTCAGATTTTTCGGAGTTCTCAATATTGCCATATGCGGGAACTGATTCTCGCAACATGTCTCGGCGAAGAACCTGATTGATCCTTGTCTGATACCCCTTCCCCTCCGTCTTATACCAATCCAGGATATCGGCATCAATATACATACACACTTTTCTTTTCACCGGTCTATAGTTCTTCGGGTTTCGAAAATGCGATGGTCGCATTCGAGGTACCTGGTACCAACTTTCGTTTTTGAATACAAAATTATTTCAAATGTTTAAATTTCTACTTTTCAACGGTATTTACAATAACAATACTCATAAATTGTATACAAATTTAATAACCGGTACCAGGCACCAACGTCAGTTGTAGGTGCCGCTGAGGGTGAACGTACCGTTGGGCAGGATATATTCAAGCGCCATTGTCTCATAATTGAATACTGCCCAAGTGAAGATACCGGCGACCTTGCCACGTGCTTGCAGCTTCGCGCCGTATGTTTCCTTCGCCACCCAATTCATGTCTATCGTGGCTCCCAGAAGTGATCCGTCAAGTACACCGTTGGCAGCGAGTGTCAACACAACGTTTCCCGCTACATCCTCAACATTGATCACACTGTGGTTCGAACCCGAGATTACTCCGGTGACCGGATCGAAATTATAGTTGGTGACATTCGACATGACGACATTCTTACCGTCCAACAGGTCCCAATCGGACTCGATGAGACCACCGTATGGACCATACTGTGCACTGTACAGTGTCTCTTCGATCGTCTTGTAGTGGTTGCTATTGCCCATAGTCCGGGTAACGACACTTTCATAATCCTGATACAGGTTTACTGTTGCAGTGAAAGATGTTGGACCCTTTCCCTTTGCGACAGCTTCAGCCTTGGCAGCATTCGATTCCATACTTCGACCTGTCATGTTGTCCATTTGCAGACCACCGACGGCCAAGTCACAACCAAGGAACACGGTGAAGAGTGCGATCAACAAGATTGGAACGAGCATTTTTTTGACAGATTTCATTTTCATAAGTATACATCCTTTCCACAACTATTTGTATTGCATTACTATATAGCACCATCACAATATGTCAATAATTTTTTAGCTTTGTTATACCAATTATAACACCTTTAACAATAAAATACTATTTGTGCATTTAATTCTTCATCATGCCAAACACAAGGAAAATGAAGGGTATCTCACCCTACGTTCCCTGCTCTCGCTCGGTAATGGACCAATAGTAATTGTTCCGCTACCCTCGTTTCGTTGGGGAATGAAAGGTTCCTTCGGCACCTCACCTTGCTCGCATTCGTTCAGGCGAGTGACAATCATCATTCCCAACACCGACATCTTGACCAGACCAAATCCTGGCCATATTGTAGATATGGCGGGGAGAACAAACAGAAAAATGGTATCCCCTGTAGGAGAAAGCGAGGTATGGCCAACATCTACGACTACCTGACCTGGCGCGGCGATCTGACGTTCAACAAGGATCCGTTGAACGAAATCGACAGCCTGGTGTTCTCCACCCTTGCCTATGGAGAATTCGAGACCATACTCGCCCCATCGATCGGGGAGCTGTCCCTTCCGCTTGCCGAAGTTGACCAAGCATATGACAATTTCATGCAAGAGAATTACAAGGAATCCGATCCGCTGGGATTCTTCGGGGAGGTGCCGAAACTCCTCCATCAAGCTGCCACCACCAAACGGTTCGCCAACGTCCACCTCAGCGGATTTGAAAAACAGATAGATTTCGACCAGTCCAAACAATTTGTCGCCATGGTGATATCCCTTCGGAAAAATCTCCACTTCCTCGCCTTCCGTGGAACCGACACCAACCTTGCCGGTTGGAAGGAGGATTTGCAGATGAGCTTCATGGATGAAGTTCCGGCACAGCAACTGGCCGCCGACTTTGCCAACAAGGCATTCGAATCGCTAGAGGGTGAATTCTATCTTGGTGGTCATTCCAAGGGAGGCAATCTGGCTGTCTATGCGGCCGTGAAAGCATCGAAAGAACAGCAGGACCGGATTATTGCCATATACAACAACGACGGACCCGGGTTCCAGTCACACATTGTCGAAAGCGATGCCTACCAGCGAATCCTTGGCAACATCAAGACCTTCGTTCCAAGATCGTCTCCCGTCGGCTTGCTATTGGAACATGGCGGGGATTATACCGTAGTCGCCAGCACCCAAAAGAGCATATTGCAACACGACCCCTTCTCTTGGGAGGTACTCGGACCCCGATTTGTTTCCGAAGATGGACTTTCAAAAGGGGTGTTGGCGATCAACAATGCCATACGGACGTGGTTGGCACAAGTTTCCATGGAGGAACGGGCCGAATTCGTGAAGGGGTTTTGCGACCTTATCGAGGCAACCGGTGCAAAGACCTTGGAGGACCTCACCAATGAGAAGCTGCAATCGGCTCAGGCAATACTGAAAGCCTATACCCATATGGGCAAGGATGCACGGACAAACCTCAAGAAGACCCTGGACCTCTTTTTCAAGGAGAGTCGAAAATCGATACGGGAAACGATACTCGGCGAGATAGACCATTTGCTTCCAAAGAAGCGCTCTCCCAAATCGATATCGTCGGAGCAGGAATAACGTCACTTCCCCCCGGAATACGTCGCATCCTGCGCATGGTAGCTGCTGCGCGCGAAGGGTTCGGAAAGTACCCAGGTGAAGCCCATGGCCATGGCCTCCTCCCCCCAACTCGCAAACCGTTCGGGATGGACGAACTGCTTGACCTCGAGCGAATCCTTGGACGGTTTGAGATACTGACCCATACATAACCGGTCGCATCCCCTGCCCCGCAGGTCCTGCAGAACACGCCGCACTTGGTCTTCCGTCTCTCCCAAACCCAGCATCAGCGATGACTTGATCGGAGTATCGGGCCACCGGCGCCTGGCAAAAGCCAGCAAGTCCAGAGAACGCCCATAGTTCCCACCAGGGCGTGCCACCGGATACAATTCGGGTACCGTCTCCACGTTATGCCCGAACACGAACGGTTGCACCCTATCCAGTATGTCCAGCGCCTTTTCCTGTACTCCTTTGAAGTCGGGTACCAATAATTCGAAACGCATGGAGGGATTCACTTCCCTGCAGGCTTGTACTACAGCAACGAACTGCGAAGCTCCCCCATCCGCCAGATCGTCCCTATCCACGCTGGTGATCACCAGGTACTGTATGCCAAGTCGGCTTGCCAACTGGGCAATCCGTTTCGGCTCCTCGGCATCGGGTAGCTCGGGAGTACCGTGAGCGACCGAACAGAAGGGACAATTGCGCGTGCAAATGGTACCGAGTATCAGGACCGTGGCGGTACCTTGCTCCCAACATTCACGTTGGTTGGGGCAATGTGCCTGCGTACAAATGGTATCGATATCCAACTGTTTGAGCAGACCCTCGGTCCGGTGGTACTGTACACCGGTCGACAACCCCTTGCGGATCCATGGGGGAAACGGGATATGTTGCGGCTTCACGTTGAGACTCTCCGTGGTCCGACAAATTCGGGTATGAGGGAGACGCAGCTGGATTGGACGACTTCCTTGAGTTGCCGCATCGGCACATCGTGGGCGCCTTCCCTCGCGGCGCTGGTCATTTCGACGCCATCAATACCACACGGTACGATGTGGCCGAAAATACCCAAATCATTGTACAGGTTGATCGCAATACCGTGCATACTCACTCCCCGCGCTATCTGAATACCCACGGAAGCAATCTTGCGCCCCTCGACCCAGAGACCGGGATACCGGTTTCGCCTACCCGAGGGAACTCCGGAATGTTGCAGGACATCCATCGCAATTTGTTCGAGATAGTGGACAAATGGGGCCACATGGAAACCGAAATCCTGCAATTTGATAATGGGATACACGACCAATTGTCCCGGATTGTGCACGGTGCCACCTCCACCCCGGCGAACCTGGACGACATCTATTCCCAAATCGTCCAACCGCTTTTGGGGAAGCACGAGTATATTGTGCTCCTTGTGGAGCCCGAGAGTGATCACAGGAGGATGTTCGACCAACAGGATCACCGAGGGCATGGATCCGGTCAAGACCGCTTCATGGAGACGGACTTGCAGTTCCAGCGCTTCTTGGTAGGCCATGAGCCCACAATCGACGCATACCGGCACAACATGGTGGAACTTCAATGTGCCCAGGCTGTCAGGCAGAATGTCTTGGATTTGTACCATGGCACATGGTGTCAGAGGAGATTCATTTTGTCAATGCGGGATACAGGCGACAGAGGCAAGGCATCACCCGGGTTGCTTTTCCCCACGGTATACGGTGAGTTTGTTGCGTCCCGTCTCCTTGGACTGGTACAAGGCCTTGTCGGCCTTCTCCATCAACGATTCGGGAGTCTCATTCAGACTCCATTGCGCGATACCGACGCTCACAGTCAGCTCTCCAGCCGCCAATCCATCGAAATCTTGGGAGATCTGTTGGACCTTGTCCACAATGCGCTGCCCGGCAACAACCGCGTCCTTCAAATTCGTCTCTGGGAGGATAACAACAAACTCGTCCCCACCGTAGCGTGAACAGATATCCACGACGCGGGTGTTGAGCTTCAGGACGTCGGCAATCGATTTGAGCGCCCTATCGCCGACCTGGTGCCCGTAGGTGTCGTTGATCGCCTTGAAACGGTCGATATCGATCATCATCAGCGAAAGGGGCCGTTTGGTCGACAACGCGTCCTCTATGGCATCATTCAAGCGGAATTCATGGAACTTCTTGCTATGGAGTCCGGAAAGGTAGTCGGTCTTTTGCGATTCGATACGTAATAGGATCAGTATGAACATGACAAGCGAAATCAGGACTATGAGCGTCACAAAACTCAGGACAATCACCAGACTGATCTTTTGCAACATATCCTCGACTTTCTCCAAGGAAAAGTCCACGCCGACAAGCCCAACGACCGTGCCGTCGGCCATATCAACGATTGGTGCGAAACCGGTTATCAATTTCCCCCAATCCGGATAGTCGACCACTTCGGTAAACAAAGCCCGCTTCTGTGTATGTGCAAGCAACTCGTTCTCGGTAATTCCCTCACGCTCGCCGAAAGCGGAGAAATCATCGCTATCCATGTCCTGGGCATCCAGGATATATGCTATCTCCGAATCGGAGACCACCGTTTCAGTGTAGATGAAATCGGCATCGATCTCCTGCTTGATTTCACGCAAAAGGGCATTTGTACGTAGATAATAGGCTTCATCGAATTGTGGATCCCCATACCCACCCGAATTGGAAAGTTCACGATACGGTCCGATATCCTGTTCGATCAGATGTGCGATAGTGAGTGCGACATTCTTGGCTTCGATACCAAGCCGTTCGATGATCAGTGACTCGATATGGTCGTGGATCAACAATGCAGGAAACGCAAGGGCAATCGTGACGACAACGAGTATCGCCAACAAACCGAGAACCCTCTTGGTATATCGTCGTCTGGAAAGGCGCAATGTTCATCTCCTACCGATGCGCTATAGTAACGAATATTTTCTCTTTGGAATAGTGCTTCACCTGTCTTGCCAATCCAGCAATCGCTTTTCGCCTTCCATATCACGAAGACCTGTAATGTCTTGCGATACTTCGAGCGTTCCGGCATACGATCCGTCCCCATGGTATAGTGCGGTATAGGTGATCCTCACATACCGGGAACCAACGGTTATCCGGAATTCAGCCTCTTTCCGTGTACCTGCCCGGAATGCTTCCAAGATCTTTTGGACAATATGGACACTCTTTGGCGGATGGCAGTTTTGGACAGACCTGCCGACGACAGCCTTGGTTCTTGGAAATATCCTATGTTCGGGAGTGTTGAAATACACCACCTTGTCATCCTCGTCCACCAGAGTGATATCGACCGGAAGGTTGTTGAACAGATGCACCAACTGACGTGCCGTCGGGTTTCCGGTAACAAGATCGATTCTCCCGTCGGACGAATCTTTTGCAGCCGTAGGATCCACCTGTCCCTCCTCGTGCTGGTTCTCGGAGAGTGTCAACAGCACATTCCGGGGTATCCGGGGTAAGATTGCGGGGAACAGGACTTGCTCTTCCCTGAATACCATCGAGCGCATATCGAAAAACAGCTGGCCGAACTGACGGTTCAAAAGGGCAAGTGGAGTTCCGGCATCCTCCAGCGATGCACGCAGATCCTTGAGCGTCCTTCGCACGTCGTCATGGATTGCCCACATGAGTTGCACGCAACGACTCTCTTCGACAAACTTCTCGACGACTGGAAACAAGATATTTTCCTTCATCGTATAGTGTGCCGTCAGTTCGGACAATTGATCGAGTGCAACGACCATTTCCCTTTTATACGTCGCAGGAGAATCTCCGGAATTCATCGAGACAACCTGTGGTCTCAACGAGTCGAGGATCGCAGCAATCCGATCGTTTCTTGACATCAGGTTCTCAAGGAAGGGAATGCCCCGTTCGAATGGACGGCTTTGTGCGGCAAGCGCCTTGGTGAAGGAATGGAGCATCCTCGTGACGATTGTCTTGACAAGCTCCATATCTTCGACTGTTTGCATGACGGCATCCACCAAAACCATGGTCTCGACCGGTGTGACAGTATCGAACATATCCCGGGCCCTTGCCAGATTGGCCGTATTGGAAGCCGGATTTGCCAAACCGAGACAATAGGGCAACAACACCTTGAAATATGCTGAGGTGGTACTGCTCGAAATCTCCATCCTAGGCTTCCCCGACTTTCGGCACGATGCACATGAATACAAATTCATGTTCCCCGGCATTGGATACCTGATGGTGGATATCGGAAGGAACATATGCTACCGATCCGGGAGTGAGCGGATGGTCCGTGCCATCCATAAACAGGTTGCCCTTCCCCTCCACCACATACATGATATGGGGCCAGGGGTGGGAATGCCGTGGAGCATATCCACCTTTCCCCAAGGTGAACAAACGCATGACATGATCAGCCCAGCCTTGGTCCGGACCGATCAGTATCTGTTTTTCCACCGCTTGCATGGCAGGATGGTTCAATTGTTTCTTCTCTATTTCATTCCGATGCGATACGAACATATTCGCCTCCTGTTCAATTCGTAAGCTGCGACATGACCCAGTCGGTACGCATGGCGCTTTCGCCGGTACTTGGACAGGTTCCTTTTCCTTGCAATGTATCGACTATTGTTTGGATCAAGGGTTGTGCGACATGCTGCGGAGGTTCCGGAACACCCAGAGTTCTCGATTCTCCCTCGGAGACAATTTCAATCGGGGCCTCCAGATCCTGCACACTGAAGGAAAGGTTCCCTTTGGTCCCGATCACCTCGACCCGATCATAGTCGCTCCATGCGTTGAATACCCACATGCCGCTACCTTGCACACCACCGGCAAACTTCCAGCTTCCGCTGACGATGTCTTCGGCCGGATAATCGTTCTCCTGTCTGCCTGCTATTCCCGTTGCCTCGACAATTGGGCCGAAATACCAATCCAACAGGTCCAAGGTATGGCAGCCCACGTCATGGAATCGTCCCCCACCAGCTATCTCTGGCTTGACCCGCCAACTCGAACCGTTGAGATCGTCACCTATCGGCCGCTGGTAGAGCAATACTGTGACCGCACGGACTGTACCGATGGCTCCGTCCGCAAGCATTTTCCGTATCTGCATGAATTTCGGCAAGGCCCGCCGGTAATAGGCGCTGAACAAGGGAACCCCGGCTTCCTTGCAGAAATCCACCATCTTCCGACTATGTTCGAACGAAAGACCCATAGGTTTTTCGACATAGATCGGTTTCCCGGCGCGCGCAGCCTGGAGGGTATAGTCGAGATGCGCATTCGGAGGAGTGGCTATATAGATGGCGTCGACTTCAGGGTCTTGTATGAGCCGTGAGGCATCGTCATACCAACGGGGAACGCCATGCCGCTTCGCATAATCGGCCGCATGGTCACCATTGCGACCCATGACGGCAACCAGGGAGGATCCGACTATCTTCTGGAAGGCAGGACCACTTTTCTGTTCGGTAACGGCTCCACACCCTAGCATACCCCAGCGGATGGTTTGCATGGATTCCTCCTTCTCGCTTCGTATGGAAAGCATACGGTATCTTCCGGCAATCGTCAAACAGACGTTGACCAATCGTCCGAATATTTGCATATTCTAGGGACATGGAGGCACATCATGAACCGAAGGACTGTGTTCATATGGCTGATGTTTCTTTGTGCGATTCCACTGTTCGCCGAAATGGCACCAACGGCGTATCGCGACATGCAATTGGGCGCCCCTGACCATGTCGAGATCTCCGTAGGACGGGTGAAGGTCCGCTGGATACTGTTCACAAGGACGTCCAATGTCACTGTACAAGCCAAGGTTGTCGAGGTGTACGAAAGTCTGAGCAACCTCTCGGTTGGAGATTCGATTACCATCACCTATCAACATTTCAAAAGTCCTTCGCATGGGTGGACAGGTCCCCGCGCCATACCGATACTCAAGAAACGGGATGTCACGGAAGCCTTCCTGGCATTCGACCGTGAGTCGAACACCTATGTCCCGGCCGCCCGGGGAGCTTCATTCGAGCCCTTGACACCGATCATATGATAGTTGTGACAGTTCCTGCCTTATTGGCAAAATAACCGGGAAACTTGTCCTTGAGCATAGTACTTGCCTCTTCCCCCGTGCAATGGGAGACACCAAGCAACGGAATGTCCTGTGCGATCAATTGGCGAACCACAGCATCCCTCCGTTCCGGTGCCGCATCGAACAGGTGGATGCCTCCAAGCAAGGCATACAAGGGCTTGGGGAATCGTGAACGTACAGCGTCTATCATATTGAGTATGCCCGGATGCGAACATCCGGCGATCATGACCAGTCCTCGGGGCGAATCGATCACCATGGCCACTTCATCGCAAAACTCATCCACTATCTTCTCTTGTCGATGTTCGACGAGGAACCGCGGATTGGGTTGCTCAAGCGGATGGATCCGATCGAATGCCGAAACCAACCAGACACCAGGGTGTATCATGACTGTATCGGAACAAACCGTATGCCAGAGGACATTGTTGTGTTCGGTGTCGCTCCTATCGATTTCAGGTCCCAGGTACCGCAGTCCCTCGGGATCATCGGCATATTTCTTTTCTTCGAAACCCTTCCCTGTCCACAACGTCAACAGCGGATATGAAAAGGTTTCGAGCAAGGGCACCAACCCTCCGCCATGGTCGTAGTGCGCATGGCTGATCACCACATCATCCAGATTGGACAGATCGACACCCAGTCTTTTCGCATTCCGGATAAAGGCCTTGCCCATTCCGGTATCGAAAAGGATCCGCTTTCCCCCGACTTCGACAAGACACGAGAATCCGTGTTCCGCCTCCAGAGCTTTTACCGGCAGCGCATAATTGTCGACGAGTGTCGTAATCTTGACCATCTTGGCCTCCCACACATTTCATGATACACAACAACATGGCTCCAAGCAAGAAATTATCTGGTGTATATGGTTTTCCAATGAAAGGTAGCATGGGTCACCTTACGTTGCCTGTACTCGCTCGGGAGATCAATCTGCCTAGTGTGGCAATACCTGCTTGAGGAATTCCAAGGTCCGTTCATGTTCCGGAGCACTGAACATCTTCTCGGGAGCAGCCTCTTCGAGGATGACTCCATCGTCCATGAACACCACCCTATCGGCGACTTCCTTGGCAAACCACATCTCATGGGTCACCACCAACATGGTCATCCCCAGTTTCGCCAGATCGGTCATGACCGTCAGGACTTCCCCGACCAGTTCGGGATCCAATGCGCTGGTCGGTTCATCGAAAAGCATGATCTTGGGATCCATTGCCAACGCCCGTGCTATGGCCACGCGTTGCTTCTGCCCACCCGAGAGCATAGATGGATACACTTCCGCCTTGTCGTTCAAGCCCACTTGGTCCAAAAGGGCCAACGCGCGTTCACGTGCCTCATCCTTAGGAAGGCCCTTGACCTGTACCAATCCTTCCATCACATTCTGTATGACCGTCATATGGGGAAACAGATTGAAATGTTGGAACACCATGCCGAGGTCCTGGCGGACCCTATTCAGCTGCTTTTCCTGGTTGCGAATCCGCTTCCCCTCTATGTATATCTTCCCATCCTTCGCTTTCTCAAGGAAGTTCACACAGCGCAGCAGCGTACTCTTGCCACTACCGGAAGCACCGATGATAACGACCACTTCCCCTTTTTGGACACTCAGGGAAATGTTTTTCAGTACATGCAACTGTCCATACCACTTGTTCAACTTCTCAATGCGCAAAAACGGTGCATCGGGATCGATCGGTTCCTTTTTCATGATCGGTTTGATCTTTTTTTTCTCAGTCACGGTCACTCACCTTCAATCTGGTTTCGATCCTATGGATCGCATACGACAGGACACTCGTCATCAACAGGTACCAGATTCCCACTATGATGAACATCTCCATATACATGAAGGTCGAGGATCCCATTTGCCTTCCACGAAGCATGAGCTCGGGAACCGCGATTGTCGAAGCCAGGGAGCTGTCCTTCAATGCGATGATCAGCTGGTTTCCCAACGAGGGAACAGCACGCTTGAATGCTTGGGGCAGGATAATCCGCCGCATGGCTTTCGAACGTGTCATCCCCAGGCTCCGTGCCGCTTCCATCTGCCCATAATGGATCGATTGTATGGACCCACGGAAAATCTCGGCTATATAGGCGCCATTATGGACACCCAGTGCGATGACCGCCGAGGGAATCGGTGCGATTGTCACGATCGAGGTCAGTCCGTAGTAGACTATGAACAACTGCACCAGCAGCGGTGTTCCCCTGATCAGAAAAATGTAGGCACGGGAGAAGGTCGAAATCGTCCTGTTGTTCGACAGGCGACCGAGGGCTACGATAAGGCCGATCACCAGCCCCAGCAGAACGCCGAGGGCTGTGATCTGGACCGTATACCATGCCGCCTCTCCGAAGAGAAAGAATCGTGAGGGTATTGCCCCCAGATCCCATGGAATGATTTTCATTGGCATTGGCGTATATCCACCTTACTCGCGTGTGATATCTTCGCCATTGAACCACTTGGCGCTGATCTCACTCAGGGTACCGTCCGCATGCATGTCTGCAAGGACCGTGTTCACCTGCTCACGCAACTCGTCGTCGTCCTCATGGAAGGCGATCCCCATCTTCTCGGCACGCAATACCGAACCTACCGCAGTCACCGCATCCCCACCCTTGAGCTGGGTAATCGCATGCAGTCCCACGACACGGTCGGTCAATACTCCGTCGTTTCGGCCATTGATCAATTCGAGCAATGTCTGATTATCGTCTTCATAGAGTTTTGCCTTCACACCAAGCTTCACAGCATCCTGCTCGAAGGTTGTTCCGGTGACCAGTCCGACCACATGGGAACTTTTCAGATCATCGAGACTAGCGATTCCCCCGTCCTTACGTACCAACAGCTGTGCGCCGCTGTAGTAATAGGGGATCGAGAAGTCGACCCGCTGCTCACGTTCGGGTGTGATCGCCATACTGCCGAGAATCCCATCGTACCGCCGGGCCCGAAGCCCTTCGATGATCCCGTCCCAAGCAGTGGTCTTGTACTCCATTGTCTTTCCGAGACGATCGGCGATCTCCTGTGCGACATCTACATCGAAACCGATAACGTCGCCCGATTCATTCAAATAGTTGAAGGGGGGATACCCGCCGGAACCAGCAAAACTAATCGAGTCCACATCCTCTTTTTGGCCCTGGGCAAAGGTCGCCGGAATTGCAACAATAAGCAAAATTCCTACAGCTGCCAACAACTTCCACAGTCGTTTCGTATTCATCATATCTACTCCTTATATGGTGGATTTAGTCATAGTATAACACTATCTATAGTGTGCAGGCAACCCCCTTGTGTTTTTAAAAGAATATCTGATAAGGAATTACAACATAACTTACTATATACGGAAGATTTATGGGGAAATAATGTGACAGGAATCACAACGGACCATAATGAGTAATTTTTTGACTATTGTGGTTGTCAACCCCTTTCGGGGAACTGAAGATTAGAGAAAGAAATCAAGTGTGAATATATTCCAAAACAGTGCCACCGAGTTCCTTGGAATATTGTAGTACGCACCGAACGTGAACGTCCGCTCGCGCAGCAGGAATTGCGGTCCTCCGACCGAAATCGGCGTGATGCGGACAACCGGGCCATAGTGGGATCCCGACATGATATCGCCCATGAATCCGAATCCGACATAGGCATTGGCAAAGAGTGGAACAGTTCCGTGGTCTTCGTGGACCGCGCTCAAGACGGCATAGGAAAGGGCCACACCTCCCGCAGTCTCACCAAACGGATTCGGCGTAGCTTCTGTCAGGATGAACGCTTCCGCCTCCCAGCGTGGTGTGATTCCGGAAACCACGCCGAGTTGCACGTGCGTGCCTCCATCGAGGAAACCGGAACCCTTTTCCGCATCGAAGGTTCCCAGTGAAATTCCAAAAGTCGTGGCGTACAGGGAAAGGGGGAGGACTATCAGTACTACAAATATGCCGAACAATCTTTTCATGGTACCGCCTACCAAAGGTAATGGACAATTTCGAACAGACGCAATCCCCAACCCCAGGTGTCGACCTGGTGGTCCTTGACCAGATGCACCCCGAGTATACCGATCTGCTTGTCTCCAAAATGGAATGATATCGGCTGGAGCAGGATCGAAGTCGCTGCAAAGGAGGCCTCCTGCACGTCGAACAGGAACAGGACATCGACACGCGGTGTGTAGGCACTATCCCGCCTGAACAACCGGTCCAAGGGATGTTCCTGGAGTGCGACTAGACTTGCGCCTACTCCAAGGGAGAGGTAGGTATGTCTGTCTGTGAAGGGAAACGATGGCATCGTCAAACCGAATTGTACCGACGGACCCGACAATAGCGCGGGAATCGGTTCGGCTGTGAATGAGACAGACCAGTGCTCGTCATGGGAAATGGAAGGAACATCGAATCCATCGAGCCCGATCCGATACCCTCCCCACCAGGGAGAAGCCGACAGCGGAAGGCACAGCACAAGGAGTGCCAGGACCAGGATTGTAGTTGCCATGATTCTTTTCATCGGCTATCCCCACACCTGCATGATCACATAGTTGTACCAGCTGCGGAGATTCCTATACGACTCGGCTTCCTCACGGGTCACTACCCTACAGTCCTCCAACAATGTCTGGATATAATCGAGGGAATAGGATCCGATCCGAACATCTTCGAACAGGAAGTTGAGCTCCCTCGCCAGCGTCTGCGAACGGAAGTTGTAGTTGGTGCTGCCGATAGTCACCAGAGTCCCGTCAGCGACCATCAGCTTGGCGTGTAGGAACGCCTTGTCGGGAGACTTGTAGATATAGACAGTCGCACCGGCATCCAACAGATCCAAGATACCGTAGCGCGATGCCATTTCGTATTTTTCCTGCGTTGCATATTCGGAGAGCATGATATGCACAGCCACCCCACGCCCAGTGGCGAACTTGATCCGATCGAGCAAAGCAGGGGTCAGGAACGTGTAACCTTGGATCATCCACAACTCTTTCTTCGCGTAGACACTGAACACGTCGAACATGGTCGAGACCTTGGATTGCGACGGCCAGTAATGGTCCAACAGCCAAAGGGAGGTGGTGGATTCCTCTCCCTGCAAGGAGCCGGCTATTTCAAAATCCGCTGCCCGCAAGGGTTTTGGCGAGTAGTTGTTCCAGGTATCGACAAACGCCTCGATCACAGCCTTGGATGCTCCCGGTGATATCACCTCGGCCATGGTATCGATATTGCCGATTCCCGCCGGCCAAGCTATGGAGGAGTGGTTCACGTTCACCCCTCCCACCGCGAGGATCTCGCCATCGATGACCCAATATTTGCGGTGGTCCCGCTCGAACAGTCTGGGGATGAAAAAGATATTGCTCAACGAGAGGGAATTGTACTCGACGGTCTCTAGTCCCAGCTCGCGCAAATGCATGTAGGCGGCTTTGATCAATGTATCCGAAAATGGCACCATTTGGAAATTCGACGATGAGTCTATGATGATATGTACGCGAACGCCCTCCGAAGCCTTCTTTGCCAGGGCTTGCCAGACAGCTGCGGTTGACTCGTGTTCGACACCAAGGAATGTGGAGACCAGGATATAATCTTCCGCTGCTTCGATGAGCTCTAGCGAACGGGCATTCCATTCTGCTCCGGTATTGTAATAGACAGGCAAGGTCGAAGGGTATGCCCCGATCCCCGCACCTTCCATGACTTCGGAGAATCTAGCCCCCGACGCGGCCATTTTTTCAAGACGACCGGTTGTCGAGCATGAGGAGAAGAGGAAAAGAACCAGACATAATGTTATGACAAGAGTACTTACCTTGCGCTTGTTCATAGCGGATACTATAGCAAAGAAAGGGCTGTATGTGAAAGCCATACAGATGGTAATTAATAATAACTTGTAATGATATATCGCAATAGATAGTCAGAAGCAACTCATGTCCGATCTCACCGTGCCCGGTCCCGGGGGAATGGCATAGGTATAAGTCTGGGCATAAGATGGAACGGATTGTCGGATTGCCGTTCCGGTGTGTAAAGAACCCCCTTCGCCAACGGCGCCAGGGGGTTGTGTATAACGAGAATATTGGAGGAAGCTCCCACGCGGCAGACTTGTCGCGGGGGAACTTGCCCGTTGCTTTAGAAAGAGAGGTCCAAACCGGTCTGGATATAATGGTCGCTCGAAGTCTCACCATTGTTGCCGAATCCGTATTTCACGAATGTGGTGATTCCGGCGATGGTATAGGTCCCCTTGGCATAGGCACCGAGAGTGTTGGCACCACCAAGATCCGAAATACCCACTCCTGCAGATAATTTCGAAGCATCGCTGACTTTGTATCCCGCACCGACATTCATATTGCTCACTGTCTGTTCGTTGGTGTATTCAACATACCCGGAAACAGCATCCTTTCCTCCGCTGACAGCGGCAAAGAACAGGTTCTGGTCATCCGCATCGAATGCGATCCATGTCGAACCGGCGACCGACAAGTCGAAATCGAGTCCTGCAAACGCTGCGATATCGAGTGCGGCACTCGCAGTCATGGCTTTTCCACCCGGTGCATAGGAATCGAAGTTCGCATCGTTCACTATAGCGCCTGCAAGGGATATTCCATCGACCGGAGTAATCTTTGCTCCAGCGAAGACACCCTCACCGAGTAGATCGTACCCCACTGTCGCACTGCCAATGCCATCGAGTCCGACACTTACACCGAAGGGAATGTTGGCACGTGTCACTCCATTGGAATAGAGGGAATAGTAGTCACCTTCAGAACTATTCGGGTCGGTGTACACGGAAGAGCTGAAGAAATTCTGGTTTCCTACAAGAGCGTTCAAGGTTACGGGAAGCTCGATGTCGATCGACTTCAGGATTTCGCTCACCTTTACGGTTGCTGTCGCATACCAGTCCTTGGCGTTCAACGCGGCAACCCCATCGATGGAATTCCTCAAACCTATCGAATAGTAGTCGTCTGAGATCGACAAGCTGATATCCGCCGCCCCCGCAGTACCGTCATATCCACTGGTGGCAATATCTCCGTCCAGGAAAAACTTGTAATCGAACCCGAAATTACCCGAGAATTTTGGTGCAGCGAATGCCGTACCAACAACGAGAACCAGTACTGCGACAAGCACAATAGTTTTTTTCATACCGTCCATCTCCATTTTTCTATGAGAATTTGATGGACACAGTGTTGCATTGCCATTTGTCGACACTATGTGCGTTATTTGTGGTGGAGATGTTTTTCTGTGTAGAAGAGATGAAGCGGGACCTTATGTGCAAAATCCACAGGGAATACTGGACAGAATGCCGATTTTATTTTATGTTGCTTCATGAACGGGCGATTAACTCAGCGGGAGAGTGCTACCTTGACGTGGTAGAAGTCACAAGTTCAATCCTTGTATCGCCCAGAAGGCAACCGGTTTGTTTCACCAAGCCGGTTGCCTTTTCCATATCCGCTATCCGGCGTGGATGTGCCTTGCATTACAGGGAGAAACCGAGTCCCGGTGCGTCGTTCGGATACACCCGACCGTCGACGATCCGTACCGCATGGTAGGTCGGATCATCGATGAATTCCACGTGGCCATCCAAATCCGCATATTCGACATTGGGGCTGGACAGTGCCATGTGCAAGCCTGCGGCGATTCCCAGCCCGGCTTCGTCCATGCACCCGACCATGGTACGTGCTCCGACGGCCGCGGCGACAGCATCCAATTTCATAGCCCGCCAGATTCCACCGGTCTTTGCCAATTTTATGTTGTACATATCGGCGCCTCCCGCTTGGATGACCCTGACGGCATCCTCCGGTCCCAACACGGCTTCATCGGCCATGATACGCAAGGCCCCACCGGACAAATCGCGTAATCGGGTGAAGGCTGCCAAGTTCCTCTTCGAGCACGGTTGTTCGATGAACTCGGCCTCCACTGCCTGCAAGGTCCGGATGCAGAGCAAGGCGTCTTCCTCGGAATATCCTTGGTTGGCATCGAAATAGATCTGGACATCGCTGCCCACCGCCTCCCGAATCTTGTGCAGCTTCTCGATATCGTCATCCACCGAGACACCGCCCTTGATCTTCAATGCCGTGTAGCCCTTGCCAACCCATTTTCGGGCCTTTTCCACTACGGCGACCACCGGTTGGATGCCGATTGTGATACTGCTGCGGATCGATGTGCGCGAACCACCCAACAATCTATACAACGGCAGCTCGGCCTTCTTGCCGAGAATATCGAGAAGTGCCATATCGACCGAAGCCATGGCTGTCGGTTGGGTAGGAAGTTGCCGGCGTAAACGCGACAGGATACCGGCATAGCAAAGCGGATCCTCTCCGATGAGCAAGGGAACAGCTACGTCGTTGAGGGCTTTGCCGACAGAATATTCATTCTCACCGGTCACCTCCTCGTCGTAGGCACTGCATCCGAACCCCGAGATTCCCGCGTCCGTATCGATGCGGATAAAGTAGTTCACCACCTGCTCGGTTGTGGAGTAGGCAATGGTGAACGGTTCCTCCAACGTCAAGGTAACCGGCCAGACTTCGCAAGCAACGATCTTCATGCCCGGCCTCCACGAGCCATCATGGCCACCAGGACATCGACTATCGGGCCCAAGTCATGGACAAGGGCATCCCGAACGGGAAGACCGGTCTCGCGGGCAACCTTCTCGCACTGTGCATCGATCTCACCAGGTGCCATTCCCTCGTGATTGACCGTTATGGCGACCACCGGCTTGCCTCCGAGCAATTCGACGGCTTGGATTTGTGTCTTGAGGGGATGCAACGGCGTTCCGGGAATACCATCGTAGTCGACACGCAGCGGCGCATGTTGCATGACCACCGCATGCGGTTGCCCCGCCGAAAGGATTTCGAACCCTCCCGGATACAACGGATTCATCAGGCTTCCCTGCCCCTCGATCACCATCACGTGCGGTTTCTCATGGTCCCAAGCCTCAAGAATCGCATTCTCGATTTCCCCGGCGACAAAATCGTTGATGAGCGCATCCATGCGCACTCCGTAGCGAGCCCCCTGCAACCACGCGGTCTGGCCGGTACCGATCATCTCGGCCGATATTCCCCGTGCATTGAACGCATCGACCAATTTCCATGCGGTGGTGCGCTTTCCCACCGACGAGTCGGTTCCCAACAACGCGATCCGGAACGACTTCACGTCCCGTATCCTGCCGGTATAGCTGTGCAATTCGTTCCTGGGAGGAGTCTTGCGGATATCGCGGATTGTCGCTCCGCTCCTGGCAGCAGCTGCCTGCATCTCGGAATCATCGGAGAGGAAGTAATGCATCCCACAGTCGACATCGAGCCCCAGATCCAATGCATGGAGCAGGTCCTTGCGCATCTTCGGTGTCAACCTTCCACCATCGGTGGCGACACCGAACACGAGGTGGGTAATCGGCTTCCCCGCTGCTTTCCAGACCGAGACAGCCGAGTCGATATCGGCATATATCCGGATCCCCGAGGGTTTCCCATCGAGGAACATACCGGCATCCTCTCCCGTATGCTTGCTGTCGACGAGTCCGACAACTTCATACCGTCTGGTGAACCGCACCAGGCCATGGGCAGTCTTTCCCCAAATCGTATCGAAGAACTCGTCACAATACACCAATGCCACACCGTCGACCACAACCGACCTCCTTGTAGAACCACTGTAGAACCACTATGGTATGATTACTCCAGTTTTTCCAAGTTATCAAGGGTATATGGACAGGATTCGACTATTGGGGTATAGTGGCTTCCAGACATGACGATTTTCGGGCGATTAACTCAGCGGGAGAGTGCTACCTTGACGTGGTAGAAGTCACAAGTTCAATCCTTGTATCGCCCATCGACCTGGTCCATTACGGATCAGGTTTTTTCATGTGTGGCCCATGCCCTGCTACATTTGCACGTTCTGCATGAATACATTCTGCATGAAGAAGAGCAGGACATAACTGAGAGAGGCGGAGAGCATGGGGGTTGCGATCCACCCCAATCCGATCTTGCCCAACAAACGGTAGTTGATGATCCGCCACCCTCCCTTCACCAATCCGATGCCGACCACAGCACCGACACAAGCCTGGGACTGCGAAACGGGCACCAGTGGAATCGGAGGCAGACCGACCGATACGAACAAGTCCGAAAGCCACGTGGACGAAAAGATGAACAGGACGAGGGCTGTCGCCACCACAACGACAAAGGCCGATACGGGAGACAACTTGAAGAGATTGTCCCCCACGGTCAACATCACCCGTTTCGAGAAGGTGACCACACCGACAGCGATCGCGAAACCACCCAACAGAAACAATTGCTGTTCTCCCGAGAGGACAAGACCGGCAAATTCCCGTGCAGGAAGATCCAAGGCTTGGATGAAGACTCCCATGACGTTCGCGATATTGTTGGCACCCAGGGAGTAGGCACCGAAGGCTCCAGCGACCAGCAGGGCATTGCGGGTGTACCGGTCCAACACCAGCAGATGGATAGTCGAGTTGTTGACAACCTTGCGCACTACCAGGAACAGCAGCATGGCAAAGATTCCGGCAAGGATCGGTCCATAGACCCAAGTCCCGACAATCCGGGTGAGCACCACGGGGTCCGTCGGGTTCCCGGTGAACAGGTTCCAACCGATGATCGCACCCACGATCGCCTGGGAAGTCGAGACAGGAAGCCCGAACCTAGTCATCCACAATACGGTGACTGCGGCGCTCAACGAGACGACAAACGCACCGGCAAGCCTATCGATCGCCCCCAACGCACCCAGCCCATGCGCAGCCCCGCTTCCACCCACCACAGCTCCCAGGATAATGAATAGGCAACTGATGGCAGCCGCTGTGCGGAAGGAGACCATCTTCGTGCCGACAGCGGTCCCGAAGATATTGGCCGCATCGTTCGCACCGAGCGACCACCCCATGAACAAAGCGCTGGATAGGAAGAGCATGCTCGTCAACACCCTACTGCTCCTACACCATCCGCTTCACGGCATAGACAAGCAGATTCTTGGAGATATCCTCGGAAATATCCGAAAGACTGGCTATCCTGGTGCAAAAGTCCCGAATCTGCATCTTGCACGCCAAATCGGGGATCTCTGGTGATGCGAACACCCGACGAATCAAACCTTCCTCGATCCGATCAACCTCCTTCTCATAGAATACCGTCCTGTTGACGTGTTCCTCGACCAACTTGGTCTGGCTGAACAATGCCCGTACCGCCAACATCAACGACTCGACAGCCTTGACCGAATCCCCACACATGAGCGCAAGGTCTTCCTTGATGAATTCGGGGAACACCGGCTTTTCCATGGAGAGTTCGAGCAACAGACGCTTGGTGTAATCGATCACGTCATCGAGATCGTCCATCAACATGAACACATCTCCACGGGTATCGGGAATGAGCATGAATGCATACAGTTTGTATTTGACCACCTTCAGCTCGGCATCGGCCTCCCGTTCTATGGTGGTGACAGCATGTATCCGCTCGTCGAACTGAACCATTCGCCCTGCGATATAATCCTTCATGGCTTCATCGAAGTGCAGACTGGCGGATGTCACTTGCGTGAGGTAACATTCGATGTTTTCCATAAGCTCCTTGCTCTTGTTCGTGAATACCTGCATGCCCTTCCCTTTCATATCGCTACTCCTCCAAGACCAGGTCCCCGTGGACGGTCTATCATCATAGCAACAGAAATAGTGAAAAGCAAACCTTGAATGCCAAAACTTCCTTTTCAATTCCTGTAAAGCTTGGTACGATACGAGGTATCTCACCGCTACTCTATTTCATCAGGAGGAACATATGAAGAAACTTCTCGTTTTCGCTCTGATTCTTATCATGGGTGCTACCCTATTTGCAGGAGGAGCCAAGGAAGCTGCCACAACCGACGGTACCCCGACCATCCGATTGCTCACCGATGCCACGGGAATCGACGACAAGTCGTTCAACGCAGCCGCATGGCGCGGAATCGTGGAATTCTATGGCGACACGCTTTCCAACACCTCGAAAAGAGGCCGGTACTACGACGTGGTCACCGCACAGACCCAGGACATGTATATCCCCAACCTGAAGCAAGCTGCCGATGAAGGGTATGATGTCATCATGGTCACCGGTTTCACATGGGCCGATGCGCTCGGTGAAGTGGCCCCGTTGTATCCCGACCAGAACTTCGTGATTGTCGATGTCGACTGGGTGGGCCAGCCGAATGTCATGGAGTTCATCTACAGCGAGGAACAGGGTTCCTATCTGGTCGGTCTTGCAGCGGCATTGCAGGCGAAGGCTGAGGGTATCGCCAATCCGAAGTTCGGATTCATTGGCGGTGTCCCCGGTGCTGTGATCACCAAGTTCGAAATGGGGTATGTCCAGGGTATCTTGTCGGTATTCCCGAATGCCCAGATCGTCGACTATTATGCGAACGACTGGGGCAAACCTGAATTGGCGAAGGCCCAGGCAAAGAACTGGTATGACAGTGGTGTCTATGCGATCTTCTCGGCAGCCGGTGGTACCGGCAACGGCACCATCGCACAAGCCAAGGAATACCGCTTGCAGGGCAAGAACATCTGGGCTATCGGTGTCGATAGCGACCAGTTCGAAGACGGTATCTATGAAGGCAAGAAGTCGGCCGTGCTGACCTCCATGCTGAAAAAAGTCGAGAACTCCTCGCTCTACAGCCTCAATGCTGTCAAGAACGGAACCTTCACCGGTGAAGTTGTCAAGATGACCATGGAAGATGACGGTGTCGGGTATTCGACAGCCAACACGGAACTGAAAGCCGACGTGGTCAAGGCTGTCGATGCAGCCAAAGCCGACATCATAAGCGGAAAGATCAAGATCTATGGAACCTACAAGGACGCGTTGGCAGCCGGAGCCGCCCCTAGGGGACTCGCAGCTCTTGACGACTGATTTTCAACCTGAAACGAGGCACATACAGTGACCTGGTGGTGCGCCGGAATTCGGCGCACCTCTTCTATCCGGGAACCATTGCAGACACAGGATTCCTGGACGGAAGAACGTACGGAGGAACCATAGTGGAACATGCCATTGAGATGATCGGTATCACCAAAACCTTTCCCGGTGTCGTGGCGAACGACAAGGTGACGCTCCAAGTCGCAGACAATGAAATCCATGCGTTGCTGGGGGAGAACGGGGCGGGAAAATCGACACTCATGTCCATACTGTTCGGTGCGTACAATGCCGACAGCGGGACAATCCGCATCCATGGGAAAGACGTCGATATCAAGGATCCCAATGTCGCGACCGAGTTGGGTATCGGTATGGTGCACCAACACTTCAAGCTTGTCCACAATTATTCCGTCACCGAGAATATCGTACTCGGTATGGAGCCGAGGAATCGTTTCGGCATCCTCAATATCGGACAGGCGGAAAAGCGGGTGGCCCGATTGTCGGACACCTATGGGCTGCAGGTCGATCCCACGGCTCTGGTCGAAGATATTACCGTTGGCGCCCAACAACGTGTCGAGATTCTCAAGACCTTGTACCGGAATGCGAACATCATCATTTTCGACGAACCGACCGCAGTGTTGACACCCCAGGAGATCGATGAGCTCATGCAGATAATCCGACGCCTCAAGGCGGAGGGAAAAACGATAGTCCTGATCACGCACAAGCTCAAGGAGATCAAGGCGGTCGCCGACCGTTGTACGGTCCTTCGCCGGGGAAAGTATATCGGTACGGTGGATGTCGAGGATGTTTCGGAACAACAGCTGGCCGAAATGATGGTGGGCAGGGCAGTCCAATTCGAAATCGAAAAGAGTCCCGCGCAGATCGGTGAAGTTGTCCTCTCGATCCAGCACCTCTCGGTGGCCGACCAGAACGGCCACGTGAAGGTGAGGGATTTTTCCGTGGATGTCCATAGGGGTGAAATCGTCGGGATCGCAGGTGTGGACGGCAATGGACAGACCGAGTTGCTCTACGGAATATCGGGACTCTCTCCGGTTTCTTCAGGGACGATCCTACTCAATGGAGCGGACATCACCCATGCAACCATCAGGAAGCGAATCGAATTGGGCTTGGGCCACATACCGGAGGATAGGCAGAAACATGGCTTGGTAAGCGATTTTTCGATCAGTGAGAATTGCGTATTGAAAAACTACTACCAAGCTCCCTATAGCAATGCCTACGGATTGCTCGACCATGCGAAGATGGCCGAAGATGCACAGGCGTTGATCGAACAGTTCGACATACGTGCGGGACAAGGGAGCAGGACAGCCGCTGGCAGTCTCTCGGGAGGCAACCAACAGAAGACGATCGTTGCCCGTGAAATCCATTTGTCCCCACACGCGATGCTGGTTGCCCAACCTACCCGTGGATTGGATGTCGGGGCAATCGAATACATACGCCAACGTATCCTGGCCGAAAGGGACAAGGGGCGGGCAATCCTGCTGATCTCCTTCGAGCTCGACGAAATCATGAACCTGTGCGATAGGATCGCTACGATAAGCAAAGGATCGATCGTGGGAATCTTCGCCCAACATGAAGTGACGGAAAGGGAAATCGGCATGATGATGGCCGGATCGAAACGTGATGGAGGCAATCGATGAAACCTGTGGATACCCGAGAATCGTTTACCAGCCGCATGCTCAGCTCGGATGGTGCGGTTTCCGTACTTGTCGTCCTGTTGGGATTCCTTGTCGGAACAATCCTGGTCGCACTGGTCGGAAAAAATCCGCTGAACATGTACAAGGCGATTTTCCAATCGCTTTCCGGGTACAATATCGACAATGGAAAGATGAATGTCCGGTATATCGGGGAGACCTTAAACTACGCTGTGCCGTTCATCCTCTGCGGATTCTCCATGGCTTTCGCCGCACGCGCCGGCCTGTTCAATATCGGTGGTGAAGGCCAATATATCATGGGCCTCACCGTGGCACAGGTAATCGGCCTCCTTGGCCCGAATGTTCCCGGACTCCATTGGGCCCTGGCGATCATCGGGGCAATGCTCATCGGCGCGGCGTGGGGCGGGATCGTCGGCATACTCAAAGCAAAATACGAGGTATCCGAAGTCGTATCGACCATCATGCTCAACTACGTCGCCCTCTACCTCTCCCGCATCATCTGCCTGCAATTGCCGGGAGCCTCCACCTACAAGACAGCCAATTTTCCCGAAACCGCACTGCTTTCGAACGGATTTTTCCAAGCCATCACCAACAATTCCATGTTGAACAACGGATTCTTCCTTATGGGATTGGCGGTGGTCGTCTATTGGTTCATCATGGAGAAGACAAACTTGGGATTCGGCTTGCGGGCCACCGGGTTCAACCGCGAGGCAGCACGGTGCAGTGGAATTCCCGTAGTACGGAGCATCGCCATCTCCATGGCTATCGCCGGAGCCTTCGCCGGCCTTGCCGGTGGCATTGTAGCCCTCGGCTCCTTCCGGTATGGTCGGGTCCTCTCCGGCATGGACAATTACGGATTCAATGGAATCGCAGTGGCACTGGTCGGCAACAACACGGCGATCGGAACCATGCTTGCGGGATTCCTCTTCGGCATGCTCAAGAACGCCCAGGCGCTCATGCAGGGCAAGCAGATACCGAAGGAGATCACGTTCATCATACAAGGGCTCATCGTCGTATTCATCGCACTGCGGTCGGCGATCGCATTATATCTTGCCTGGCGCAGCAAACGGCAACTGCAGAAGGAGGTATTGGCGAAATGAATACATTGATAGGAATGATACCTTCCATTCTCATGATTGTCTCGCCCATCTTGATTACCGCCGTCGGCGGCATGATCTGTGAGAAGTCGGGTGTGGTGAACATTGCGCTCGAAGGGCTCATGGGCGTGGGTGCATTCGCGGCAGCCGCGACACACGTCCTGCTGGAAGCCACAGGATTGGGCATGCCCTCCATCTGGATATCCTTGGGGATCGGAGCCCTAATCGGTGCCGCCTTCTCGGCTATCCATGCCCTGGCATCGATAAACCTCAACGCGGACCAGACAATCAGCGGCACGGGTATCAACCTGCTTGCCGACGGAGTCACCATATTCGCCGCCCAGATACTCTTCTCCGCCGACAGGACACGCGAGTTCAAGATGGGGATGCAAACCGATTCCCTGGGCATCTACCCCACCGCCTACATTGCCCTCGTGGTGGTGGTCGCAGCTTGGTTCATACTGTACAAGCTTCCGTTCGGCATGCACTTGCGGGCCTGCGGCGAGCACCCCCACGCAGCGGACAGCGTTGGTATCAATGTCAAGAAGATCCGATATATCGCGGTACTCTCAAGCGGACTGCTTGCCGGTCTTGCCGGCGGGTGCATCGTATTGACCCAAACCATCCAATACACCTCGAACACTATCAATGGGCGCGGATTCATCGCCTTGGCAGCGGTGTCCTTCGGCCGTTGGCGTCCGATTGGAGTAACCTTCGCCGCCTTCCTGTTCGGAACGGCGCAAGCGTTCGCAATCATAGCCAACAACTTCCCGGCGTTGCGGGTATTGCCGACCGAAGTATTCAATATCCTTCCCTATGTGATCACGTTGATAGCCCTTGTCGTCTTCAGTGGCAAGAATTATGCTCCCCGGGCAAGTGGCAAACCGTACATCAAGGGAGCCTCCTGATGCCCTACAAGGATAGTGTCGGGAACATGGAAACCTTCCTTTCGGTCATGCACACCCGCTTCGCATGCAAGCGCTACAGCGACGCACCGATTGAAGAACGGCAATTGGCAGGAATCCTCGAGGCCGGAAGGCTCAGCCCCACCTCTTTCGGGCTGGAAGGGTGGAAGTTCCATGTAATCCAGGACCGGAAGTTGCGCGCGGATGTGACCAAGGCGTGCTTTGACCAGGAATCGGTCGCGACAGCCCCCGTAACCATTGTGATCGCAGCCTTGAAAGCACCGTTCTACGAACCGGACGGGCCCTTCGTTGCCCAAAGGGGAAAGCGGTTTCCCGGTACTTTGGAGGAATTCATCGCCGACTATCGCGGATACTACGAATTCTTGGCAAGCCAGGGACGGCTCGACTGCTGGTCACGCGCGCAATGCTATATCGCTTCGGCGAACATGATGCATGCGGCTGCAAGTGAAGGAATCCAAAGTTGTGCTATCGAGGGTTTCGACGAAACACATATGGCACGCCTCCTGCAACTCGATACGGTACGGTGGCAGGTGGCACTCGCCATTACCTTCGGGTATCGGGATGAACAGTCGCGCTTCAAGATCAGGGAACCTATCGAAGAGCTGGTGGAATACCACTAGTCAGGGCAATCGGGTGAATGCCCTATCCAACAATTTCCAAAATCGGTCGGCATCCGCTCCTATTCCCACTTGGACGGTTCCCGAACCGTTGGTTGTGCCGGCATACGTCTTGCCGTACTTCTCCCTATCATGCAACTCTATTTCAATGTCATGGAATTCGGTGGTGAATATCGAGGGATCGGCGATGTATGCAATGCAGCAGGGGTCATGCATTGCGGGAAACTCACTTCCATGCCTCCGGCAAGCTTGTATGTAATGGGCCATGGAAGCGTTGAACATGGCAGCTGTCCTGGTTGTCAATTTGCCATAAGTCGCCGACCTGTTTTCATCGAGCACTACCTGCAATGTGACATCCAGCCCCATCATGACAATGGGTGCCCCAGAGCCAAAAACGATAGCGGCCGCCTCGGGGTCGGCAAAAATATTGAACTCCGCATGGGCTGTCCTGTTCCCCCTCCCCATGGATCCTCCCATGAGTACTATCCTCTTCACCAACGAAGGCAGGCGTGGCTCGAGCCGTATGGCCATGGCTATATCGGTCAACGGGCCGGTAGGAACCAGCGTGATCTCGTGGGGGTTTGCCAAGACAGTCTCGATGATGAAATGGACACCATGCAGTGCTTGGGGCTTTTTGACCAATGTCGGAAACACCGGGCCGTCAAGCCCGCTTTCCCCATGGATATCGCCACCTATGACCTTGGGTCGAACCAGGGGCCGATCCATACCGGCATACACGGGAGCCTGTTGGCCGATAAGCTCGCATACCTTCAGCGTATTGGCGAGTGTCTTTTCCAGAATCTGGTTCCCGACAACCGCCACCAAACCCATCAGTTCGATTTCTTCCAATCCACTGGCCATGACAATCGCGACCATGTCGTCGTGACCGGTATCAACGTCCAGGATAATCTTCTCTGCCATATGCCCTTCCCCACCCTTCGTATACTTGTGATCTGTAACATCCTAATCTTTACTTTTCTTGGGCCTATCGAACAGATGGGCTTCGTTCGTGTCAGCTCAGATATCTGGATTGCCAAACGAAGCGAG
>PGXW01000080.1 GCA_002839355.1 Spirochaetae bacterium HGW-Spirochaetae-2
GAACTCGGTGCGCACGTTCGAGACGGCGATGATGTCACTCGATCCCACGATATCGATCTCACTAGCGGCGTTGCAGGCTTCGATGAGGGCTGGAGTGCGGAAGCTGTCCGCCTGGGCTTCGGTCCACTCGCCTTGGGTATAGATTTCACTGCCGTCGAAGTGCGCACCACCTTCCAGCTTGAGGAAACAATACGGGTGTCCATCCCCTCGTCCTGTGGTGTTGCGGTACACCAGATAGTCGCCTGCCGTCCCTAAACGGGTAAAGGATACACGTGCACTCTTGTACTGGCGGATCTTCTTGGAAAGCGTGATCGCCTTGCCTCCCACCACAACCAGTGAGTCCTTGGTGAGGGTGGGAAGGGCATCGGTAGAGGTACAGTCCACCTTGAAGAGCCTGAGGTGTCCCAGCTCGTCGAAGAAGTACACACAGCCCAGCTCATACACCAGTTGGTCCAGCAGCTCGCCGCAGGTGAGGCTGCCATCAACGCTTCGGGTGACCGGAGAAGTGAGGGAAATACAATCTGGTGATACGGTGATGCCCGCTCTTGTACAGATAGCGGTGATCGCCTCGTTGGCCGTGCAGTTGAATAGGTGCCGTCCACTTTCGATGAAGGCTTTTCCCAACAACCGGGTGCCGGTGTCCTCGATGGCGATCGCCAACGATTGCTTTCCGCTGTGGGTGAGCATCCAGTTGTAGCTGGTGGACAGGTATCCGGTGAACAAGGTCTCTGTGCCGTCGGTGAGGGTGGCCTTCACATCGCCTTCGGTGGCGATGATATCCTCGATTGCAGGGCAAGCCTTATCCAAGAGCAGATCAACCTGATTCGAGGCGCTTTTAAGGCCGTTAAGCAACTGCTGGTGGAAGGTGATCGACCTGCGTGCGATATGCTGTTCGCCGATCGTCTGTACCAAGGAGTGTCCCGCCTCCAGGTCGCCTCCCAGGAAGGTGAGGGTGAGAGAGGGGCTGTGTATGATGCTCATCTAGGTTGTCACTCCGTAGTAATCCAGCCGCTCGAACTCGCCTCGGATCATCCGGGCGAAGGCGCGCATCCCGTCGCTGCCTACAACCGGTGCCTGCTGGTAGATGTTGATGGTCACTTGCGTCGCTCCCTGATACCCTGCGTTTCCCACAGCAGTGGTGGTGGAGACCGCGTCGGTTGCCACGCTCCCCTGGTCTGCGATCGCATCGATGTTCGCCAGGCGATCAGCAAGGCCGCTGAAGGCGTCGCTGGAAAAGGATCCGGGACTGGATGCATAGCTTTTTTTTCTGAACGGGTGCACCAGGTTGTAGGCCGCGGTGGCAATCA
>PGXW01000081.1 GCA_002839355.1 Spirochaetae bacterium HGW-Spirochaetae-2
TGATTGCCACCGCGGCCTACAACCTGGTGCACCCGTTCAGAAAAAAAAGCTATGCATCCAGTCCCGGATCCTTTTCCAGCGACGCCTTCAGCGGCCTTGGTGACCGTCTGGCGAACATTGATGCGATCGCAGACCAGGGGAGCGTGGCAACCGACGCGGTATCCACCACCACGGCAGTGGGAAACGCAGGGTATCAGGGAGCGACGCAAGTGACCATCAACATCTACCAGCAGGCACCGGTCGTCGGCAGCGACGGGATGCGCGCCTTCGCCCGGATGATCCGAGGCGAGTTCGAGCGGCTGGACTACTACGGAGTGACAACCTAGATGAGCATCATACACAGCCCCTCTCTCACCCTCACCTTCCTGGGAGGCGACCTGGAGGAGGGACACTCCTTGGTACAGACGATCGGCGAACAGCATATCGCACGCAGGTCGATCACCTTCCACCAGCAGTTGCTGTCCGGCTTGAAAAGCGCTTCGAATCAGGTTGATCTGCTCTTGGATAAGACTTGCCCTGCAATCGAGGACATCATCGCCACCGAAGGCGATGTGAAGGCCGTCCTCTCCGACGGCACTGAGACCTTGTTCACCGGATATCTCTCGACCAGCTACAACTGGATGCTCACCCACAGCGGAAAGCAAGCGCTGGCGATCACCATCGAGGACACCGGCACCCGGTTGTTGGGAAAGGCCTTCATCGAAAGTGGACGGCACCTATTCAACTGCACGGCCAGCGAGGCGATCGCCTCTATCTGTACAAGAGCGGGCATCACCGTATCACCGGATTGCATTTCCCTCACTTCTCCGGTCACCCGAGGCGTGGATGGATCGGTCACCTGCGGCGAGCTGCTGGACCAATTGGTCTATGAGCTGGGCTGTGTGTACTTCTTCGACGAGCTGGGGCAGCTCAGGCTCTTCAAGGTGGACTGCACCTCCACCGAAGCTCTGCCCACCCTCGATAAGGACGACTTGGTTGTGGTGGGCGGCAAGGCGATCACGCTTTCCAAGAAGATCCGCCAGTACAAGAGTGCACGGGTTTCATTTACCCGTTTAGGGACGGCAGGCGACTATCTGGTGTACCGCAATACCACAGGACGAGGGGATAGGCACCCGTATTGTTACCTCAAGCTGGAAGGTGGTGCGCACTTCGACGGCAGTGAAATCTATACCGAAGCCGAATGGACCGAAGCCCAGACGGACAGCTTTCGCACTCCAGCCCTCATCGAAGCCTGCAACGCCGCTAGTGAGATCGATATCGTGGGATCGAGTGACATCATCGCCGTCTCGAACGTGCGCACCGAGTTCGGCGCACAACAGCGGGACGCTGGCCTACCATATCACGCGCCTGGATGCGTATGCCGATATCATCTATGTGCGTGACACGAACATCGTCAGGACTGTCGACAGTATCTACGAGGGAGAAAACTCGGACAACCTGCTCTCTGAGGAGCTGCTGTTCGTACACGAGCGCACCCTGGCCCAAGCACATGCGAACCTCCTGGGCCAGTTCCACCGCCATGCTGGCAGCCAGTACACATTCTTCTCGGCCGTCGACTTGAATTGCGGTACCCTGGTACGCCTGATCGACGATGCCTTCAGCGGCCTGAATGTTTCAGTTCTGGTAACCGCACGCACCTTCACCGATGAGAGTGCGGTGTATCGCTACGAGGCGGTGGGCATCTCGGCATTCGACCTGAGTGCCCCAGCCTACCTAGAGGTGCTCGACAGGGGCAAGAACGACACCGTCGGTTCCCCAGGGCCACCGGGGGTGGACGGCTCGTCGTACACCGTATCCATCCAGTCATCCAACGGTTCGATCTTCCGACCCGAGCAGGTCGATACAATCCTCACCTTCCACGTCTTCCAAAATACCACCGAGATCACCGAAGAGCTGGATGCCTCGCGCTTTCGGTGGAAGCGCCTCAGTGCCGACCCGATCGATGACGGGCGGTGGAAAACCTCATCAAAGGCAATCGCCCATAAAAGTGTCGAAATCAAAAACGCAGACTGCGTCGGGCGTACGGTCTTCTTCTGTGAGATCGACCTGACCGGCTACGAAGCATAAAGGAGCACATACCATGGCAAAGACAAGCGCCAGTTTCACGCTGATGGATTATACCGACGGTATTTCCCTCATCACCGGTATCGACAGCAATCTGCCCCTCACCAGCCTGTAC
>PGXW01000011.1 GCA_002839355.1 Spirochaetae bacterium HGW-Spirochaetae-2
GACCTCTATGAATTTTCCCGCACCTTCTCCATCCAATACGATCAACTTTGCCAATTCGGTGTGGACGAACTTGAAGGCTTCGATGAATTGCTCTTCCGAAACCGACCCGGGGGCCACTGCGGGAGCCGCGGAAGTCCCATTCGCAAGGACCAATACGGTGTCGTTCGTGCTGGTATCGCCGTCGACACTGATCATGTTGTAGGAATCGATCACTGTCGAACCCAAAAGGTTCTGCAAATAGGAAGCCTCGACCTGCGCGTCCGTGGTTATGAACGAAAGCATGGTAGCCATGTTCGGATGGATCATCCCCGATCCCTTGGCCATACCCCCTATCCGGATAGCTTTGCCGTCGACTTCGAACTCAACCGCGATTTCTTTGCTGAAGGTGTCGGTTGTGCATATGGCGGCGGCAGAATCCTTCGCCGCACCGATCGAATCGTCCAGCGCCGCAACGCATTCGGCAATGCCGGAGGCGACCTTCTCCATGGGAAGCGGTACTCCGATGACACCCGTTGAACAGACAAGCACCTCGCGAGCTTCGACGGCAAGACCTTCGGCGACCAGTTGGGCCATCTTTTGCACGTCCCTGTCCCCTTGGGCTCCCGTACAAGCATTCGCGTTCCCACTATTCACCACTACGGCGCGCACGGCATGGTTGCCGGCGACAATGTGCTGGTCCCAGACGACTGGAGCGGCTTTCACGACATTCGTGGTAAAAGCACCCGCGACAACAGCCGGCACATCGGAGGTCATTACCGTCATATCCAATTTCTTCTTCTTGATTCCAGCGGCGACAGATCCGGCCCGGAACCCGTTCGGGGCAAGTACCCCACCATCGATCCTATTCATGTTCCAGCTCCTTCATCACAGGGGAAATGCGGGCAATGCGTCTATTCCAGCCTGTTCATCAAGCCCGAATACGATGTTCATATTCTGCACCGCCTGACCAGCGGCACCCTTCACGAGGTTGTCCAGTGCACCACAGGCCACGATCCGTCCGGTGCGTTGGTCTATGGTGAATCCGATATCGCAATAGTTCGATCCCTTGACCCATCGGGTTTCCGGGAAGATACCGTAGGGGAGGACGCGAACGAATTGTTCCTGTGCATATTTGTTCGCATAGGCTTCCTCGATCTCGCCTTTGGTTACCCCCGGTTTCAGCTTGGCATACACTGTCGAGAGTATGCCGCGGTTCATGGGTATCAAGTGTGGTGTGAATGAAAGGACCACACCCGAAGTCGACGTACCATGGGAGAGTGCCAATGACAGTTGTTCCTCGATTTCAGGTGTATGCCGGTGACTGGCGACCCCATAGGGCTTCACCGATTCATCGCATTCGCAGAACAGCGAACCGAGCTTCTCTCCACGGCCGGCTCCGGAAACACCGGACTTGGCATCGATCACCAAGGTATCGGGATCGATCAGGCCTTCCGCAAGCAATGGATATATGGTGAGGATCGAACACGTCGTGTAACATCCCGGATTGGCGATCAACCGCGCGGCACGTATCTGTTGCCTATGCAATTCGCACAAACCGTAGACTGCCTTTCCCAACAGTTGGGGGTTTCCATGCTTGGTCTTATACCAGGTCTCGTACACGCTGCAATCGCTCAACCTGAAGTCGGCGCCTAAATCGATCACCACACACTCCGAGAGCAGGGCTTCGGTAACATGCTCCGAAGCGATACCGTGCGGGAGGGAGACGAACACCACATCGCATTTCTTCGCAAACGCTGCGATATCGGCATCATGGCAAGGAAACTCGAAGACCTTCTTGAAATTGGGGTAGATGTCGGCATACGACTCGCCGACGTGGCTATGCGATCCGGCCAATATCTTCTCGACGTTCGGATGACGACAGAGCAGTCGCATGAGTTCCGCTCCGGCATATCCTGTTGCTCCGATGACACCAACTGTAACCATTCGTCCACTCCTTTTCACTTGGTAGGTATACACACCCAGTTCTTTGTATATATATTCTTTTTGTCCGTTTGTATAGGGGTAGTTTTGTATATTTATACATTATTTCTTGAATATACTCCCATGCGCACAGATTAGTCGAACATTCCGAACCTGTATGCAATTGTGAACCATTACAAGTTGCATTTGCAACAACAACTTTCATTGAATTATGGTACCGTTGGTGTATCATATGGACATGATGAGAAGAAAAGACCGACAACAGGATACAGAATTCGCCCGATCAGTTATCAGGACCGCCGAATATGGGGTGCTTTCCATGGTGGATAAGGACAACACACCCTATGCTATCCCTGTGTCTCCAGCACTGGTTGGGGATACCATCTATATCCATGGAGCGACAGAGGGAAAGAAACTGACTGTTATCGAGAACAACAGCAAGGTGTGCCTGGTGTGTGTCGGCAAGACCCGACTCCTACCCGGTGAGTTCTCCACGGAGTACGAGTCGACGATAGCATATGGTACTGCGGCGATTGTAGAAGATGATGGGGAGAAGACCGAAGCCCTGTTGGCGATCGCCAGGAAGTATTCGCCGCAATTCACCGACGAAGCGGTTGCCTATATCGGAAGGGCGTTGCGCCAGACAGTAGTGGTGCGCATCACCGTAGAGCAAATGACGGCAAAGGCAAAACTGCCCAAGAACATGCCACAACCATGACACAAGGAGTCGATAGATGATAGAGAAAGTGTATTCGTACAGTGTAGCGGATGCTACGGCTGTGGAACGGATTGTCGGAGGACCCGATGTCCGGATCAACCATTTGAGTCTGGCCGCAGGGGAATCGCTGGATCCGCACCCTACCCCGGAAGCCGCCCATATGATCGTCACCCGCGGCGTGTTGGGTATTACGCTGAATGACCAGAAGCAACATAGCTATGGCGAGGGTTCGATCGTCGCGATCCCGGCGAACACCATGCTTGGAATAGCCAATAGTGGAGATGTCACCATGCATCTCTTCGTAATCAAGACACTATGATTTTCTAGGAGAAGACAATGTCAGACATGTTCTGTTTTCAATGCGAACAAACGGTGGGCGGCAAGGCTTGTACCGGCAAGAAAGGTACGTGCGGCAAGATGGCCGACACATCCAACCTGCAAGATGAAATGACCGGTGCGCTGGTCGCCCTGGCCAGGGCTGCGGAAGGAAAGACCCTTTCCAAGGAAGTCGTCCATATCATGATGGAAGGGATGTTCACCGCTATCACGAACGTCAACTTCAACGATCCGGTACTGCAGGAACTGATCAAACGGATCGATACGCTCACCGCATCGCTCGGTGGCGATACCGCCGCGTATCCCATGGGAGACATTTGGGGAGGGGACGAGGATATCCGTTCGCTCAAATCCCTGATCCTGCTCGGATTGCGCGGCATGGGCGCGTATGCCTACCATGCATGGGTGCTCGGATACTCCGATGCTGTGGTGAATGAATTCTTTTTCACAGGCATGCGTGCCATCGGCAGCAGTATGGATGCCTCGGAGTTGCTACCCTTGGTCCTGAAAACCGGTGAAGTGAACCTGAAGTGCATGGAACTTCTGGATACCGCCAATACCTCATCGTATGGGGATCCGGTCCCCGTGGAAGTCCCCCTCGCCATCGAAAAGGGTCCGTTCATTGTGGTCAGCGGACACGATCTGTTCGACCTGCATGCATTGCTCAAGCAGACCGAAGGCAAGGGCATCAACATCTATACACACGGCGAGATGCTCCCCGCCCACGGATATCCGAAGCTCAAGGCTTTCAAACAATTGAAGGGAAACTTCGGGACCGCTTGGCAAAACCAGCAGAAGGAATTCCTGGATATGCCGGGAGCCGTTCTGTTCACCACCAACTGCCTCATGCCCCCTAAGGACAACTACAAGGACAGGATTTTCACCACCGAGGTAGTCTCGTTTCCCGGTCTCGTACATATCGGGGAGGACAAGGATTTCACTCCTGTCATTGAAAAGGCACTCGAGTTGGGCGGGTACACCGAAGAGAAGAAGATGGTCGGTATCAATGGCGGTACCAGCATGACCACCGGTTATGGCCGTGCTACAGTCCTTTCCGTCGCTGGAAAAGTAATCGATGCCGTGAAATCGGGCGATATAAAGCACTTCTTCCTCGTCGGTGGGTGCGATGGCGCTAGGGTCGGGAGGAACTATTACACCGAGTTCGTGGAGAAATCTCCCGACGACACGGTGATACTCACCCTCGCCTGCGGAAAGTTCCGGTTCAACGACATGAAGATCGGCGAGATCGGCGGAATTCCGAGAATGCTCGATATGGGACAGTGCAACGACTCGTACGGTGCGATCCAAGTCGCACTGGCGTTGGCGAATGCATTCGAGTGTTCGGTGAACGAACTTCCTTTGAGCTTCGTGCTTTCATGGTATGAACAGAAGGCGGTATGCGTATTGCTGACCCTCCTCCACCTCGGGGTGAAGAACATCCATCTTGGACCTACACTTCCTGCGTTCGTTTCTCCCAATGTCTTGAAGATTCTGGTGGACAACTTTGGGATTACCCCGATTTCGACTGCACAAGAGGATCTGGACAAGCTTCTTGCCTAAACCAAGAAATAGGTAAAATTTTCCATGGCAGCTGGTTTCCTTGTGGGAACCAGCTGTTTTTTTTAACTGGAGGCGGTACAACCGGATTGTGCCGCCTTGTTGCATTTTACGAATTTTCACTGTATTGCGCTCCTGCTTTGTTGCATTTTTTGACAAAAAATGTATATATGTCTGGTATGTCGCAACAAAGGGGATTTCATGTTGCATAACAGCTATCGGGGCCATTGTGTACAAATTTCCATGGGGGAATCTTGTATGGCCGCGATGTATCGCGTCGTCTGCGTGTACTTGCCGAGCATTCCGGTGTCTTCCGGAGTGCTCGTTTTTTTTTCCTGGTAAACAGCCCGATCGGCACGGGGAAAGCAAAGATTGGAATAGTATAGACCACCATAAAAAGGAACCGATACATGGAAGGAACCGAGCAATTCGATATCAATGGAATGGACAATGCGGAAGTTGAACGGCTGATGCACCAGCTGCGTACGGGACTGACCGTCTCGGAAGCCAGGGACTTGCAGGAGCGCATCCTTGGCAGGCAACCGACACTCGCCGAGTTGATCCTCTTCGGTATAGAGGGTTCCGAACACTGCTCCTACAAAAGTAGTCGTCCGTATCTCAAACTCTTTCCCACCGATGGACCGGAGGTCATCATAGGTGCGAAGGAAGATGCCGGAATCATACGGGTGGCACGGGACAACGAGGGAAACGGCTATGCCATAGTACTCAGCCACGAATCACACAACCACCCTTCCCAGATTGTACCGTATGAAGGGGCCGCAACCGGAATCGGGGGCAATATCCGCGATGTCTGCTGCATGGGAGCACGGGTTGTCGCACTTGCGGACGACCTTCGGTTCGGCGACATCCGCGATACCCGCAACAAGTGGTTGCTGGAACAGGTGGTGGCGGGAATAGCCGGATACGGAAACCCGGTGGGGGTTCCGAATATCGGAGGAGGACTCCAGTTCGACCCCGGATACAACGGAAACTGCCTGGTTACGGTAGTTACATTGGGAGCCATGCGGGAAGCCGACATACTGCATTCCCATGCACCGCAGGGCGCCGATGGCTACGATTTGATCCTCGTGGGAAAACCTACCGACAACAGCGGGTTCGGGGGAGCCAGTTTCGCAAGCTTCAACTTGTCCGAAGGGGAAGTCGAAGCCAACAAGGGTGCTGTACAGGAACCGAATGCATTCTTGGGCAGACATCTGATCCATGCCACCGACGAACTGGTGGGTATCCTCCGTGAGAAACAGCTGATCGACAAGGTCGCGTGCAAAGACTTGGGGGCGGGAGGAATTGCCTGTGCCAGCGTCGAGCTTGCCGATGGCGGCGGATACGGTGCGATCGTCGATATCGATGCTGTGCATACAGCCGATCCCACCCTTCCCCCCCATGTGATCCTCTGCGCGGAAACGCAGGAACGGTACCTGTGGGTCTCACCACGCGAGATCACACCTTTGATCCTCAACCACTTCAACGACACATTCGCACTTCCCGAAGTCTCCCACAATGCCCGGGCGACCGTAATCGGTTCCATCACAGCCCTTCCCGATTTCGTCGTGACCGCGAAAGGCGAGACGTTGGTGCATGCGAAGGCTTCCGATGTCACCAAGGGGTTTCTGTACCACCGGCCTGTGGGCGAACTCCCTCCCCCGCCTCAAGAGCCTTCGTTTCCCGGCCCCCTGGACTTGCAGTCGCTTTGGCTGTCGATGTTGGCACATGAGAATATCGCAAGCAGGGCCATGGTATTCAACTCCTACGACAAACAGGTGCAGTCCCTCGTCGAGATCGAAGCGGGAGCATCCGATGCGGGAATCATACGGCCGTTCGATGACATCGGCTATCCCGAGGAGCTCAAGGACCTGGGAATATCGTTGACCTGCGACCAGAACCCCCGCTTCAATACCATCGACCCCTATCGGGGAGCGGTCCTTGCCGTTCTCGAATCGTATGCCAATACGGTTGCCTCGGGAGCACAACCGATCGCAATCTCCGATTGCCTGTGTTACGGCAACCCCGAATATCCCGACAGCATGCGGCAATTCGCAGAGGGCTGCCGGGGTGTGGCCCACGCGGCGACGGTCCTAGGGCTCCCGGTAATCGCCGGGAATGTCTCGTTGTACAACGAATCGGAGCAAGGCTCGATCCCGCCCAGTCCCATGATTTCCATGCTCGGTCGGTTGGAGCATGCCGGTAAAGCCCTTTCCATGCGATTCAAGCAGAAAAACTCCAGCATTCTTCTCGTCGGACAGCGGAAAGCCGAATGCGGTGGCAGCATCTACTATTCCATGCTCGGCTCACTCGGCAACAGCTTGCCTTCACCCGACCTGGACGAGTTCAAGGCGATTGGAACTCTGATACGGGAACTGGCACAAGAAGCATGTATCCTTGCCTGCCACGATATCTCCGAAGGTGGCTTGGCTGTAGCGGTCTCGGAAATGGCCATGTCAGCCCAAATCGGGTGTCGCCTCACCATCGAATCGGAGCTCAGAAGCGATTTCCTGTTGTTCTCCGAAACTCCCGGTTTCGTGCTGGAGATCCCCGATTCGGAAACCGCACAGGTACTGGCACGTTTCGAGGCACTTGGGATATGGTGCCGGACAATCGGCGAAACCTGCACACAGCCTGTGATCGCCTTCAACAATATCGTTTCCATCCCCCTGGAATCGGCTACCCAAGCATGGATGTCGGGACTACGGGAAAAAACAACCTGAAATGGAGAAAAGACCACCTATGAAACAAACGGGAAGCACCAATCTCGACTACCAGTCGGCCGGAGTGGATATCACTGCCGGGAATCGCGCGGTGGAGCTGATCAAGGATGAAGCGGCCAGCACCTTCGACAAGCATGTGTTGGCGAAAATCGGTAGTTTTGCCTCCATGTACGACCTCTCATGGATTTCCGGAACATACCGTAACCCTGTCCTCGTCCAAAGTGTCGATGGCGTAGGCACAAAGATATCGATTGCCAGGATGGCGAACGATTACTCGACAATCGGCCAGGACCTGTTCAATGCGTGCACAAACGATATCGCCGTACACGGGGCGAAACCTTTGACCTTTCTCGATTACATCGCGAACGACGTACTCGAACCCGAGATAGTCGCCGCAATCGTCAAGGGACTGGCCGTTGCTTGCCGGGAATCATCGGTAAGTCTGGTCGGCGGGGAAACAGCCGAGATGCCGGGCGTGTACCTACCAGGCGAGCATGACCTGGTCGGACTGGTGACGGGGATTGTCGAACGGGATGCGATTGTCACCGGCAAGACGGTGCAGGAGGGCGATGTGATCCTCGCGGTCGGGTCCTCGGGATTGCACACCAACGGCTACTCGCTGGCCAGGAAGGTATTGTTCGCCCATGCGGGACTGCGGGTGACCGACCCGTTGCCCGGAGCCGAAGGCACAAGTGTCGGCAAGGCATTGCTCGCTCCCCATGTGAATTATTCCAATGGTATCGAAGCGTTGCTCGCAACCGGAGCACCTGTTCGGAGCATGGCCCATATCACCGGGGGCGGGTTGATCGAGAACGTTCCCCGGGTCATACCGAAGGGATTGCGTCCCCGGTTCCATCCGCAGGCATGGACCCGAATGCCGATATTCGAAGCGATCCAGCGATTGGGCAACGTCTCGGACCATGAGATGTACAGGACCTTCAATATGGGAATCGGTTTGACGGTGGTCGTACCGGCAAGCGAAGCCCAAACCGTATTGGCGCATATGCGCGCAATCTTTTCCCAACCGATCTGGGAGGTAGGTTCGATCGGAAAAGGACTCGAGGGAACATGGATAGAGGGGGTACGCCCATGAACTATCGCATAGCGATCATTGAATTTCCCGGAACCAATTGCGAGCGGGAAACAGCCAGGGCAGTCCACCGTGCCGACATGGAACCTATACGCTTCAAATGGAACGACGACCCCGCCCTGCTGGCTTCCTGCGATGGATACGTCATAGGAGGAGGATTCTCCTACGAGGACAGGAGCCGCTCGGGCATAATCGCCGCACTCGATCCGATCATGAGAAGATTGCGCACCGAGGACAAGAAGGGAAAACCGATACTCGGCATATGCAACGGAGCCCAGATCCTGCTCGAATCGGGCATAATTCCCGGCTTGTCCGACCACCGGCCCGGCGGAGCACTGGCCCAGAACAAACAGTTTGTCGATGGAAAAATCGTTGGAACCGGGTTCTATAATGCATGGGTCCACGTACGGCTTTCCGAAGGCAGCGGTTCCCATGCATTTGTCCAGGGGCTTTCCACCGATACCGTCATGAGAATTCCTGCGGCACATGCCGAGGGAAGGTTCGTGATTCCCCGCGATTTGCTGGAGCGCCTGTATGCCTCGGGGGCAACCATTTTCAGATACTGTGACGAAGCGGGCAACGAGAACCCCCAGTTCCCCTGCAATCCGAACGGCTCGGTGGACAATATCGCGGCTTTGGGAAATCTCCGGGGAAATGCCCTGGGCATCATGCCGCACCCCGAACGGACCGGTGAAGGGGATTGCATGTTCGCTTCCATGCGCACCTACCTCTCCCAAGGATTGCACCACGAGAGCATCGAATTGGACCTTCCACATGAAAAGGAAGTTTCGGGTGCCTATACTCCAGGGAGGACGTGTCGGGAATTGGTCATCTCCTCGATCATCACCGACAATACGGCCGTCTCCGTTGAACAGGCACTGCGACAGCTCGGCTTCCCGGTTTCCATACGACGTGCCGTGCACTGGGAATTGGAAGTCGCACCCGATGCGACGGAACGCCAGTTCGAACAGGATTTTGCTATCGCCTGCAAGAGCGGAGAATTGTACAACTCGAACAAGGAATACCCCTTGGAGGAACTTCCTTCGGCCGACCGCACGATTTTGGTCCGCACCGAAGCTGAGGATGACTGCATCGGATTGCATGCCAAGCATGTATTGATGAATTGGTTCGGCTTGCCGTCCATCCAGGAGATACGCCATGGAATCCTCTGGATGATCACCGTGGATCCGGGTCACGGGACACAGGCCGAAGATGTGATCGAAGGGTGTTTGGGTACCAACATCTTCAACAACCCGTTCAGCCATAGGAGATACACATATGCATGACATCTACAAGGAATACCGGGAACGCATTGCACTGCAACTCGCCCATACCATGCAGGAAACCGACCTCCCCTTGGAGGACAAGAAGGTCGGCAAGGTCCGCGATTCCTACCGTTGGGACGACGGACACCTGCTTTTGGTCACCACAGACAGGCAAAGCGCCTTCGATCGCGTACTGGCCGCTATCCCCTTCAAGGGGGCGGTGTTGAACTTGACCAGTGCATGGTGGTTCGGACAAACCGGACATATCGTGAAGAACCATCTGGTGTCGGTCCCCCACCCCAATGCATCGTTGGTGTTGTCCTGCAACGTATTCCCCATCGAAATGGTCGTACGGGGATATATCACCGGTACTACGGACACTTCGTTGTGGACCCACTACGAGAACGGAGCGCGTACCTATTGTGGGAACGACTTGCCCGAAGGTCTGCGCAAGAACCAGAAACTCGAGCGACCGTTGCTGACGCCCACAACGAAGGAGGCTGTACATGATCGGCCGATCAGTCCCGCAGAGATCGTTTCCGAGGGTTGGATGACCGAAGCCGATTGGAAAATCGTCTCCCAAAAAGCCTTGGAGCTGTTCGAGTTCGGACAGGAGCAGGCTGCGAAGAATGGACTCATACTGGTGGACACCAAATATGAATTCGGTAGGGACAGCGATGGGAATATCCGTATCATCGATGAATTGCATACTCCCGATTCCAGCCGCTACTGGATCGCGGACACCTATGCCGACCGTTTCTCACGGGGCGAGGAGCCGGAAAATATCGACAAGGAGTTCCTGAGACTCTGGTTCAGGAAGGTGTGCGACCCGTACCACGACGAGGTCCTGCCGAAGGCACCACAGGAATTGGTGGTGGAACTATCGCTCCGCTATATCCGACTGTATGAGATGATCACTGGTCAACAGTTTCCGTTCGAAACAATCACGGATAGGGAAAAATCGTCCGCCGAGGAATTGGTGCGTACCGTGAACAGGTTGCGCACCCAAGGAAGCAGGGAGGAATAGGAATGCATGCAATAATCATCATGGGCTCGGAATCCGACAGGAACCACGCCAATGCCATCGCTTCGGCAATGGAAGGCAGTGGAATCGCAGTACAGGTGCATGTCGCCTCCGCACACAAGCAACCGCTCGAAGTGTTGGATATCCTGAATCGGTACAGCAAGGAGCGCCAGGTAGTGTATATCACCATCGCAGGCAGGTCGAATGCCCTTTCCGGATTTGTAGCCGCCAACTGCAATTTTCCAGTCATAGCCTGTCCTCCCTTCGCGGATAAGATCGACATGCTGGTGAATATCCATTCCACATTGCAGATGCCCTCGCAAGTCCCTGTGCTCACCATTCTCGACCCCGCCAACGCAGCGTTGGCGGTACAGAGGATATTCGGCATGTGCAAAGCCCAGGAACACCAACCATGTGCGGAATAGTGGGGGTCATCGGCAGGACACCGGTCGCAATGCAACTGTATGACAGCTTGATCCAACTGCAACATCGCGGTCAGGATGCGGCGGGAATCATAACATGCGACAGCAGGTTGCATTTCAAGACCGGAACGGGCTTTGTCCGCGACATCTTCGAAGAACGGCATATCCGGCGCTTGCAGGGAACCATGGGTATCGGACACACTAGGTATCCGACCAGCGGCGACAAGGCCGGAAACGACGAAGTGCAACCGTTCTGGACCAGTGTGCCCAACGGAATCGCATTCGCACACAATGGAAATATCGTAAACCACAAGGAGCTCACGCACGAGGTGATCCAACACAGGAGACGGTATCTCAACACGACAAGCGATTCCGAGATGCTCATGCAACTGTTCTCTTCGGTTCTTGAGAAACGGTTGGACGGCTGTGAATCGCTCGCCCTGTCCGACGAGGAGTTCTTCTCGCACATCGAGAAATCGGTCAGCGAGGTGTTCACCCTCACCCGCGGGTCGATCTCGGCTGTCAGCATCATCAAAGACCGCGGACTGGTGGCATTCAGGGACCCGCATGGCATCCGCCCGCTTGTGCTGGGTGAACGGATGGGAACCGACGGAGCCAAGGAGTATATCGTCGCAAGCGAGAACACCATGTTCTATATGTTGGGGTACACGCTGGTCAGGGATATCCTTCCTGGAGAAGCTGTCTACATCACGCCACAGGGCAAGTTCTTTTCCAATCGGATCGTGACGGAAGCCTTCAATCCATGTATCTTCGAGTATGTGTATTTTTCCCGCCCCGATGCCATGATGAATTCCGTGAGTGTCTATAGGGCGAGATTGCGTATGGGACAAAACCTGGGAAAACGGTGGAAACAACTGTACGGGGATCTCAGACCGGATGTGATCATTCCCGCACCCTCGACCGCAAACACCATGGCCCTCGCGATGGCGAAGGAATTGCAGACCAACTATTCGGACGGACTGTACAAGAATCCGTTCATCGGGCGGACCTTTATCATGCCCAACCAGGAGGAGCGGCGCCAATCGGTACGCTACAAGCTGGTGCCGCAACAGCTGGAAATCCGCAACAAGGTGGTCATGGTGGTGGACGACAGTATCGTTCGGGGAACCACCAGCAAGGAAATTGTCTCGATGATCCGGAATTTTGGCGCCAAGGAGATATACTTCATCAGTGCCTGCCCCCCTGTCATCCAACCCTGCTTCTACGGAATCGATATACCCACCAAGGAAGAATTGATCGCGGCGAACAACCCGATCGAAGATATCCGGACATTCCTGGGTGTCGATATCCTGCTGTTCCAGGAACTGGAGGATTTGATCGAGGCTGTGACTAGAAAGGGTGAACACCATATCGACGAACCGTGCCACGCATGCCTGGGTGGTCCCTATATCCAAGGAGTCCCCTCATGAAGCATCTTCTGTTGATCGGTTCCGGTGCCCGGGAACATGCCATTGCCCAACAACTTGTCCGATCGCATGCGCCTCGAAGCATCCATTGTGCCGGCACGACCGACAATCCGGGTATCGCCGGAATCTGCAGGGACAGCGGGGGAACCTATAGGAAAGGGTCTATCACGGATCCCAAGACGATGGTGGACCTTGCACAATCGATCGAGGCTTCCCTAGCGATCATCGGACCCGAAGCTCCGCTGGAAACCGGTGTCGCCGATGCGTTGAGAGCTGCTGGAATCCCCGTTGTCGGGCCGGACAAGGCACTTGCCCGTATCGAGACGAGCAAGTCGTTTGCCCGGGAATTCCTCCAGGGCATCCTCCCCCGGGCTTGCCCCCGGTTCCATGTCGTCCACGATATCGATGAGGCGACAGTCCGGGTGCGGGACCTGCACGGTGCCTATGTGATAAAGGCGGACGGGCTGACAGGAGGCAAGGGAGTTCTGGTTGCGGGAGAACACCTGCATTCCGATGAGGAAGCGATCGCCTATTGCAGGAATCTGCTGAAGCCTGCAGCCGATGCTGTACAGCAACCGCGCTGTGTGATCGAGGAAAAGCTTGAAGGCGAGGAATTCTCCCTCATGACAGTCACCGATGGAAAGACCTTCCTGCATCTTCCTCCTGTCCAAGACCACAAGCGTGCGTTCGATGGCGATACGGGTCCGAATACCGGAGGCATGGGCAGTTACAGCGATCGGATGTCTTCATTGCCATTCCTCACCCCACAGGACCTCGAAACCGCCAAAAGCTACAACGAAACCGTCATCCGTGAATTGGAAGCGACTACCGGCTCTCCCTACCGTGGAATCCTGTATGGTGGATTCATGGCTACAGCCAGTGGAATCCAAATCATCGAGTACAATGCGCGATTCGGTGATCCGGAATGCTTGAACCTCATGATGTTGATACGAAGCGATGTGTTGGAGATGTTCGAACGCACCGCAAACGGTACTTTGGACGGCTACACGTTGATCCTCTCCGAGGCTGCTTCAGTGTGCGTCTACCTGGTCCCGCAGTCCTACCCGATGGAGCAAACGAAAGGGGAACCGGTGCATATCGGTGCGCTTCCACAAGGGATATCCGTATGCCTCGGCTCTGTCGACAAGAAGGGAAGCTCACTGGTCACCGCCGGTTCCAGGACGTTGGCCCTGGTCGCCTTGGGAGAGACAATCGGAGAAGCACGGGATCACGTAATGGGTGCAATCTCCTCAATCGGGGGAAAATTGCGGCATCGGACGGATATCGGCAGCAAACAGCTGGTGGAGAAGCGAATCAAGCATATGCGGCAGTTGCGCAAGGCACTTCGCATCGCGATTGTCGGGTCCACGAACGGTACCGACATGGAAGCCATAGTTGAACAGATCGAACGGGGAACATTGCCCGCTTCCATAGAGTTGGTGCTTTCCGACCGCCAGGATGCCGGGATACTGCACAAGGCGCAACGCCATGGGATTCCGAACGCTTGGGTTGCCGGCAAGGGAGCGGCCCGGGATCGTGAGATAACGAGGCTATGTGAAGATGCAAAGGTCGAAACGATTGTACTTATAGGATATATGCGGATTCTCGGTGCAGAATTTTGCGGACGCTGGAACAATAGGGTTATGAATGTCCACCCGTCGTTGTTGCCTGAATTTGCCGGAACCAAGGATACCGACACGCACGCGTTGGCAATCGAGCGGATGCACAAGACGGGAAATGCCAAAACCGGATGTACAGTCCATTTGGTCACTTCGACGGTCGATACCGGCCCGATCCTCCTACAAAAAACCTGCCGGATATCACCCGACGATACCCCCGAAACACTCAAGAAGCGTATTCAACAGCTGGAGGGGGTGGCGCTGTGCGAGTGTATTTCCAGGGCATATGAATGCCGGGGATATCTTGATGGCTGTCAAGCCAGTTCGGAGGCGCCGATATAGGCATCCAGATACAACCCTTCACGATACTTTTGCATGAAGTTCCTGAAATCGGACAAGGGAATGGGAGGGGTGAAATAGTTGCCCTGCAAGTATGCGGCACCGAGTTCCTTCGCCGCATCGAGCTGCATCCGCGATTCGATCCCCTTCGCCAATGTCTCGATTTGAAGATGCTGGGCCATGTCCATGAGCGAGTCGAATATCCGTGGTCCCTGATGGTCGGAACTCCAATTCTTGACTCCATACAGGGAAAAGTTCAACTTGATGATATCGAAATTGTTCTGGAAAAAGGCCTTGAGGTCGAAAGCCTCCTCGTCGAATGCATCGAGTGCGATGCGGAAACCTTTCGTACGCAAGGCACTGATTGAATCGCTCACCTCGGGATCGCTGAGAATCGTATCCTTGATATCGAACTCGATATGCTCCGGATGCAATTCATACTGTGCAACCCAATCGCACAACCGCTCGACCGAACCTTTGGTCAAACTCACCGCACTCACGTTTATTACTACCCTGAATCCATAGGGGACGAGACCTTCGTCCTTCAGTTCCTTCACGGCCGCAAATGTCTTCCTGATGATCGTCGTATCGATCGTGCTGATACGGTGCATCTCATAAGCCAGATCCTTGAAGACCTGCGCACTGAGTATCCTGAAACCACCCAATTGCCAGCGGGCAAGGCTCTCCAATCCGACGACCCGAAATGAATTGGGATCGACTATCGGCTGGAAAAAGGGGTTGAATTCCTGTTCCCAATGCTTTTTCAAAAATCCGACCTTGCACTCCTCGATGTCGAATTTTCTCGCACGGATGGATTCGTCGGCAACGAGGAACTGTTCTTTTTCCTCTTGTGCCGATTTCATGGTGAAATAGGCCAACTCCAACAACTCTTCGATCCTTCCCACCCGATAACGGATTCCCGAAGCTGCACACCCGATCGATATTTCGACCAGTTGCATTGCCCGCTCATCGTACGAAGAGATGATATTCTGTATCTGCTCGGAAATATGATGGGCCACCTTCCGTTGGTACTGGGTCTTTTGCGTGTCTTCAATGCTTTGGGCAGAAGGGAATTCCTTCAGCACGACAAATTGATCACGTGAAATCCGACGTACGTGTGCACAACCGAAATAGTTCTGCATCTCAGAGAGTATATTCTGGTACAAGTCGTCCAGGTTCTCATGGTCCAAGACAGAATGGAACAATCCTTTCGGAGATGACTCCACAAAAATGCAGAACAACGACTCCATCTCATCTTCGTTGGCGACCAACCATTTCCGAATTGATTTGGAGAGGGCAAACGGTGTTTCCCCATCCTCCTGGAAATAGGCCATCACCATACAAAAAAACAGGAGGGTCGCGGTGGTAACGACAATGATGGATGCAGATTGCCAGAGTCCGAACACTAGCAGCATGAGACAAGCAATTCCAAACTTCAGCCAAACTCTCCTGCAATTTTTCATTCCACCACTCCTCGAAACCATCCAACAAGACACAGGTGATTCAAAGCCGAACCCTCCATTCCCACCATAACCTGTATAGGGGAATGAAGGATCCGAACAATATCGTCAAGAGACAGCAGAAGATCAATCTGTAGGTTTCACAAAATAGCTGCCTCTATTCTTCAACAAAAGTTTCGTGCCGTCGACCACCGCGGTCAAAGGACGTCGCGAAATATAGAAATCCATTCCGATCCGCTTGTGCAGGAACTCGTCCACACCATCGATCAACGCACCACCGCCACTGATATAGATTCCGTTAACTATGATATCCGCGGACAACTCGGCCGGTGTATTCTGCAATACTTTCAGAACCATGGTCGCGATCGATTCGAATGGAGTTGCCAGGACATTCCTGATCTCGTTCTCGTTCACCATGATCTTCCTTGGCAATCCGGAGACCACGTCGCGGCCATTGGCATAGGTCTGGCGTGGATTTTCGATCTTCTCACGCAAGGAGCCTATTTCCATCTTGATCCGCTCGGCCGTCTTCTTTCCGATCAGCAATCCATGGACATACTGCATGTGGTTCATGATCTCGTTGTCGAAATAATTTCCAGCGATGCGGTTCGACTCGGAAACCACGATATCACCAAGTGACAGGACTCCGATATCCGTCGAGCCGCCACCGATATCGATCATCATGGACCCATTGCTGCTGAAGATGTCCAGACCCGATCCGATCGCACCAGCCTTCACTTCCTGCTCGATGAATATATCCTTGACCCCCAGCTTGGTTCCCAGTGCCATGAAGGCATCCCGTTCCAATTGTGTGACCTCCGAGGGACAACAGAGCAACAGGGTGGACAGCGAGATGTCGATATTGATGTTCTCCACCTTCTGCAAGGATATCTCTATCAATTTCTTGGTCGCATCGATATCCGAGATGACTCCTTGGTTCAAAGGACTCACAATCTTGATTCCATGGTGCCCCTTGCCAATCATGTTCGCGGCCATCTGGCCGGTTGCGATCACTTCGTTCGTCTCGTAATCGAATGCGATTACCGAAGGCTCGTTGGTGATGATTCCCTCGCCTTCCACATAAACCAGGATATTTGCGGTTCCAAGATCGATACCGATATTCTTCCCCGCAGCAGTCTTAGCCTTCTCTTGTTTGCCAATTGTCAACGCCATGATGCAAGCCTCCTACAGCTGAAGCGGATTGACCAGATAGTCACCGCGGTTCTTTAGCAGATATTTCGTACCTTCAGCGACACAAGTGAGCGGATTGTGGACAACATGCACCGGCACCTGTATACGATCTCCAATGTACTCTTCGATTCCCCTCATGAGGGAACATCCACCGGTAAGCAGAATCCCATGTTGGAAGATATCGGCGGAAAGTTCCGGCGGAGTATCCTTGAGGACAGCGGCGATCAATTTCACTATCTCGTCAAAGACGGGAACCAGGACGCCCTGAATCTCTTCGGTTGTCAGATTCACCCATTTGGGAATACCCTTGACCATGTCGCGTCCGGCGTATTTGTTGACCACCGATTTTGCCGACGAGTGGAGATCCCCGAGTTCCATCTTCACCCGTTCCGATGTCAATTCGCCGATCTCGACACTTTGGGTCTTCTTCACATACTTGGCTATCTCATCGTCCATGAAGCTTCCAGCTTTTCGGATTGTGCGCGAAAGGACGATATCACCGAAGGAAATCACTCCGACATCGGTGGTTCCACCGCCGATATCCACAACCATGACTCCCTTCGACTTGAAGATATCAACTCCGGAACCCAAGGCACCGGACTTGATCTCCTCTTCGATGAAGACATCCGTGATACTCATCTTTGCGGCAAGATCGATCATGACATCCCGCTCGATCTTGGTCACCTCGGAAGGACAGCAAATGACGCAGGTAGTCTTGGTAAGGTTCTTTTCCGTCAAGTTCTCAACTTTTCCCAGTACATAGGTCAGCAAAGCCTTTGCTGCCCGCATATCCGAGATGACACCACTGCGCAGTGGCTTGACCACTGATATCTTGCTGTGGACTTTTCCCAACATCTTATGGGCATCCTCGCCGGCAGCAACGATCCTTCCCGATTCACGGTCAAAGGCGATTACGGAAGGTTCATTGAAAATGATTCCCTTCCTCTCCAAATACACCAACAGGTTCGCAGTGCCAAGGTCTATACCCAGGCCCAATTTTTCATTCATTGCAGCTGCACTCATCGTCTCCACCTTCCCTATACTTCACTGTAGAAGTGTCTGTTTGTCATCTTGAGCATCTTCTTGCATCCGTCGATAACCGCGGTCAACGGAACCTCGGACAAATACACGGGCACTTGCGCGATTTCGGCGATATATTCCTTGATACCTGGAATCTGCGAGCATCCACCGGTGAGAAGGATTCCGGAATCGACGAGATCTCCGGCCAGTTCCGGCGGTGTTTCCTCAAGAGTCGTGAGCAGTATCGATTTGATTGCCTCGAATGCATTCAACAGGACTTCCCGGATTTCTTCCGTACCCAGCACTACCCTTCTGGGCAAACCGGAGACGAGGTCGCGGCCCATGGCCTCGAATACCACCGGTTGACCATCCTCATCCAAGGGGTACGGCCCGGTCAGCGAGGCGAGCGAGATCTTGATCCGTTCCGCGGTCTGGTTGCCGATTTCCAATTTATGGACGATCTTCACATGGTCGATTATCTGCTTGTCAAAAAAGTCTCCGGCAATCTTGATGGATTTGGAGAGTACGACATCGCCAAGGGAGAGGATTCCGAAATCGGTTGTCCCGCCACCGCTGTCGATCACCATGTGGCCCTTCGGAGCGAAGATATCGACACCGGAACCCAGGGCGGCAGCCTTGATCTCTTCCTCGATCTCAGTGTTCCTGATACCCAGGCTATGTCCGAGTTCGACAATCGCCTCCTTCTCGGTATTGGTTATTTCCGAGGGAATACAGATGAGCATTTTGTTGATTGAGTCCAGGTTGGAAAGGAAAATCTTATCCAACGTGAACAACAGGATTTCCCTGATCAGCTGGATGTCCGAGATGACTCCACCTTGGAGGGGTCGCACGACCTGGACCTTGTCGTGGGTCTTGCCGACCAGCTTCGCCGCTTCATACCCGACGGAAACCACTTTCTGTGTTGCTTTGTCGATCGCGATGATTGAGGGCTCATTGAAAAGTGTTCCTTGGCCTTCAACATAGATGAGTAGATTGGAGGTGCCAAGATCCACACCTACGGACAAGTTCGTTTTATCCTTCATGTTTCTCTCCTTCAGTTACAGAGCCTTCTACATAGTCTGGGAAAATCCCATCGCATGTGCTTTGAATTCTGTTATTCCAAGCACCATTCAACCATGGGGCAGAAACGGTGTCAAGCAAAATCTGTAATTATTTGTACTTATACATATCTTATGACATAGTATAAAACATTTATTTACCTGTTGTGACATAGCACAATATTTTGTACCAAATCACTTCCATACATATCCACGAAGTTTTCACCAGCTGCCCGTGTTGGAAGCCAGCACTACTCCAACACCCTGAAAGAGTTACCCATTCGTAATACAATTACATTTTTTTACTGTTTTCATTAAATGTATGTCAAATGTTATCTCGAGGCGCAAAAACTGATTGACTTATGACAACCAAATTCAGGCAATTTTCGACAGATCCGAGGTATATTGTGTTAGGAAAGAAAGATAGTTTGAAAAAAAGTAAGCCGACCCGTTGAAAAACGAATCGGCTTGTTGTTGTTTACCGGCGATCGGACTCGAACCGATACAGAGTTGCCCCCAATAGATTTTGAGTCTATCGTGTCTACCAATTTCACCACGCCGGCGTGATCCAGACCCTGTACGAACGATGTCCACCTTACACTATCGGAAAAAAAAACTCAATATCACACCGCCAATTATTTTCTGCCACCAGACACCCGGTATTCGGTTGTGTTCTGTTATAACCAAGACTATCGGAGATACTTGTCTATATTTTCCTTATGCCCATCATAGGTCTGGGCAAAATGGATATTCCCTTGGGCATCGTGGATATAATAGTACCATTTGTGGGACGAGGGATTCATCGCCGCATCCAAGGCGGCAGGGCTTGGGGCCCCAATCCCTGAAGGCGGCAATCCTTCCCGATTCCTCGTATTGTACGGGTGGTTCGCCGTGTATTCGGCCTGGGTCAGATCCCGATTCCAAGCATCCAAACCATACCTGAGTGTGGCATCTATCCCGAGAGGCATGGTAGCCTTCAGGCGGTTGTGGATGACGCCCGAGATCATGGGCATCTGGATAACATCCTTTGTCTCACGTTGGATCATGGATGCGATTACGACTGCTTGGGAAACGGAGATATCGAGGTCTTCCAAAACAATGAGATACGGACGGATAGCCTCATTCAACGCATCCTGCATCGCAATGGCAAGTCCAATCGGGACATCTCCGTTTGGAGGCACCATATAGGTACCGCTGAGAAACCACCCTTCCGCAAATGGCAGTCCCCGCTCGAATGCCAGGGTTCTCGCAGCCAAAAGAAAATCCCCTTCGTCGGCCAATCCCCTTGCGACGAGCTGGGCATCGATCTCCTCCAGGGTGAAACCGTCGTACACCAACACCGACTGGCCGATAGCGGCCCTGGGAGGATTCACCAGCCTCTCGGCAATCAAAGCATGCGATAGTCCTGGCTCGAACAGGTATGTGCCCGGTTGCAGACTAGTGGTACTACCCTCCACCTCCAGGTATCGCTCGAACACCTTGGCATCGGCAACCACACCGGCTTCCTCCAGCATGCGGGAGATCCGTCGTGCCGACATTCCCACCTCGATGGTCAACGTGGCAGCAGTCGGGCTGTTCGCCTCCCGCACCAATAGCGGCGAATTCTTGAACCCGAACAGTTGCAAGGCAATAAAGGAGCCAGCCAATAGCGCGAACACAATAACCAGGACTATGAAAACCGGAAGGGAAATCTGGATCTTGAACGACTCCTTCCTTGTAGCCTTCTTCTTGCTTCCCTTTTTTACGGGTTTCTTCCTTGCGGTATCTTTGTCGGAGGGTTTCCGCGGAATCTTGGGCGTAGCTTTTCTGGCCTGCGGGGAGGTTTTCGTCGACCTGGCATGATGGACAGTCGTGCTCTTGCTGCCCGAGTCCGGGTTGGCCTTCGCCTGACTTTTCGTCGATGCGGTCGCGACCACCTGTGTCTTCGCCTTCGATTCGGACGCCTTTTGCTTATGCCGTTCCTCCACAAGATGTTGGGCATCGGTTCTCGAAGGTGGCGGGGCATCGAATCCCAAGGCCATCTGCTTCGGGTCCCGAGATGTCCGCTCCTGCAATTTTTCATACCGGCGTTCCCTCGCCCGCGCCTCCGCAAGTGACCGGTCCGTATGCTCCCTTCGTCCAGACATGGGCCCTACTCCTCCCGTTCCAGACTGGAAGCCAAGCTTCTTTTCATTTCGCCGATCTTCTCACGATTTAGGATAATGGAACGCTGGATTTCCTCGATCTGCCGATTGTGCTGGTCGATCATTTGCCGAATATGCATGATCCGTTCCTCGTCCTGTTCGATCAGAAGCACCAACTCTCCGATAGTGCTTTCGATACGCAATTCATCGATCCGTTTCTCCAATTGCCCCCGGATGCGTTCGTGCCGACGAATCTGGTCGTAGCATCGGAGTGTCTCCGCATTCACCTCCACCATCTTCCAAGGATTTTCCTGAAGACAAATCGTCCTTGCATATGCAACTGCAAGTTTCGATACCAAAGAAGCCTGTTCCTTGCGACTATTCTGCAACTCGATGACCTTCCGCTCGACCGAACCGGCAACCCCGACTTCCTCCAACCGGCTCTTGTCCTCCGAAATCTGCTGTTGCAATAGTGACAACTCCTCTTTCCATGCTGCGATCTGTTGGGAAAGCCCATGATATTCGGTATCCAGGGAGACCGCGGAAGAACTTGCGAGATGCCTGATAGCCAGAGCTTCGGCGATGGCCTTCCCCGTATCGACAAAAAACTCCTCATGTCCCCGCGCGTATTTGTCCAACCGTCTTGAAACAATGTACTCGTGCATCTTGAGAGGGATCCTGAACAAGGAAAGCGATTCACGGGAACGTCGGTTCGCACTGTCCTTCTCGGCCCTGAGGGCGGCGACCTTATCCTGCATCTCGTTGACTTTCGGAAGGATTCCCCGTATGGCATCGGAAAGGACGCCGGACGAGGCCTCTTCCCAGGCGATCACACCGATACGGCTATAAGCGACGCGCAACGATTGTTCATGCAGTGTCAACTTGCTTCGGATCGTCCCGATACTGGTGTTGGCATCCTGCAGGCTCTGTCCAATCTGTTGCAAGTGCAGGATACGGGCATCCAAATCATCCAGCACGGACTTTTCCTTGACCAGAGGTTGGTAAGCCGATGCCGAATCTCCGGTGACCACCGGTTGCCGCAAGGAGAGGACATGCATACCCAGTTCCGCAAGGAGAACTTCCATATCATGGTCGACGACCGATATTTGCCTCTCCACTACTTCAATTTGGCTCCGTTGCCGCCCCATGAATGCTCCTTACCTACCAATGTAGTCGTATAGTACCATATCGGTACTTCCTTGACAAAGCAAGCATCACTCTATATCCTAAAATCCAGATGATGGAAAAGAGCATCGTATGAATGAATTCTCCGTGGAGGTGGAATGACTGATCTGGCGATCCCCTCCCTGCTTCTAAGCAAACTGCAAGAACTGGAATCCACCGGTACACACCCACCACTTTTTATTGAAGTGGGTGATACTGTCGTGCCTATCGCGTTGAACCGTTCGGCACAGTTGTCGAAGCAGCAAAAGACCCCGGGACAATCACCGAATACTCCGCTGGCAAGCGAACCCAACATCTTGTTGCTCCTTTCGCAAGAACAGCTCGAATATTGGTTGGAACGTCCTGAAAGTTCATTCTGCAATACGTTTACGTGCCTATCCGAAACTCAATCCCCACGGGCCGACCTATCGGCTCTCAGCGACAAGTCCAGGGTATTGGCCACGACCCCCCAACGGGCGATAGACCATATCCGTAGAGACAACATCTTTCTCTCGTCGACAACAACAGTTGTTCTCGCCTACAGTTTCATCCAAGAAGCTGAGGAGACCGAGGAACAGATGAAAGTAAGGGAGTTCGCGTTTTTGGATGATTGTCGGTTTGTATTCACCAAACTGAATCCCACAGTCCAGATCGAATTGTTTACCGACACCCTTTCCCATCTCGCCAGAACCCCTGAGGAGCTGGTGGAACATCCCGTTACGGTGCTGCAGTCTGAATGGGAGCTGCCTGCGCATCTATTGGAATGTTACACCATCCCCAGACTTGCGACCGCCCGCATCCTGGATACATTGTATGCCCTCCAAGGGCAGCAATACCTGGTGATCCATAGGACCGAGGTCCTGTGGAAAACCCTGGACAAGCGGTTGCGTGCATCCATACCCCCTATTCCAGCAATTGGAATTGGTTTCGATCGATTGTCCTCATTGAAGGAATCCGACGCGATTCAAGTCGGTACCCTCGTCGCGATCGGTCTGAACAGCGGGGAATTGCTCTCGGTGATACGACATGTCGGGGAATGGAAGAATGTCCTTCCACGCTTCGTTTGTATCGCCACTGCCGAAGAGGCAAAAGAAATCACCACATCCAAGGAGACCCCGCTCATGAACAATGAAACGAAACCTATCCCAGAGAACAACGAAGTACTCGCCGGTAAGATACAGATGCTTGTCGCCAAGCTCAATATCGATTCCAATCCCGAGGAACTCGAGACGTTGAAAAAGATCATCAAGAAGAATGTACCGTTCTTCCGTCGCGGCTATTTCACCGCATACATCCTTCGGGAATTGCTTGGAGGTCCTGAAAAGCGGACCGCAGGCAAGCCAAGGGCCGTAGCTGCCCAAGCAACGGAAAAACCGGCACCAGCGGCAAAAAAGTCTGCCGCAAAAGCTCCTCGGGAGGCTCGAGAACCCCGGGAACCCCGCGAAAAGGAACAGAACGACGCTCCTATCCCAGAAGGTGCGAGAACGTTGTATCTCAATATCGGCAAGATGCGGCGGCTATATGCGAAGGAACTCTCCCAGATCCTCCAGGACCAACTCGCCATTTCTCGCGAGGACATATTCTCCATTCGTGTCCACGACAAGTATTCCTTCATAACCTTGTCCCAGGAACATGCGGATAAAGCTATTGAAAAGATGAATGGCATGGATATACGCGGCAGGATCGCCGCTATCAGTTACTCCAACAAGGAGTAGCGATGGAAGTCGAGACGCTCCAACTCGGTCCGTACCAGACCAATTGTTATCTTCTGCATAACGATAGCTCTGTTTGGATCATCGATCCCGGCTTCGATGGAGCGTTGATATTCCGCCATATCAATTCCAAGGGATGGAAGGCGGAAGCTGTGATCCTTACCCACTCCCATTGGGATCACATACTTGGAATTCCCGGGTTGCTGGCACAGGACAAGAACCTACCTGTGTACGTGCATGCCCTGGATGCGCCGTACCTGGGCAAAGAGGGAGGTCGCCGGTTGAGACAACTGGCGATTTCTCTCGATCCCTCGCAAAATGAGATTCCCGAATCACTGTGGGAATCGCTGCCCGAGCCTACCCACTTGTTCGTCGACGGGGAAACCATTGCCGGATGTGGACTGCACGTACTGCTTATAGGTGGACACACTCCCGGTTCGGTGGCCCTGTACCGTCATGAGGACAATCTGCTGTTCTCCGGTGATACCCTATTCGCAGGGTCGATCGGCCGCACAGACTTGCCGGACAGCGACCCGCACGCTATCGTTCCTGCAATCAAGACAAAACTGATGACGCTTCCCGGCAATACAACCGTATACCCGGGACACGGAAGGCCGACCACGATCCTTCGGGAAAAGGGAAACCCCTGGCTGTAGCCAGGGGCATGCATCGATCAATTGCGATAGCGAATCACCAGGACCGACGTTTCGGTCCCTCCTCCCCACTCTTGCAAGCCACACACAACACCGCATACGGAATTGCACGCAACCGCTCCTCTGGGATCTTTGCTCCGCACTGCAGGCAAACTCCATACCTTCCGTTCTTCAGTCTTGTCAGTGCTGCTTCAACGCTCTTCAAGCGATTGGCGGCATGTTGATTCAGGGCCTCCATCTTCTTGCTTGCAATATCATCTGCAGCAATATCGCCCAGATCCTTGATTCCCATGGCATGGATCATTCCACGGAAATCCTCATCTTCAGCAGCAATGCTTTCGAGAATCTCCTTGCGCAATTCCAATAGGAGTTGCTCCATCTCTGCGTTAAATTGTTCACTCATACCAGGCACCTCAGCAATTGTACTTCAAACAGTATCAATAAAGATGGATGCGTTTTGCCAATCCGTCAAGAGAAATCTTAATTTCAGTGCTGATTTTCCAGAAATTTGTCAATGATCGAACCAAAATCAGCATAAGTCACGGCATGTGGCAACTGCGGCTCTTCTTTTCGTATTTTATCGGGTGCACGGAACAAGGCTCCACTGTCGGCGGTCTTTATCATGGTCAGGTCATTATACGAATCGCCTGCGGCGAATACGGTGAAACCAATACCCTGCAAAGCCTGGACAGCCTTCCGCTTCCCATCCTGTTGCCTCAGCGTATAGCCGACAATCATGTCGGCATCGTCAACCACAAGACTATTGCAAAAGATCGAGGGCCAACCCAATTTTTCCATCAATGGTTTCGCGAATTCCGTGAAAGTATCGCTCAGAATCACCACCTGCGTCTTCTGCCGCAGCGTGTTGAGGAATTCCAATGCACCTTCCAGCGGCGACAATGTTCCGATAACACCCTGGATATCGGACAAGGTCAGTCCACGATCCTTGAGGATCGCGAGCCGACCTTTCATGAGCACATCGTAATCGGGGACCTCCCGGGTAGTCAGCCGCAGTTCCTCGATCCCAGTCTTTTCAGCGAAGTTGATCCATATCTCGGGGACCAGGACCCCCTCGAGGTCCAAACATACCATATGCATATCACACACTCTCGAATTTGTGGCTGTCGGCAGCCTTGAATAGGGCGAGCAGCACCTTGGTATTGGCCAAGGTCTGTTCAAGCGACCCCGCGAACGGTTTCCCTTCCAGGGCAGCTTCGGCGAAATTCTCACATTCCAACATGTATTGGTCCACCGGTTCGAAACTATAGGTCTTTACGGCAGGAGGTTGGGCTCCTGTGAATACTTCATAAATCATTTGGCCCTTCGTATCGCTGTGGAAGGTTTTTCCGACCTCCATCCTGTGGGTATCGGTGTAGAAGGTCATGGCTGTGTGGAAGGGGTGCCTCATGCCGCAGGCGAAACTCATCTGTCCTCCTGAACGGAACCTCAGGATTCCGGTCGTATGGTGGTCGACTTGGAATTGGGGATCCAAGTCCATCGTGCACGCCACCTCGACAGGTTCCTCGCCGAACATCCACCGGGCAACGGTGATCGGGTAGACTCCAATGTCCCAAAGCGCCCCACCACCCTCCTGGTAGGCATTGCGGATATTGTTCGGATCGGTATTCGTCACGTAAAAGCTACCGTGGGCGCTTTCCAGCTTCCCATACCTTCGACTCTCGAATTGTGTTTTCAACGATTGCAGCCGCGGTTGGTGGAACATCGCATAGGCCTCGCCGATAAGCTTGCCCGACGACTCGCGCAATCGGATAAGATCCTCGACATCCTGGACCGACAGCGCAAGGGGCTTCTCACACAACACATGCTTGCCCGCCTCAACCGCCTTACGGGTCCACTGCACATGCAAATGGTTCGGCAACGGGTTGTAGATCATATCTATGGTTGGATCGGCCAGCAGTTCCTCGTATGATCCATAGGAAACGGGAATGCCGTTCTCCTTCGCATATGTGGCGGCTTTTGCCGCATCACGGGATGCCACGGCAACCAATTCGCATTGCTCGCTGGCATGCAGGGAAGGTATCAACTGCTTGCGCGCGATACCTGCGGCTCCCAGTATTCCCCATCTACTTTTCCTCATGAATTTCCTCCTGGTCCAACGATTTTCCAATTCTCCCCATATTGCCCATAAATCGACACTATGGCAAGGGCACCAGAACAGCCGCGACGAACATAAGGGTCTCGGACAACTCTACAGTCGCCCCCAACAGGTCCCCGGTCACACCACCGATTCTCCTTCGCCCCACCACTGCGATGTACATGGTGACGGCGAGTCCGGTTCCCAGTACAATTGCCACGACATTCCAAGGCATGAACCCGAAAACGGCCAGAAGCGCCCCGGTCCAGAGCAGGGATGCCAACAAGTGCCTCCACGATGCTTCCGCAACCAATCGGCCGGCTGTCCCCCCCTCTGGCCTGGCATAGGGATTCGCCACAGCCTGTAGTACAACGAGGAGACGGGAGAACAACGGGACAAGAACGAGAAACCCGATATCGCCCGATCCGCAGAGATATGCCACAGCTGTGACCTTCACCGCCAGAGTGAGGCAGAGCGTTATCACACCGAATGCCCCCACATGGGAGTCCTTCATGATCTCCAGGACCCGTTCCCTTGTCCATCCACCCCCGAATCCGTCCGCCATATCGGCCAGGCCATCCAGATGGAACGCCCGGGTGAGGATTACCAGAACCGTAACGACCAACGCACCGGTCAAGAACGGAGCACCTACCGGAGCGAGCAGCCATGCGATACCAAATACGCAAGAACCGAGGACCAGAGCGACCGGAACGAACCAATACAGTGCTGTGGCCGGACTGTCGCTTTCGTTTCCGGGAAATGGAAATATGGTCATTGTCCTGAATGCGCTCGCAAGACCTATGCCTTTCATGAGCGGACCTCGCCCTTGATAACCACAGGTATCCCGGCCACCATCCACACCACGGTATCGGCGATCTTAGCCAACGATTGATTCAGCCAACCGGCGTGGTCCCTGAAATGACGACTCATGGGATCGCCGGGAACAATCCCCTGTCCGACCTCATTGGTCACAATGACAATACGTGTCGGGGGATCCCCCAAGGCTGCCAAAAATGTGTCTATGTGCGCATACGAATCCTGCAAACCGAAATGGTGTAGGAGATTTCCCACCCATACGGTCATGCAATCGATAAGGACCACATCAGATTCGGCACCGACCTCTGCCAAGGCAGAAGTCAAATCAAGCGGTTCTTCCACGGTTCGGAAGAACAAGCCTTCCCGTGCCTTCTGGTGCCGAACGATCCGCAGGCGCATCTCGTCGTCGAACGGTTCGGCGGTCGCCATATACACCCGGTTTCCACCAGTAGCCGTTGCCAAAGTCTCGGCATAGCTGCTCTTTCCGCTTCTCGCCCCACCAATTACGAGCGTTATGGACGGACAGTGTTCGTTATCCATGGAAATCCACTCCTTGCTTCTTCAACAGTGTGACAGAGTCGGTTACATGCGCACAGGAGAAGCTGGTCATATGCAGGTACAACTGCACAGCCTGGTGGACAATCGACCATCCGACCACAGCTCCAGTGCCTTCTCCCAATCGCATCCGCAGGGAGAGCAATGGTTCGACCTCCAGGTATCCGAGCAATGCCGGATGCCCTCCCTCGCCCGACTCGTGGCAAAAGACCATATAATCGCGTGCATTCGCTTCGACCGATATCGCAACCAGTGCGGCTGTCGAAGCGATGAATCCATCCACAAGCATGACCATGTGCAGCCGGGCAGCCTCGAGCATACCGCCTGCGATCGCCGCGATCTCGAACCCACCGAATGTTCGCAATACCTCCATCGGACCGGTGGGGTGCCCATGGAATGCAATCGCCTTTGCGAGGACATCTTTCTTATGTTCCAGAGCGGATGCTGCCAGACCTGCGCCCTTGCCCGTGCATCGGTCGATATCGTACCCGGTGAGGCAGGACATGATAGCCGAGGAGCTGGAGGTGTTCCCGATTCCCATTTCCCCAAAGGCGATTACCGACCGACCTTCGGCATGAGCCATCTTGACCATCTGGACTCCGCTTTGCATGGCGGCATGCCTCTGTGAGTGGGTCATGGCCGCGGTTTTTGCGAAATTCTGTGTCCCGAAAGCGATTTTCCTATCCACAATGGGCAAATCGGCGCGAAAATCATGGGCCACACCGACGTCGACAACTTTCAGGTCGACACCGTTCAACATGCAGAGCAATCCGATCGCACCGCCGCCTTGGGCAAAGTTTTCACATTGTTGCCAAGTGATTTCCTGGGGACTCGAGGAGACCCCCTCGGCGACAATCCCGTGGTCGGCTGCAAACAACAACAGCAGGGGCCTTCCCAGATCGGGCAACAATTGCCTGCGCATGCAGACGATATCGACGACAATCTGCTCCAGGCGTCCAAGGGACAGCTGGGGTTTCGCCTTGGCATCCCATAGTTTCCACGCTTCGGCTGCGACCGATGTATCTTTTGGTGTAACGTCCATGACGACAGTGTACCGATGCGCCAATGTGCTGTCCATAAGGCCTCCAAGCCTCTACAAAGAAAAGGGACTGTTGCACCAGCCTTTCGACATACGCAACAGTCCCTGAAAAATGAATGGTATCGCAACCCCAGGGCAAGCCCTGGACCCGGGAGGCTTCGCCTCCGCTGCCGCCCCATGGGGCGGGGTATCTCACCCTACGTTCCCTGCACTTACTCGGTAATGGACCAATAGTAATTGTTCCGCTACCCTCGTTTCGTTGGGGAATGAATGGTCTCGATTACGGTGTAGCGTACAACTTCGGATACGAATTCTTCATGCCCCGTTGTACCCACAGGTTTGGAATAACCAGCCAGTTGTTGTCGACCGTCGGAACGATCTCGCCTTTGGTTTCAAATGCTTCCATGAGATAGAATCGCAAATCCTTGTCCGTCGAATACAATATCCGATCCAAGGCCATCTCGCTGGTGATACCGGCAGCAGCCAAATGCCCGCCGCCACCTTGTGCACGGTAGGAATTTATGGCGACCACATAGGTGCGGTCCATCAGGAAAGCGCCACCATTGGTCATGGTCTTAATGGAAACCCGCTGTCCGGCAGGTTTTGTAATATCGACAACATAGTTGATACCGGCAAAACTATCGTAGTTGTAATACCTGGTCGCTGTATCATAGGTATTGTACCTGGTATTGAACACCAACTTCCCCTCGGCATCCCGCTTGAAGTTGATCAGATCATCGTCCAGGGACTTCATCTGGTTGAACCACTTCTCATAGGAGTATTCGAGGAAAGCCTTGATCTCGCGCCCGGTCATTTCCATGGTGAACAACAGGTTCTCGTACGGATAGAGGCTGAACATGTCCCGCACATATACCGGACCCTGCTTTATGGTCGCATCCAGGGACAATGGAGCCGATATCGACAGTTCGGCACCAGTCTTCTCAAGTTGTATCTGGTGGATAAGGTCAACGAACTTTGAATCGCCGAACATGGAATCGCGCGAAGATATGGTCTCGCTGATCGTTCCGACCTTGCGGGAAACCCAATCGGTCACTTCCTTGACCACCGGTTGGTATTTCGCCATGAGTTCGGCATGTGGCGCATACGTATCCATTGCCACCGTCTCGCCATCGACCGAATCCACAACGTAGGAACCGGATGCCGCATCAAACGAGAATCCGACAGTCGCAACCGCAACCGACCGGCCCCCATTCATGGCTCCGACAATAACCACTTCCTTACCGGAAGGACTCTGTACCACCATGTCGGTATCCTGGTGGTCATGGCCCGTGAAGATCACGTCGAAACCTTCGACCCTCTGGGCTACCAGCTTGCTGGCATTCTCATTACTCTTCTGGTCGGCGCTTCCGCTATAGGTCTCATCGACTCCCGCATGGAACAGGCCGACGATCAAATCGGGCTTTTCCTTCTCCTCGATAATCGGAATCCACTTCGCGGCGGTATCCACCATATCGTCGAACCGCACACCTTCGTACAGGTTCTGTGGAAGCCATTTTGGGATATAGGGGGTGATCATGCCAAGTACGGCGATGCGCAATCCGTCCCGCTCGACAATGGTATAGGGAGGAACCGCAGGCTCTCCCGAATCGATGAAGACGGCATTGGCAGCCAGATAGGGGTAGTTCGCCTGTGCCGCGACACGCAGGTACACCTGTGGACCAGCTTCGACATCATGGTTCCCCACCGATGCCGCATCGTAGCGCATATCGTTCATCACAGCCGGTACGATATGGGGAGCTTTCGTCTCAACAAAATTGTAGTAGTAGACGATAGGTTGCCCCTGCAGCACATCTCCATTGTCCAGCAGGACGACGCTCTGGTCCTTGGCCCGCTGCTCTTCCACGAAGGAAGCAACATGCATCTGGCTGGTTGCGGCAGTGGTGTTGCGGATGAAATCATAGGGGAACAGGCTTCCATGCATATCGCTTGTCGCGATGAGTTTTACAATCTTCCCAGCCGTTGTGGGTACGACTGCCGGTTTGACTGGTGTTGTCGGTGCTGGCGGTGTCACAGTCGCGGCAACCGGTTCGACAACCTTGGGAGCTGGAGCCACTGCTGGAGCTGGAACCGGAGCGGGTGCCGGAGCTACAACAGCCGGAGCCGCCGGTTCCTGCACAGGAGCTATCGGCTCCACCGCTTGCGCAGTAGCACAACCGGTGAACATGACCGCAACTATCGCGATCACCGCTATTGTCAGGATGAACATACGTTTCTTCATGGGTTCCTCCTTGGTCCACATGTGGTAATTGTACCGCATCGTTGGTGTAAAAAAAATTGGCACGATAAGTGTACAGCTACCGGCGAATATTCTCAAGTTACTTTCGCAATCACCGGCGTTATGATAAGCTCGGGGTATGCATAGGGCAACAGATTATCTCCTCGCCAGTGCCATTGGCAGCATGATCTCGTTCATGGTGGTGTTCAACACCAGATTCGGTGAAGTGTCGGACATGTCTGTCTCGTTCATCTTCAACCATGCCATCGGAGTGGTTGCCATAACCATCATCCTGGCATTCCTGCGGATAAGACGGGGGAAACCGGCACAACGGCAGAAGGCTCCCTGGTACTTGTGGTTCGGAGGCGCCTTCGGTTTCCTTATCCTGAATTCCAATTATATCACCATTGTCCATATCGGAGCATCGCTGGCCATGGCGACCGCCGTCTTCGGACAGTCACTGGGATCACTGTTGTTCGACTTGACCGGATTCATGGGTAGGAAGACCTACGCCATCAGCCGCAAGAAGGCTTTCACCCTCACGGTGAGTTTCATAGGAATTGCGATCATGGCATCCCAGGGAGGAACCTTCGCCATCCCCTATGTGGTGATCGGTGTGTTGACCGGCATCATCACCATGATCCAGATGGTCTACAACTCCAGGTTCGCCGCATACAAGGGTGTGTTCTTCAGTGCAAGGAACAATGTCCTCAGCGGGTTGGTCATTGCTGTCGTGGTCTATGCGATCACGTCGGCAGACGCGACACTCGAAGCGTTTGCCACTGTCGGGGAAGTACCGGTCCCCCTCATGCTTGGAGGTGGATTGCTTGCCGTATTGGTCGTTTCGGGAACCAACCATGTCATCCCCCGGATCCCTGCGATCTATTCCGCATTACTTCTCAGCTCGTCCCAGATCATCACATCGATTGTCCTGGACTACTACATGTACGACCTGTTCAGTACCCGACTTCTTGTCGGGGCAATCGTCATATTGATCGGTATGATGGGCAATGTATTCATCGACTGGAAGGAAAAGCAACCTATTGTACGCCCGTAGGAGTTAGTGGGGAATCCCATACCGTTGGGACGGTTCTTCGGACACTGCCGGCAACAACGAGATGAACCCTTCCGCTTCGAGCGCCGAGAGACAAGAGCCGATCCGTTCCCGTTCGAAGGGCAATTGCCTGCACAAGCTTTCGAAGTCCTGCGGACCCTGCTCAGTGAACACGAGGAGCAACATGCCACGGATCTGTCTGTTGGAATCTTCGAATTTCGATTGTCGGGAGTAATGCGCACTCCGACGGTTCGGATTCACCACCTGTTTCTTCAACAGCACACCATAATCCATCAAGGCATAGTACCAATGCTTGTAGTCTGTCTGCAGGTCCAACAATTGTGCGAGTTCACTTCTCAACTGGGCATCGGCCACCTGCTGCTCGTTTGGATGGAACTGGTGGATCAGCACCCGCCTGATATTCGTCTCCAGATATATGGACTTCTCATGGTGGGAGAAGGCCATGACAGCAGCTGCCGTAGCGGGACCTATCATGGGAAATTCCTGCAGGGTTTGGTAATCGTTGGGGAGTGTCCATCCATAGGCAACACTTTTCTGGGCGATGGTGCGCAAGGCCAATGCCCGCCGATTGTATCCAAGGCCTTTCCAGGCGGACAGCACTTCAAGCAGGGAAGAGGAAGCCATGGCCTCGAAATCGGGCCACAGCGAAAGAAACTGCTCGTATTTCGGAAGTACCCGTTCGGTCTGGGTCTGTTGCAACATGAGTTCGGACAAGAGTATCCGATATGGATCATCGGTCTCACGCCAAGGAAAACTCCGGCCTTCCCTCTGGTACAGGGACCAGACGAAATCCGACAACCGGGCCAGAGCCTGTCCATACGATTCGGGGTCGAGATCTTTCAGGCTGACACTTTCAAGCACCCGGGCATCCGAGCCCCCGTCATTCATGCGGTTGTTCATGTATCTCGGCGGGAAGTTTTTGGGTAGTACCATTGTGGTTCGACCGGTCGGATCGCCGCTTTTCACGCTCGGCCCTGCGTTTTGCCCGTTCGCGGGCCCTACGCCGTTCCTCCTCGACCACTTTCCGATACGACCGTCCGCTTCCGATCATTACCGCGACCGGCTTGAGCGACTGGACATTGGCACACACTATCTGCAGGACGCTGGTGATGGGAACGGCCAGGAACATACCGGCGACACCCCAGATAAAGCCCCACAACGACAACGAAACGAGAATGACGAAGGGGCTGAGATTCAGCTGGACACCTTGGATACGCGGGTCGAGGATATTTCCGAGCACCGTCTGTATGGAAATCATGAGCACAGCCACATAGATGATGTTCGCCCAGTTGGGAAAGAACTGCAGCAGTGCCATGGTGATGGTCATGAGGGTGATGATGATCGAGCCGATGCTTGGGATAAAGTTGAGGATAAACGCCAACACACCCCACATGATGGCAAAATCCAAGCCGGTGGCGAGACAGGCCAGGTAGAACAGGACACCGGTCGCCAAGCTTATCAAAGCCTTGAGCAGCAGGTATTTGGAAATCTGGCGATTGACCCGTTCGAAGAGGACAGCCACCCGCATCCCTTTTCCACCGGGTGCCGCGATCTTCAACTTGGGGATGAGCGATTGGCGTTCCAGCAAGAGGAAAAGCACGAAGATATAGATAAGCGAAGCCATGGAGATGACATTGATCGCTTTGCCACTTACCGAAGACAGGGAGCTCAGTATGATTCCCTGCCAATCGAAATTCAGGTAGGTCAGGAAACTTGTGCCTGCATCCAAATCGAGCTTCTCGGCGACCCATGCATCGATTACGGTGAAACGGCGGATATACATGGGCAAACGCTGCACAAGCCGGTCGATGGTAAAGAAGAAGAACCACCCGGCGGACAGCAGGATAATCAACAACAGCAGCATGGCAATGACGACACCGAGCCAGCGGGGGACCTTCATTTTCTCCAACCGGTTGAGGAACGGATTGAAAAGCAGGAATAGGAACACCGAGATTATGAGTGGCAATGTCACCGTGCCGGCAATTTTCAAAGCCGCGGCAACCAAAATGACGGCAATGACCAGCAGTGCTGTCTTGGCTGCATCCCTAGGCGTTCTTGTAGTCTCCAACATGCTCCCACTATATGCCAGCTTGGATAATACTGCAATATCTGATATGAAATGCGTATATGGAAAAGCATCCCAACCTATCGAGAATACGTATCGTTTTGGTCGAACCGCAGGATGGTGCGAATATCGGCTCCGTCTGCCGGGCCATGAAGACCATGGGTATCACCGAGCTCGCGATCACAGGCACCAAGGAATATGACGAGAACAGGGTGAGGACACTTGCCCTCCATGCCTACGACCTGTACGAGAGCCATCTCCGGTTCGAAAACCTGCAACAAGCACTCGCCGACACCGTATTGTCGGTCGGAGCTTCACGGCGCCGGGGAAAGAACAGGAAGTATTTCGCGTTGCTTCCGGAACAATTGGCCCAGCGGATCGCACAAACGGGTGCGGGAACCGTGGCGATCGTGTTCGGAAGGGAGGCGGATGGCCTGACCGACGCCGAACTGGCATTGTGCCACATGGGAGTGCGGATTCCCACCAGCGACGCATTCCCCAGCCTCAACCTCTCCCAAGCCGTCCAAATAATCACCTATACCCTCTACAGGGAATTGGCACCTTCGCTCGGTTTCACACCGATTGTGGAGACACGGTTGCAGGAAGTCGCCCAAACCATCGGCGAATCCTTTGACAAGATCCATTTCTACAAGCAGGACGAACAATCCGAAGTCGAACGGTTTTTCAGGGATATCCTCGCACGTGCCACATTGAGTGAGAAGGAAGCCAAGCGGATCGAGAAGATGTTCATCAAGATGGCGAGGTTGAAGGTGCATAAGGATATCGCCGAGGCCGGTGCTCCCTCCGGCGACGAAATAGAGAATCCAATGGAGTGATGCCATGTACGAGCCGTTCCTAGTACCGATGCCGAAGGTGGTCGCCCATCGCGGAGACAGCCACAACTTTCCGGAGAATACGCTGGAAGCATTCAGGAGTGCGGTGGTCATGGGGGTGGATGTAATCGAGACCGACGTACATTTGACCAAGGACGGGCATGTCGTCATCTGGCACGATCCGACGCTTGAACGCAACACGAACGGATCGGGCCGGGTGGAAGACTACACCTTGGCCGAGCTGCGACAACTGGACGCCGGCTTCACCCATACGCAGGATGGGGGTGCGACCTACCCTTTCAGGGACAAGGGTATCAGTATGGCAACCTTGGATGAGGCGCTGGAAGAATGTCCCATACAACGGTTCAATGTGGATATGAAGAGCGAGGATCCTGCCATTGTCGATGCTTTCGAACGGGTCGTCGTCGCCCATGGAGCCCAGGATCGGGTGCTTGGGGCAAGCTTCCATGTGCGGAACCTACGCATGTTGCGGGAGAAGAACAAGCGGATACTGACCAGCGTGACCACCTTGGAAGTAATCCCCCTGCTCATTCGTCAGAAAATGGGGTTGTTGCCTAAGATGCTCGACTTGGGGCGGACTCTGGTATTCCAGGTCCCGGTGCGCCAGTGGGGAATCACGGTGATTACCGAGGATTTTATCCGGGCATTCCATGCATTGGATGCGGTGATCCAAGTCTGGACCATCAACGACGAGGCACAGATGCGCCGGTTGTACGCCATGGGCGTGGATACAATCATGACGGACGATCCCGCCACAGTTATCAGGGTCGCCGACGAGATGGGACTCCGAACGTAACGCCTATTCCATTACCAGCAGGCAGTCGGGGTCGAGGTGTTCGGCTTCGATATCCTTGAAGTACTTCCAGGTACCGACCTTCAGCTCGGCAGCCGACGGTTCGTCACACACGATGATTGCCCTCGCATGCATCTGAAGGGCACTGCATGTCCACGCGTGGCTCACCGGTCCCTCGACCGCCGCTTGCAACGCACGGGCCTTCGCATGCCCATTGACCAGCAACAGGACCTCACGGGCATCCATGACTGTCTTTACTCCGACCGTTATGGCCGTGGAGGGAACCTTCGAGATATCGTTGCCGAAGAACCGTGAGTTCATGACCTTTGTGTCGTGGGTAAGGGATTTCACCCGGGTAACCGAGTCGAGCGACGAGTACGGTTCATTGAAGGCGAGGTGGCCGTCGGCCCCTATCCCACCGAGAAAAAGTCGGATCCCTCCGGCCGCTGCGATCCTCTGTTCGTAGGATGCACACTCCTGGAGGATGTCCGCGGCGTTTCCGTTGGGGATATTGACCTGCTCCTTGGGAATATCGACATGGCTGAACAGATGGTCCCACATGAATGCATGGTAGCTTTGCGGATGGTCTTCGGGTAATCCGATGTACTCGTCCATATTGAAGGTCACCACATGCTTGAACGAGAGTTCGCCCCTCCGGTGCATCGCCACCAGCTGGCGGTAGGTTGCTATCGGAGACGATCCTGTGGGCAATCCGAGTACGAACGGCTTGTCCGCTGTCGGCGAAAATTCCTTGATCGCTTTCGCAATATATCGTGCCGCCCAACAGGACAGCTTCTCATAATCGGGTTGGATAATCAGTCGCATGGCAATCTCCCTGGCAAGAAGGTATGGAACCTTACGTTCCTTTTGGCAATTAAACCATGTTTCCGTTCTCTGGACAAGCGACATGTCCACCGGTTATCGAATTACACCTCCACCAAGGACGAGATCGTCCTGATAGAAGACCACCGACTGTCCCGGGGTGACAGCTTTCTGCGGTTCGGCGAACCGGACGGAGACCATATCCTCCCCTAGAATCTCTAGAATGGCAGGTTTCGCAGTCCCCGTCGAACGGATCTTCGCCTGTATCTCATAGACTCCGGATGGGTGCTCCAGACCGATCCAATTCATCTGCTGTGCCATGAGAGCGCTACCGAAGGTCTCCTCCTCATGCCCGACCACCACTTGGTTCTGCCGGGCATCCAAGGAAATCACATACAGGGGACGCTCCGAAGCGATCCCCAGACCACGCCGTTGTCCGATCGTATAGTTCCAATGTCCCGTATGGTGTCCCAAGACGTTGCCTTTGGTGTCGACGATATCCCCATCGATCGGCTCGGCCTGCAACAGGTCGCTATAATCGCCGCTGTAGAAATCCTGACTCTCATCCTTCTCCCCGGTGAAGAAACCATGTTCGACACATAGTCGCCTGGCCTCCTCCTTGTTGAGCTTGCCCAACGGGAACATGACTTCGGACAACTGTGTCTGTGTAAGACGGTACAGGAAATAGGTCTGGTCCTTGCGGCTGTCTACCGCGCACTTGAGCAACCACCGGCCATCGGTGTTCTCGACCTGGGCATAATGCCCGGTGGCGAACTTGTCGAATCCGATTCCCGACTCGCGTGCGATCTTCGGCAATGCACCGAACTTGATGAGACTGTTGCACCAGACGCAGGGATTCGGAGTCCGTCCCGCCATATATTCGCTACGGAAGTCCTCAAGGACAATCCGTTCATATTGCGCCGCACAATCGAGGACATGGTACTCGATTCCCAGCAATTCGCTGATTCTCCGGGCCTCGGCGATATCTTCCTCTTCGTTGGGTCCGAAGCAGGCGTTCTTCCGCAGTTCACCGGTGAAAGGGTTCCCCTTCCTCCAGATGGACATGGTGACACCGACAACTTCATGGCCAGCTTCCTGTAGCAACAAGGCTGCCACAGAGGAATCGATTCCTCCGCTCATACCTACCAAAATCTTCATATATCCTCCATATGCCGCGGACATGCCACTCCCGGCACGCTAAAAAACCAAAAGACCGCCCGGGATTACCCAGAGCGGTCTTGGACGAGAGTGACGGGACTCGAACCCGCGATCTACGGCGTGACAGGCCGTCGCGATAACCAACTTCGCTACACCCTCATAAGTAGCATGGAGAAACTACAATGTAGACGGATTTTTGTCAACACCTATTTTGGACTTTTACGCAACTTTTATCCGGTTGCGCCCGACCGGCGGCTTCTATATACTGCAACGGTGAAAGGAGGTATCGCGTATGCAATTGACCATCATGGAATTCTTCCAACGAATGTCTTCCCCGTTTCTCGATGTGCTTGTCGAACTCATGACCATGCTTGGGGAAGAGACGATATTCATCCTTGCCGTAGCCTTTTTCCTCTGGTGCGCATCCAAGAAAAAAGGGTTCGCGATATTCTCGACCCTATTCGCTTCACTGATCGGCATGAGCGTGCTCAAGGCCCTCGTCAAGGCACCCCGCCCGTTCCAGGTGATCGCACAAATCGAAGGCAAACGGATCGAGACCGCAACCGGATACTCCTTCCCCAGCGGGCATACCACCGGTGCGGCCTCCTTCTACAGCTCCCTGGCGGTAACTTACCGCAAACGGTGGCTTTCAATTGTCTGTGCGGTTCTGATACTCCTGGTTGCCCTCTCGCGCATGTATCTCGGGGTACACTGGCCTCTCGATGTCTTCGCAGGCCTGGCACTGGGAATCACCGTCACCTTCGTCGCGTACACCTGGTTCTCGACCCTCTATGACAAACCCGAGGCCCTCTACACCTTCTCATTGGTTGTGGGCGCGATATCGGCAGCCGTTGCGGTACTGCTGGCGCTCTTGATTGAACTGGAGGCGATCGACCCGGTCGGTTTCACCGATCCCATGAAGCTCTTCAGCCTGGCCGGAGGAGGATACCTGGGGTTCGCCTGGGAGCAACGCCATATCAAGTACACCACCGACGGAAAGACAGGGACCAAGATCCTCCGTTTTGTCCTTGGGGTAATCGTATTGCTCGTGATACAAGCGTTGAAGACAATCCTGGGAGACCACATGGCAGTCGGGGTGTTCCGCTACGGCATAACCGGCTTGTGGGCAACCGCATTGTACCCATACCTGGGCTCTAGGATCCGCATCGGCAAAACCTCACACCTGTTCGAACGTTCGTGATCTTTAGGGGTCGACGTAAGAAAAAAGTCCGGGGAACACCTCCTCGGACTTTTTCTCTACTGCTTCGGCTCACTTCTTCTTGAACCGGGATTTCCCAGCGGGCCGCTCGGCCTTGGGGGCTTGGGACAATTCGATCATCATCTCACGCGTGAGGGTTTGCAAGGCGGCCGCATCCTTCTTCATGTCCTTGGGAAGGGCGAAATTCTCCGTTCCCAGTTTTCCATAGTACCCGTACTTGCCGTTGTACACGCCCAAAGGTTTCCCTTCGTACTCGTCGAACGAGAGGAAGGGTTCTGCGGCGGCACCCTTTTTCCCGGCACCCGAACCGCCCCTTCCCGGTTTTGGCGCAGCGAGCATGGCCAAGGCATCCTCCAGTGAAATGGAGAACAGGGCCTCCTCGTTGGGCAACGACCGGAATTCCCCATCGCACCCGACATAGGGCCCGAACCGTCCGACACTTGCGACCACCGGTTTGTTCAGCTCGGGATGCATGCCAACTTTCCTAGGCAGGGACAAGTATTTCAAGATCTCGGACGATTCCATGGATTGCGGATCACGCCCCTTGGGAACACTCGCCCGTTTGGGTTTCGGATTGTCGTCAGTCTTCTTTCCGAGCTGGAAATAGGGACCGAACTTGCCGGTCAGCAGGAATACGGGCAATCCGCTGGCCGGATCGGTGCATATGGGCTCGACTTCATCGGAGCCGTTCACCTTCATATCCAGCAATTGCCTGATATCCTCCTCTTGGATGGTACCGGGAAAGAAACGCTCCGGAATGGATACCGACTGTTCGGTATCGCCATCACCATTTTTCCTGGTGACATACGGACCGAATTTGCCGATCAGAATAGGGTTCTTGTCGGAAATGTGGGGAAGGTCGATACGTTTCGCATCGGCTGGCTTCACCGTCTCCAGCTTATCATCGACCTGTTGCTTCAGCCCCTGTTGTCCCTCGTAGAAGGTTTTCAGGAAGTCGAGCTGGTTGACCGTTCCTTCGGCCACACCATCCAATTCGGTCTCCATCCTGGAGGTGAAGGCATAGTCGACAAGGTTGGTGAAATTCTTCTCCAACAACTGCACGACCGCAAAACCGACAAATGTCGGAACCAAGGCCGTGCCGTCCTTCACCACATACGACTTCTCGAACAGCTTGTCTATGATCGTCGCATAAGTCGACGGACGACCGATCCCCTGCTTTTCCAGCTCCTGGACCAACGTGGCTTCGGTGAATCGGGCGGGAGGCTTGGTCTCGTGTCCGACAGGTTCGATCGCTTTCGAATCGAGTCCCATACCTTCGGATAGTTCCGGAAGCAGTCGCTCCGAATCTTCCAAGGCAGCTTCGGGATCATCCTTCCCCTCGACATAGACACGGATGAATCCGGGGAACACGATCCTGTTTCCCGTTGCAGAGAATACCGTATCGTCGGCTTCGATCTTGACAGTGGTGGAGGCTTTTATCGCCTCGGCCATCTGACTTGCCAGTGTCCGTTTCCAAATTATCTCATACAGGGCGTATTCGGCACCGTGCAATCCACTTTTCTCGGGATGCACAAACACCTCGCCTGCCGGGCGTATGGCTTCGTGCGCTTCTTGGGCGGAAGAACTCTTGGAGGCATATTGGCGGGAGGTCGCCGAAAGGTACTCGAGACCGAACAGCGAGCCGGCCGCATCCCGGGCACCTTGAATACCTTCTTGGCTCAGACTTGGGGAATCGGTCCTCATGTAGGTGATCAATCCGCTTTCGTAGAGCTTCTGGGCGATACGCATGGTATCCTTCGCACTCAACCGAAGCTTGCGGCTTCCCTCCTGCTGCAATGTCGAAGTAATGAACGGAGGAGCCGGCCGCTGCTTCTTTTCCTTCTCTTCGACCGAAAGGACTTTCCACTCGGCATGTTGCAACCGCTCGGACAGCTCCCTCGCAGCCACTTCGTCAACCACCAGCACATGCTTGTGGGGATTCAGTTTTCCCGTCTCGGGATTGAAGTCCTTTCCGGTTGCGATACGCACACCGTCGACAGATTCCAACTTCGCCTCGAAATCCTGCGATACGGTATCGCCGTTCCTATACAGGTTGGCCTTGACGTCCCAATACGAGGCTGTCACGAACCGCATCCGTTGCCGCTCCCGTTCCACCACCATCCGTAAACCGGGCGACTGCACCCGTCCTGCCGAAAGCTTGGGCTGGGAAAGCTTTTTCCACAAGAAGGGCGATATCGTATATCCATACAAGCGGTCGAGTATCCGTCTGGCCTCCTGGGCATTCACCAGTGCCATGTCGAGTTCCCGACCATGTTCCAATGCATGCAGGATCGCCCGCTTGGTGATTTCATGGAAAACCATGCGCTGGTACGGTACTTTCGGCTTCAACAGTTCGAGCAGGTGCCAGCTGATACTCTCGCCCTCGCGGTCTTCATCGGTTGCGAGCATCAATTCAGTGCTCGTCGCGAGTTCGCTCTTGATTTCCTTGATTATCTTGTCCTTGCCCTTGGAGACCACATACTTGGGAGTGTAGTCGTGCTCGACATCGATCGAGAGGTCCTTGGAGGGGAGGTCCCGCACATGTCCATTGCAAGCGATGACGGAACAATGCTCAGGGAGAAATTTCCTGATGGTCCGGGCTTTCGTGGGGGACTCCACGATAATGAGCGTCTTGCCATTCGTGTTCTGTTTCTTTGCCATGAATATCGTCCTTATCGAGCGCCGCCGGCAATACAGTGTGCGACCACGCAGGAACTACAGTTATAGGAGGTGCAAGGGGTTTTGTCAACGATTGACAGCAGAGGTGGATTTTGGCCACAATGGCTCCATGAAACAAAACACAGCCAAAGTGCTCATTGGTCTGATCATCGTATTTGTCGGAATCAACCTGATCCTAAAGGCAGCAGGTATCGAATTTTCCTTCTTCTTCACCGGTTGGTGGACCTTGCCGATCATTGTCGTCGCAATCGTCTCCATGACCAGCGGCGGAGTCGGTCCCTGGAATTTCGGCTTGCTCCTGCTCGGGTTCTGGTTGTTGGCGAACCAGCTGGACTGGATTCCGCAATGGTTCAACAGCACCTATGTCGTCGGTGCGGCGATAATCGGATTCGGCCTCCTGTTCATATTCAATCCACGACACCAAGAGGATTCCCAGGAACGGGAACCTGTGGACCAGGACCGAAGTTCCTATCGGAGCGAACCGGGTCGGGAATCCCACGAAAGTCGTGGACAAAGCCGCTATTCCACCAACTCCACCTCCAAAAGGGACGATACGGTCTATCCGAGTTACACCGCAGTCTTCTCAGGTCAGGAGATCAGGAATTCCGCCGACAATCTGGATGGATCGACATTGTTCGCCCTGTTCGGTGGCCTGACGGTCGATTTCCGCGATGCCAGAATAGACCACGATATCATAGTGGATGCTTCGGCGGTGTTTGGTGGCATCGATATCCGTTTCCCCAGCAATGTCCGGGTAGTGACACGGGCAACCCCACTGTTCGGTGGTGTGGAGAACAAGGCCACAGATCCGTTGGACCGTTCGGTTCCCACGGTCACAGTCCGTTGTCTCGCGGCGTTCGGTGGCGTCGACATCAAATAGCGTGGCCGGCAAATTCTCCATCAACCTGGTAGCCTGCGCGATCGAACAATCTTTCATGGCCTATCCATTGGGGGCATTGTGCATCCTTACCGCGCTGAACAACGACGTGCGGACCAAAGATGCCACGGATGTGTCGTTGTCACACTACCTTGCGGACACCCATGATCCTGTCGCGGCGGCACAGGCTGTCGCAAAGACGGGCAGCAATCTGGTGGGCCTGTCGATGTACCTGTACAACAGGGACTGGTTCAACCGGTTCATACCGGCATTCAAGCAACTGTGTCCCGACACGATACTGTACGCGGGCGGACCCGAGGCCGGTGCCAAGGCCCGGGAACTGCTCGATATGGGATTGTCCTTCATCGTGTTGGGCGAGGGCGAGGAAACTGTCGCTCTGGCGGTTTCACAACTGCTTGAGGGACTGGAACCCCATGGTCCCGGAATCCAAACCCGCTCGACACCCCTAGCCCACGCGGTGTATCCACTGGACTTGTCCACCCTGGCCTCTCCACTGCTTACCGGCACGGCAATCCCTTCCGATTATGAGGGTGTCTTGTGGGAAATGACACGAGGATGTCCCTACCACTGCGCATTCTGCTTCGAATCGCGTGGTAGCCGTTCGGTACGGACCTATCCCGACGAGCGGATCGAAGCCGAGTTGGAGCTGCTGGTTGCCCACGAAGTAAAACACGTGTTCGTCCTGGATCCGACATTCAACATGGACCGCAAGCGTACCGTGCACATGCTTACCCTGTTGCGCGACCGATCTCCCTCGGACATGCACTTCACCTTCGAAGTCCGTGCGGAGTTGCTGGACAAGCAGACGGCCCAGCTGTTCAGCCAATTCCACTGTTCGCTCCAAATAGGATTGCAGAGTTGCAAGGCCACGGTTCTGAACGGCATCGGCCGCAAGTTCGATCCCGAGCTGTTTGCTTCCAAGGTTGCGTTGCTCAACACCCATGGCGTGGTCTTCGGGTTGGATCTCATCATCGGACTGCCCGGCGACACCTTGGAATCCTTCAGGGACAGCATTGATTATGCGATCGGATGCAAACCGAGCAACCTGGATATTTTCCTCTTGGCGCTGTTGCCCGGAACACAACTAGCGGAGGATGCGAAGGCGTTGCACCTGCTCCACCAGGAGAAGAGTCCGTACCTGCTTCTCGGCAGCCCGACCATGAAAAGTGCCGATATCGCGGTCGCGCTGCGCTTGAAGGATGCGTGCGACCAATTCTATACCCAGGGGCAAGCCGTCATGTGGTTCCACGCGGCATGTTCCGGACTCGACTTCCGACCGGTCGAGTTGCTCGAGGCGTTCTCGGTCTATCTCGAGGAGTGTCCGATCGAGGAAGACGAGGATATCTTCGCCGTCCAGGACCGGTTTATCCAAACGCTGTACCACGAGAATGACAAGCAGGATCTCTTGCCGGCACTGCTCAGCTATATGGAGTTGCATCAGGGAATCGCACACCTGCAGGAGAGCGGCGAGAGTCCGGTCGTCTACCTGCAGTACGACAGCGACCTGTTGGCCCAACTGGATTCCATGCCATTGGCAGATTTTTCCAGGACCTATCCACCATCCGAAGAGCCGCAACCCAATTGGATCTTTGTCGACGACGGGATCCTCTATGTCGAGAAGATGGAGGGGTAAGAAGAGCTTGTGCTTGCAATATCCATTACCGGTAGGCTACAGTAGCACAAAGGGGCATGTGATGATGAGTACGAAGTGGTATCGGAAACTAGTGCTGGGTATGATCGTGCTGACCATGGCCATGTTCAGCAGCTGTGTCATGCAACAGGGTCTCAGCCTCACCCAGGATCGTTCGGGTTGGGCCACCACCGATTTGTACGTATACGATTTCTTCCTGACGGTATTGGAGGATTTCGAGCCGTTCGCTCCCGAAGAACGGGAGAAATCGATCATGGATGCCTCGATCGACGACTTCGTCAACCAATTGCACGCCACCGCCAGCGCGTCGAACATAGCATCGACCAAGATCGGTTCCAACGGCTATTTCATCGATTTCACCTTCTCCAGCTTGGAAAACCTGCTGAACGACCTCAACAGGCGCCAACCCCAGAGCATCGTGCGGATCACACGCTCGGCAACAGCCACCACACTGGTGATCCACCTGGATCTGGAGAACTATCCGCAACTGACCCGTATGATTCCCTTCCTCGCAGACCCCAACTTCGAGACGTTCGGCCCCCTGTACAACGAGGGCATGAGCGAGGAGGAGTACTTGGATATGATCAGCTATATCTTGGGCGAGGATGGTCCGTCCTCGATAACCGACAGTGTCATCTCCTTGCGTCTGACCACACCCTCGGTGATCAGGAGCCAAAAGGGAGGGGTACGCGAAGGCCCGAATTCCATCCGGTTCGACATACCCCTCATCGAGTTCCTGCTGTTGGCACAGCCGATCGAATTCAGCGCAACCTGGTAATTAGTTGTTGAACCTGAAGTGCATGATGTCTCCGTCGCGCACTTCATACTCCTTCCCTTCTATCCTGAACTTGCCGGCTTCCCGCACCTTCTGCTCGCTGCCGAAGTTGAACAGGTCGTCGCAATGGTACACCTCGGCTTTGATGAATCCCTTCTCGAAGTCCGTGTGGATGACCCCTGCGGCCTGTGGGGCCTTGTCCCCCGCGTGGAATGTCCATGCGCGGTTCTCATCGCTTCCGGCGGTGAAGAACGTCCGTAGGCCCAAAGTCCGGTACCCCGTGTGTATGAGTTGGTTGAGTCCCGACTCCTCCAGCCCCACGGCTTCCAGGAATTCCGCGCGGTCTTCCGGCGTATCGAGCGCTGCTATCTCGGCTTCGATCTTGCCGCAGATCACCACGGTCGGGGCACCTTCGGCATCGGCGATGGACCGCACGGTCCGCACAAAATCGTTCTCTTCGCCGATTCCATCCTCGTCCACGTTGCAGACGTAGATCACCGGCTTGAGGGTGATCAGGTGCAAGTCGTAGACCAGTTTCAATTCTTCCTCGCTAAATCCGAGGCTCCGTGCGGCAATACCGTCACCCAGTGCCTCACGGAGCTTTTCCAGTACAGGCAGCACGGTGGCGACCTGCTTCGCCGTTTCCTTGTCCAGGCGCGACATTTTGGAAGTCTTCTGGTAGCGCTTGTCCACGGTCTCGAGATCGGCCAAGGCCAGTTCTATGTTTATGGTCTCTATATCGCTGGCCGGGTCGATCCTATTGTCGACGTGGATAATATCCGGATTCTCGAAACAGCGGACCACATGGACCAGGACTCCAACTTCGCGTATAGAGGCCAAGAAGCGGTTTCCCAACCCCTCGCCCTTCGAGGCACCCGCGACCAGACCGGCGATATCAACGAATTCGACTGTAGCCGGGACAACCCGTTCGGTGGGAATCAGTTCGACGATCCTGTCGAGCCGCTTGTCAGGTATGCTGACCATGCCGATATTCGGATTGATGGTACAGAAAGGATAATTTGCCGCTTCGGCCGGTGCCGAGGAAAGCGCTGAGAAAATTGTTGACTTGCCGACGTTCGGCAATCCGACGATACCGCAGTTTAAACCCATGGGGACCCCTTTGATTGCTTGTAATGCGCGTGGAGTATAGCATATAATGATATCTAAGGTAACTATCTGCGATAATTGCCGAAAGGAGCTTTTTCCATTACAGATACAACACTTATTCAAATCGACCAGCTGCAGACCAAAGCCTTTGTCGTGGTGATACGACCCCAAGGCGAGGAAATCCGACGCTCACAAGCGCGCCTGGAGGAACTTCTGAGTCTGGTACAGACCATGGGGGCCGAAATCGTCAGTTCCCTTGTCATTCCTCTCCGCGAAACCAATGCCGCCACCCTGATCGGATCGGGAAAAGTGGCCGAGCTCGATGCGTTGGCCAAGGAAGCCGGGGCCGATTGTATCATATTCGACCGCGACCTGCCTCCCCGCGTCCAGCGGAACCTCGAGCAGACCATGGATATCGCGGTGATCGACCGGCAGGAGGTGATCCTGCAGATTTTCAGCGATCGCGCGGCGACCAAGGAAGCCGTCCTGCAAGTGGCGCTGGCCCGCCAGGAATACTCGCTTCCCCGCCTGACCAGAAAATGGACACACCTCTCCCGGCAACGGGGTGGAACAAAAGGCACGAGGGGTGAAGGCGAGACCCAGCTCGAGATAGACCGGCGGATCGTATTGAACAAGATCACCGTGCTCAAGGATGAGTTGAAGAAGGTCGAGGCGCAACGGGCGATCCAACGCAAGAGCCGGTCGAACGGAACGCTTCCCACAGCTGCGATCGTCGGGTATACCAATGCGGGAAAATCCTCGTTGCTCAACCTGCTTTCGAAAAGCGATGTGCTCGTCGAGAACAAGTTGTTCGCGACCCTTGATCCCACCACACGAAAAGTGGCCCTGCCCCGGGGCGGCGACATGCTGATCTCGGATACTGTAGGATTCGTGAGCGACCTGCCGCACCAATTGGTGGATGCCTTCAAATCGACATTGGAAGAGGCCAGGTACGACGATTTCATCATCCACGTGGTCGATGCGGCCCACCCCGACATGCTCCAGTGCTTCGAGACCACCATGAAGGTCCTTTCGTCACTCGGATGCGAGGGAAAACCCATGGTGGTGTTCATCAACAAGATGGACAGCCCCCACAACGAATTTTCGGTCGCGAAGATACTGGCGGACCATCCGGGTTCGATCGCCGGATCGGTGCGTGAACAGCGGGGAATCGCCGAATTGCTCAATGCCATGGAGATCATGGCGCACCACTCGCATCCCGAGTCCACCTACTTGTTCCCCCATTCGAGGGGCGATCTGGTCGCGCTTGTCAGAAACAACGGCACTATCATAGATATCAAGTATATCGATGAAGGCGTGGCGGTGACGGCCCGCCTTCCTGCCCGGTTGCTCTCCAAGCTGGAACCCTTCGCTCGATCTGAAGGCTGAACAAGAGAAAGGCCACGGTGGATTGACCCATCGTGACCTTCGCATTGTTGTCTTCGTGCGGTGTTTCTATTCGAAATACCAGAGACCGCCGAGTGCTACGTTGATGTCGAAGCCGAGATCGGGAAGGACCCTGAGTCCAGGACCGACCTTCAAGAATACCTCGACCGGGAAATCCTCGAAGAAATAGGACACGCCGAAGGGCACATTGACTGAGAGGGTGAAGTCAGGTCCACCAACGCTGATCGCGCCGGTCACGCCGACGTTCACATAGAAGGGAACGCCATCGATATCGAACTCGCTCAAATCGTATTGGGCTCCGGCTTCAAGGGCGAAACCGCCATTGTAGTTGTACCCGAGGGTTCCGACGAGTCTGAAATCATCCATGCCGTATTTCACTGCAACACCAGAGACAGGCCAACCACCGCTGAGACCGACACCGATACCGTTTGTCTTCATGTAGCCTGCGGCTGAAAGGGGCAGGGCGATGATGAGAACAAGAGCAACCACCAGAAATACTTTCTTCATACGTTTCATCTCCTTTGGGAGTGTATCCCGCGTTTGTTACTATGAATAATAATACTGCAATCAGTCGGTATTATCCACACAATATCTAGAACTTATACATAAAACCTTTGGAAAGGTTACAAATTTTGCCTTTTAAAGGCGGTTTTCTGAACACTTAACGAATATCCGTCAATCTGCTATGCTTGCGCCAACTACAGGAGGAGGAGCTTTTATGGAAACAAAACCTATACGTCAATTGACTCTACGTGGATTCATCATCGGCCTGCTCGGCCTTATCGTAATAACCAGCAGTTCCATGTATGTCGCACTGCGCATGGGAGCCCTACCTTGGCCTACCGTCTTCGTTACGGTTGTCAGCATGGCAGTCCTCCGACGGTTCAAGGGTTCCTCGTTGCAGGAGATCAATGTCACCCACACCATGATGAGCTCCGGTGCTATGGTTGCCGGAGGTCTCGCATTCACCCTTCCCGGTATATGGATGCTCAACGCACAGGCCGAAGTGTCACCTATTTCGATACTGGTGATAACCCTCTCCGGTGCACTGTTGGGAACGTTGTTCACCATTGTCGCCCGCCAACGCTATATCGTCGAGGAACAACTGCCTTATCCCATGGGCCAAGCCGCATACAACACGCTCATTGCCAGTACGACAAAAGGCAAGGGAGCCGTCCTGTTGTTCGCTTGCATGGCCGCAAGCGCGTTGTTCACCATCTTCCGTGACGGCATTCCCATAATCCCCGCGGTATTGGTGATCTTCGCAGGAACAGCCGTGGTTCCTGGAGTCGCCATGTGGGTCTCGCCCATGGCTGCGGGAATCGGTGCGATGATAGGTCCGGTGCTCTCCCTTGTCTGGCTCGGTGGTGCGGTCCTGGGATATCTTCTGCTCACGCCGATCGGCATCGTTACCGGTCTGTTCGCCGATATGGCCAGCGCGGACCTGTTCAGACAAAACCTGGGAATCGGGTTGATGGTCGGAACGGGTGTCGGAATCCTCATCAAGACTGCGATCCAGAAGATATCGCAATTCAAGCAGCAGGGCACGAAGAAGGCCGCGTCTTCCAACGTGTTCGCCATTCCCGCCGGGAAAACCAGATGGATCGCCTTGTCGGTAATCGTCGGGGTGCTGGTGCTGCTCACCGCGGGCTCGGAAATCAGCTTTTTGCAAGCGGTGGTCACTATCGTCGGTATCTATCTCACGACGCAGCTGGCGGCAATGTTGACCGGGCAGACCGGCATCAACCCCATGGAGATATTCGGCATCCTGGTGCTGCTCGCTATCCAGATCATGTGGAACCCTTCGACCATCGCGGCGTTCTCCATTGCTGGAGTCACTGCAGTCGCGTGCGGGTTGACCGGTGATATGATGAACGATTTGAAATCTGGCCACCTGGTCGGTACCAAACCCTCTTCCCAGATAGTTGCCGAAGGAATCGGCGGCCTAGTCGGCTCGGTTGTGGCAGTAATTGCCCTATTTGTGCTGAAGGATGCGTTCGGAGGGTTCGGTTCGGAGATGCTTCCCGCTCCACAGGCACGGGCGGTCACCGCAATGGTCGGAGGACTCGGCCATATCCCGGCATTCACCATAGGCGCGATTGTTGGGATCGTCCTGTATGTCATGAACGTTCCGGCCGCGACGCTGGGCCTGGGCATCTATCTTCCGATCTACATTTCGACCATCATGGGATTCGGCGCCCTGGTGCTGCTTGCCATCAAGAGGATCTTGGGAAAGAAACGGTCGGAGCAGTTGGTGGACAAGACCAGTCTGGTTGCCAGCGGTTTCCTTGGCGGTGAAGGTATCACCGGCGTCCTACTGGCCATTATCGCAATGTTCGCGTAGACTGTACCCATACGAGGAGCAATGAAGTATGGATGAGCACAAGAAGATGCCAAAGACCCTGTATGGCATGAAGCCCAATGAGATCCTAGGGGCATTGGGTTTGGAAAAGACATTTCAGGGGAAACAGGTCTACAAATGGCTCGTCCGTGGTGTCTCGAGTTTCGAGGAGATGACCGATTTGCCGAAACCGCTCCGTTTCCGATTGGGTGAGGCAATGCCCCGCCTTGCTTCCAGCGAGGTGGTCGACGAGCAGACCGATTCTTCCGGAGCAACCAAGCTGGCTATCCAGCTTATCGATGGAGCTGTGGTCGAATGTGTGCTGCTGACAGACAAGGAGGACCGCAAGACCGCATGTCTTTCGAGCCAGGTCGGGTGCGCCATGGGTTGCACTTTCTGCCGAACCGGTACCATGGGTCTGGTGCGGAACCTGCAGGCGTTCGAGATAATCGAACAGTTTGTCCACCTGAGGCGAATTGCCCCGGACACCACGCATATCGTATTCATGGGAATGGGTGAACCTATGGCGAACTTCGCCGAGGTGATCCAGGCTATCAACTACCTGCATGATCCCGCCGGGTTCGATATCGGCCTCAGGCGCATCACCATAAGCACGTGCGGACTTATCCCGGGAATCCTTCAGTTGGCGGAGATCAACCTTCCGGTGAAGCTGGCTGTATCGCTGGTGACTGCCGACAACGCCCAACGCACAGAATTGATGCCGGTGAACAAGGCCTATCCGCTCGAGGAGTTGAAATCGGCCCTTCTGCACTATCAGCATGTCGTGGGAAAGCGGTTCACCCTCGAATACGTCATGCTGCACAACTACAACACGGGCCTCCAATCGGCAAGGAAACTGGCGGCTTTTATCCGGGGGCTGGATGTCATTGTGAACCTCATCCCCTGGAATCCGGCGGCCGAACTCGATTGGGAGACTCCCGACGGCAAGGAGATTGCGGCATTTACCCGTGAGCTCGACCTGCTCGGTGTCCCCTATACCCGCAGATTCTCGCGGGGTCGGGGAGTCAATGGCGCCTGTGGCCAGTTGGCGGTTCCGAAAAATGTGTGCGATTCGAATTTGTGAGGTAGTCCCATCAAGATTTTCACCATATACGATACCCGACCTATCGAAGATGCATCGGTGTTGAACCCATGGTTCCGTCGAACCTGCAGGGCTGTGGTTGTCCACGAGGGGCGTATGGCCTTCTCCTATATGGCAAACCGCAGCCAATATGTCTTGCCCGGTGGAGGGATCGATCCCGGAGAGACGCCCCAGGAGTGTGCACAAAGGGAATGCATGGAAGAATTGGGTTTGGGTATAACAGCATCCGAACCGGTGGGTATGGTACGGGAGTACTACGATGGTATCCTACGGTACGAGAACCTGTACCTGGAGGCAAAGCCGACTGGTCTTCGCGGCACACCCCAACGTACCGAGGAAGAGATCGGCCTCGGCATACAGGAACGCTGGTTGGATCTGCAATCAACCCGACCTACACTTCTACAGGCGCCGGCACATTTGATGCCGCACGAGTCTCAGACGGATCATGTGCAACGGGCGATCGCCAATTGCCATATGCGCGAATTGCTGGGAATCTCGACAGTGCTCGGTTGGCCATGGGAAACCATTGCCGAAAGTCGGACCAGGATTGCCGGTATAGCAGTGGAATTTAAAATAATCTGATTGCCAAACGAAGTGAGTGGAAAGGGGCCATGCAATGGCCACTCTCCCGAGCGAGTGCAGGCAACGTGAGGTGACCGAAGGAACCTTTCATGCCAAACGAAGTGAGTGGAAAGGGGCCATGCAATGGCCACTCTCCCGAGCGAGTGCAGGCAACGTGAGGATCCATACCTCGCCCCTTGGGGCGGGAAAGGAGGCGAAGCCTCCCGGGGCCAGGGCTTGCCCTGGGGGTATTGATACCTCTCATGCCAAGACACATGCGGCCGTCTCGCTAGGAGACGGCTGGGCATAGGCAGCAGGAAATTCCTTGGGATTGTGCTAAAATTGGTAGAGGGCTCCGATAGTACCGAGGAAATCGAGTCCGCCCCCAAAACCGAAATAAATTTCCGGTCCGGCTTTGACAAATATCTTCATGGGCAGGTCATCCAAATAGTAGGACCAGGTCACCGGAATCCCCAAGGCCACGGTATTCCAGCCACTACCGATGAGCAGATCCAAATGTCCACCAACACTGAGATACAAGGCCATTCCCCAGGCATCGTTCACGAATGGTTCGGGGAAATTGTAATCGCCGCCTACCCTGAGCAGGAATGCACTGGCATAGCCAAGGGAAACCGAAGCAGTGGCTTGTCCAAAATTATACTCGCCCGATACACCGATATGGAATGGCAAACCGGTGATCAGACCGGCGCGGATTCCCTCTCTCGGCTCTGCGGCATATACCGCGGTAGCGGAAACCAACAGAATCAACACAACCAACAAAAGCACTTTTTTCATACACTTCCCCTTCCCGCTGCATAACCGTACAGCGACGACGTCAAGTTTGTTGATATTCTCCTCCGCCACTGTTTGGTTGTCAAGTTTTTATTTCTACATTTGTCATTGCTCCGTGTCGATAGAGGAATATTTAAAGAACGGCTTGTCACTTCTTGAAAAAAAACATCCCCACAGCTTCACCTGCTCGGGGATGTCTCATTACTGGTGTACAAACGATTACTTTTCCAGAACCGCCTTGATCCTTCGGACCCCTGCCGAGGACGATTGCTCCTTCTGGATCTTGAAATGTCCCATGGCCCCCGTGCTGGTGACATGCGGACCGCCGCAGACTTCCTTGGAGAAGTCCCCGACACTGTATACCTTAACCTGCTCGCCATACTTGCTCTCGAAGAATGCAATGGCACCCTGTGCCTTGGCTTCCTCAATGGTCATGGTTTCGAACGAAACGGGAAGGTCGCGGGCAATGACGCTGTTCACGATATCCTCGACTTGTTGCACCTGCTCCGCTGTCATGGGAGCCTCGTGGGTAAAGTCGAACCGGAGCCGTTCGGGGGTGATATTCGAACCCTTCTGCCCGACATGCGTGCCAAGCACCGTGCGCAAGGCCTGATGCAACAGATGGGTCGCGGTGTGCAACGCGGTGGTAAGTTCGCTGTGGTCGGCCAACCCACCCTTGAACTGCTGTTCCGCCCCAGCCCGGGATACTTCCTGATGCTTCTGGAACGCAGCGTCGAAGCCTTCGGTATCGACTGTGAAGCCGTGCTCGGCCGCCAACTCCTCGGTCAGTTCGATGGGAAATCCATAGGTGTCGTACAACTTGAAGGCAATCCGACCGTTGATTACCCGGCCGTTCCCCTTCAACAGGTTGGGAAGCATCTTCTCGAACTCGTGCTCGCCTTTCTGCAAGGTGGTGGAGAACTTCTCCTCCTCCAAGGCCAATTCCGTCAAGACGAAGTCCCGGTTGTCCAGCAATTCGGGATAGGCGTCCCCATACATGTCCACGACAACCGTGGCAAGTGCGGAGAGGAATTTCCCGTCGATGCCGAGCTTCCTGCCATGCCGCACAGCCCGCCTGATCAAACGGCGCAATATGTAGCCTTGGCCGACATTGGAAGGCTTGACCCCCCGCTGGTCGCCCAAGATGAAGACACTGGTACGGACATGGTCGGCAATGATACGCACCGACACATCCTGTCCTTCATGCTCCCCATAGGTAACACCGGACAACTTCGAGATACCCGCGATGATCGGAGCGAACACTTCGGTCTCGTACACCGACTTCTTGCCTTGCAATACTGCGATAGTCCGTTCGATGCCCATGCCGGTATCGACACACTTGCGTGCCAATGGCACATAATCGCCCTCGAGCGTCTTGCGGTAGCCCATGAACACGTCGTTCCAAATCTCGAAATACTTGCCGCATTTGCAACCGGGACGACAATCGGGACCGCAGGAATCGCGACCGGTGTCTATGAACATTTCGGAGTCTGGACCACAGGGACCGGCTTCACCGGCTGGACCCCACCAGTTGTCTTCCCGGGGCAGGAAGTATATCCTCTCGTCCGGGATTCCCAAGGCACGCCACACAGCGGCGGATTCGTCGTCGCGGGGTACTCCATCATCACCGGCGAATACGGTCACCGACAACTTGTCCGGGTTGACCGACAACCATTTGGTCAAAAACTCATAGCTGTAGCGGATCGCCTCTTCCTTGAAATAGTCTCCGAGGGACCAGTTTCCCAGCATCTCGAAAAACGTCAGGTGATGCGGATCTCCGACTGCGTCGATGTCACCGGTGCGGATGCATTTCTGGTAATCCACCAACCGGTTTCCCGAGGGGTGCTCCTGTCCCAAGATATAGGGGACCAGGGGATGCATTCCCGCTGTGGTGAACAACACCGTCGGGTCGTTTTCCGGAATCAGGGAAGCTCCGGAAATCTGCGTATGGTCCTTGGATACAAAGAATTCTATGTATTTATTGCGAAGTTCATGTGCTTTCATAGGGTTGAATACTATGCAAGGAGCAATGCATTGTCAAGACAAGTCGAACAACGAAAGTTGTGCTGGTCGAGCCTCCACAAGTTCCTGCGGTTGCACCTGGGTTGCCGGTGCAAACAACCGTGCGTGGATAGTACCCGGATGTTTCACGACCAGAACTCCGCTCTTGAGGGAGAGCCGGCGGGGCCACAACAGCGAACGGTTGTCCAGCACATGTTGGAACAGCACTACCTTGCGCTGTTGGTCCAAGGCATACTGCGCTTGCTTGACCGCACCACCACCATCGCGGTCCTCCACCACTATCGAACCGACAGACAAGGAACTCATGAGTTGGTTCCGAAGTAAAAAATGCCATTTCTGGGTTTGTGTCGCCGGGGAGAAACGGGTCACCAGCAACCCCTTCTCACCTATAATCTTCTGTAATTTCCGGTGTTCCGCCGGATAGGCTTCGGTCAACGGCGTCCCCAACACAGCGATAGTGGAAGTACCGGTGGCAAGGGACGTGATATGCGCGATTCCATCGATACCCAAAGCCAGACCCGATACGATTGTGACCATGTGTCCGGCGAGCTCTTGTACCGTCTCCTTCGCATAGGTCTTCCCTTCATTACTGGGATTGCGGGTGCCGATCACACAGACACATTTCGTATCGAGCAGCCTGAGGTCACCCCGCAGGTAGAGAAACCTGGGCGAACCTGGGATCCGTGCGACAGTCTGGGGGTACAGGTTGTCCCCACGTTTCAGTACGATATCGGCATCGTCCAACCGGAGGAACCGTGCCTTCACATGGGAATGTGTCTCCAAAAGTTCCTGTGCGGGGACTCCGATCGATTCGGCGTAGGTGTTCGGGTGCAATGTCATGGGATCGGTCAAGGAAACGATTTCCCCGATCCGTTCGAAGATCGGTTCGATATGGGACTCGGATTTCCTCGAGCAAAGCAGCACCGTCTCGTAATTGATCGCTTCCTGGATATGTTTCGCCGAGAGTGCCGCTATGTCCATGCACCGAGTGTACCCCGGAGCTGGTTACGGGGCAAGTGGGCAGCCGAAACACGTTGAGAACGTTCGGCTTTTACAGTAGAATGTGCCGACATACGGACGAAGGGAGGAACAGCATGGAACGTATCGGCTTCATAGGTGCGGGAATGATGGGTTCGGGAATTGCCAGGACACTGCAAGCGGCAGGGTATCCGGTGCTGGTCTACAAACGGGCAATCTCCGAAGACGATGCGATCATACGGGAACTCAGGAACCAGAATATCCAACTGACCACGAATTTGGCACAGGTTTTCGAGACAACCGATGTGTTGCTATTGTGTCTCCCCGATTCTCCTACAGTCGAGACAATCCTCCTTGGCCGCAGCGGGTTGGCAGCGCATGAAAAACGGACCGTCCATACGGTAATCGATCTCACCACAGCACACCCCGATTCGACAAAGCGGGTCGGTATCGAACTCGAAAAACTGAAGATCAGGTTCATGGACGCTCCTATGACCGGTGGCCCGAAACAGGCCGAACAGGGAGAATTGGGACTTGCCGTCGGTGGTCCGAAGGAACTGTTCGAAACCTATACCCCCCTATTCGCCACCATAGCGAAGCATTTCTATTATGCCGGGCCCCTGGGCTGTGCGAATGTGTTGAAGTTGATCAACAACTACCTCAGCATCATGAACACCTGTGCGGCATCGGCTGCCTATGCCCTGATCGAGCAGTCCGATATCGAAAAGGACTCCTTCTACGAATTCATTTCCAAAAGCGGGGGTGACAGCAAGGGGTTCCAGAATATTATGACCCGGATCCGCAAACAAGAGTTCCCCATGGGATTCGCACTCAAGCTTGCCCACAAGGATATCGGCTACATGAAGGATCTCTTCGACCGAAGCGGCGGCTTCCCGATATTCACGGGTACGTGTGCTGTCATGGACCAGGCTATGGACGACGGCTACGGAGAGCGGGACATGCGGGAAGTCTATTTCGATATCAAAGAGCATGTAAAGTCGATTTCCTGATTAGATTAGACATCGTTATTAGTCCGAAATTAGGATGCCCGGAAATCTTCATACCAATCAACCCCCTTGTATTATTTATTAGAAACTACTTCGATGCAAGTTTCTGTCGGGCCTTGCCATGCGTCAATTGCCATATAGATCAAATCATAGCAAAAAGCAAATCACAATCGTGATGCCAATCAAGCAGTATGTTTTTAGAATAGTCGAGAGCCGACAGAAAGGTTGCATTTTATTAAAATCGTGAATATACTTGAAGCGTATTAGTTCGTAAAATACGAAATAATAAATGGAGGTGTATATGATTGTGATGAACCTGAAACTTAACAATATCTATGCGTTCAATAATTTTGAAATCAGCATGTCTTATCCAAAAAAGATTGTGAATTCAAATATTGAAGAAGAATTCTTGTACGAAAGACCAAACTTCAGATATAAAAAACTCATTGTTCTCATGGGTGCCAATGCATCAGGAAAGACTACATTGGGAAAAGCCCTTAAAGGAATCTTCAACTTCATTTCAAAAAAAACTCCCGATCCATTGGTAAGTTGTATCAACGACAACACAAAAACTGCTTCATTCATGATCGACTTCATTACCGACACAAATTCCAATCGGTTGTATCGCGTGGCAGGTACTATTCGACCACCCAAAACCGATTCCTACAAAGAAGAAGATATAGACGTCGCAGTGAAACATGTTGCTATCAACAAGAATGATAGCTATGAAACATGTATATCCAAGTTGGATGTCCTCACCGATAAAAAAGAATCCTATATCAAAGCACTGGATGAGGTTGAAAATTTCGGCTGGAACTTTTCATTTCCAAGTCAGGAGAACACCATCAGATCACTCAAGGATCTACATAAGGTTGGGTTCAAGGATATGCTCGAGATTATACTTTCATCCCTCGATCCCTCAGTCCAGGAAGTTGTTGAAGCCCGGGATATTGAAGATTCGTACATCATAAAATTGAGCGGCCACGACTTGATTCTGAAAGACGGTAAAATTCTGAATGGGGAGATCCTCTCAAGCGGCACGAGATCTGGAATCGATATCGCGATCCTACTTACCTCAATCACTTCAAGACAAAATGGATTCTATTATTGTGATGAGAAATTTTCGTACATACATAGTGATATGGAAAAAGAGATACTGGTAAAAATGGTTGGGAAATTGGGGCATAACGAACAATTATTTTTTACAACCCATAATTCCGACATACTGGATATGGAATTCCCGAAACATACATTTGTGTTCTTGAAGAAAAGAATCATCAATGGAAGAAGTGAGGTGCAGTGCGTCTATGCGGACGACTATCTGAAAAGGAATACAGATTCATTGAGAAGAGCAGTTGAGAATGACTTGTTCTCGATAGCTCCTAGCGTAAGCCGCATCGATCGTCTGTAAAGAGTGGGGTAAGAATGAATCAGTATTACCAATATTATGTTGAAGGTGAAACAGAAGAGAAGATACTAGAGGTCCTAAAAACAGATTTCCGATGCATCATGCCGGGAAAAGTTAAGGTTTTCAATGTTATTGAAGAAAAGTTCTCACGCTCGAAATTGATTTCATTAAAACGTAAGACCAATGTAGTTTTGGTTTTTGATACTGACTCATCGGATTCATCGACCCTACGAGCAAACATTAGTTTTCTTGAGGAACAATCGGTTGTAAGACAGGTGATCTGCATCCCACAAGTGAAAAACCTGGAAGAAGAATTGATCCGTTGCTGTAATATCAGGAAAATGAAAGGTATCATCACCCCCAGGGCAAGCCCTGGACCCAGGAGGCGTCGCCTCCTTTGCCTCTCCAAAGGACAAGGTACGGATACTTACGTTGCCTGCACTCGCTCGGGAGAGTGACCACCTCATGGTCCCTTTCCACTCGCTTCGTTTGGCAATCAAAGAATTACTTTCAAGTAAATTTGATTCAAACTTCAAGAATGATTTATGCAATTGCAACGGACTGATGGGTGCAATGCAAATACATGAATTCAATATGGAACTTTTCTGGTCGTCAGCACCATCGGGAGAATTTTCAAGTATCCCGAATAATTCGAATTCGATAAGACTTTAGATTCCTCATCGAAAAGTATGAAACCTATACAATGAAAACTGCCTTGCATTCGCCGATGCTGGGCTGAACAATTCCAACTCTTGACAGATTGGCATACTTGGTATATATCTAACGTACGTTAGGTTGCAAAGGGGTGGCGCATGGACCATGGACAAGACTTGAAGTCGACGATAAAAAGGATTGCGGTCGAGCAGTTCAATCGGAACGGATACCATGGCACGACTATCCGCACTATCGCAAAAGAAGCCGAGTGTTCCCTGCCCATGGTCTACTATTACTTCTCAAGCAAGAAGGATCTGTTCCACGAGATCATACGGAAGGACTATTTCGACCTGCTCGACCGAGAGGCTCGGAAACTGAAGACAGTGGATATCTTGGATTTCTACACAGACTTCATAGTCAACGTCATGAACCTCGACGAGCATGACCGGATGGTGTATCGGCTGGGGGTGAAAGTGTACCTCTCGTTCGATGGCGACGAGGAACTGCTTGCTGTCATGGAGGCTTGGGAAGCATCCATTGTTCCCCGGCATTACCAGCTTGTCCTCCCCCATCTGAAAAGTGTCTCGAATCCAGAGGCCCGGGTACGTACCCTCATGCACTTGCTGGAGAATTTGATCGAGCGGGTCGTGGTGAAGAACCAGACTCTGGTCGAGCAGGAAATCCGCGAGGAGCTGGCTATCGTGCTGGGTCTATAGGGAGATTTTTTTACGTTCTGTTTTAACGAACGTTAAGTAAACATAGAGGAGAAACCAGTATGGAATCGGAAAAGAAATTGGGAACTTTACAGAACATCTATGCGGCATCGATAGCGGAAACGGTGAATACCTACCAAGCTCTGGGACAACTGTCGTCAATTGTCGCACGCAAGGAGGCAAGGCAGGAGCAGACGGCTCCCTTCATGCTCCAGCAATTGGGAATCGAAACCGAAGAGGAGGTCTTTTCCAGGCTTTCCGAAGTATTCGGTTGCGCCAACTGGCATGTGGATAAGCATGAGACGGGGTTCGTGGCGACAGCCACAGCCTGCAAACTCTGCGCGCTTTCAAAGAAGATGGGAGGAGCCTCGCCCTGCCATGGGTGGTGCATAGATCCCATGACAGCCATGATCAAGGAGATCGCCCGCCGCAAAGGAACCGTCGCACAAGTCAGACTTGAGGGTACGCTCATGGAACAGGATAGGTGCACACTCGCGATCACCGTGTGATGCCAACATGCGGCAACCAGGACCTACAGTTTCAGGCAAAAAAATGGGCGCACCAGGTAGTGCGCCGTAGGCAATATATTGATATCGGGAAAGGTCCCGTTTGCCGCCTCCCAGAATCGAACTGGGGACACAAGGATTTTCAGTCCTTTGCTCTACCAACTGAGCTAAAGCGGCGCAACAGTCACGTTTATACCCCGTGGGATTGCCGAATGTCAACCCCTGCCACCGATTTTACGCAAACGTTTTGCCACCGGTCACCAGGAACTGCCCAAAATCGGACGCAGCGAGATCTCTCCTGAACGCAAGTGCTGTACCGAACCGTCGGCAAGGCGCACCACAAGCGCACCATCGTCGGCAATACCGGTGGCTTCCGCCTCGTACGAGACAGCGCCCTGTACCACCCGTACCCGATGACCGACCACCACCGAACGACGACGGTACTCCTCCATGAAATGAAAGGTATCCCTACCCCAGGGCAAGGGGTGGACCCGGGAGGCTTCGCCTCCTTTCCCGCCCCAAGGGGCGAGGTATGAATCCTTACGTTGCCTGCACTCGCTCGGGAGAGTGACCATTCCATGGTCCGTGACCATTCCATGGTCCCTTTCCTCTCGCTCCGTTTGGCAATCGACCTGACCCATGTGGTCCACCACAGCCAACAATTCCTCGACGATGCTCGCGGCCAATCGGTTCCTGGAAGCTTCGGGTGGCGCGGTGTCGACAAACAAGGCCCCCGCGATCCCCTGCAGCTCCTGGGGAAACCCTTCGGGCGATACCGTATGGTTCACCCCTATGCCGACCACCAGGCTCTCGATCCTCCCGGTCTCGAAACCGCTGATTCCTTCGGTCAGGATACCACAGACCTTGAGGGAATCGATCAGGATATCGTTGACCCACTTGATTCCCGCCCGACGGTCGCACATCCGTTCGATAGCCCGGCACACCGCGACAGCTGCACCAGAGGTGACCCGCAAAGCCATGGCCGTGTCCAATTCGGGGCGCAGGAGGACACTCACGTACAGGCCGCTATCGCTGGGCGAGAAGAAAGATTTTCCGTTGCGCCCTCGCCCCTCGGTCTGACGCCCGGCAACCACGACCGTGCCGTGGGGAGCACCATCCAAGGCCAATCGCTTCGCCTCGCCATTGGTGGAGCCGATGCTTTCATGGAAATGCAGGGGAAGATCGAGATAGCGCTTGTCGGTGAACGCCGAACGGATACCTTGCTCCGAGAGCACATCGCTACTCTCCGACAGACGGTACCCGATCTTGGTCGAAGCCTCGATCGCATGTCCTGAAAGGCGCAAATCGTGGATCGCCCGCCACACGGCTGCCCGGGTGATCTGTAGTTGCCGTGCAATCTCCTCGCCCGAGATATGGGAACCCTTGCACTGTTCCAATAGAGCCAGGACCTGCTGTTTCGAAGACATTGCCTTCCTCCCCCACTGCGTCCGTTGCGATTCTGGCCTATCCTAGCCGAAAGGTCGGCCATTGTAAACATGCAATACAATTATTGTTTACAATAGTGCCGATTCATGGTATAGATAGCCCCCAGGAGGCATGCATGAACTTACGTAGAATCATCATCATAGCAGTATTTGCAGCCTTGATCGTCGCCGGCTCCTATATCGCAATCCCTGTGGGCCCGGTACCTGTCACCCTGCAAACTGCTTTTGTCCTGCTCGCAGGTATTCTGGGAGGACGAGCGATCGGACTCGCCGCCGTGGCCGTGTACCTCGTCCTGGGTGCCATTGGATTGCCCGTATTCTCAGGTGGTATCGGTGGGTTCGCCCATTTTGCCGGACCGACCGGAGGATTCCTCATCAGCTGGCTACTGGTAGCTCCGTTCGCCGGCTTCTGTGCAGATATCGGATTCTCCAGTGGGAAAGACCAGGAAAAGACAACCGCCAAACAACTGGTGTGGATTATCCTCGGTACCGTCGGGGCCACAGTGATTCAGTATCTTGTCGGCCTTCCGTACCTCAAACTGATCCTTGGAATCGAATGGTCGCGCGCCATGGTGGTCGGACTGATCCCCTTCATTCCCGGTGACCTGGTCAAGATGGTCGCGGTGGTCATACTCGGCAACCTGTTCGCACCACAAGTGCGGCAATTCCTCCGAACACCCGTGCAAGAGGAGTCAGATGCAGAAGAAACCGGTTCTTGAGGTGGAGCACCTCTCCTTTTCCATTGGAAAGGAACACCACCTGCTCCGCGACATATCGTTTTCCATCAACCAAGGTGATTTCATCGTCCTCTCGGGTAAGAACGGTGCCGGTAAAAGCATCCTCATGCGGTGTCTCAAGGGACTGCTGCAACCGGATGCGGGAAGCATCACCATAGATGGCCAGGATCTGACAGGACGCCCCAAGAAGCGCAACCGTTCGATCGGACTGGTATTCCAGGATGCCGACACCCAGCTGGTGGGCCAGACGGTCGAGCGGGACATCCTGTTCGGATTGGAGAACCTCAATATTCCGCCGAAGGAACGCACGGTGCGCATGCAGCAGGTAATTCGACTGCTGGGACTGGCCCCATTGCTGCACCAACGGCCGCGGACCCTCTCGGGTGGTGAGCGCCGTCGATTGGCTATTGCGGGAGTCCTTGTGATGCAGCCGCAGGTGATCATGCTAGACGAACCGTTCGCGAATCTCGATTATCCCGGGATCGTACAGGTGTTGGAATCGTTGGTCGAATTGAAGAAGCAGGGCACTACCATCCTGGTGGCCACCCATGAGATCGAAAAACTGTTGGCCTATGCCGATTCCATGCTCCTGCTCGATGCGGGACGGGTCGTCACACAGGCTCCTCCCCAGGAAGTGCTCGAGATTGTCGAGGAGTTCGGTGTCCGTCGGCCCCGGTTCCACGGCAAGCCGATACCGGTCGGAGACCTCACATGGTTGAAATGAACCTGTTCCACTTCCGTGACCGCAAAACCTTCCTCAACCGGACCCACCCGTTGGCAAAAACCGTGGCGTTGCTGGTCTTTTCCACCCTCATGGCCCGCTCTGATCTTGGCCGCATAGTCGTCATCCTCGCCGTGTTCTGCCTCGTGGCCCTCAGTATCAGCATTCCGCTCGGCAGCTATCGGCGGGAACTGCGTTTCTTTATGGTCATGGCAACCATTATCGGGGTGGCGCGGGCAGTTGGAGCCGAGTCGTGGCAAGACCCGGCAACCGCGGTCCTTCGGTTCGCCGCAATCGTCCTCATGGGGCTGCTCTTTGCCGACACTACCGCTCCCGACGATATCTCCCGGGCTATCGGGAGTCTCCTCGCACCGCTTCCAGGTATCCATGGATATCGTATAGGGGCGACGTTGGAGCTCACGCTGTCCACCATTCCGCTCTTGTTCGATGTAGCCTTCCAAGTCTCGCAAGCACGCCAGGCCCGCTGTGAATCGTCATGGCATCACCCGGTCCGGAGGATCGTGTCGTTCGGCACCTCGGTGTTCACCTTGCTGTTGGAACGCGCCGAGGATCTCGAAGCCGCACTCAGATCACGCAATTTCAATGCGGATGCCAAGCGGGACACCATGCCGCTCGGGTACAGGGACGGTATCCTGGTGGCAGCTTCGGCCGGTATCGCGGTGGTGGTATTGCTGATTACTTGAGCGGTAAAACCGGAGCCTTGCGCGGATCGAAGTGGGCCTGCGGGTCCTTGCCGAGGAGATAGACATGGCTGCGGATCTTGTCAGCCCAGGCCTCGTCGCTTTCAGAATCATCCAACACAGCCGGGTCTATCGGATATCCAACGGTCATGGTGACCACCTTGCCCCGCTGCTTGAACATCTCGTCGATCAGATAGAGGGATTCGAGACTCGCCTTGATCCCCAAATGCCGTCGCAGGCTGCTCAAGCGGTAGAATTTCGTGGAATTGGAACCGTCGATATGGACCGGGACGATCGGTCGTCCATACCGTTTCGCCATTTTCACGAAGGTCGAGAACCAAACATAATCGAACAATATGCCATTGGAGAGCGGGCGGGAGCAGTACCCGGCCGGGAACAGTACAATGGGATCGTCCCCCTTGAAGGCTTGCTTGAAGGTGTGTGCCAACGCGTGGTTCTCCGGGGTTGGGATTGGTATCAACAAGGGAGCTATCGGCACCAGGGCATCGGCCACCACCGTACGGGAAATCATCTTGGCCTGCGGCGAATACTTTCCGGCAAGTTCCATAAGCAACAGCGACTCGGGGCCTCCCAACGGGTGGTTCGCAACCAGTATGGACCGCTTGTCCACATACTGCGCCAATCGATCCTCACCGGTCACCTGGAGGGAAAGCTCCAGGAACTTGCCAGCCTCATGGATGAACTGGAAGGGCTCGTCCATATAGTGGGCTTCGAGGAACCCGTTGAGCTCATCCACATGCAGAAGTCGAGACAATGCCCGGACCAGCCACTTGGGTACGAAACGGGCAATTCCGGGTTTATGTGTATGCAACAGCTGGGCAATGTCGATCTTCTTGTACCCGCCCTGTTGCGGCTCGTGGGTGCTCTCCATATCCGATACTATAGCAGAGAGTGGAAACGGCTGTCATATTTTTTTTCACCCCATGCCAAGGGCAAAAACCGTGTGCTATAATCCATGGCATGACCACCGCCCAAAGAAAACAACAATTGCGTTTGGATATGAAGTTGCTGTCCTCTACCATTGCCCTGGAGGAACGCGAGCGCAATTCGTTGGAAATCGTACGGAAGTTGTCGACGGTTCCCGCCTATGTCCGCTCAGATCTGGTGCTTGGGTTTGTTCCGCTCGCTTCGGAACCCGACCTGGGTCCGCTGTACGACGCCGCGCTCGCCGATGGCAAGGTTGTCGCGCTTCCCCGCTGTACCGACGATGGCCGAATGGTATTCCACGCTGTCGGTCCCAATTGGCGCCAGCAATTGCTCAAAGGGCGATTGGGTATACCGGAGCCGGTACCATCGCTCGATATGCTGGGGGAATTGGAACAGGCAGGGGCTGTGGTGGTAGTGGTTCCGGCTTTGGCATTCACACCCCACCGGCGGAGGCTCGGGCGCGGCAAGGGCTATTACGACCGGTTTATCGGCGCCAACCGCATGCCGGACATCACCTGTATCGGCATCTGCTTCGATTACCAGATACAAGTGGAGATTCCCATGGAGGAACACGATGCATTGGTGGACCTGGTGGTAACCGAGTCAGCGGTCTACTGACCGTTCTGGTGCCAGATCCAGGAGAAGTGCTGGTCGGCAAGCATGTGCATGAGGGTATCACCTTGCGATGACATGGGGTCCGGGCATTCGTAATTCTCATCCAGGCGCAACAGCTCGTCGCGTACCTCCGGACTGCGTACGGTGCGCAACAAGGTGCTGAGCGTGCGGATATATTCGAACTGCCGGGTGGGCGAACTCGCGATCACAAAGAGGAAGTGGACGGGCAATCCATCCTTCGCATCGTAATCGACGCCACATTCGGAAAGGCCGAGACCGACCTGCACATGGGTGAGATTGCGAATCTTCCCATGCGCTATGGCTATGCCGTGGCCGATTCCGGTCGTTTCGATCGCCTCCCGGTTGAGTACCGCCCGTCTGAAGCGGTTGACATTCGGAAGGCTGTTGAATATGGAGCATTTGTCGATGACTTCGTTGATGGCATCGAACTTGTCGAGCGCATCGATGTGGCAGATTACCGATCCATAGTCGGAAGGATTACTCAAGCCGTCGCCCCTCCATCGGCCAAGAATGCGTTCATCGCCTTGGCAGCCTTGCGCCCCTGGCCCATGGCCAGGATCACGGTTGCAGCTCCCAGGACGATATCGCCACCCGCATAGACACCCTTCATGGATGTGGCGCAGGTTTCCTCATCAACTATGATATTCCCTCTACGGTTCACGTCAAGACCTTTGGTGGTCTTCTCGATGAGCGGATTGGAGTCGTTTCCGATCGCGACGATGACGGTATCGAACTCGTGCATGGCTTCGCTACCGGGTATCTCTACCGGAGAACGACGTCCCGAGGCGTCGGGTTCGCCGAGCTCGCAGGTGATCAGTTCGACATGGCTCACCCGACCCTTCTCGTCTCCGACGATCTTCAACGGAGCGTGCAGATAGAGGAATCTCACTCCTTCTTCCTTGGCGTGGGCCACTTCTTCGCGACGTGCCGGCATTTCTTCATCGGTACGGCGGTAGACGATCGTCACCTCTTCGGCTCCCAACCGGCGGGCGGTACGGGCTGCGTCCATGGCGACGTTTCCGCCACCGAACACCGCGACCTTGTGGGAACCGTACAACGGGGTACCCGCCTTGTTGCGGTCATAGGCGCGCATGAGGTTGCTGCGTGTCAGGTATTCGTTCGCACTGAACACGCCGATCAGGTTCTCGCCTTCGACATTGAGGAACTTGGGCAGACCAGCCCCGGTGCCGAGGAACAACGCATCGAAGCCTTCGCGCTCCATGAGGTCGGTGACCTTGGCGGTCCTTCCCACCAGGAAGTTCCGCTCTATCTTCACACCCATCGCATACAAGGCGTCCAACTCTTCCTGCACGATGCTCTTGGGAAGCCTGAATTCCGGAATCCCGTAGACCAGGACTCCTCCGGCCTTGTGCAAGGCTTCGAACATGACCACTTCATGTCCGGCTCGGCGCAGATCGGCCGCAGCGGTCATGGAGGCGGGTCCGCTTCCGACAACACCGACCTTCTTGCCGGTGGGTGCGGCGATCTCGGGGTTCTTCCGGGCATGGTGCTCGGATTCCCAATCGGCGACGAACCGTTCGATCCGGCCGATATTCACCGCCTTGTCGATACTTTTCAAGGACTTTCCGACCGTACAGGTCAACTGGCACTGGGCCTCCTGCGGACAGACGCGCCCACAGATCGCCGGAAGCATGGAACTTTCCTTGATCACCGCGACGGAACCGGCATAATCGCCTTCGGCCGCCCTTGCGATGAAGCGCGGGATATCGATACGCACGGGACACCCTTTCACGCAGGGGGCATTCGCGCACTGCAGGCAGCGTAGCGATTCGACCACGACCTGTGCATCGGTGTATCCTGTGGCGACTTCACTCATATTCAATACGCGTTCGGCAGGATCCTGCGTCGGCATGTCCTGGGCAGGAATAGCCAACCGTTCCTTCACCGACAACTTGCGTCCACCATAGGCGGCGAGCTGCTCTTGGGCCAACGCATCCAACTGTTCACGATTCGGGTGTGACATCACGCTTCCCCCTCTTTGATTTGCAATCCGATATGGCATCTATGGTGGGCTTCCTGCTCCTGGGGCTTGTAGGTACCCAACCGCATGAGCAGATTGTCCCAATCGACCGCGAACGCATCGAACTCGGGTCCGTCGACACACACGAACTTGGTCTTGCCGTTTATGCTCACCCGACAGCCGCCGCACATGCCGGTGCCGTCTATCATGATGGTATTGAGGGAAACGACGGTGGGAACCCCGAACGGACGAGTCGTGGCGGTACAGAACTTCATCATGATCGGTGGTCCGATCGCAACGACCAAATCCGGTTTCCACGTCTCGCACAGCTCCTTCAACGGTTCGGTGACCAACGCCTTGCGACCGTAGCTGCCGTCGTCGGTGCAGATGGTGAGTTCACTGGCAATGGCCAGCATCTCTTCCTCGAGGATCACCAGGTCCTTGTTGCGAGCCCCTATGATGATCCGCACATCGTTGCCGGCTTGTTTCAGGGCTTGGGCTATGGGATGCATCGGCGCGACACCCACGCCTCCCCCGACACACACCACCTTCCCATAGTTCTCGATATGGGTGGGTTGTCCCAACGGTCCGAGGACGTTCTCGATCGCATCCCCCGGCTCCAACATGCCCAGACTGTGCGTCGCTTCCCCAACCGCTTGGAAGACAATGGTGACCGATCCCTTCTCGGGGTCGGCGTCGGCTATGGTGAGGGGAATGCGCTCAGCGTAATCCCCACCTTGTTGCAAAATAACAAATTGTCCCGCTTTGCGTTCCCTTGCGATGTTCGGAGCAAGGATCTCCATGCGAAACACCTCGGCTGAGAGCTTTCGTTTATCCAGAATTGTGAACATGCAGACCTCCCGACCCGATTTGGGCACGCATGGACGGTACCCACAGGGTCGACCGGTTTCTCCACGCTGGCATGTGTTTGCCTCTACCGTACCAGAAGAGGCCGTTTTGGGCAATTGCTGAAAAACCCATCACCTGTAGAAGCGCCTGGCAACGGTGCCATTGAATTGGAAGGGCCAGGCGTTGTATAACCTGTGTATCCGGTGACCAGGGTGGCAGAAAACACCTGTAGCCGCAATTGATACGCAGGAGTGGAACAATGATCAAACATGCAACCGAAATGCTGCACAGGGAACGACAGATGCGGGGTGGCGACGGCGTGTGCCAGACCCTCGATTTCCTCATGCCCGAAGAGATGAAGCACTGCAGGCTCTTCAGCACGATTTCCATGGAACAGGGTACCTCGATCGGGGAACATGACCATGTGGCCGAGACCGAATACTACTGGATCATCAGCGGCGAAGGTATCGTGACCGAAGTCGACGGGGAGAAGGTGGTCACCAAGGGCGATCTGGTAATCACCGGAAACGGCGCGAGCCACGCGATCCGCAACGAGAAGAGCGAGACGCTCGTATTCTTGGCTGTGATTATCGTCGACTAACCAGACTTTCCGTACCATTGGCTGGAGCTACCGCAAGGGGCTCCAGTTTTTGTATCTTCTGCTTATAGATATGGCGGTACATGAGCGAACTCATGACAATCGAGGCCACCTCGGATACCAGGAAGGCATACCATACGGCATCCAACCCCCAGAACACCGAAAGCAGGTAAGCTACCGGCAACAGGAATATCAGCTGGCGGGTGATCGAGAGCAACAGGCTGTACATACCCTTCCCCATTGCCTGGAACGAGGTGCTGAAGGTGATCGCTATGCCGGCCAACGGAAAGTGCAGGCTGATGATGCGCAAGGCCTTCATGCCGATTTCCATCATTTCGGGCGATGCGTCGAACATTTCCAGGAGCAATTGTGGAAGCAGCTGGAAGATGAGCAGCCCCACCGACATGATCGACAACGCTATGGTTGCGGCGACCCTGATAGTTCCCGTGATCCGCTGTGGATTGCGTGCCCCATAGTTGAAGGCCACGATCGAGATCATGGCTGTGACCAATCCGAACACGGGCATGAATATGAAACTCTGCAACTTGAAATAGACACCGAAGACCGCAACCGCGGTCGCGCTGAACGAGATGAGGATCGTGTTCATGCCGATGGTCATGACCGAGCCAATCGATTGCATGACGATGGAGGGAAATCCCACCTGGTAGATTTCCCCGATGATTCGCCCCTTCGGCCTGAAGCCCTTGAACTTGAATTGCAGCTCGTGGGTCTTGCGCAGCATGAAGAAGAAGGCCAGGCCCATGGCGAACCATTGGCCGATGACGGTGGCGATCGCAGCTCCCGTGACGCCCATGCGGGGTGCTCCGAACAGGCCGAAGATCAAAATCGGGTCGAGGATGATGTTGATGATCGCGCCCAAACCCTGTGTGATCATGGGGTGTATCATATTGCCGGTGCCTTGCATGATCCGCTCGCAAATCAGCTGGCCGAATATGCCGAGGGACAAGGTAGTGCATATGATCAGGTACGACTGCCCCATGGAGATGATCGCCGAATCGGCGGTGAACCACTGGAAGAACACCGGGGTGAGCAAAGCGCCGAATATGCTGAAGACTATCCAGATCGCGATTGCGAGAAACAGCCCGTGCATGGCGACTTCCGAGGCCTCCCCGTGGTTCCTCGCCCCGAGTCTGCGCGAAAGCAGCGAGTTGACGCCGATCGCTGTTCCCACGCCAATGGAGATCATGAGCATCTGTATGGGGAATGCTAGGGAGACGGCGGTGAGTGCGGCTTCACCTACCCGGGCGATAAATATCGAGTCGACAATATTATAGAGGGCCTGCACCATCATGGAAAGCATGATGGGAAGACCCATGGTAATCAACAGGGAGCCGACCGGCTTGACGGCCATCTTGTTCTGGGGTATGTTCTGCATGCCAGACAATCTATCACCAAGTATGTGTACGGCACAACCCTTTGGCAGGGGACTTTACAAATAGAGCGGTATCGACACCCGCTTGGGCCGCAACGGCCTACCTGGTTTCTTTGTCAGATTCCACTTTCTTGCCGTGAAAAAACGTCCCGCGAGGATCGGATCCCCGGGGACGCTATAGTAAGTTCAGGCAGTCGGTTCTATACAGTGAAGGGCACGACCAGGTTGGGATCGAGGACCCGGAATGTGAACGATTCGGTCAAGAACAGGGTCACATCCTTCGTATCGTGCGATTCGTAGCCGATCGCGAAGTCTTGCCCGATAGTCAACTCGAGGTTCTCGTTGTCATAGGGAAGCAGGAAGGCGCCATCGATGGCGAGGCTATGGACCACGCTGCCGCCGATCAGACGCTCGATGCGCTCGACCAGGGGAATTCCCTGGATCTCCTTGTTCAGGGCCATCCAGGCTTTGGTTCCCACTACCAGGGTGCACGGACCTTGGGCATGGCTTGCACGAAGGGTGATCAGCGCGACGGATACCGATTCCATGATCGAGGAGCCGTCCTTTCCGAACACGACCGGCTTGTGGACCGCGGATTCCGATAGACCTACGATACCGCCCGCCTTGAATCCATGGTAGATCGCCTTCTCTTCAAAATCCGCAATCTTCTCCACCGCCGCATCCAGGGAATGGAGATCGATATCCTTGGCCCCGCGATTGAGGTTGTCCATTTCCCAGCGGTTGAGGGTGAAGCGGACACGGGCTTCCGACAAGGGTGCCACACGAAATACACCAGCCTTCACGTCCCCGGTGTCGTCCACCAGGTCGAGCCGTCCTTCGGGTACTGCGGTGAAATTCCACCCTTTCGGGCCATCTACCCGCACCACCTTGCGCGCGCTCAGTCGTGATCGCAGGATCTCTGCTGCACGGCTTTCTATCTCTTCCCATACGCGGGTCGACAACGGTGCCAATTCCTTTTTCAAAATATCCATGATCTGTACTCCTTTGGTTACGCTTTCATGTCGCCGATCGAAAGGGAGGTGCTTGCGGAACTGCCTTCGGCCGCACCTTCCTCGACTGCAAGCAGGGAACCGGTAGTGAACAGGTACCCTTTCAACTCGTCGTCCCATTTGGCCATGTTCCGGCGCAGCCACTCCAGTGTCATGACTGCGTGCTCGATTTCCTCGTCCCGGTTATGGGCCATGATTTCCTTCAGTGAGGTATCCTTGGTGGTGGCGACCCGCTGATTGTACCAGTCGATGGCTTCGAGCTCCTCGCGGAGACTGGTGATGGCGCGTGAAATGTCGCGCGTCTTTTCGTCCAATGCATCATACGGTTCTGAATATGCCATGATTCCTCCTGTTCGTGTGCGTTTGCGATAATTTGTTCTGATTCCAATATAGCAAAGGTTCGGCGTGCAGGCCAGTCTTGTTTGTCCCATAAATACTGAAGACCGCCATTTCTGGCGGCCTTGCAAGGGTTGGATGTACCCGGTTTTATTTTTACTTGATCTTTACGTCGATCTTCTTTGGTTGTGTCGCCGGGACTTTCGGCATGGTCAGCTTCAGTACACCGTTCTTGAATACGCCCTCAATGCTGTCCTCATTGATTCCTTCCGGCAGGGTGAAGCTTCTCTCGAACCCTCTGCAGGAACGCTCGCGAACCAGGTAGTTCGGGCCTTCCTTCTCAGTCTTGGTCTCTTTTTCCGCTTCGCACATCGAGGAGATCTTGAGCACGTGCTTGTCGACATGCACTTCCACATCCTTCTCGCTGTAGCCGGGAAGTTCCGCTTCGAGCACATAGGCCTTCTCGTCTTCCCAAATGTCTACCGACGGAACCTTGGTCGATGGTACGCCCCAGTTGTTCCATAGGCTGTTGAACAGGCTGTCGAAGTCTCGAGCCACGCTCACCGGGTTTGAATTTCTAGACACTACGTATTTCATACTTACACCTCCGTAATATAGTTTGCTGTTTCATGTCCTCATTTCCTGGACATCTACCTATATGCAACAAGCGTGCCAACTTTTCCACCAAGTGTGGCAGATATTTTTATTTATATATTATATATGCTTTTACTAAATTCCACGATGATTCAAGAATTTGAGAAATCCGAGTAATGCTTTCTCGATGGTCCGTAAAAACCTGTAAAATTCGCCTAAATTTCAATGGTTTTTCCATAATGTGTGTCATATTGTCCCAAT